>NZ_JCAFSR010000008.1:0-214823 GCF_059369475.1 Stenotrophomonas sp. YJH_SMC_65
GTCGCGCGCTTCGCCGTCCACGGCGGTCAGCCGGTGGCTGGTTGCGGGATAGGTGTAGCTGGCCGTGCCTGCCGAGGTGGTCAGCGCGGTGCGATTGCCGGTGGCGTCATAGGCATAGGTTTCGATCGGCGTGCCGGTCGTACCGTCCTGGGTCTGGGTCAGGCGACCCAGCGTGTCGTAGGCGTACTGGGCCAGCACCGTCGAGCCTGCGCCGTTCTTCAGCTCGGTGACCGAACCGACCGGGTCATAGCCGTAGCCCAGCGACAGGCCGCCTGCGGCTGGGTCATGCACCGCCTGCGGGCGGTAGTCGAGGTCCAACGGACGCTGCAGCTGGCGGCCGTTGCCGTAGGTCCAGCCGGTGGCCGGGCCGAAGGCCGCGTAGGTCACGTTGTTCACCACGATCTGGCGCGCCTGGCCGGGGCGGGTCAGGCCGATCTGACTGATGCGGCCCTGGGCATCACGCACGTAGTCGGCCACGCTGCCGTCGGGGTAGGTCAACGCAGTCAGGCGACCCGACTTGCTGTAGGCGTAGCGCAGCGTGCTGGCGACACCATTGATCGTCTGCACTTTACGGGTGACCTGGCCGAAGCGGTCGTGGCAGTACTGGGTGCTGCCATTGGCATGCAGCACCTGCCCAAGCCGTCCCTTGGCGAAGCGCTCGTCGGCGGCACAGGCGGCAGGCGCCACGTCATAGCTGTAGCCCACGTCCAGATTGGGGTTCGGATAGGCGATGCCGATCAGGCGGTTGAGCCCATCGTAGTGATAGGTGGCGGTGACGCCGCGTGCATCGGTGGCCGTCTTGCGGTTGCCGGCGGCGTCCACGGTGAAGCTGCTGGCGCCACTGTCCGGGCTGACCTGCCCGGTCAGGTCACCGAACCCGTTGTAGGCATAGGTCGTATGCAGGCCCTTCGGGTCGGTGACCTGGGTGACCTGGTCCAGCGCGTCGTACTGGCTGCGGATCTCCGCCGCGACGCCACCAACATCCTGCAGGATTTGCGCCAGGCGGTTGAGCGGGTCGTACTGCTGGCTGGTCACGCGCTGCAGTGCGTCGGTCACCGTCTGCGGGTTGCCGTTGGCATCGTAGGCGAAGCCGGTGGCGTGATTGCCTGCGTCCTTCAATGCGGTCAGCTGGCCAAGCGTGTTGAAGGTCCGTGCCAGGGTCCGGCGCAGGGTGCCGCCAGTGTCCAGCGTGTCCTCCTTGAGGCGGTTGCCGGCGTTGTCCAGCGCATAGTGAATGGTGTTGCCGCTGTTGTCCGCAATATCGGTCAAGCGCTGGGCGGCGTCATAGACATAGGTGACACTGCTGCCGTCCGGCTCGGTGACCTGCTGCACCTGGCCGGTCGGCCAGTAGCTGATCTGGGTCACCCGGTCCTCGGCTGTGGTGGCACCGCGCACGGTGACCGAGGTCGGCCAGCCACGGGCATGGTAGGTGTAGGCGGTGATCACGCCATTGGCATCCTTCGCCGACAACGGCCGCCCGAGTGCGTCGTAGGCCAAGGTCTCGACCGTCTGGCCCAGCGCATTGGTCACACTGCGCAGGTCACCCTTGCGATAACTGCAGGCACCATTGGTCGCGCATCCCGCGTCGTCCGCGGTGTAGTAGGCATAGGTGGAGATATCCGCCACATCACTGCGTGGGCCATCCACGCTACGCAGCAGTCCCACCAGCGGGCACTCCGGCCCTTCGGCCTCACAGTAGGTCTGCGTGGTGATGCGGGTATCACCGGTCACCCTGTCGCGCACGGTGATGGTGGTTGGCTGGAGGCGCGCATTGCGTGCGATGCGGACCTCACGGTTACCGACGGTCTGCTGCACCAGCCGATTGCTGTCCATGGCCACGCGCGTTTCGCTGACGCGCTGATCCGGAGTACCGGCCGCTTCGGTGGTGGTGGTCACGCTGACGGCGCCTGCGGCAGCATCGCTTGCCTCGGCATAGGCGTAGCTGGTGACGACACCACGGCGATCGGTCACCGACTGCAGCCGACGCCGGAAATCGGTGCCCTCGGGCAGATAGGAGCGAGTGATGCTGCCGTTGCTTTCGGTGATGCCATTGACCTTGCGCGGAAGGCCGCTGGTACCGCTGGCGGTCAATGCGTACGTACTCTGCTTGCCCAGTGCGTCGGTGACGATGGTGGTGCCTGCCGGGGTGTACTCCAGGCGCACGCCATCAATGCCCACGTCGGCTTGACTGCAATCACCGGAATGGCGGCTGCAGCTGACCCGCCCCTTGGCGTCATAGCCAAACCAGCTGTAGCGCCGGGTGTCTTCGGCGGTCACGCCCGTCAGGTAGCCCGGGAAACGTGTGTCCTCATAGTGGTATGTACGGCTGGCGCCGTCTGCATAGGTCGCGGTGATCAGTTCCCCGGCCGGAGAATAGGCGTAGCTCACCACAGGCTGGCCGGCGATCACCAGGGCCGAGATCAGTGAATCGTCGCCCGGCGCGAGGTACTGGACATCCACGCGCCGACCGGTTGAATGGGTGATGCTGAGCAGGCGGCCGCGGCTGTCGTGTGCATAGGTCAGCGAAGTACCGTCTTCGAAATCACGGCGCTGCATCAAGCCATCAGCATCAAAATAAATGCGCTCTTCGGCACGTGAAAGTTGCCAGTTGGTGCCCTGCTGGACCGCGCGATCGCCGCTTCCGTCCATGGCTTCGTAGCTTGCCCCCACTTTCTGGAATGCGGTCTGCCCGCCATCGGCGCCGATCAGCCCAACTTTCAGTTCGGAGCTGGGAGGGAAGGTGGAATCGTCTACGCCTGTGGTAAGCCGCAGATTGTGGGAATGGGTCCAGCCCGTACCCAACGCGCCACCCGCCGTGCTCGTCAGGGAGTGATAGTGGCGTTGGAAGCTCACCCATCCAAGGTTGAAATCCGGCTCAGGCTGGGATTTATCGCCAGTGGTCGGATCACACGGGTTACCAACAGGACACTGCTGCGGCGGCAGCGGCCCGCTTGTGTAGGAGAGCATGGGCGACATGTGCGGCTCGTCCTGCTGGACCAGAGAGCACATCTGCAGGGCCTCATTCCACGTCAGGGACGGTCGATTCGGACAAAGCGCCGTTCTGGCCCGGCGCACATGCTCCCACCCCACTATCGACGAGCATTCTTGAGTGCTCTGATGATAGAAGTTCAAGGTGTAATGGAAATCCTTCTCCTCGTTGGTCACGCTACCGTCGTCGCCCCTGCCAAGTCCAAGGAGCTCCACCCAAGGATCCTCCGTGAGTGAAGTCGCCGGGCACTGCGGGTCGCTGACGCGGGTAGCGAGGATCACGCTACGAATCTGATCTTCGGAGGAGTACTCCTGCCCTGAGTGGATGTAGACCCAGTCGGTAGTAACGATCTTCTCGGGTCTCACCCGGTAATCGTAGATGACCTTCTTTCCAAGGACGCGTTGGCGTTTGACATGCCAATTGAAGGGTTTGTCCTTTTCGTACTGGGAAAAGAGCGACTTGATGTCCTTCTGCACCGCCGCTTCGGTGGCTCGCGGCTGGCCCATCGACAGGTAGCTCTCCCACTTCTTCTGCACCTCCTGCGCCTGCGCAGCCCAAGGAGCCAAGCTCCCCAGCGCGATCATCGCCAGTGCGGCACACGAAATGGTCTTCAGTCGTTCCAACATCCCTGTTCTCCTTCCTGGACGAACACAGCTCCGGCGGGAACGAGAACGTGGGGCAGCTGCCTCACCACGTCATGCTTCGGATCGTCCCTGGTCCGGAATGCGGCCATGACCGCACGGGGAACGTTATCTCCGATGTGGTTTACACATTCAAGTCAGAAACTGTGGAGTGGGTCGGATTTCAGAGTTTTCTGATAAAGCGAGCGACCGACCGAACAAGCAGCCGGGCGTGGGCTCGGCTCTACAAGGCGAATGCTTCCAGAAACGGAAACACCGGGCAGTGCCCGGCGTCTCCGTCACAGCGTGGAAGGGTGTAAACCTCAATACTTACCGTCGAACGCGAAGATCGGCTTGCGCGTCTTCCACGCACCAGCAGTAAAGTCCGGGAACTCCAGCGTCTGGAAGCTGTTGGCGATCGACTGCTCGCTCAACGGGGTGATCGCACTCCAGGTCACCGCGTCGTAGATGTCGATCGGCATCGGTGCCTTGGCCTTCAGTGCTTCAACAAATGCATGGATGACGAACCAGTCCATGCCACCGTGGCCGGCGCTGGCGGCGGTGTCGGCATTCTGCTTCCACAGCGGGTGTTCGTACTCATCCTGGTACTTCTTGAACTCCTCCCACTGGTGCGGCGGGCTGCGGCCTTCGATGTGGATCGAATGGTTGACGTCCATCCACAGGCCCTTGGTGCCCTGCACGCGGAAGCCCATCGAGTACGGGCGCGGCAGCGAGGTGTCGTGCTGCAGCAGGATGGTCTCGCCGTTCTCGCAGGCCAGCGTGGTGGTCACGATGTCGCCGAGCTTGAACTTCACCTTGGTGCTGGGGTGGGTGGTGCCGCCACTCTTGGCCACGGTGTATTCGTGCAGGCCGCGTGCCTTGGTCGCGAAGGCGTTGATGTGGGTGAAGCGGTTGCCACGGTTGATGCCGGTGTACATCGCGCACGGGCCGATGCCGTGACTGGGATACAGCTCGCCGTTGCGCTCCACCGAATGCTCGGTGCGCCAGCGTGCTTCGCTCCAGCCCTTGGGACCGAACTCCACGCCGCTGTCGTAGGGCTGGTTGGGATCGCCGGAATTGAACTTCACGCCGCGCAGGTCGTGCTGGTAGCCGGCCTGCAGATGCACCAGTTCGCCGAACAGCCCCTGGCGCACCATCTGCAACGCCGCCATCACGTCGCGACGGTAGCAGACGTTCTCCAGCAGCATGTACGGGGTGCCGGTGCTCAGCTGGGTCTTCAGCACGTCCCAGTGGTCCTGCAGGGTGATGCCGGCCACCACTTCGCAGCCGACGGCCACGCCGGCCTGCATCGCGGCTATCGACATCGGTGCGTGGTATTCCCACGGCGTGGCGATGATCACGCCATCGATGCCCTTCTGTTCCAGCAGGCGCTTCCACGCGTTGGTGTCGCGGTCCTGGCCATAGGTCTTCGGCGCGGGCTTGCCGGCCTTCGCCACCATCTCTGTGGCACGGCCCAGCATGATCGGCTCGATGTCGCACAGGGCAACCACTTCGACGTCGTCGCGACGCACCAGTTCCTTCAGCAGCACCAGCCCGCGCATGCCGGTGCCGATCATGGCCAGGCGCACCTTGCGCCCGCGTGCCCAGGCGGGGGTCTGAGGCAGCAGGCTGCTGGCGGCGACAGCGGCGCTGGCCGCGATGAATTCCCTACGCTTCATGGCAAACATCTCTCCTCTTGGCAGCGTGCCGGCCGCAGCCGGCACGCCAGGTCACGCAAACGGAATTACTTGAACCGGTAGCCGATGGTCACACTGTAACCACGGCCGAAGATGGTTGCGTAGTCACTGGAGTCACCCAGGAAGCTGTTCGGATCGTAGAACGGCAGGCGGTTGAACAGGTTCTTGACGGTGAAGCTCAGGTTCCACGCATCGTCCGGGCGCCAGGTGACGCTCATGTTGGCGGTCCACCACGACGGTGCACCATCGCACTTGCTCTTCTGCAGGGCCAGGTAGCCGCCGGTGCAGGTTTCCTTGTTGTTGCTCTCTTCGTCGATCTGGTCGGTGGCCCACTTGGTGCCGCCCACGTAATTGACGAACATGCTGGTGGTCACCTGCTTGTAGGTCCAGTCGGCATTGAGCGTGGCGCGCAGGCGCGGATTGTTGTAATAACCCACCACGTCGCCGTAGTACCAGCCGTTCTCGGCGTCCATGTAGAAGCGGTTGCGGTTGGCGATGGTGGCGGCCAGGCCGATGTTCAGGTTGCCCCAGTCGCCCAGCGAGAAGCGGCTGCGCGCATCGATGTCGAAGCCGTCGATCAGGGTCTTGCCGCGGTTCTTGTACTGGCCGACCACGCTGGCCACGTTGCCGGCGGAGTAGCCCGGCAGAGTGGCCGGGCAGCTCACGCCGCTGGCCGGATCGGCGCACATTGCCGCCAGCTGGGCCAGGTTGGCACGGTCACTGTCGGTGATCGGCGAGCGCGACATCGAGATGATGTCTTCCATGCGGCGATAGTCCGGCGCGACGATTTCATTGTTGCGGTAGATGAACCAGTAGTCGGCCGACACCGACAGCCAGCTGGCCGGCTCGTAGACGAAGCCGAGGGTGGCGATCTTCGCCTTCTCCGGCTTCAGGTCCTTGTTCGGCTGGGTCATGCGCGCCACGGTGCGGCTGCAGTCGACGTTCAGCAGGGTCTTGCCGAGGTCGACGTCACCCGGCCGCTGCGACTTCAGCAGCAGGTTGGCGATGGCGTTGGTCTCGCCGCAGCGCAGTTCGTCACGGAAGCCACCGAGCTGGGCGAACACGCCGCCGTTGCCGGACTCGGCCAGGCTCGGCGCGCGGAAGCCGGTGGAATAGGTGCCGCGCAGCATCAGCTGATCGAACGCCTGGTACTTGAAGCCGATCTTCGGCGCGATGTTGGCGCTGAAGTTCGGGTACTTGTCCACGCGCACCGCCGCATCCAGTTCCAGCTTGTCGGTGATCGGCGCCACGGTCTCGGCGAACAGCGCGTAGGTGTTGCGCTTGCCGTCGAACCACGAGCCGCCCTGCTGGGTGATCAGGCCATTGGCCGCATCGGCGTTGCCCGGGGTGTAGAAGGTCTCACGGCTGGCGTTGAAACCGAACGCGGCGCGCATCTCGCCGGCCGGCAGCTGGAACAGCGGGCCTTCGATCTTGCCGTCCAGGGTGTGCAGGCGGGTCCACGACTGGATGTCGAAGGTCGGGAACGCTTCACGGATCAGCGCGGCGTTGGCGTCGCTGATCTCGCCGAACTTGTACGCCGGATGGTCGGAGATGATCACCCGACCGGTACCTGGATCGATCGTGTACGGGCCGAAGGCCTTCTCGAAGCCCTTGGTGTTGACGTTGATCGTCTGGTAGGTGGTGGAGTGGGTACCCGCGCTGGCGAAGGCGGTTTCCCAGTTCCAGTCACCCCGGTTGCCACGCGCACCGGCCAGCACGCGGTAGCTCTTGTCGGTATTGCGCTGGCCGAAGTAGTTCGGACCGGCATCCTGCAGCAGGTAGTTCAGGCCGACCACCCCGCCCATCATCGCCTTCAACTGCGGACTGGCATGGTTGTATTCGTTGTTGGGGCCCAGGAACGGGTACAGGAACTGGTTGACGGTGTTGCCGGTATTGCGCGAGAACCAGCTGGTCGGGTTGCCGGTGGTGGTGCCGTAGGTGCGCGGCGTGCCACCGTTGGCGCGCAGGTCGATGTCGGTGTAGGTCGCCTCGGCGAAGATCTCGGTGCTGTCACCCACCAGGAAGGTGCCGTTGAGGTAGGCGGTGTTGCGCTCGGACTTGGCACCGGCATCGATCTCGTTGTTCATCCAGGTTTCCCAGACGCAACGCGGACCGGCCGCTTCACTGGTCAGCACGTTCCTGCAGCCCGGCGCAGCTTCCTGCACGCGGCGGCCGGTGACCGGATCGAAGGCGAAGTAGGTGCCCGGGTTGAACTCGCCCGGCTTGCTGCCCACGCCCAGGCGCAGGTTGTTGAGGTAGTTCGGGTTGTTGACGTAGTACTGGTCCGGACGCTTGTCGTAGAAATCGCTCAGCGGAATCGCGTCGCGACGGTACATGTTGACCGCGCCATAGATATTGAAGCGGTTCTCGGCCAGGTCACCGAAGCCGGCGCTGATGCTGGCCTGGCGCTCACCGTAGGAATCGATGCGCGAGGAGGTGTCGTTGGTGAAGCTGACCTCGGCACCCTGGAAGTTGCGCTTGGTGATCACGTTGATCACGCCGGCCACCGCGTCGGTGCCGTACACGGCCGACGCGCCGTCGGTCAGCACTTCCATGCGCTCGATGGCCGCCGCCGGGATCGCATCGATGTTGACGAACTGGGTCTGGAACCCGGCCGGCGCACCGTAGTACGACAGGCGGCGACCGTTCAGCAGCACCAGCGTGCCCTGTGCGCCGAGCCCGCGCAGGTTGGCCTGCGAGGCACCATCGGAACCGGTGAACAGCGAGCGCGCATCCTGCTGCGCAGGGCGTGCGGCCGGCAGGTTGTCGAGCACCTGCAGCAGCGTGCGCGCACCCATGTTCTGGATGTCCTGCTTGCTGATCACCTGCACCGGCGAGGCGGTTTCAACGTCGGTGCGGCGGATGTTGGAGCCGGTGACCTCGATGCGGGCCAGGTCGGTGGCGTTGTCCTTGCTCTCTTGGGCGAAGGCAGGAGCGGCAAGCGAGAACAGCGCGCCGGCAATGGCCAGCGTCAGCGGAGCGATCGGGCGGCAGGGGGGGCGGTGGTGGCGGGCGGGCAACATCGGGGTTCTCTCCTGGCAAGGGTGCGGCGCAACTGAGTGAGCGCGTGGGCGTTCGGCGGGCAAAACGCTCCCGGGCCACGGCCATGAGGGCCGTAGTCGGGATGGGGCGGGGGAGGAGCGGTGTTACGTGGGGGTCATGGGGCGACGATGCTGGCGGAGTCGCCCTCCTGGCCGATCAGTACGGCGTTGGCCCAGTTGGCACAGACCTGGGCGGGTTGGCTGCCCTGCGCACCCAGCGTGCGCAGGCTCAGGGTGGAAAGGCCACGGATGTCCAGCTCCGGCTTGACCACGCCGGGCGCCTTCACCAGGCCGCTGTCGTACAGCAGGCGGTTGTCGCCCCATACCTGGAACTGCAGGCCGCCGGCGTTGCGGCAGGCGTCGTCGATGCCGAGGTCGGCACGCAGCAGGTGCCAGCCGCCCTGCAGGCGCAGGTCGATGCGGCTGCTGGCGCCGACCCCCAGGCCACGGCGGAACTGCAGGCCGTTCATGCGCATGCCGGCGTCGCCACGGAAGGACTGGTCGGTACGCAGCTGGCTGGCCAGCGCGGCCGGCACCGGCAGCTCGGAGAGATAGCGCTGCCGGGCCGGTCGCTCCGGTTCCTGGTGTTCGAGAATGTGGAAGGTGGACAGGGCGATCGGGCCGACATCGCGCGGCTGCAGTGCATCGAACGCGCGGGCGCTGCCCTGTGCGGCGGTGACCATCGGGTCGGTGCTGCTGGCGCCGTCGCCTTCGGGGTTCTGCACGCTCAGCACGCGGAAGCGCAGCAGGCGGCCGGCGTGGGCCGGGAAGTCGATGCGCTGCACGCCTTCCTTCAACTGCAGGCGGCCACGGGCGATCGGCTCGCCCCACTCACCGTTGCTGTCGCCCAGGTAGACCTCATAGTCACGTACCTGCCCGTGCTTCCAGTTCTTGTCATTGCGTGGCGCGATGTCGATGCCATCGATCATCTTCCGCTCGCCGAAGCCGATCACCCACTCGTGGGCGCCGGTGCGCACGGCCTGGTTGCGCACGCTGCGGAACCAGGTGGCCGGATCGTCGTCGAAAGCATTTTCCAACGCATGGCCAGGCTCTTCGGCCGGGCGGTTGACCACCAGCAGGCTGTCGGCCGGCAGTTCGCGGCCCAGCACCGGTGCGGCCGGATAGGCATCATCGGTGGCTGCGGCAGCGACTGCGAAGTCCAGCTGCAGCTGCAGTGGCTGGCGGATGTCCTGGGTGGCAGTGCGCACATGCACGGTGCCGCGGCGGTCCTTGGCATCGAAGTACCAGCCCTCGTTGGCGCTGTTGAAGGCGGCAGCATCGGCCAGCGCCGGCAGCGCGCGGCCACCGGCCTGCACCGCACGTGGTGCCTGCCGGCTGAGTACGCGCAGGCCGTAGCGGCGCTGCGCCAGCTGGCCGTTGTACTGGCCCTGCACGGCGTCGATCTGCACCTGCACCGGGCCACTGCCCTGCGCCGGCGCCTGCACGTGGATCACCTGCGTGCTCGACTCGCCCTGCTGATAGCGGCGCGTGTTGCCATCGTCTTCGTACAACGTGTACTGCGAGTCGCCCTGCGGGTACAGGTCGAAGGTCACTTCATCGAGCGGTTTTTCGCCATCGAACAGCATCGACGGGTACATCGGCAGGATCGCACCGGCACGCACGAACACCGGCAGCGTGGCCAGGTCCACCTGGCGGTCGAGCTGGCGGCCATCGGCGGCGGCCTGCACGCGACGGCCATCCCAGTAGTCGATCCAGCCGCCGGCCGGCAGGTGGATGTCGCGGCGCCAGCCACGGCTGGCGGCCTGGCTGCGGTACACCGGCGCCACCAGCAGGTCGCGGCCGAGCAGGAACTGGTACTTGTAGGTTTCATCCTGCGCATGCGGATCGCGCGGGTTGTCCCACATAAGGCCACGCACCGGCGGTGCACCGGTCTGCGCGGCCTCGTACACCAGCCCATACATGTATGGCGTCAGGCGCATCTTCAACTTCAGGTAGTCGCGGTTGATGCTGCGGTAGGGCTCGTCGTACCACCACGGGTGCTTGCGCGCGTTCGACGACCAGCCGCTCATGCCCATCAGCACCGGCGTGAACGCCTTCCACTGCAGGTCGCGGGTGAAGGTCTCGGCGCTTCCGCCGAAGATCGCATCCACATCGCCGCTGGCGTAGGCCATGCCGGACAGGCCCGAACCGACCAGGGTCGGCACGTGCCAGCGGATGTAATCCCAGCTGCTGCTCTGGTCGCCGGTCCATGCCACCGCGTAGCGCTGGATACCGGCCCAGCCCATCACCGTCCACAGGAACGGGCGCGAATCGGAATTGTCGAGGATGCCGTTGAATGCCTGGCGGTTGGCGTCCATCGCGAACTGGTAGCCCTTGCCGGTCCAGGCCACGTCCAGCTTCTGCACGCGGCTGCCGGCCTTGCCCACTTCCCACGCGATCTTGTCGACGCCGTTCTCGGTCCACAGGCCGGTGCGGAAGCCGTACTTGGCCAGGCCATGCACGGTTTCCGGCAACTGCTTGTAGCCGCAGCCGTAGCCATCGTTGGGCAGGATCCAGCCACCGGGCATGTCGTGGGCGCGGTACTGCTTGGCCACGCTGTCGATCACATCGGGCGTGGTGCCGGTCGGGCCGTCGCTCCAGCCTTCGGGCACGGTGCCGGGCTTCCTGCTGTTGTCGCCGTCGTTGTAGCAATCGGCATCGCCGTAGGACAGCGCCCAGCGCGCGACCATGTTGGGGCGGCCGGTCAGCTGGGTGTAGCGTTCGATCAGCTTGGGCAGGTCGGCGCCCACGAAGTAGTACGCATCGAAGCGGTCTTCGCGATGCAGCAGCGTGGCCTGGTCGCTCTGGCGCAGGTCGTAGCTGCCATCGCTCCATGTATTGCGCAGCATGCCCCAGCCGCGGCTGCTCAGCAGCATCGGCGCCGGGCTCGGCCGATCACCTTCTTCCCAGCCACCGGAATAGGACACCTCCAGCTCGCGGCCCTTGAACTGGTAACGGCCGTTCTGCTGGCCACCACCGAAGTAGCCCTCATCGGCCTGCGAGGACAGCACCTGCACGCTCTGCGTGGCATCCAGGTCCAGCGGTTGCAGTTCCTGCCACAGCGCGGTGGGCTGGCCATTGTCCAGCCGTTCCAGGCGCAGGCGCAGCGGCTGCCGCTGTACATGCAGTACCAGTGCCTCGGTACGCACGCGGATTTCCTGTGCGTCTTCTTCCAGCTGCGCCTGCACGCTCGCCTTGGGCTGCGGCAGCACGATCGGCGCGGCCTTGTCGCCGGCGCCGGTCAACGTGCCGTTGCGGCCGGCCTGCACGCGGATGATGTCGGTCGCCGGCAGTTCAATGCGGATGCGCGCGCCCTTGTCGGTCTGCAGGTCCCAGCCCTGCACGCCGTCTCGGCTGGCGCTGGCGCTGACCGTACGCAGGTTGCCGACCGGCTCGGCGCGGGCCGTCATGGACGCCAGCATCAAGGCCGGCACCAGGGCCAGCATCAGCGGCGAGCGACGAACGCAGTTTTCCACGCGGACTCCCAACCCGTTCACCGGGCGTTTCGAAAGCGGTTGGGCCGACTCTAGGGCAGCGATTCGAAAGATGTCAACAAATTGAAAGGAAAAAGGAAGATATATTCCATTGAAACGAAAGTTGCTGCGCCGCAATACTTTGTGTAAACGCTTGCAGGTGCCTGTTAAGCATTGTGCGATACGGCATTCAGTCGGTACTTTCGTTTTTCCCGGCATCGCGCGCAAGGCAAAGCCACCCACCTTTTTTCTTTCTTTTTACTTTCGATGTTTGACATTTCGAAAGAAAACGCAGATGGTGCGCTGGCCCAACTGGAACCTCCGAATGGACGTCACCCTGCTTTCCGATGTGTCCGCCTGGCAGCGCCTTGGCGGAGCCGATACCGCTACCGAAATCGCCCAGCAGCCTGCGCTGTGGGACGCCCTGGCACAGGACCTGTCGCGTGCCCGCGACCGCCTGCAGGCCTTCCTCGGCGACAGCCTCAACGATCCCAACCAACGCGTGCTGTTCACCGGCGCCGGCAGCTCCGGCTTCATCGCCGAAATGGTGGCCGACGCGATCAACGCGCAATGGCCCGCCGAGGTGCGCGTGGTGCACACCACCAGCCTGCTGACCCACCCGGCGCTGTACCTGCAGCGCGACCGTCCGACCCTGCTGGTCTCGTTCGGCCGCAGTGGCTCCAGCCCGGAGAGCGTGGCGGCGGTGGACCGCGTGCGCAGCGACGTGGATGACGCGCGCTTCCTCGACATCACCTGCAACGCCGATGGCGAGCTGGCCCGCCGTGGCGCCGGCCGTGCCGACACCTGCACCCTGCTGATGCCGTCGGCCAGCTGCGACCGCGCCTTCGCCATGACCAGCAGCCTGACCTGCATGCTGCTGGCCGCGCTGACCGTGTTCGATCGTTCGCCGTGGGATGCGCGCGTGACGCGCCTGAAGCAGATCGCCGCACTGGCCCGCGAAGGCCTGGCGCAGTGGGATGCACCGGTGGCGACACTGGCGCAGCGCCCGTTCAACCGCATCATCTACCTCGGCAGCGGCCCGCTGGAAGCACTGGCACGCGAGTGCGCGCTGAAGGTGCTGGAGCTCACCGCTGGCCGCGTGCTGGCGCTGGCCAACACACCCCTGGGCTTCCGTCATGGCCCGAAGTCGACGCTGGATGGCAACACCCTGGTGGTGGTGCTGCGCAGCGTGCAGCCGCTGGCGCGCCGCTACGAACAGGACCTGCTGGAAGAACTGCGCCGCGACGGCGTGGCCGGCCAGGTGCTGGCGATCGGTCCGCATTCGGACATCGGCGCCGACGACGAATACACCCTCACCGTGCCGGCACTGGACGATCCGTGGCTGGCACCGGTGTGGCTGGGCTTTGCGCAGCTGTTCGCACTACAGCGCTCGGCCGCGCTGGGCCTGACCCCGGACAACCCGTTCCCGGACGGCACCGTCAACCGCGTCGTCAAGGGCGTCACCATCCACCATGGCTGAGCTGATCGCCCACGCCTGCTACGGCATCGACATCGGCGGCACCAAGATCGAGCTGGTGGCGTGCGATGTGGCGATGCAGGTTACCTGGCGCCGCCGCGTGGCCACCCCACAGGGTGACTACGACGGTTTCCTGCAGGCAGTCGTGGCGCTGGTCGCCGAGGCCGATGCCGCACTGGGCCGCAGTGATGCGGCGATCGGCATCGCTCTGCCCGGCGTGCGCGACCGCCGCAGCGGCCGCCAGCTCAGCGCGAACGTGCCTGCGTTGACCGGCCACAGGGTGGCCACGGACCTGCAGGCGCGGCTGCAACGCCCGCTGCATTTCGGCAACGACCTGCAGTGTTTTGCCCTGTCTGAAGCACACGGCGGTGCCGCCGACGGCTACCCCAGCATGTTCGGCGCCATCCTCGGCACCGGTGCTGGCGGTGGTTTCTGCGTGCAGGGCCGCCTGCTGACCGGTTTCAACGGGCTGGCCGGCGAATGGGGCCACTGGAGCGTGCCCGGTCATCTGCTGCAGCGCCACGGCCTGCCGCTGATCGACTGCGCCTGCGGCCTGCAGGGCTGCGTGGAGCGTTATGTGTCCGGCAGTGGCGTGGCGATGATCGAGCGCCACCTTGGTGGCAGCGCCGCCGACGCCAGCGCGGTGATCGCCCTGGCCGAAGCCGGTGATGCCCGCGCGCGCAAGGCGCTGGACATCCATCGCGACCTGCTCGGCCACAGCCTGGCCGCGCTGGTGCTGGCGCTGGACCCGCACGTGATCGTGCTCGGCGGCGGCCTTTCGCAGTACGCGCCGCTGTACCAGCACCTGCCCGCCGCCATCGCCGCCCACCTGTTCAAGGGTGTGCAGGTGCCACCGATCGTGCCGCCACGCTTCGGCGATGCCGGTGGCGCACGTGGTGCCGCCCTGCTCGCCTGCCAACCCTCGTTTTCCTGATGTCCGGAGCCTGACCATGTCCCCGTTGCAGACCCTGCTTGCTTCCCACCGCGCCGGTGCCAATGTCGGCCTGTACAGCGTCTGCTGCAGCAACGAGCAGGTGCTGCGCGCGGCCATGCACGTGGCACAGGCACATGGCACCGTGCTGCTGGTCGAGGCCACCTCCAACCAGGTCGACCAGTTCGGCGGCTACACCGGCATGACCCCGCCGCAGTACCGCGATTACGTCGGCACCCTGGCCGATGAGGAAGGCTTCCCACGCGAACGGCTGATCCTGGGCGGCGACCATCTCGGCCCGAATGCCTGGCAGAAGCGCCCGGCGGCCGAAGCGATGACCCACGCGCGCGTGCTGATCGAAGCCTACGTCGCCGCCGGTTTCCACAAGATCCACCTCGACTGCAGCATGTCCTGCGCCGATGACCCGGTGCCGCTGCCCGATGCCATCGTCGCTGCCCGTTCGGCCGAGCTTGCCGAGATCGCCGAACGCACCGCCGCCGAACACGGCCTGCCGCCGCCGGTCTACGTGATCGGTACCGAGGTGCCGATTCCCGGCGGCGAAGCCTCGCTGGCCGAAGGCCTGCAGGTGACCACGCCGGCTGCCGCCGCGCAGACCCTGGCCATCCACCAGCAGGCGTTCGACACGCCACAGCTGCGCGATGCGTGGCAGCGCGTGATCGCGATGGTGGTGCAGCCGGGCGTGGACTTCGACCACAGCAGCGTGCATGAGTACAACCCGGACGCCGCCCATGCGCTGGCCAACTTCCTCGAGCGGCAGCCGCGCATCGTGTTCGAAGCACATTCCACCGACTACCAGCGCGAAAGCGGCCTGCATGCGCTGGTACGCGACCACTTCGCCATCCTCAAGGTCGGCCCGGCGGCCACCTTCGCCTACCGCGAGGCGCTGTTCGCGCTGGCCGCGATCGAGGCCGAACTGCTGCCGGCCGCACAGTGCTCGCGCCTGCCGCAGGTGCTGGACGAGGCGATGGTGGCGCAGCCGAAGTACTGGCAGTCCTACTACCAGGGCGATGCCGCCGCGCTGCGCCTGCTGCGCCGTTATTCCTTCAGCGACCGCTGCCGCTACTACTGGGGCGAGCCGGCGCTGGTACAGGCGGTGCAGACCCTGTTCGCCAACCTGGAGCAGCATGCGTCGCCGCTGGTGCTGCTCAGCCAGTACCTGCCGGAGCAGTACCGCGCCGTGCGCGAAGGCAGCCTGGCCAACACCCCCACCGCGCTGGTGCAGCACCGCATCGGCCTGTGCCTGGGTGAGTACGCCCGTGCCTGCAGCGCCAACCAGGCCGGACCCCGCACGCAGAACGCAGGTTCGGCTGCCGGCGTTCCTGCGAACGGCTAATCTCTACCTTTTCCCGCAAAACCGAGAATGGCCATGCGCAACACCCGCTCCCGCCGGCAACAGATCCTGCAGCTGCTGATCGAGCACGGCTCGGTGCAGGTGGCCGATCTGGTCGAGCGCTTCGGCGTGTCGGCGGTGACGATCCGTGCCGACCTGACCCACTTCGAATCGCAGGGCCTGGCCAACCGCACCCACGGCGGCGCGACCCTGGTGCGCACGCCGCCGCAGGAACAGGACATCCATGAGAAGGACGCGCTGAACCTGCCACTGAAGGAATCGATCGGTGCGCGCGCTGCGCGCCTGGTGCAGCCGGGTGACAACATCATCATCGATTCCGGCTCGACCACGATGACGCTGGCCCGCCACCTGCGCGCGCATCGCGACGTGACGGTGATGACCAACGGCCTGAACATCGCCTGGGAACTGGCCAATGCCGCGGGCATCACCGTGCTGCTGACAGGTGGCCTGCTGCGCCAGCAGTCGCTGTCGCTGCAGGGCAGCCAGGCCGAAGCCAGCCTCAACTCGTACAGCTTCGACACCCTGTTCCTGGGCGTGGACGGCCTGGACCTGCAGTTCGGCCTGACTACCCACGACGAGGCCGAAGCCCGCCTCAACCACCGCATGGTCGAGCGTGCGCGCCGCATCGTGGTGCTGACCGATGCCTCCAAGTTCGGCCGCGTCAGCCTGCACCGCATCGCCCTGCTGGACCAGATCCACGCCATCATCACCGACGCCGGCATCGACGATGCAACCCGCGAAGGGCTGCAGCGGCTGGGCATCGAAGTGATCATCGCCGAGCCCACCGCATGACCGACACCCGCACCCTGCATGGCCGCATCCTCACCCCGCTGGGCTGGCGGCGCGGGCACGTCCACTTCGATTCACGCGTGCGCCGGCTGCAGGTGGACGACCACAGCGGCGCCGACGACCTGCAGCTGCCGGTGATCCTGCCCGGCTTCGTCGACCTGCATGTGCATGGCGCGGCCGGCGTGGACCTGATGCAGGGCGGCGACGTGGCACGCACCATCGCCCGCACCCATCTGCGCTTCGGCACCACCACGCTGCTGGCGACCACCATGACCGCCGGGCTGGACGAGATCGAGCACGCGCTGCACGGCGTCGCTGCGGCAATGGCGGCGCCTGATACCGACGCCGCCAGCATCGTCGGCGTGCATCTGGAAGGACCGTTCATCAGCCCGCAGCGGCTGGGCGCACAGCCCAATCGTACGATCGAGGCGACGGTGGCACTGGTGCAGCAGCTGCACGCGCTGGCGCCGATCCGGGTGATGACGCTGGCACCGGAGATCGGCGAGCACACCGCGTTGATACCCGCGCTTTCGGCGATGGGCATCCGCGTGCAGCTGGGCCACAGCGCCGGCACCTACGAGGAGGGCGTGGCGGCGCTGCAGGCCGGTGCCTCCGGTTTCACCCATCTGTTCAACGGCATGACCGGCGTTGACCACTATCGCCCGGGCATTGCGGCGGCGGCGCTGGCGCATGCGCAGTACGCCGAGATCATCCCCGACCTGCAGCACATCCACCCCGGCGTTATCCGGCTGGCCGCGCGCGCGATCCCGCGCCTGTACGCGGTGACCGACGCGACTGCCGCCACCGGCATGCCCGACGGCGAGTACGCGCTGGGCGAGCAGCGCGTGCACAAGTGCGGCGGCTGCGTGCGCCTGGCGACGGGTTCGCTGGCCGGCAGCGCACTGACCATGGACCAGGCGCTGCGCAACCTGGTGCGCGTCGGCCTGGACCTGGCCGACGCCTCGCAGCGGGTTTCCACCTTCCCGGCCGACTATCTGGGCCTGGGCGATCGCGGCCGCATCGCGCCCGACGCCCGCGCCGACCTGGTGGTGCTGGACGCCGAACTGCGCCTGCAGCAGGTGGTCATTGGTGGGCGCGTGGTCGATCTGACCTGACGCAAGCGATGCGGCCCGGATGCCGCGCGGGCTCCCTGTAGAGCCGAGCCATGCTCGGCTCACCGCGCGAAGCGCGGCATGGGGAACCTCGATATCGGAACGGAAAGCAGCCGAGCATGGCTCGGCTCTACAGAATGCACTCTGCGACGAACCGCCGCCGGGCCTGGCCCGGCGCTACCACAGGAACTGCCGATGACTGCAAGCACCGCCCCGCGCTGGCCCGTACGCTACCTGCTCTTCATCGGCGGCCTCGGCGGCCTGCTGTACGGCATCGACATCGGCATCATCGCCGGTGCCCTGCCCTACCTGGAGGCAACGGCCAGCCACGCCTGGCAGCTCAGCAGCCAGCAACTCGGCTTCGTGGTGGCGGCGGTACTGCTGGGCAGCGTGCTGTCCTCGCTGTTCGCCGGCATGGTCGCCGACCTGATCGGTCGCCGCGGTGCGATGCTGCTGGCCGGCCTGCTGTTCACCGCGTCGATTCCGATCATGGCGCTGGCCTCCGGCTACACGCCGCTGCTGCTCGGGCGGCTGCTGCAGGGCATCAGTGGCGGCCTGATCGGCGTGGTGATCCCGCTGTACCTGGCCGAAGTGCTCAGCCCCGAGCGGCGTGGGCGCGGTGCGGCGATGTTCCAGCTGCTGCTGACCATCGGCCTGGTGTTGGCGGCACTGATCGGGCTGTACCACGCACATGCGGTGGATGCCGCCGCCGAAGCCGTGCGCTCGCTGCCGCTGGCGCAGCAGGCGCAGGAACTGTTCACGGTGAAGGACCAGGCCTGGCGCACCATCTTCTGGAGCTGCCTGGCGCCAGGCCTGCTGTTCTGTGCCGGCATCTTCTGGCTGTCCGAATCGCCGCGCTGGCTGGTGCGCCGCGGCCGCGTCGATGATGCCCGCCGCAGCCTGCAGCGGGTGTTGCCTGCTGCCGACGTGGAACCCACCCTTGCACAGATCCAGGCGCCGGAATCGAGCAGCAGCGACGGCAAGCGCGACCCACTGCTCAGCCGCCGCTACGTGGTGCCGTTCGTGCTGGCCTGCGTGGTGCTGGCCTGCACCCAGGCCACCGGCATCAATTCGGTGCTGGCGTACGCGGTGAACATCCTCAATCAGGCCGGCCTGTCCGGCTCGGTGGCCAACGGTGCCGACGTGGCGATCAAGCTGCTCAACGCGGTGATGACCGTGGTCGCGCTGCTGCTGGTCGACCGCAAGGGCCGCAAGTTCCTGCTGATGCTCGGCAGCGGCGGCATCTGCGTGGCCCTGCTGGCTGCCGCCACGCTGTTCTTCCAGGCCGAGCGTGGCCGCGCCGACGTGCAGCCGCAACTGCAGGCGGCGGTCAGCGGCGACGGCCTGCGGCTGGTGCTGGACGACGCACAGTGGCAGCGCCTGGGCGGTGGCATAAACAGCGAAGGCCGGCCGATGCAGCTGACCGTGTCGTACGCCTACGGTGACTTCACCAATGTGCGCGCCCTGCGCAGCGACAGCCTGACCGACCGCGAGCTGCGCATCGAGCGTGCCGGGACCGTGCAGCCGGACAGTGTGATCGGCGCGTTCTTCCGCAAGCTGCATCTGAACCCGTTCGCCGACCCGGCCAAGGCCGCACAGGCACCGCTGCGCATCGAGCAGGCCCGCATCGGCCCGGTGCCGCCGCCGGCGCATGGCTGGGCGGTAGCCGCCTGCATCCTGGTATTCGTCGCGTTCTTCGCGGTCGGCCCCGGCGTCTGCGTGTGGCTGGCACTGTCGGAACTGATGCCCAATCGCATCCGCTCCAACGGCATGAGCATCGCCCTGCTGATCAACCAGTTCGTGTCGACCACCATCGCGGCGATCTTCCTGCCCACGGTGGGCCACTACGGCTACGCCAGCATGTTCCTGTTCTGGGCGGCGTGCACGTTCGTGTTCTTCCTGGTAGCCGCGTTCTGGCTGCCGGAGACCAAGGGCAAGTCACTGGAGGAGATCGAGGCACGGTTCGCACGGTAGCGGTCGACCTTGGTCGACCTCCGCGCGTAGCGCGGTGGTGTTGGCGCGCCCGTCACTGACCGGTGATGTGCCTGGCCAGCGCCTGCGCCTCGGCAATGCTCGGCAGCCCGCTCAGCATCATCGATTCCCCGAAGGGGCCTTTCACCGTCGCCACCATCAGCACGCGGCCGTCCACGCTGATCGCCGCGCGCTGGCCCACCAGGGCCGAGGTGCCATCGTGGATGCGCTGATGCGCTTCTGGCCGATAGCGGATCTGCAGGCCTGGCTGCTTGGCATCGTCCAGCACGTAGCGCACATCGGCGATGTCCGCACTGCCGGCAATCGGCGGCTCGCGCAGGGCCAGGGTTTCACCTTGCCAGTGCGCCGGAGTGCCGTTGCCAGCCGCATCGACCGCGCTCAGGCGCACGTCCACGCCGGCGCGCGGCGCATGATCCTTGCCTGCCAGCGCACCGGGCGTGGCACCCGGCATGCATCCGGCCAGCACCAGCGCCGCGCCCAGCAGGAGCGGACGCGCGCCCCTCATTTCAGCTTCCGCAGCTTGAACGCCACCAGCACCTGCAGCAGCCCGTACAGCAGGCTGCCAATGCCGATCCACAGCGTGGTCACCGCCACGCCTGCGTATGGATTGGCCGCGAACAGCAGCCCCAGCACCACCGCCAGCACGCCACTGAGGATCAGCAGCCACTCGCCCTGGATCTGCTTGCGCACGCGGATCGCGAAGACGATGCGATAGATGCCGGCTACCAGCAGCCACGCCGCCAGGAACAGCACCAGCACGCTGGCGGTGGCCAGCGGGTTGATCACCGCCAGGATGCCGAAGCCCAGCGAAGCGATGGCATACAGCGCCAGCCAGCCGCGCGAGGCGCCGCTGCCACCACTGATCAGTGCGAACAGGCTGATGACCCCTTCGATGATGGCCATCACGCCCAGCGTCCAGGCCAATGCCATGGCTGCGGACAGCGGCCAACCGATGGCGATGATGCCGAAGCCGAGCGCGACCAGGCCATACAGCAGCAGGATCCACCAGCTGCGGCCAACCGCTGACAACAAGGGAGACAAGGGGGAATTCATGGTCACTCCTTCGATCCGGAACCGGGTTCATCCTAGCCCGTGGCGATGAAGGGAGCGATCACGGCACCCGCGCGCACACCCATACCCGCACCTCTCTGGCGCCCACGCAGCGCAGGGTTTCGGCGATTTCCATCACCGTGCTGCCGGTGGTCATCACGTCGTCGACCACGGTCAGATGCGTGGGCACCGGCCCGTGGACATCGAACGCATCGAACAGGTTTTCCCTGCGCTGTTCGGCCGTGCGTTCGGACTGCGGTGCGGTGTGCCGCCGCCGGTACAGCCCCTGCCAGACCGGCAACGGCAGCAGCCGGCAGAGCTCGGCAGCCTGGTTGTAGCCGCGCTGGCGCAGGCGCCGGCGGTGCAGCGGCACCGGCACCAGCGGCGGGCAGGACCAGGGCGGTGGTGCGCGCTGCATCAACTGCGCCAGCAGGCGACCGGCCGCCAGGTCCTGATGGAACTTGTAGCGCAGCAGCAGCTGGTCCACCGGCGGCAGGTACAGCAGGCTGGCGTGGGTGGCCGTCTGCGGTGGTGCTTCCTCGCGGCAGCTGCCGCAGACGATCAGGCCCTCATCCGGCAACGGCAGTGCACACCGCAGGCAGGCGCGATCGGCCCAGGGCAGTCCGGCGAGGCAGGCGCGGCACAGATCGAGATCATCATGGCCCGGATCGCCGCAGACCAGGCAGCGCAGTGGCAGCAGGACACCCAGCAGTGCGCGGGAGACACGGGTTGCCGAATGCAGGAGATCAATACGCATTGCCCATGCTTCATCGCGCTGCCCATGTGCGGCCATCGGCGAAGCACCGATCGCAGTGTCGGGACTGCCCGCAACTGCAGAGGGTGCTGCCGATCAGGAAAGGCGTCCGCCCTGCCCAGGCCCGGTTGATGCAACGGCCGACGCCGTCAACACCTCCGCCAACCCACGATAGATCGGCACCCGGCATACCAGACCGGACACGCCCCGCGCGATCAGCACCGTGGCCAGGATCGGCAGGAGCAGATCGCCGCTGTCGGTCAGCTCCAGCGAGATCACCGCCGAGGTCAGCGGTGCCTGGGTGACGCCGGTCAGGTAGGCGCACATGCCCAGCAGCACGAACGCGCGCGGATCCACGCCCGGCATCAGCACCGCCAGGTTGTGGCCCAGCCCCGCGCCGACCGCCAACGCGGGCGAGAACAGGCCGCCGGGTATGCCGGCCACGTACGATGCCAGGTTGGCCAGCAGCTTCATCAACCCGAACTCGTGGCCGACCAACGCCTGCCCCTGCACCAGGCTGCGCGCCTGTTCGTAGCCGGTGCCGAACGCGCCGTCGCCGAACGTCAAAGCCAGTGCCACCACCGCCAGGCCGCAGCCTGCGGCCAGCAGCACCGGATGCCGCTGGCGCAGCTGGCCCAGCCAACGCGGGCGGCCCGCCGCACTGGCCAGCACCGCGCGCGCGAACAGGCCGCCCAGCAACCCGGCCACCACGCCGCACAGCAGGATCGCCAGCCAGCCCTGCCCCAGCGGCAACCGCGCGCTCACATGGCCGAAGTAGGTGTAGTTGCCGAGCAGGCCCAGCGACACCACGCCACCGACGATCACCGCCGTCAGCAGGGTGCCGGAGAAGCGATGCTCGAAACGGCCGCTGAGCTCCTCGATGGCGAATACGATGCCGGCCAGCGGCGTGTTGAACGCCGCGGCAATGCCCGCTGCACCGCCGGCCAGCAGGAAGTGCGAGAGCTCGCGAGGATCCCTGAAGCCGAACCAGCGGCCGAACAGGTACATCAGGCTGGCACCCACATGCACCGTGGGACCTTCGCGTCCGACGGACGCGCCGCCGAGCAGCGACAACGAGGTCAGCAGCAGCTTGCCGGCTGAGACCGCAGGCGAAAGATTGGTCTTCCGGAATGGCTCATCGGGCTTGTCCAACGCAGCGATGACCTGCGGAATGCCGCTGCCCCGCGTGGGCTTCAGCACGCCACTGGTCAACCAGGCCAGCAGCGCGAAGATGCCCGGCGTGAGCAGCAGGGCCCACCACGGCGAGTGCGCGGTGATGCGCTGGAACAGATGGAAGGCCGCGTCGCTGGCCTTGGCGAACAGGATGGCCACCAACGCCACGGCCACCGCGCCGCCCCAGAGCGCGGCACGGCGGCGCCAGGCCTCGCTGAGAACCAGCGCGGTGATGCGGCCGCGGAGGCGATGGAGATCGGTCATGGGGCACAGTCTGCGCGCCAGCGCTTGCGTTGGGCAGCGGTTATTGTGGCTGCAGGCCTTGCAGGATGCGGTGAAACGCGCGAGTGCGGGTGCTCGCCGATAGCACCTGCCCTGTGCAGCTACCTATGCGTGCAGGCGCTCCCGCCACCGGCGCTTCTCCACCGCTCGCACGTTGGGCTGCTGCCGCAGCCACTCCAGATACAGCTGCAGATGGGCCAGCTCGTCATCAGCCGGATCACCGGTGAACTCACGCACCGCGACCAGATTTCCGTAGTTTCTGGCGTACTTGCCGGGCGTGTCATCGATACCGATCATCTGCTCCAAACGGAAGCCGTGGCGCTTCAGCTTGCCCAGCCGCTTCTGCGAGGTGTAACCGCCGGTTTCCCAATCACGGGCCGTGCTGCACCGCGGCGCGGACCACAGGAACGCCAGCGGACGCCCCGGCATCAGCCGGTCCACCAGCGGTTCGGCGTACAGTTGCCCGGACGACGTCCACACACCCACCGTGAAATGGGCAAAGGCATAGTCGAGGAATGCCTGCAGATGGGGCCGCAGGTAGACGTGGTAGCCGACGAGGCGGAAATCCGCGGCTCGCTCCAGTTCACGCTCGCTGGCATGCACCAGCGTCTCATCCAGATCGAGTATCAGCAGCTTTCCGCCCTGCGGCATCGTGTCCGGTTCCATGCGCATCCTTCTTTCATTGCCTCGGCTGCCGCCATCTTCTGGATGGACTTCAGCATGTGTCCTTCCAGCAGGTAGATGTAAGCACAGTTCCAGCCAGGTCCTGGTGGGCGCAAGCCTACTGCCGGACGCGCACTTCGCAACAGCCCATCCGCGTGAGGTCGCCCTGCGCCTGCAACATGCCCCGTTCCACCAGCATGCGTACACGCCCTGCATAGAACACATCGGGAATTCCCGATCGGCACTTCGGCTGCAGCGACATGGCCATGCCCACAATGTAGGCGATCTTTCGGAACTGCCCGTCGCAGAGGGAGAACAGCTGCTCATCGATCGAGGCGATGTCCTCGCTGGTCAGCGCGGCGATGTTCTGCCGCGCCAGGTCAGTGAGATGGGCATCGTTGTCGGAGCGCTCGTCCGTATCGCGCAGGCAGCCATTGATGGCCAACAGGCGAACCAGCACATAGTGGCCGAAAGCCTCGAGCTCCTCCTTCGGCAACGTCGCCGGATCGAGCTGCCCTGCCGGGTAGTCCTTGAAGGTCACGAAGACGTGGTTCTTCCACTCCCCTGGCGTGTCGGACTGGCGCAGATCATCCAGCACCACGCGCAGGCCGCCGTCGGGCAGTTCGGCAAGGCTGCACAGCACCGCGTCGCGGCGGATCGGGTAGGGCTGGTAGCTGTTCATGGCACGTGCTCGCGCGTCCGTATGCAGCAATGAACTTACACCGTAGCGCCCATTCATGGCGGTCAACCTATGTAAACCACATGGGAATCAATCAAGTTGACAGGGCTCACCAACCCACCCACACTGCCGCCCTCGCTCCACTCGTACCCAAGGTCCCGCCATGGCTGCTGCCATCCGCCACGACTGGCAACACGACGAACTGCAGGCGCTGTTCGATCTGCCGTTCCCCGAGCTGCTGTTCCGCGCTGCCGCAGTCCATCGCGAGCACTTCGACCCAGCGCAGGTGCAGGTGTCCACGCTGTTGTCGGTGAAGACCGGCGGCTGCCCGGAAGACTGCGCGTACTGCCCGCAGGCACAGCGCTACAGCACCGGGGTGAACGCGCAGAAGCTGATGGACACCGACGCGGTGCTGGCCAAGGCACGCCAGGCCAAGGCTGCCGGCGCATCGCGCTTCTGCATGGGTGCCGCGTGGCGATCGCCGAAGGACCGCGACATCCCGAAGGTGGCGGCGATGATCGCCGGGGTGAAGGCGCTGGGCCTGGAAACCTGCGCCACGCTGGGCATGCTCAGTGGCGAGCAGGCGCGTGCGCTGAAGGACGCCGGCCTGGACTACTACAACCACAATCTCGACACCGCGCCGGACTACTACGATTCGATCATCCACACGCGCCAGTACCAGGACCGCCTGGACACGCTGGCGCACGTGCGCGATGCCGGTCTGAAAACCTGCTGCGGCGGCATTGTCGGCATGGGCGAGACGCGCGCGCAGCGCGTGGGCCTGCTGCTGGCGCTGGCCACGCTGCCGGCGCATCCCGATTCGGTGCCGATCAACAGGCTGGTGCAGGTGGCGGGCACGCCACTGCATGGCAGTGCCGAACTGGATCCGTTCGAGTTCGTGCGCATGATCGCGGTGGCACGCATCGCCATGCCGCGTTCGATGGTGCGGCTGTCGGCCGGTCGCGAGGCGATGAGCGACGAACTGCAGGCGCTGTGCTTCGTGGCCGGTGCCAACTCGATCTTCTACGGCGACAAGCTGCTGACCACCGGCAACCCGGAGAGCGAGCACGACCTGGCCCTGTTCGCGCGGCTGGGGTTGCAGCCGATGGCGGTGCAGGTGGATGCCGAGGGCCACGACCACGGCGGCACCGTGCACGCTGATATCAGCGCCGATGCGCCCGCCTGTGGCTGCGCTCACGCGGCCTGAGACGGGCCGCAAGCAGGCGCCGCGGCAACGCGCTACCCTAGCCGCCCCGTCGCCGCATTCAGCCGCCATGGCCCGCCCCGACCTGACCGCCCGCCTCCACGCCCAACGCGCCCTGCGCGATGCCCAAGGCCGTCGCCGCACGCGGCGCACGGTCAGCCGTCGTGATGGCGTCCGCCTGGAGGTGGACGGCCAGTGGCTGACCGGCTTCTGCAGCAACGATTACCTGGGCCTGGCCCAGCAGTTCAGCGTGGTCAACGCATTGCAGGATGCGGCCGCACGCGAAGGCTCCGGCGCGGGCGCCTCGCATCTGGTCTGCGGCCACCACGCTCTGCATGAGGCACTGGAGCGCGAAGTGGCGGAGTGGCTGGGCTACCCGCGCGCGCTGCTGTTCGGCAGTGGCTTCGCCGCCAACCTGGCCGTGCAGCAGGCGCTGCTGGGCGAAGAGAACGATGTGTGCGTGCAGGACAAGCTCAACCACGCCAGCCTGCTCGATGCGACGCGGCTGGCGGGTGCGCGCCTGCGCCGTTATCCGCACCTCGACGCCGAAGGCGCGATGCGCCAGCTCAAGCACGCGCCCGATGGCGCGGCGATGCTGGCCACCGACGGTGTGTTCAGCATGGATGGCGACATCGCACCGCTGCGTGCATTGTCGCTGGTGGCACGCCTGCAGCAGGCGCTGTTCTATGTGGACGATGCGCACGGCGTGGGCGTGGTCGGTGATGGCCGTGGTGCCGTGGCCGCCGCCGGGCTGGGCGTGGACGATGTGCCGCTGCAGCTGGTCACGCTGGGCAAGGCACTGGGCGGTTCCGGCGCGCTGGTGCTGGGCCGCGACGACCTGGTCGAGCACCTGGCCGAAACCGCACGCCCGTACATCTACACCACTGCGATGCCGCCGGCGCTGGCCGCCGCAGCACTGGAAGCGGTGCGCCTGGCGCGCCGTGACAACTGGCGGCGCTCGAAACTGACCGATCTGATCGCGCTGTTCCGCGGCGAAGCCCGCCGCCATGGCCTGGACCTGATGGCCTCGGAAACGCCGATCCAGCCGCTGCTGTGTGGCGATGACCATCGCGCCGTGGCGATGTCCCAGGCGTTGGAACAGGCCGGTTGGCTGGTCGGCGCGATCCGCCCGCCCACGGTTCCCGAAGGCAAGGCGCGCCTGCGCGTCACGCTGTCCGCGCTGCACACCCCCGAGCAGGTGCGTGGCCTGGTCGAAGCCATTGCCAGCGCGCGCGATCGCGTCAACCTGGCCGCGCGTGAGGCCGCGCCACCGCCGCTGCCTGTCTTCGCCTGAGCCTGTTGCCGTTTCCCCATGCATATCGACGTCACCGGCCAGGGGCCGGACCTGGTACTGATCCATGGCTGGGCCCTGCAGGGCGGCGTGTTCGCGCCGTTGGTGCAACGTCTGGCCGATCACTTCACCCTGCATCTGGTTGATCTGCCGGGCCATGGCCACAGCCGCGAGGACACCACGCCGCTGCGCCTGCCGTTCGTGGTCAATGCCATTGCCGCGGCCACGCCGCCTGCGGTGTGGTGCGGCTGGTCGCTGGGCGGCCTGTTCGCGCTGCACGCCGCCGCGACACTGCCGAAGGTGCGCGGGCTGGCGATGATCGCGGCCACGCCGCGCTTCGTGCGTGGCGACGACTGGCCGCATGCGGTGGAGCCGGCGGTGTTCGAGCAGTTCGGGCGCGAGCTGGCCACCGACTTCGGTGGCACCCTGGAACGCTTCCTGGCGTTGGATGTAATGGGCTCGGCACACGCCCGCGAGGAGCTGCGCACGCTGCGCCAGCGCCTGGTCGAGCGCGGTGCACCCACCGAACGCGCCCTGCTGGAAGGCCTGCGCCTGCTGGAAAGCACCGACCTGCGTGGCGCACTGCCGACGCTGGCCAAGCCCAGCCTGTGGATCGCCGGCCAGCGTGACCGGCTGGTGTCTCCGGCGGCAATGCAGGCCGCCGCGGCACTGGCCCCCGGTGCGCAGGCGCTGACCATCGCCCACGGCGGCCATGCGCCCTTCCTCGGCCATGCCGACGAGGTGGCCGCCGCCCTGCAACACTTCGTTGCCGGCCTGTCACCGGCCGATGGCGGACAATGAGCGCCTTCCTCATTCCGCAGGATTGATGCATGGATCTGGGTATCAACGGCCGCTGGGCACTGGTCTGCGGCGCAAGCAAGGGGCTGGGCCTGGGCTGCGCGCGTGCGCTGGTGCGCGAGGGCGTCAACGTAGTGATCGTGGCCCGTGGTGAGGCTGCGCTGCAGGCCGCCGCCGAAGCGCTGCGCGCCCTGCCCGGCGCCGCCGAAGTCCGCGTGGTCGCCGCCGACGTGACCACCGAGG
Organism: Stenotrophomonas sp. YJH_SMC_65; assembly: GCF_059369475.1. Classification (NCBI taxonomy): domain Bacteria; kingdom Pseudomonadati; phylum Pseudomonadota; class Gammaproteobacteria; order Lysobacterales; family Lysobacteraceae; genus Stenotrophomonas; species Stenotrophomonas sp. YJH_SMC_65. The sequence goes on from NZ_JCAFSR010000008.1 coordinate 27,631, forward strand.
CCGGTCGCTCCGCAGCGCTCGCCGCGTGCCCGCAGGTGGACATCCTGGTCACCAATGCCGGTGGCCCGCCGCCGGGCGACTTCCGCAGTTTCGAGCGCGACGACTGGATCGCCGCGCTGGACGCCAACATGCTGGCGCCGATCGCGCTGATCCGCGCCACCGTGGACGCGATGATCGCGCGTGGCTTCGGCCGCATCGTCAACATCACCTCGTCGGCGGTGAAAGCCCCGATCGACATCCTGGCGCTGTCCAACGGCGCGCGCAGCGGCCTGACCGGCTTCGTCGCCGGGCTGTCGCGCCGCACCGTGGCACACAATGTCACCATCAACAACCTGCTGCCCGGCCAGTTCGACACCGACCGCCTGCGCGCCAACTTCGCCCACAGTGCGGGCAAGGACGGCAATGCTGCCGAAGTGGCCGAACGCCGCCGCCAGCAGATCCCGGCCGGCCGCTTCGGCACGGCGGATGAATTCGGCGCGGCCTGCGCCTTCCTGTGCAGCGCACAGGCCGGTTACCTCACCGGGCAGAACCTGCTGATCGACGGCGGCGCCTACCCCGGTACGTTCTAAGAGACTTTCGCAATGCCGTCCCACTTCGATGCCCGCCATGTCCGCCGCGCGTTCGCCCGCGCCGCCAACAGCTACGACGCCGCCGCCGCCCTGCAGCGCGAGGTGCAGGCGCGGCTGGTGGAATCGCTGGACTACCTGGAGGCACGCAAGCCCGAGGTAGTGCTGGACATCGGCGCGGGTACCGGCCACGCCAGTGCGCTGATGAAGAAGCGCTGGCCGAAGGCGCAGGTGATCGCGCTGGACGTGGCGCTGCCGATGCTGGACCAGGCCAAGCGCCAGGCCGGCTGGTGGAAGCCGTTCCAGCGCCTGTGCGGCGACGCCGCCGCGCTGCCGCTGGCCGACAACAGCGTGGACGTGATCTTCAGCAACCTGTGCCTGCAGTGGGTGGACGACCTGCCGGCGGTGTTTGCCGGCTTCCGCCGCGTGCTCAAGCCCGGCGGCCTGCTGCTGTGCTCCACCTTCGGCCCGGACACGCTGGTCGAACTCAACGAAGCGTTCGCGGCCGCCGATGACCGCCCGCACGTGAGCCGCTTCGCGCAGATCGCCCAGTTCGGCGATGCGCTGATGATGGCCGGTTTCCGCGACCCGGTGCTGGACCGCGACCTGTTCACCCTGACCTACGACGACCTGCCCTCGTTGATGCGGGAGCTGCGCGCGATGGGCGCGACCAATGCGCGGGTGGACCGCCGCCACACGCTGACCGGGCGTGGCCGCTTCGCCGCGGCGGCAGCGGCGTATGAACCGATGCGACGCGCCGACGGCAAGCTGCCCAGCAGCTGGGAAGTGATCTATGCCCACGCCTGGGCACCGGACCCGGGCGCACCGATCCGCGAAGGCGGGCACGACGTGGCCTCGGTGCCGGTGTCGGCGATTCCGATCCGGCGGAAGCAGACCTGATCGCCCGGTCGTGCCGGCCGCTGGCCGGCAACCTCACGATTCCACGATGGGCGTCTGCCCAGATCAGGTTTCCGCCTCAGGTGTTGGCCGGCGAACTCAGCGGCGGCCGCACCAGGTCGCGGTGGAAGAAATAGATTTCCTGCACCAGGAAGCGCCAGCTGGTGTGGAAGCTGCGGAAGCGCGTGCTGGGCGTGGACGAGGCCAGCGCATCGATGCCCAGCGCCTTGCTCAGGCGCAGCGCGCGCGCCATGTGCAACGGGTCGCTGACGATGATCACCCGGTGCAGGTCGCGCTGGTCCATCAGCCGCTTGGCCTCGACCAGGTTCTGCACGGTGTTGCGCGAGGCGGTCTCGATCAGGATCGCATCGTCCGGCACGCCATGCTTGAGCGCATAGCGCCGCGCCACCTGCGATTCGGAAAAGCGCGCGCCGGTGCCACCGTAGCCGCCGGTGAAGATCAGCAGTGGCGCGTACTGGGCTTCATAGAGATCCAGGCCATGACGGATGCGTTCTTCGAATACCGGCGACGGCTTGGCGTCATAGGCCGCCGCACCGAGCACGATGATGGCGTCGGCCTTGGCCGCCTGGTCGCGCTCCCCCACCCAGACGATCCAGGCGGTCACGCCCAGCAGCCAGACCACCAGCAGCACGAACAGCCGCCACAGCCAGCCCAGCAGGCCGGTGCGGGGCCGGTGCCCGTCGCGGCTCAAGGCGCCCCCCAACGCAGCGCGGGCAGGTCGACATTGCCACCGGACAGCACCAGGCCCACCCGCAGGCCGGCGAACCGCTGCGGCTGTGCCAGCACCGCGGCCAGCACGGTGGCCGAGGACGGCTCGACCACCTGCTTGAGCACCTCCCACAGCAGGCGCATCGCGGCCATGGTGGCGGCGTCGTCGACCACGATCACCTCGACGCCGGCCGCGCGCAGCAGCGCGAAGTTGGGGGCGCCGATCAGGGTACGCAGGCCGTCGCAGATGGTGTCAGGGGTGAACGCGCCCTGGCGCTCGCCTGCGGCCAGCGAGCGCGCGGTGTCGTCGGCACCGGCCGGTTCGGCCAGCACCAGCCGGGTCTGGGGACTGGCGAACTGCAGGGCCCGGGCGGTACCGCTGGCCAGGCCGCCCCCTCCGACTGGGACTACCAGCACGTCGAACGGACCGTCGCTGTGCAGCAGCTCCAGGGCCGCGGTGCCCTGCCCGGCCATCACCGCCGGGTCCGCATAGGGATGGACCAGGGTCGCGCCGGTATCGGCCTGTACTTTGGCGCAGGCGGCCTCGCGGTCGGCGATGGTCGGCGGGCAGCGCCAGAGCGTGGCACCGTGGCGGGCGATGTTGGCCAGCTTGGCCGCCACCGCACCTTCGGGCACCACCACGTGGCAGGGAATGCCACGGGTGCGCGCGGCCAGGGCCAGGGCAGCGCCGTGGTTGCCGGACGAATGGGTGACCACGCCGGCACGGGCGCGATCGGCATCCAGCGACCACACCGCGTTGCAGGCCCCGCGGAACTTGAATGCGCCGCCGCGCTGCAGGTGCTCGGCCTTGAACGCCAGCTGCGCGCCGGCCAGCGCATCAAGCGTGCGCGAGCGCAGCACCGGGGTCACGCTGGCGTGCGGCGCGATCCGCGCAGCGGCAGCCAGGACATCGTCGGCACGGGGCAACAGTGAATCGCTCATGACGCAAGATTAACGTATGGCCCCACGCTGGCGACCCCGGCACAGGTCATGCCAGCATGAGGGCCTTCACCTCCATTCATCCTGGCCAGTGAAGTTAAGGGCCGATTCAACGCCTGCGCACGAAGCTGACTGCACAACCCGTCCTCTGGGGGGACCCACCATGAAAACGCGCCTGATGCTTGCCGGTGGCCTGTTGCTGGCCCTGACCGGCTGCACCACCTACGACTATGTCGGCGGTGGCCGCAGCGGCAGCTACTACCACGGTGCGCCGTCGGTGGAGTACCGCTACCCGGCCGGCTATCCCTACAACTACGGCTACCCTTACTACGGCGGCTATGGCGGCTACTACGGCGGCTATGGCAATCCGTACTACTCGCGCCCGATCTACCGCCCGCCGCACAACCACCGTCCGCCACCGCGCCCGCCCGGCAACGGTGGCGAGAACCGTCCGCCGCCGCCGCCGCGGCCGTCGTACAACGGCGGTTCGCCGTGGCGGAACATGGACTCGATGCGTCGCCCGCCGCAGTCGAACATCCAGCCGTCGGCGCCGCCACCGCCGGCCCGTCCGACCCCGGCGCCGAGCGCGCCGAGGATGAACGGTTCCCCGTGGCGCAACATGGATCGTGGGACGCAGCGCACAGTTGAGCGCTGAACCGTCTTGCATTTCACCCGGTCCAGGTTGCACTCTACGGAACCGGTGACGGCCCGCGTCACAAAGTGACAAAAAGCGAGACGGGCCGCCGCAAAAATCTCTACGTCGATATCCGACAGGAACATCTGGATCCCCCCTGTTCCGGCCCTGTCGGATGTCGGCACCTCTGAAGACAGACGGCCCCGCACTGCGGGGCCGTCTGTTTTGCCGGGTCGCCAACCGGAGAGAGCCCCAGCGTCGGTAGATCCACGCCATGCGTGGTCGGGCCTTTCCCGGCAATCCCAAAAAAACAGGGCCGGACAGTCCCCCGACTGCCGGCCCTCTGCTCCCCCACCGTGCGCCTGTACCGGCCCCTGTTCCAATTCCGGTCACGGGCGCCTGCGGCGCCAGCCACGGTGGGTGCTATTGGGTTATCTGCAATAATCCTGCCAACTTTAGGGCTGATTTCGACGCCGGCCGGCCGGCACCGACGCCGCGGCCCCGAATGGCGCTAAAATCGCCACCCCGGCGCCGCCCCGGCCGCGCCTGCCCCCAGCTGAACAGCCCCATGAACCCGTCCTTCCATCGTTACGACGTCATCGTCATCGGCGGTGGCCACGCCGGCACCGAAGCCGCGCTGGCCGCGGCCCGTACCGGCGTGCGCACCCTGCTGCTGACCCACAACATCGAAACGGTGGGCGCGATGAGCTGCAACCCGGCCATCGGAGGCATCGGCAAGGGCCACCTGGTCAAGGAAATCGACGCCCTGGGCGGTGCGATGGCGCATGCCGCCGACCGTGCCGGCATCCAGTGGCGCACCCTCAATGCCTCCAAGGGCCCGGCCGTGCGCGCCACCCGCTGCCAGGCCGACCGCAACCTGTACCGCATGGCGATCCGCGCCATCGTTGAAGGCCAGGCCAACCTGACCGTGTTCCAGGCGGCCGTCGATGACCTGGTCATCGACGGCGACGCCGTGCGCGGGGTCATCACCCAGACCGGCCTGCGCTTCGATGCCGAGGCCGTGGTGCTGACCGCCGGCACCTTCCTGGCCGGCAAGATCCATGTCGGCCCGACCCAGTACGCCGCCGGCCGCATGGGCGACCCGCCGGCCACCACGCTGGCGGCGCGCCTGCGCGAGCGCCCGTTCCAGGTGGACCGCCTGAAGACCGGCACGCCACCGCGCATCGACGGCCGCTCGCTGGACTACAGCGTGATGGATGAGCAGCCCGGCGACTTGCCGCGCCCGGTGATGTCCTTCCTGGGTTCGGTGGACGAGCATCCGCAGCAGGTCAGCTGCTGGATCACCCACACCACCGAACAGACCCACCAGATCATCCGCGACGCGCTGCACCGCTCGCCGCTGTACAGCGGCCAGATCGAAGGCATCGGCCCGCGCTACTGCCCGTCCATCGAGGACAAGGTGGTGCGCTTCGCCGAGAAGGCCAGCCACCAGATCTTCGTCGAACCCGAAGGCCTGGGCATCGTCGAGATCTACCCCAACGGCATCTCCACCTCGCTGCCGTTCGACGTGCAGTTGGAGATGGTGCGCAGCATCCGCGGCTTCGGCAACGCGCACATCACCCGCCCCGGCTACGCGATCGAGTACGACTTCTTCGATCCACGCGGGTTGAAGGCTTCGCTGGAAACCAAGCTGGTCAACGGCCTGTTCTTCGCCGGCCAGATCAACGGCACCACCGGCTATGAAGAAGCCGCCGCGCAGGGCCTGCTGGCCGGCCTCAACGCCGCACGCCAGGTGCGTGGGCTGGACGGCTGGTGCCCGCGTCGCGACGAGGCCTACCTGGGCGTGCTGGTGGATGACCTGATCACCCACGGTACCAACGAGCCGTACCGCATGTTCACCAGCCGCGCCGAATACCGCCTGCAGCTGCGCGAGGACAACGCCGACCAGCGCCTGACCCCGGCCGGCCGCGAGATGGGCCTGGTGGATGACCAGCGCTGGAGCGCGTTCGAGACCAAGCAGGCCGCCGTCGCCGCCGAGCGCGCGCGCCTGGGCGCGCTGTGGGCGACCCCGGCCAATGCGCTGGGCCGCGAAGTGCAGGACACGCTGGGCGTGGCGGTCAGCCGCGAAACCAACGTGCTGGACCTGATCAAGCGCCCCGAGCTGGATTACGCGCAGCTGATGCAGGTGCCGTCGCTGGGCCCGGCCGTGGCCGACGCCAAGGTGGCCGAGCAGGTGGAGATCGGCGTGAAGTACGCCGGCTACCTGGACCGCCAGCGCGAGGAGATCGAGCGCCAGCAGCGGCATGAAGCCACGCCGATCGCTGAAGCCTTCGACTACGCCACGGTGCGCGGGCTGTCGGCCGAAGCCCTGCAGAAGCTGGAGCGCGTGCGCCCACAGACCATCGGCCAGGCGCAGCGCATCCCGGGCATGACCCCGGCGGCAATCTCGCTGCTGCTGGTGCACCTGGAGCGTGCACGCCGGGGCCGCGTGGCGTAGGCAGCACCGTCCGCTTCTGGTGGGTGCCGACTTGGGTCGGCACATGAATCTGCCTTGGTGGGTGCCGACCTTGGTCGGCACGAATCATCAGATCGCGACACTCCATGCTTCCGTGCCGACCAAGGTCGGCACCTACCAGAGCAGGGCGCGTTACCGTGCGTCTGCGCCACCGCCCAGCACCTTGAACAGCGTCACCCGGTTTCCCGCTTCCTGCTGCTGCAGCGCGATCAGGTCCTGCTGCGCGGCAAACAGGCTGCGCTGCGCATCCAGCGCCTGCAGATAGCCGTCCAGCCCGGTGCGATAGCGCGCCTCGGCCAGCGTGTAGCTGCGCTGGCTGGCGGCGACCAGTGCCCGTTGTGCCTCCATCTGCGCGCCCAGGTGATCGCGCGTGGCCAGGGCATCGGCCACTTCACTGAAGGCCTGCTGGATCGCCTTCTCGTACTGAGCGATGCCGATGTCCTTGCCAATCTTCGAGGCATCCAGTGAGGCCTTCAACGCACCGGCGTGGAAGATCGGCGCCGTGATGCTGGGCGCGAACGACCAGCCGCGGGTGCCGGCCGAGAACAGCGTCGACAACGCGGTGGAGCTGTGGCCGTAGTTGGCAGTCAGCGTCAGCGTCGGGAAGAACGCGGCGCGCGCGGCGCCGATATCGGCGTTGGCCGCCTGCAACGCGTGTTCGGCGGACAGCACGTCCGGACGCTGCAGCAGCACGCTCGAGGGCAGGTTGGAAGGCAACGGCGCCAGCGCCACGGTGCCGTCCAGTGCCTGTGCGCTGGGCAGCAATGCCGCGTCCAGCGGAGCACCCACCAGTAACTGCAGCGCATCACGATCCTGCGCCTGCTGGGTCTGCAGCCTGGCCAGCGCAGCGCGCGCGGCGTCCACACTGGTCTGCACCTGCGACAGGTCCAGGCCCGAGGCCAGGCCTTGTGCATGGCGGGCCTCGGTGCGCTGCAGGGTCTGCTGCTGACTGTCCAGCGTCTGCCGGGTGAACGCCAGCGACTGCTCGTCGGCCGCCAGCGCCAGCCAGGCCGTGGCCACTTCGGCGACCAGGCTGGTGCGCGCCGCACGCTGGTTCTCGGCACTGGCCAGCCAGTTCTGCAGCGCCTCGTTCTTCAGGCTGCGGATGCGCCCGAACAGGTCCAGTTCCCAGCTGCTGAAGCCCACCTGCACGGCATCGGATTCGGTCACCTGGCTGACGCCGATCTCGCTGTTGGCATCACTCACCCGCGAACGGGTCACGCTGCCGCTGGCATCCACCGACGGCAGCAGCGCCGCGCGCTGGATGCGGTACTGCGCGCGTTCCTTCTCCACCTGCAGCACCGCCACGCGCAGGTCGCGGTTGTTCTGCAGTGCCAGCGCGATGACCTGCTGCAGGCGCGGCTCCAGGAACACCTCGCGCCAGGCCGGCATCGCCAGTGCTGGCCCGGTCTCGCCGGTGGCGGCATTGGCGAACTGTGCCGGCACCGGCGCCTCGGGGCGCTGGTAGTGCGGGGCCATGCTCACGCAGCCGCCCAGCACGGTGGTCATCGTTGCGGCCGCCAGGGCGCGCAGCAGCATCGGCTTCATGGGCGTGCCTCCGGGGCAGTGGCGTCGGCCGGCGCGCGGCCCGGGAACAGGCGGCGCACCAGCAGATAGAACAACGGCACGAAGAACATCCCCAGCACCATCGAGGCGACCGTACCGCCGGCCACGCCGGTACCCAGCGAACGGCGCGCGGCCGAACCGGCGCCGGTGGCGAACACCAGCGGCAGCACACCCATCAGGAATGCCAGCGAGGTCATCACGATCGGGCGCAGCCGCAGGTAGACCGCCTGCAGGATCGCGTCGCGGGTGCTCCTGCCCTGCTGCTCGAGGATGCGCGCGAACTCGACGATCAGGATGCCGTTCTTCGCTGCCAGGCCAATCGTGGTCAGCAGGCCGACCTGGAAGTACACGTCGTTGTTGAGGCCACGCAGGTTCATCATCAGCACGGCGCCGAACACGCCTACCGGCACCGCCAGCATCACCGCGAACGGTACCGCCCAGCTTTCATACAGCGCGGCCAGGCACAGGAACACGAACAGCAGCGAGATGGCATACAGCATCGGCGCCTGGTTCCCCGACAGCTGTTCCTGGTAGGCCATGTCCGACCAGGCATGGCTGAAGCCTTCCGGCAGCGTGTCGGCCAGGCGTGCGATCTCGGCCATCGCCTCGCCGGAACTGACGCCCGGTGCCGGCTGGCCGGTGATCTCCATCGCCGAGACGCCGTTGTAGCGCTGCAGCGCGGCCGGCGCACTGGTCCAGTGCGCGCTGACCAGCGACGACAGCGGTACCATCTGCCCGGCCTGGTTGCGCACGCTCCAGCGCTCGATGTCCTGCGGCTGCATGCGGGCTTCGGCCGTGCCCTGGATGAACACCTTCTTGATGCGGCCCTTGTAGATGAAGTTGTTGACGAAGTCGCCACCCAGCGCGGCGTTCAAGGTGTCATTGATGTCCTGCGGATTGACGCCCATCGCCTGCGCCTTGGCGTCGTCCACCTTCACCGCGTACACCGGCGCGTCTTCCAGGCTGGCGTAGCGCACGTTGACCAGCTTCGGATCCTTGGCAGCCTCCTTCAGCAGCGTGTTGCGCGCGGCCACGGCGGCGGCATGGCCGGCACCGCCTTCGTCCTGCAGTTCCAGGGTGAAGCCACCGGCATCGCCGAGGCCGAGGATGGCCGGTGGCGAGGTGATGAACACCTGCGCATCGGGCACGCTGGCCATGGCCGCGGTCAAGCGCGCGGCGATGGTATCGGCATCGTCCTTGCGGTCGTCCCAATCCTTCAGCCGGATGAAGGCCTGGCCGACGTTCTGGCCACTGCCGCTGACACTGAAACCTGCGGTGGCCTGGATTGACAGTACGCTGTCGTCCTTCACCGCGGCGGCGCTCAGGCGATCCATCACGGCACGGGTCTGCTCCAGGGTGGACCCGGCGGGCAGCTTCACCAGCGCGTTGAGCATGCCCTGGTCTTCATCGGGCAGGAACGCGACCGGCAGGTGCCACAACAACAGGCCGGTGGCCACGCTCAGCACCAGGTAGAACAGTACGCCCAGCGTGCGCCGGCCGAGGAAGCGGTCGACGCGATGGCGCAGTCGGTTGGAGGTGCGCTCGAAGCGATGGTTGAACCAGATGAAGAACTTGCCCAGCAGGCCCGGCTCGCCAGCGTGGTCGCCATGCGGATGGCCGACCTTGGGAATCTGGTGCAGGATGCTGCCGCACAGCGCCGGGGTGATGGTCATCGCCACCAGCACCGACAGGATCATCGCAGCGGCGATCGTCACCGAGAACTGGCGATAGATCACGCCGGTGACACCGCTGAAGAACGCCATCGGCAGGAACACCGCGGTCAGCACCAGCACGATGCCGACCAGCGCGCCGGTGATCTGGCCCATCGCCTTCAACGTGGCTGGCTTCGGTGCCAGCCCTTCGAAGGTCATCACCCGCTCCACGTTCTCCACCACCACGATGGCGTCGTCCACCAGCAGGCCGATGGCCAGCACCAGCGCGAACATGGTCAGCGTATTGATCGAATAGCCGAAGGCGGCCAGCACGCCGAAGGTGCCCAGCAGCACCACCGGCACCGCGATGGTCGGGATCAGCGTGGCCCGCCAGTTCTGCAGGAACAGGTACATCACCAGCACGACCAGCGCGATCGCCTCGATCAGGGTGATCACCACTTCCTTCAGCGAGATGGTCACGAACGGCGTGGTGGTGAACGCCACGTGGTAGGTGTAGCCATGCGGCCAGTACTTCTGCAGCTGCTGCAGTCGTGCCTCGACGGCCTTGGAGACGGCGATGGCGTTGGCACCGGCGTTGAGCTCGATGCCCAGCGAGGCCGACGGCTTGCCGTTGAACGTGCTGATGCTGTCATAGCTTTCCGGGCCCAGGCCGATCGTCGCCACGTCGCCCAGGTGCACCACGCTGCCATTGGCATCGGCCTTGAGCACCACCTGCGCGAACTGCTCGGGCGTGTGCAGGCGGCTGCGCGCGGTCACGGTCGCGTCCAGCTGCTGGCCCTTCAGCGCCGGCTGGCCACCGAGTTCACCGGCCGACACGTCGGTGTTCTGCGCCTGCAGTGCGGTCTCGATGTCCGACGGCATCAGCGCGTACTGGCGCATCTTTTCCGGGTCCAGCCAGATACGCATGGCGTATTCCTGGCCGATCGGCTGGATGTTGCCGACACCGCTGACGCGGCTGATCTGGTCGTCGATGCGCGCTTCCATGAAGTTGGCGACATCGAAGTTGTCCATGCTGCCGTCTTCGCTGGTGAACGACAGCACCTCGAAGATCGAACCGCTGGACTTGGTGATGGTCAGGCCGTTCTGCTGCACCGCCTGCGGCAGCGTCGCCATCGCGGCCTGCAGCTGATTCTGCACCTGCACCTGCGCGGTGTCCGGGTTGGTGCCGGTGGCGAACACCAGGTTGACCTGCGCCGAGCCATCGGAAGCACTGGTCGAGGTCATGTACATCAGGTGGTCCAGGCTCTGCTGGGACTGCTCGATGACCTGGGTGACCGCGTTTTCCACGGTCTGCGACGAGGCGCCGGTGTAGGTGGCGCGGATGGTGATGGTGGGCGGGGCGATCTGCGGGTAGCGGTCCACCGGCAGGATCAGGATCGCGAGCAGGCCGAGCAGGCTGACCGCGATGGCGATCACCCAGGCAAAGATCGGCCGGTCGATGAAGAAACGAACCATGCGCGGCAGGCCTCAGTGCGACTTTTCGTCGGTGTTGCCGTTCGGGTCGACCGCCGGCATCGCCGCCAGCTGCGCCGTGGTGGCCGCCACCGCCTTCACCTGCTGGCCCAGCGCTACCGCACTGCCGTTGCTGACGATCACCCGCTCGCCAGCCTTCAGGCCCTGCGTGATCTGCCACTGGTTGCCCACCACCTGGCCGGTGCTGACCCGCCGCTCGACCACGCGATCCTCTGCGTCGAGCAGGCGCAGCAGCGGCTCGCCACGTTCATTGCGCAGCACCGCCTTCTGCGGCACCAGCAGGGCACGCGCATCGGTGGCCATCGGCAACACCGCCTTCAGGTACATGCCCGGCAGAAGCAGGCCCTCCGGGTTCGGAATGACCGCGCGCAGCACCACGTTGCCGGTGCCTGGATCGACTGCGCTGCCGACGAACTCCAGCGTGCCCTCATGGGCATAGGTGCTGCCGTCCTCCAGCAGCACCTTCACCTGGGCCTTGCCATCGATGGCCTTCACCAGGCCGGCGTCGAGCTGCTTGCGCAGCGCCAGCATCTGCGTGCTGGACTGGGTCACATCCAGATAGACCGGGTCCAGCCGTTGAATGGTCGCCAGCGCCGCGTCCTGGCCGGCGGCGACCAGCGCGCCGGCGGTGACGCTGGAGGTACCGATGCGGCCGTCGATCGGTGCGGTCACCCGGGTGTAGTCCAGGTTGATCCGCGCGGCCTGCAATGCCGCGCGCGCGGCAATCACGTTGGCCTGGGCCTGCTTCAGTGCCGAGGTGGCATCGTCGGCGTCCTGCTTGCTGGCCGCGTCCATGCCCAGCAGCGTACGGGTGCGCTCGGCCTTCGGCTGCGCCGACAGCACAGCGGCCTCGGCCTGCGCCAGCTGGCCACGCGCGGTATCGAAGGCGGCCTGGTACGGCGCCGGATCGACCTGGTACAGCAGCTGCCCGGCCTTGACCTGCTGGCCTTCGGTGAACAACCGCTGGCGGATCAGCCCACCGATCTGCGGCCGCACCTCGGACACCTCGAACGGCACCGCCCGGCCGGGCAGGGTCCGCTGCAGTGCCAGCGGTTGCGCGCGGGCGGTGATGACGCCGACTTCGGGGGTGGCCGGGGCCTCGGTCCTGCCCGCCGAGCAGGCCGCCAGGCCCAGCAGCAGGGGCAACAACAACGCACGGGGGGAGCGGAACAGCGGACGCAGGAGTGACATGGGGGGCGTGGGGGCCTTTCGTTGACCCGTGCACGCTGCCGTGAAAGTGTGCAGAGAATATGGAGATTGTGCGACCGGCTCAGCGGGCGCTTGCTTTCGGCGCCGCATGCGCCGCTAATGGCCCGGCGATGGCGAAGATTCGATTCAAATTCGGCCTGACCGCGAAGACCTTCCTCGCGATCTTCACCGCCTGCCTGCTGGTGCTGGCAGTGAACGGCATTGCCAGCCGCGTGGCGTTCCAGACCGGCTTCCTGGACTACCTCAACGACCAGGGCGACCTGCGCATGCAGCGCGTGATGCCACACCTGCAGCGCGAGTACCGCACGCAAGGCGGCTGGGAGCATCTGCGCGGTGACAGTGACCGCTGGGCGCGGCTGCTGCGCCCGGACCTGGGCCATGGGCACGAGGGGCCCGTGCCGCCGCTGTCCGACCAGACCGGCGTTCCCTCGCGGCTGGGCCTGTTCGATGCGCAGCATCGGTTCGTGGCCGGCAACCCGGACGCGATCAGCGACGACGAGCCGCACAGTGTGCAGGTGGACGGACACACCGTCGGCTGGCTGGGCATGGTGCCGTTCCAGACCGTCATCGCTACCAACGACCTGAATTTCTACAACACCCAGATGCGCGCATGGTGGGTGATCGGCATCTCGCTGCTGCTGGTGACCGTAGTGCTGGCCTGGCTGGTGTCGCGCGCGCTGCGCCAGCGCCTGGCCAAGCTGGCCGCCGCCACCCACCGGCTCGCCGCCGGCGACTACGCCACCCGCATCGAGCGCACCAGCGATGACGAGCTGGATGCACTGGTCAACGACTTCAACCGGATGGCGCAGGCGCTGGACGACACCGAGCGCAACCGCCGCGCCTTCATTGCCGACATCTCGCACGAACTGCGCACGCCGCTGGCGGTGGTGCGCGCCGAACTGGAGGCGATCGAGGATGGTATCCGCCCGCTGGACCGCGCCAACCTGGGTGCCCTGCAGGGCGAGATCCGCCAGCTGGGCAAGCTGATCGACGACCTGCACGACCTGTCGATGACCCAGTCCGGCGGCCTGGCCTACCGCTTCGCCCCGCTGGACCTGGTGGCGCTGGTGCGCAGCGAGCTCAATGGCATGCGCGTGCGCTTCTCCACGGCGGGGCTGGCACTGGAAGAAGCGCTGCCCGCCACACCGCTGCAGGTGTCCGGTGACGAGCGCCGCCTGCAGCAGGTGCTGGCCAACCTGCTGGAAAACGCACTGCGCTATACCCATGGCGGCGGCCGCGTGCGCGTGCAGGCTGCGCGCGTGCCCGCCGGCGTGCAGCTGATCGTGGAAGACACCGCGCCGGGCGTACCGGCCGACAAGTGCGCGCTGCTGTTCGAGCGCTTCTACCGGGTGGAGAGTTCGCGCAACCGCGCCAGCGGCGGCAGCGGGCTGGGCCTGGCCATCAGCCACAACATCATCCTCGCCCACCACGGCCATATCCACGCCGAGCCCTCGCCGCTGGGCGGGCTGCGCGTGGTCGTCACCCTGCCGGAGTCCGCATGAGCCTGTCCCCCGCCGCGTCCGCGAAGATCCTGATCGTCGAGGATGAGCCACGCCTGGCCTCGGTGCTGCGCGACTACCTGGCCGCCGCCGGCATGACCAGCGAATGGGTGGACGATGGCGGCCAGGTGATCGACGCATTCGCGCGCTACCAGCCCGACCTGGTGCTGCTGGACCTGATGCTGCCGCAACGCGATGGCGTGGACCTGTGCCGCGAACTGCGCGCCGGCAGCGACGTACCGGTGATCATGGTCACCGCGCGGGTGGAAGAGATCGACCGCCTGCTGGGCCTGGACATCGGTGCCGACGACTACATCTGCAAGCCGTTCAGTCCGCGCGAGGTGGTGGCGCGGGTGGTGGCAGTGCTGCGCCGTTACCGCCCGGACCCCGCTGCACGCGCCAACAGCGGGCTGCACATCGACGAACCGGCGGCACGCGCCACCTGGAACGGCAAGGGCCTGGACCTGACGCCGGTGGAATACCGCCTGCTGCGCACCCTGCTGGCCACGCCCGGCCGGATCTGGGCGCGCGATGAGCTGCTCGACCGCCTCTACCTGGACCACCGCGTGGTGGTCGACCGCACCGTCGACAGCCATGTGCGCAACCTGCGCCGCAAGCTGGCCGACGCCGGCATGGAAGGCGAACCGATCCGTTCGGTGTACGGCATGGGCTACAGCTACGAACCCTAGCCGGTAGTGCCGGCCGCTGGCCGGCAACCGCAGAATTCCAGGTGCGCCCATTGAGGTTGCCGGCCAGCGGCCGGCACTACCCGTGCGCAACTGCGCTACAGTCGAGCACGCTCGACATCAACGGATCACGACTGCATGGACGACATCCACCCGATCGCGCCGGGCAAGCGCGCCGCCATTCTTTCCAGCCTCGCCGACATCGAACGGCGACACGACGTGCGCGTTCTGCTGGCGTGCGAGTCCGGCAGCCGTGGCTGGGGCTTCTCTTCGCCGGACAGCGATTACGATGCACGCTTCATCTACGTGCATCGCCAGCCGTGGTATCTCACCGTCAACGAGAGCACCGGCCCCGGCGATGCGCAGCGGGACGTGATCGAACTGCCGATCGACGATGAGCTCGATGTCAGCGGCTGGGACCTGCGCAAGGCATTGCGCCTGGTTTCAAAATCCAATCCGACACTGATTGAATGGCTGCGCTCGCCGATCATCTACCAGCAGGATCACACCGCAGTGTCGCAGCTTTGGAAGGCAGCTGAGTCGTTCTATTCACCACTGGGCACGTGGTGGCACTACTTCAACATGGCGCGCTCGAACCATCGCGGTTACCTGCGTGGCGAAACGGTACGCACGAAGAAGTACCTGTACGTGCTGCGCCCACTGCTGGCCTGCCAGTGGATCGAGCACGAACAGACCCCCCCGCCGATGGCCTTCGAGGACCTGCTGGACCGGCTGCTGCCGCACGGCCCGGTGCGTGAAGCCATCGATGGCCTGCTGGCGGTTAAACGCGCCAGTGCCGAGGTCAGTGCCGGACCACGCATCGCGGCGATCAGCGATTTCATCGATCGTGAACTGGCCATCCGGACTGCGCAGGCGCCGCAGCTGCCCGCTGGACACGGTGATGCGGCATGGCTGGATGAGCTGTTCCGGCAGATGCTGGCCGAGCACGCGCCGATCTGAGCGGCTGCACCTGACTCGGGTAGTGCCGGCCGCTGGCCGGCAACCGCAGAATTCCAGGTACGCCCATGACGTTGCCGGCCAGCGGCCGGCACTACCACGCAGGTATCATCGCGGTGAACGCCCTGATTTCCGGAGACACCGATGAACCCGCTGCGCCCCTTCCGCGACAAGATGCCCGTCCTCGGCCAGCGCGTGTACATCGATCCGGCCTGCACCCTCATCGGTGACGTGGAACTGGCCGAGGACGTATCAGTGTGGCCGGGTACGATCATCCGCGGCGACGTCAATTACGTCCGCATCGGTGCGCGCACCAATGTGCAGGACGGCACCATCATCCACGTCAGCCACCACAGCCCGTACAACAAGGCCGGTTACCCGACCCTGATCGGCGAAGGCGTGACCGTCGGCCATGGCTGCATCATCCACGCCTGCACCATCGGTGATTACAGCCTGATCGGCATGGGCGCCTGCATCCTCGATGGCGCCCGTGTGGAACGCCATGGCTTCGTCGGTGCCGGAGCGGTGGTCGGCCCGGGCAAGGTGGTCGGTGAAGGTGAGCTCTGGGTGGGCAACCCGGCCCGCCCGGCGCGCACGCTGAGCGACAAGGAGATCGAGTCGCTGCACTATTCGGCCGACCACTACGTGCGGCTGAAGGACGAATACCTGGGCTGAACGGCCAACGCCGCCATGCGGCTCTGCTAAAGTCTGGGCCCGACCAGGACCTGTCGAGACCCCCATGCCTGTGGCTGCCTGCCGGAGAGGACTCCGCCGCCCACAACGAAGGCCATCGCACTGATGGCCGCACCGATGCTCGATACCTACCGCGAGGTGGTGACGCCGGAGGGTGTGCCGCTGCAGTTGCCGGCGGCCGGCCCGGTGCCCCGGGCGATGGCCTGGCTGATCGATCTGGGCGTGCGCATCGCGGTGCTGGTGCTGATGTCGATTCCGCTGGCACTGCTGGATTCGTTCGGCTCCGGGCTCGGCCTGGTGCTGATGTTCCTGGTTTACTGGGCCTACCCGATCGTCTGCGAAGCGCGGTGGGGCCGCACCCTGGGCAAGCGCGCACTGGGCCTGCACGTGCTCGCGCGCGATGGCGCGCCGGTGGGCTGGATGGCCGCCATCACCCGCAACCTGCTGCGCACCGTGGACATGCTGCCGTTCGGCTATGCACTGGGCCTGATCAGCAGCCTGTTCGATTCCCACGGCCGCCGCCTCGGCGACCTGGTGGCCGGTACCGTGGTGGTGCATGCACCGGTGCTGTACCTGCCGCCTCCGCCCACCATCGACAGCGTGCTGGCCCCGCCGCAGCCGCTGCGACCGGAAGAACAGGCGGCGCTGATGGCCTTTGCCGAGCGCGCGCCGCGGCTGTCGGCGGCACGCCAGCAGGAACTGGCCGGCATTGCCGAGCCACTGACCGGCACCCACGGCCAGGTCGGCGTGTTGCGCCTGTATGCCATGGCCAACTGGCTGCTGGGGCGGCGATGAAGCAGGAACAGTTCGTCGCCCGCTACCAGCAGGAATGGCAGGACCTGGAACACTGGCTGCTGCTGCGCGCCGGTGCTTCGCGCCGCACGCGGCGCAAGGCCAGCGCGCTCGCGCTCGACGATACCGCCTTCCCGCAGCGCTACCGGCGCCTGTGCCAGCAGCTGGCGCTGGCCCGCGAGCGCGGCTACAGCCCGCAGCTGGTGCAGCGCCTGCAGCAGTTGATGCAGCAGGGCCACAGCGTGCTGTACCGCACGCCGCCGACGCGCTGGCGCGGTGCGCTGGAATTCCTGGTGGCCGACTTCCCGTTGCTGGTGCGCAGCCAGGCGCGCAGCATGTGGGTGGCGCTGGCGATGTTCGCGCTGCCGGCGCTGGCCTGCTTCGTGCTGGTGCAGGTCTATCCGGACCTGATCCACATGGTGATGGACAACCGCCAGATCGCCGAGATGGAGCGCATGTACGATCCGGCCGCCGAGCGCCTGGGACGCGACAGCGGCACCGACTGGATGATGTTCGGCCACTACATCCTCAACAACATCAGCATCGCCCTGCGTACCTTCGCCAGCGGCCTGCTGGCCGGCCTGGGCACGCTGCTGGTGCTGCTGTTCAACGGCGTGATCATCGGTTCGGTGGCGGGCCACCTGCAGCACATCGGCCATGGTGATCCGTTCTGGCGCTTCGTCGCAGGCCATGGTGCCTTCGAGCTGACCGCGATCGTGATCGCCGGCGGTGCCGGTCTGCAGCTGGGCATGAAACTGCTGGCACCCGGCCGGCGCAGCCGCCTGGATGCACTGGTCGAGGGCGGCCGCATCGGTGCGCGCCTGTGCCTGGGCGTGGCGTTCATGCTGCTGGTGGCCGCGTTCATCGAAGCCTTCTGGTCGTCGATTGCCGACGTGCCGGCGTGGGGCAAGTTCAGCGTGGCCGGCATGCTGTGGGCCGGCGTGCTGCTGTGGCTGTGGCGCGGCGGACGCGGAGGCGGCCATGCGCATTGATCACCTGGACGTGGTGCTGCGCGCGCGCAGCGGCTGGGAAGCAATGGAGCTGGGCAGCGCCCTGTCGCGCCGCCACGCACGCGCGGTATGGGGCAGCTGGCTGCTGGCCAGTGCGCCGCTGTTCGTGGTCTTCAACGCGCTGGGCTGGTGGCTGGATGCATTCGGCTGGGCGTGGCTGGCGATGTGGTGGTGCAAGCCGCTGTTCGAACGGGCGCCGCTGTACGTGCTGTCGCGTGGCATCTTCGGCGAGCCGGTCGGTACGCTGGCGGCCCTGCGCGCGCAACGCAGCTGGGGCAATGCAGGTTTCTGGGGCTACCTGGGCTGGCGCCGTTTCAGCGTGCTGCGCAGCCTGTGCCTGCCGGTGAACCTGCTGGAGGGCAATGCGCCGGCCCAGCGCGGTGCACGCCGCCGTGCCGTGGCCGCTGGTGCGGCGGGTGCCGCCGCCGTGCTGACCGTGGCCTGCATGGCGTTTGAAGCGGTGCTGGTGTCCGGTGCGATCGGCGCGGTGTTCATGTTCATGCCGCTGGAGCTGATGTCCGAATCATGGCGTGCCGCGTGGGACATGATCGGCCAGGACACACCCGCCTGGGCGCGGGCCGGCTTCAACCTGGCGTGCTGGCTGGCCTCGGTGCTGATCGGTCCGTTCTACGTCGGCGCCGGCTTCGGCCTGTACTTGAACCGGCGCACGCAGATGGAAGCGTGGGACGTGGAGATCGCCCTGCGCCGCCTGCGCGAGCGGCTGCTGCCGGCGGCATCGACGCTGGCGCTGCTGCTGTGCCTTGCCCTGCCGCTGGCCTCCGCGCCAGTGCATGCGCAGGACGCGCAGACGGCGGCAGAACAGGCAGACGATGCCGGAGAGGACGAGGACAGCGCGGAGGAACCGGCCACTGCGGCGAACGATCCGGCCAATGCACCCGCCATGATCTTCGGTGCAGCGCCAGTGGACACCGCCGGCTTCCGCCAGGCGGTGAACCGCGCCTATGAAGATCCGCTGCAGCGCCCGACCCGCCAGGTCACCCGCTGGAAGCCGATCGAGCAGGCCGAGGAAAAAAAGAAGGAAGACAAGCAGCTGCAGCGTGACACCAACAGCAAGGGTGAACGCAAAGCGCGCAAGGACGGCATCGCCTGGCTGGCACGCCTGGCCGAGTGGGGCCTGTGGGGCCTGCTGGGCGTCCTGCTGCTGGTGCTGCTGCTGACCGCACGGCTGTGGCTGCCGTGGCTGCGCGGCAGTGGCCGGCGCAAGGCCGAGGCCGCACCGCAGGTAGTGGAAGAACCGGTGGAACTGCCGGTCGTGCTGCCGCCGGACGTGGCCACCCAGGCCGGCCTGCTGTGGGACCAGGGGCGGCCGCGGCAGGCGCTGGCCCTGCTGTACCGCGCCAGCGTGCGCACGGTGGGCGAGCGCAGCGGCATCGCGCTTCCGCCCGGTGCCACCGAAGCGCAATGCCTGCGCGCGTCGCGGCGCATGCCCGATGCCACCGACCGTGACCTGTTCGCGCGCATCGTGCGCATGTGGCAGTACGCCGCCTACGGTGGCCGCCTGCCCAGCCGCGCCGATTTCGATGCATTGGCCGATACCCTGCGCCGGCAGTACAGGTGGCTGGCATGAGTCCGCGCCTGTTCTGGTCGCTGCTGCTGGGTGGGCTGGTGCTGTTCGGCGTGCCGCTGACGATCCTCTACCTGCGCACGCACGAACGCGTGACCGAGACCGTGCAACTGCCGCCGCAGGGCGAAGCTGGCTACAACCCGCTGTACGTGCTGGGCCAGGCCCTGCGTGCCGATGGCATCGAGGTGCACTCGCGGCCGCGGCTGGACCTGCAGCAGATGGCGCTGGGCCCGCACGATACGGTGGTGCTGCTGCAGGACAGCAGCGAACTGCCGGCACCGGCGGCCAGGGCCCTGCTGGCCTGGGTTGATGGTGGTGGCCATCTGCTGGTGCGTACGCCGCCGCCCGCCGAGGACGACGCCAGCAGCACGCAGGGGCCCCTGCTGGACCAGCTGGGCGTGGACAGCCTGTATCAGCAGAGCGACTGCCAGCCATTCCACGTCATCGATGATCCCAGCCACGTCGAGTTCTGCGGTGGCCGTCGCTTCACGCTGGGCTTTGCCGCCAATGCGCGGGCCGAACGGCGCTGGGGCAACGAGCACAGCCTGGTGTTCGCACGCCTGCACCATGGCCAGGGCAAGGTGAGCGTGCTGGCCGACATGGAATTCATGCGCGGCGAGGTGGATTCGCCGGCGGCACGCCTGGCGTCGGCCGCAGGCAAGGCCAGTGATGGCCTGCACGATCTCTCGCACCGCGACCTGACCCGTTATCTGCTCGACCCGAATTACGGCAAGGGTGCGTTCTGGCTGGTCTATGCCAGCCGCCCGCCGTCACTGTGGGCGCGCCTGTTCTACCAGGGCTGGCCGCTGTGGGCGCCGCTGCTGCTGGCCCTGCTGGGCTGGTTGTGGGGCCGCTCGCAGCGCTTCGGCAGCCTGCTGCCGTCGCCGGTGCTGGAACGCCGCTCGCTGCTGGAGCACGTGCGTGCCAGTGGCGAGCTGCTGCTGCGCTTCGGCCACGGCACGCGCCTGTACGACGCCGTGTTCGCCCTGTTCCTGCATCGCCTGCGCCTGCGCGCACCGGTAGCCGCTGCACTGGACGGTGCGCCGCGCGATCAGGCCATCGCCGAACTGCTGAAATGGCCGCAAGGCCGTGTTGCCAGCGCGCTCACGCCCCCGCCACCGCACGATTCCTCCGCCCTGCGCGAGCGCATCCGCTTGCTGCTCCAGATGAGATCCCTGCTATGACCGAAGTCCCCGAGCTGCCGGCGGCCGCCAACGCCCGCCTGATCGAACGCGTCGATGCCATCCGCACCGCCGTTGGACACGCCTTCATCGGCCAGGCCGATGTACTGGACCAGATCCTGGTGGCGCTGCTGGCCGGTGGCCACGTGCTGATCGAAGGCGTGCCCGGTCTGGGCAAGACCCTGCTGGTGCGTGCACTGGCACAGGCCCTGGAGCTGGACTACGGGCGCGTGCAGTTCACCCCCGACCTGATGCCCAGCGACGTCAGTGGCCACGCGGTGTACGACCCGAAGAGCGAGAGCTTCAAGATCCGTCGCGGCCCGGTGTTCACCAACCTGCTGCTGGCCGACGAGATCAACCGTGCCCCGGCCAAGACCCAGTCGGCCCTGCTGGAAGTGATGCAGGAAGGCCAGGTGACCATCGAAGGCAAGGCCTTCACCCTGGCGCCGCCGTTCATGGCGCTGGCCACGCAGAACCCGCTGGAACAGGAAGGCACCTACCCGTTGCCGGAAGCACAGCTGGACCGCTTCCTGCTGAAGGTGCTGATCGACTACCCGCAGCTGGAGGACGAGAAGCGCATGGTGACCGCGATCACCAGTGGCCGTGCCGCCAGCGATTTCGACCTGAGCCAGGTGCCGCGTGTATTGGGGGCCGGCGAGCTGCTGGAACTGCAGCGCGCGACCGCGGCGATCACCGTCGATGACGAAGTGATCGACTACGCGGTGCGGATTGTGGCGGCCACGAGGCAGTGGCCGGGCATCGCGGTCGGCGCTGGCCCGCGCGGCAGCATCGCGCTGGTGCGTGCCTCGCGCGCTCAGGCGGTGCTGGCCGGCCGTGACTTCGTCACGCCGGACGACGTGCGCGACATTGCGCGCCCGGCGCTGCGCCACCGCATTGCACTGGCCCCGGAGCTGCAGATCGAAGGCCAGGACGCCGACGACGTGCTGGGCGCGCTGCTGGCCAAGGTGGAAGCACCGCGCCGATGAGACCGGCCCCGCTGCTGCTGGCGCTGCTGCTGGCCTGGGCTGCCCTGGGCGGCCTGGTGCTGGGCGGGTGGCTGCCGCGCTGGAGCTGGGCGCTGGCAGCCGTCGTCATCGCGCTGCCCGCCTTGTGGGATCTGTGGCGGCAGTCGCGGCGTCCGTCGCCGCAGGTACAGCGCGAACTGCCCGAAGCGCTGGCGCTGGGCGTGCGCCGCGAGGCGGCGCTGCGCCTGCAGGCCGAGCAATCGATGACGGTGCAGGTGTTCGACCTGGTGCCCGGCGGCTGGCCGCTGGAAGCGCTGCCGCAGCGCGTGCGCCTGCAGGCCGGTACGGCGTCCACCCTGCACTACCACCTGCAGCCGCTGCAGCGTGGGCACTTCCGCTTCGAGGGGGTGCACCTGCGCATGCGTTCGCCGTGGCGCCTGTGGTGGCAGCAACGCACGCTGCCGCCGGCGCTGGAGGTGCGGGTCTATCCGAACTTCGTGCCGCTCACCCGCTTCGCATTGTTCAGTGCCGACCAGGCCTCGCGGCTGGTTGGTGCGCACGTGAAGCGCCGCCGTGGCGAAGGCACCGATTTCCACCAGATGCGCGAGTACCGCATCGGCGACAGCCTGCGCCAGCTCGACTGGAAGGCCACCGCGCGTGCGCGCAAGCTGATCTCGCGCGAATACCAGGACGAGAAGAACCAGCAGCTGCTGCTGATGCTGGACAGTGGCCGGCGCATGCTGGCCAGCGAAGGCGGGCTCTCGCACTTCGACCATGCCTTGAACGCCTCGCTGGTGGTGGCTTACCTGGCGCTGCGCCAGGGCGACGCTGCCGGCCTGTACGCTGCCGGTGGCGAACGCCGCTGGGTGGCACCGCAGCGCGGCATGGGTACGGTCGAGCACCTGCTGCGCGCCAGCTACGACCTGCAGCCACGCGCGGTGGCCACCGATTACCTGGCCGCCGCCACCGAGGTGTCGCTGCGCCAGCGCCGGCGTGCGCTGGTGATGCTGGTCAGCAACGTGCGTGATGAGGACATCGAAGACCTGCTGGCGGCAGTGCGCCTGCTGCAGCGGCGCCACCTGGTGTGCGTGGCCAGCCTGCGCGAACGCGAGCTGGACGGCGCACTGGAGGGCGAGGTGCAGACACTGGAAGACGCCACCCAGGCCGGTGCCGCCGCGCTGTACCTGCAGCAACGCGCGAAGGCGCATGAGGCCCTGCGCAGCGAAAAGGTGATGGTGCTGGACGTGACCGCCGATGCCCTGCCCGGCGCGCTGGTGGAACGCTATCTGGCGGTGAAGCGCGAAGGGCTGCTCTGATACCCGCGATCGCTCTGGTAGGTGCCAACCTTGGTTGGCACGGAATCCACAGCGCCGACCAGGGTCGGCATCTACCAAAACCGGTTGCCGGCCAGCGGCCGGCGCTACCCCCTGCAACAACCGCCGCATCGCCTTGGTAGGTGCCAACCTTGGTTGGCACGAACCCACAGCGCCGACCGAGGTCGGCATCTACCAAAACCGGTTGCCGGCCAGCGGCCGGCGCTACCCCCTGCAACAACCGCCGCATCGCCCTGGTAGGTGCCAACCTTGGTTGGCACGAAATCCACAGCGCCGACCAGGGTCGGCATCTACCAAAACCGGTTATCGGCCAGCGGCCGGCACTACCCCTGCGGCAACCGATGCATCGCCCTGGTAGGTGCCAACCTTGGTTAACACGAACCCACAGCGCCGACCATGGTCGGCATCTACCAAACACAGTTACCGGCCAGCGGCCGGCACTACCCCCTGCAACAACCGCCGCATCGCCCTGGTAGGTGCCAACCTTGGTTGGCCCGCCCACAGCGCCGACCAAGGTCGGCATCTACCAACGGCGGTTACCGGCCAGCGGCCGGCACTACCCCTGCGGCAACCGATGCATCGCCCTGGTAGGTGCCAACCTTGGTTGGCACGAAATCCACAGCGCCGACCGAGGTCGGCATCTACCAAAACCGGTTGCCGGCCAGCGGCCGGCACTACCCCTGCAGCAACCGACGTTGCAACCGCTCCACCGCACGCTGCAGCAGCACCCGGTTGCGGCCCAGCTTCATCCACTGCGGCAGGCGCGAGAACATCGAACCGTTGGTAACGCCCGCGCGCTCGCGCAGAGGCGCGGCAGCGTAGTCGTGCAGTGCCTGCAGATGGGCTTCGTTGTAGGCCCACAGCACGCCGGCCGCAGTCTTTTCGACCAGCCGCAGCGGCAAGCCAAAATGCGGATCGATCGCCTCATTGCCACGCCATCGCGACAACGTGACCTCCACCTCGCTGCTGCGTCCGCACTGACTGCAGTCCGCCGCCAGCGTCCGCAACGGCGACACTGCACGCGCACGGTGCAGCTCGGCGCGGACCCATTTGTGCCCGCAGTATCCGCAGGGACGATAGCCGCTGTAGCGCACGGGCCCGACCCAGTCGCCCGCGGCACAGCAACCGCAGCCGCATCCACTGTCGAGGGCTGCGCTGCAGCCCAGGCAGCGGAAACGTCGCGATTCCGGCGTCCGCACCACCCAGCCGGGCATATCGCAGCGGTGGCAGCGCACCGCGATGCGGTCCGAATAGCGCCACAGGGCGTGGCCGTCATCCAGATGCCGGCCCGGCAGCGGCGCAGGCCGCAGGTCGCGATTGCGCCGCACCGTCATCAGACGTAGATCCGCGTCGGCGCCTCGTCGACGATCGCGTGCGGCACGAAGCGCGCACTGTCGCGGGTGATCGCGCTGTCATCCTCGCGGATGCCGATGCCGCAGGCATGGTCACCGATCACCCAGCTGCCGATCAGCGGATAGCCGCCTTCGAAGCGGGTGAGAGGATGCGCACGCTGGATGATCGCCGGGCCGTCGTAGGGACCGTCGCTGCGTTGGGTGCTGCCATCGGCCAGGTGCATCTCGATGTTGGCGCCTTCGCGCGAGAACAGCGGTTTGCGTACCCAGCCCGACGCCAGCGTGCTGCCGTCATCGAAATGCGCTTCCAGCAGGTTCGGATGGCCCACGTTGCGCTGCCACAGCAGCGGCAGGATGCCCTTGTTGCTCAGCACCGCCTTCCAGGCCGGTTCCAGCAGCTGCACGCCCGAACCGGGCAGCGCGCGGCCGAATTCCTCGGCCATCAGGTCTTCCAGCGGATACAGCTTGAACAGCGTGCCGATCACCGAATCGTCCAGCGCGGTGAAGCGTCCGTCCTCGGACAGGCCAATGTCCTCGATGGCGATGGCCTGGCCATGCAGGCCGGCCTGCGACGCACAGTCGCGCAGGTACTCGACCGTGCCGCGGTCTTCCTCCGAACTGCCGACCGCGCTGAAGTACAGCGGCGGCGGCAGCTGTGTGGCGAGGTCGCCGAAACGCTCGACCAGCGCTTCGTGGATGGCGTTGAACTGGTCGGCATGCTGCGGCAGGCGGCCGGCATTGCGCTGGTCTTCCAGCCACTGCCACTGGAAGAAGCTGGCTTCGAACAGCGAGGTCGGCGTGTCGTAGTTCAATTCGTACAGCTTGGCCGGGCCGGTACCGTCGTAGGCCAGGTCCAGGCGGCCATAGAGGTGCGGCTGGCGCTGGCGCCAGCTGTCGGCGATCCAGTCGCGGTAGTGCGACGGAATCGCCAGCTGGTCCATCAAGCGTTCGCTGCCGATGACATCACCGACCAGATCCAGCGCCATCTGGTGCAGCTCGGCGCTGGGGTCTTCGATGTCCTGTTCGATCTGGCGCAGGGTGAAGGCGTAATACGCGCGTTCATCCCAGTACGGCTGGCCGTCGATGGTGTGGAAGCGGAAACCCGCCTCTTCCGCGCGCGCCCGCCACTGGGCACGCTCGGCAATCCGGATGCGCTGCATGGGTTGATCAGCCGCCGTAGCTGCCGCTGGTGCTGCGGCGTGCGCTGGTGTTGCCGAAGCCACCACGGCTGGCAGTGACCGCACGGTTCGGCTCGCTGGTGACCGGGGCCAGGCCGGCCTTGCCAGCACCGATGCCGCTGGCGGTGTTCAGGCCACCGGTGCCGCCCGGTGCCGGGCGCGCCCAACCCGCATTCTTGTCCTGGTAAGCCGGTGCCGACGCCGGCGCCTGCGGGGCGAGGCCGCCGCGGTTGCTCAGCATCTGCGACATGAAGAAGCCCATCATCATCGGGCCGATGAACGAGGTACCGGCCGAGGTGTGCTGCTGCACGCACTGTTCCGGCTTGTAGTCCTTCTCGCAGGCTTCCTTGCTGGCGTACTTCGGCGCCGCATCGGCGGCCTGCTTCTGCGCTTCAGCGAACGCATTGCGGCACGACGACGGATCGCCGGTGGCCTCGGTGCAGGCCTCCACCGAGGTATACAGGCCTTCCTGCACCTTCACCTCCGGCTCCTTCTGGCAGGCGGTGAACAGCAGCGGCGCGGCGCTCATCAGCAGCAGCGCGGTGGTGCGGGAACGTTTCATGGCCTCATGCCCTGTCGACGGATCAATGCCCCAATGATGCCAAATCCGGGCCAGCAACCGGAATCGGCAAAGTGCGAAAGATGAACGGACTTTCATTTTCGTCGGCATTGGGGTCAGAGCCCATCGCGCCGCGATGGGATCCGACCCCAGGCGACGCACCGCTCTGGTAGGTGCCAACCTTGGTTGGCACACATCCCGCGGCGCCCGGTCATGCCCGGCGCGCGCAGCCAAGTCTCCGGCAAGAAGCCCCCTTGTTGTTCAAGGGGGGCGCGCCGAAGGCGCGGGGATAAGGGGAAATGCGCGGACCGCCAAGCCGCTGCAAGCGGTGAAGGTGGTTGCAGCAGCAACCGAAAAAATTGGCCATGATCGGCTGACCCCCACGTCGTACGGCCCGCCCGTTCCGCCCGCCATGCCCGAATACCGTTCCCGCACCTCCACCGCCGGTCGCAACATGGCCGGCGCCCGCGCCCTTTGGCGCGCCACCGGCATGAAGGACGGCGACTTCCACAAGCCGATCATCGCCATCGCCAACTCCTTCACCCAGTTCGTGCCCGGCCACGTGCACCTGAAGGATCTCGGCCAGCTGGTCGCGCGCGAGATCGAACAGGTCGGCGGCGTCGCCAAGGAATTCAACACCATCGCCGTGGACGACGGCATCGCGATGGGCCACGACGGCATGCTGTATTCGCTGCCCAGCCGCGAGATCATCGCCGACGCCGTGGAGTACATGGTCAACGCGCACTGCGCCGACGCGCTGGTGTGCATCAGCAACTGCGACAAGATCACCCCCGGCATGCTGATGGCCGCGCTGCGCCTGAACATCCCGGTGGTGTTCGTCTCCGGCGGGCCGATGGAAGCGGGCAAGACCAGGCTGTCCGAGCACAAGCTGGACCTGGTCGATGCGATGGTGGTGGCCGCCGATGACAGCGCCTCCGACGAGAAAGTCGCAGCGTTCGAGCGCAGCGCCTGCCCCACCTGCGGTTCCTGCTCGGGCATGTTCACCGCCAACTCGATGAACTGCCTGACCGAGGCGCTGGGCCTGTCGCTGCCCGGCAACGGCACCACGCTGGCCACCCACGCCGACCGTGAGGCGCTGTTCCGCCGCGCCGGCCGCCTGATCGTCGAACTCTGCCATCGCTGGTATGGCGGCGAAGACCCCAGCGCACTGCCGCGCGGCATCGCCACCCAGGCCGCGTTCGCCAATGCGATGACCCTGGACATCGCCATGGGCGGCTCCACCAATACCATCCTGCATCTGCTGGCCGCAGCACAGGAGGCGGAGGTCGACTTCGACCTGACCCACATCGACGCGCTGTCGCGGCGCGTGCCGCAGCTGTGCAAGGTGGCGCCGAACACGCCGAAGTACCACATCGAGGATGTGCACCGCGCCGGCGGCGTGTTCGGCATCCTCGGTGAGCTGGACCGCGCCGGCCTGCTCGATACCACGGTGCCGACCGTGCACAGCGCCAGCCTGGCCGACGCGCTGGAACGCTGGGACGTGGTGCGCAGTGACAACGACACCCTGCATGCCTTCTTCAAGGCCGGCCCGGCCGGCATCCCCACCCAGGAGGCCTTCAGCCAGGCCACGCGCTGGCCGACCCTGGACATGGACCGCGCCGAGGGCTGCATCCGCTCGCTGCAGCATGCGTACTCACTGGAAGGCGGCCTCGCCGTGCTGCGTGGCAATCTGGCCGTGGATGGCTGCGTGGTGAAAACCGCCGGCGTGGAAGAATCGATCCACGTGTTCGAAGGCCCCGCGCGTGTCTATGAAAGCCAGGACGCCGCCGTCGCCGGCATCCTCGCCGACGAGGTGCAACCGGGTGAGGTAGTGGTGATCCGCTACGAAGGGCCGAAGGGCGGCCCGGGCATGCAGGAGATGCTGTACCCCACCAGCTACCTGAAATCGAAAGGACTGGGCAAGCAGTGCGCGCTGCTGACCGATGGCCGCTTCTCCGGCGGCACCTCGGGCCTGTCGATCGGCCACGTCTCGCCGGAAGCCGCCAGCGGCGGTGTCATCGGTCTGGTGGAGAACGGCGACCGCATCCGCATCGACATCCCGGCCCGCCGCATCGACCTGCTGCTGGATGAGGCCACGCTGGCCCAGCGCCGCGCCGACGCCGACGCGCGTGGCTGGAAACCGCGCGCGCCACGCCCGCGCAAGGTCACCAGCGCGTTGAAGGCCTACGCCCTGCTGGCCACCAGCGCCGACAAGGGCGCCGTACGCAACACCGCCCTGCTCGGCGATTGATGCCGATCCGGTAGTGCCGGCCGCTGGCCGCCATCTGGGAAAAGGGGACGGAGGGGATTAAGTCGTTTGTGCCTCAAACGACTTAATCCCCTCCGTCCCCTTTTTTCAGCCGATCACGCGCTTGAACGGGGGCAGCGCGTCGATGATGCGCTTGCCGTAGCGGCGGGTCAGCAGCCGCGAATCAAGAATGACCACGCGGCCGGTGTCGGTGGAGGTGCGGATCAGGCGGCCGGCGAACTGGGTCAGCGTGCGCAGCGCATGCGGAATGGCGATCAGGTTGAACGCGTTGAGCCCGCGTCCCTCGAACCACTCGCTGAGGGTGGCGGTCTGCGGGTCGGTCGGCACGGCGAACGGCACCTGGGTGATCACCACCGTGGTGCAGGCCTCGCCGGGCAGGTCGAGGCCCTCGCCGAACGAGTTCAGGCCGAACAGCACCGAGCCCTCGCCTGCCTCGACACGCCGCAGGTGTTCCTCGATCAGCCGGGTCTTGGACATCTCGCCCTGCACCAGCACCTGCTTGCGGCGCGCGGCCGGCATCAGCCCGGCCACCTTCTCCATCTTCCAGCGCGAGGTGAACAGCACCATCGAGCCCTTGGCCCAGTCCAGTTCGGTGTCCAGGTAGCGCGCCACTTCGCGCGGGTGGCCTTCGCGGTCGTCCGGCGTGACCGGGAACTTCGGCACGATCAGTTCGGCCTGGTTGGGCAGGTCGAACGGCGACGACAGCGAGACCATCTCGGCCTCTTCCGGAATGCCGTTGTCGATCGCCAGCGCCTGGAAGTCGCCACCGCCGGTCAGCGTCGCCGAGGTCATCACCACCGAGTCCACTTCATCCCACAGCAGCTTGCGCAGCACGTGCGCGGCCGACACCGGCGAACCGTGCAGCACCAGGTCGCCATCGCGGGTGGCAGTCACCCAGCGCGCCATCGGCGGCGCGCCGTCCTTGTCTTCGCGGCGCCACGCCTGCCACAGGTT
This sequence comes from Stenotrophomonas sp. YJH_SMC_65, assembly GCF_059369475.1. Lineage (NCBI taxonomy): Bacteria > Pseudomonadati > Pseudomonadota > Gammaproteobacteria > Lysobacterales > Lysobacteraceae > Stenotrophomonas > Stenotrophomonas sp. YJH_SMC_65. The sequence continues at coordinate 56,807 of NZ_JCAFSR010000008.1, forward strand.
GTACTGCTGCTCGATCATCTCCAGCGCCATGCCCAGGTTGCGCTGCAGGCGCTCGCGCGCGGCATCGTCCGGCTTGCCCTTGGCCACCTGCGTGGTGGCCGCATGCGCCCAGTTGTAGAGGCTGCGGGTATCGTCGGCCAGTGCCTCGATCGGCTCGCGCCAGGCCTCGGGCAGGCGTCCATTGGCCGCGCGCCACATCGGCTCTTCGTCCGCCGGCGCCGGCATCCACACCCGCTCGATGTGATCACGGAACGCGCGCAGCTGCTTGGCCACGTTGCTGGCGACTTCGATCGCTTCGTTGGGCAGCAGGTTGCCCAGCCGGTCCTTGTCGACCGCGCGGTACGCACCGGCGATCAGGATCTGCAGGCGGCCGGTGCGCTTGGCCATCTCGTCCAGCGCGAGGCTGGCCGCGCCCTGGTCGATCGCCACGTTGCCGATGTGATGGCCTTCGTCCAGCACCAGCAGCATGTCCGAGGGTGGCGCGATCAACGGCTGGCCGTTGTCGCTGTCACCGATCGACAGCGCCGACAGCAGCAGCGCGTGGTTGGTGACCACGATCTGTGCGTCGCGCACCGTATTGCGCGAGCGCAGCACCGCGCACTGCGCCGAATAGGCGCAGCGCCGCCCGGCACAACCCGAGGCCGGCGTGGTGATGCGGCTGCGCAGGCCGGGACTGATGGTCTCCGGCGCATTGTCGATATCGCCATCCCAGCTGCCGCTGGTGAAGGCGTCGGTCAGGCGTTTGGCGATGTCCATCTCGATCGGCGCCAGCGGCCGGTCGAACAGTGGCGCGTCATCCTCGAACATGCCGCCCTGCGAGCCCTCGCCCTGCGCCTCGGCGGCATTGCGCGTGCACAGGTAGCGGGTGCGTCCCTTGGCCAGCGCCACGGTCGCTTCCAGGCCGGTGGCCTTCAGGAAATTCGGGATATCGCGCTCGACCAGCTGCGACTGCAGCGCCACGGTGCCGGTGCTGATCACCAGCTTCTTCTTGGTGGCCAGCGCGATCGGCACGCCTGCGGTGAGGTAGCCCAGGCTCTTGCCGACGCCGGTCGGCGCCTCGACCACGCCAACGCCACCGCTTTTCGACAGCGCGCGCGACACCACGCCGATCATCTGGCTCTGCGAGCGACGGGTGGAGAAGCCGGGGGTGTTGGCCTGCAGCGTCGTGTACGCCTTGCGGATCGCGTCCTTCAAGGTGTCATCGAGCGTGCGCGGAGCGGCGACGGTTTCGGTCACGCCGGGAACTACCGTAGCTGGATCAGGCCGGTCATTGTCGCATGGCCGGCCGCGTTCACTGTTGCTGGCACCCTGAACGAGCCAGCGACGACGCCCGCCGGCGCGCACGGTCCGAAGCCCGCGCCGCACAGGGGCGAAACACGCCGGGCGTGGCCCGGCGCCAGCGCTCAGGCGACCGGGGCGGGACGGCTACGCAGCAGGCGCACCAGCGCCCACACCAGCAGCACCACGCCAATGGCCTCGACCATCGCCAGCGCGAAGTGCACCACGCCGAAGATGGCGCTCATGCCCGAGATGGCGCTGAAGTTGCCGCTGCTGACCAGCCACATCGGCAGCATGCCCGCCGCCAGGCCACCCAGGCTGGACAGCAGCAACAGCAGCAGGCCGACCAGCGCGCCGGTGCGGGTGGCATCGCGCGGCGCACCGACCACCCAGACCAGGCCGACGCACAGCGCGATCAGCACAGGCAGGCGCACGCCGACCATGCTCAGCACGGTCACCATCAGGGTTGTGCTGTCCATCGGTCAGTCCTCGCCGGCCAGCACGGCCGAGCCCTGGCGCAGCGACTGGTAGACCTCGCCGGTCTGCGGGCGCACGCCGTGCCACTGCAGGAAGCTCTCGGCGGCCTGCTCGACCAGCATGCCCAGGCCGTCGACGGTATTGCGGCACTGCGCCGCACGGGCCCAGGCCAGGAAGGCGATGGCCGCCTCGCCGTAGTTCAGGTCGACGGCAGTGGTCATCGAATTGACCAGCGACAGCGGCAGCTTGAACTCGACGTCGCGGTCGCGGCCAGCCGAGGTGGCATTGACGATCAGTTCGAAGTCGCCGAGGTCGCGCAGGTCTTCCCAGTAGCGGCTGATCGCACGGCCGGGCTCGCCCATCGCGTCGATCAGTTCGTCGGCGCGCTCCGGCGTGCGGTTGACCACCACCAGTTCGGTGATGCCGGCATCGAGCAGCGCCGGGGCGACGCTGCGCGCCGAGCCACCGGCGCCGATCATCAGCACGCGGCGACCGCGCAGGTCCAGGCCGTGGCGGTCGGTCAGGTCGCGCACCAGGCCGATGCCATCGGTGGTGTCGCCGTGCCAGCGGTCGCCCTTGCGCAGCAGTGTGTTGACCGAGCCGGCGCGGCGCGCGCGCGCGGTCAGCGTGGTGCACACCGAGAACGCGGCTTCCTTGTGCGGCAGGGTGACGTTGGCGCCGACACCGCCCTCGGCGGCGAAGGCCTCCAGTCCGGCCAGGAACGCATCCGGGGCCAGGTCGATCGCGCGGTAGTCGATGGCGATGCCTTCCTGGCGACCGAACGTCGCGTGGATCTGCGGCGACTTCGAGTGGGCAACGGGGTGTCCGAAGACGGCGTAACGGTCGGTCATGGAATCCTCAAGCTGGCTAGACTGATGCTCTTTCGTGCACGGAACCGGATGATGCGCATCACCCCGCCCCTGCTGGTGCTCGCCGCCAGTCTACTCTCTGCCCCCGTGGCGATGGCGTTGAACGAGTACGGCATCGAAGGCATGGGCGTGGTCTCGACCCGCGCCGACGAGGGTCGCGCCACGATCAGCGCCGATGGCCAGCGCATCGTCTTCGCCCGCCGCGGCGAGGCCGGCTGGGGCCTGTGGGAGGCGCGCGTGGTGGACGGTCGCTGGCAGCAGGCACAGGTACTGCCGGTAGGTGTGGCCGGTGAAGCCCGCGATCCCTACTTCAGCCGTGACGGCCGCTGGCTGCTGTTCGCGGCCGGCCGCGAGGGCGCGCTGGCGCTGTACCGCGCCGCGTTGGCCGCCGACGGCCGGCTGGGCCCGGCGCAGCCGCTGGCCGGTGACGGCGGGCGCCGGGAAGAGCGCGGGCCGGCCCTGAGCGCGGACGGCAAGCAGCTGTTGTTTGCCCGCCAGCAGGGCCGTGGCGCCGGCTGGGACCTGTTCGTGGCGACGCTGGATGCGCAGGGCCTGCGCGGCCCGGCCAGCGCACTGAGCGCGTTGAACAGCGCCGACGACGAGACCGACGGCGACTGGCTGGGCCAGGACGGCGCCGTGGTGTTCAGCCGCGGCAATGGCAGTACCGCGCAGGTCTGGAGCAGCGGCTGTGCGTGGAGCGGTGTAGCGCTGCAGCCGCTGGGGCTGTCGTTCAACCAGGCCGGCGGCTGGACCGGTGCGCCGGTGGTCGACAACGCCAAGCCGGGCGAGATGATGGTGGCCAGCAGTGCAGCGAAGGCGCCGCGTGCCGGTGGCGTGGACGTGTACCGGTTGGCGGTGCCGAAGGTGGCGGCGGTGGCCGGGTGCGCGCGGTAGATCCACGCCATGCGTGGATGGCCGTTTGGGAGATGCCAACCTTGGTTGGCATACGTGAAAGCGCCAACCAAGGTTGGCGACTACCAGTAGATCCACGCCATGCGTGGATGAAACGCCCTGTCAGCGCGACAACACCTTGGCGCGCAACTGCTCGTACTCCATCTCGCTCAGCTGGCCGTTGTCCTTGCGCTGGTTCAACGCGGCCAGCTCGGCCTGCACGGTCTCCGGCAGCGCCTGCTCACGGGCCACGTGGCGGGCAGCGGAGAGCTGTTCCGGCGGGCGCTTGCCGGCCCGCCAGGCGGCGATGAAGACAGCGACGATGATGGCGCCGAACACCAGCGTACCGGTGCCCCAGATCAGCCATTGCACCCATCCCAGTTCGGGTCCCATCGCGCAGTCCTCCGTCTATCGTGGCGCTATTGTCAGCGCTCGCGCAGCCATCGCGCCACCTGCGGCGCGAAATAGGTCAGCACACCATCGGCGCCGGCCCGCTTGAAACCCAGCAGCGACTCCAGCACGCAGGCGCGTTCGTCCAGCCAGCCGTTGGCGAAGGCGGCCTTCATCATCGCGTACTCGCCACTCACCTGATAGGCGAAGGTCGGCACACCGAATGTCTCCTTCACCCGGCGCACCAGGTCCAGGTACGGCATGCCCGGCTTGACCATCACCATGTCGGCGCCCTCTTCCAGGTCCAGCGCGATCTCGCGCAAGGCCTCGTCGCCGTTGGCCGGGTCCATCTGGTAGGTCTTCTTGTCGGCCTTGCCGAGGCTGGCCGCGCTGCCCACCGCATCACGGAACGGGCCGTAGAACGCCGAGGCGTACTTGGCCGAGTAGGCCATGATGCGCACGTTGATGTGGTTGTCGGCATCCAGCGCACGGCGGATCGCGCCGATGCGGCCGTCCATCATGTCCGACGGCGAGACGATGTCCACACCGGCCTCGGCGTGCGACAGCGACTGCTTGACCAGCGCTTCGACAGTGATGTCGTTGAGCACGTATCCCTTGTCGTCGATGATGCCGTCCTGGCCGTGGGTGGTGTACGGGTCCAGCGCCACGTCGGTCATCACTCCCAGTTCCGGGAAGCGCGACTTCAGCGCGCGGATCGCACGCTGCGCCAGGCCGTCCTCGGCCCACGCCGCCGACGCGTCCAGCGACTTCAGCGACGGGTCGATCACCGGGAACAGGTCGATCACTGGAATGCCCAGTTCCAGCGCTTCTTCGGCCACCTTCAGCAGCTCTTCGATCGACAGCCGCTCCACGCCCGGCATCGACGGCACTGCGGTGCGGCCCGCACGTTCGTGCACGAACACCGGGTAGATCAGGTCGTCGGTGGTCAGCGTGTTCTCGCGCATCAGGCGGCGCGAGAACTCGTCGTGGCGCATGCGGCGCGGGCGGTAAAGCGGGTGGGACATGGCAGGCTCCGAGGAGTGGCTATTGCAACAGGTAGCCCTGCGGCAGCAGGGGTTCGGGCAACGGGCGTTCGCCGAGCGCGTCGAGCTGGTCGATCTCGATCGTGCGCACCAGCGCGTCCAGCGGCAGGTCGTTCGGCTCCAGGCCGAACGGGTCTTCCATTTCTTCGCCCAGCTGGTCCAGGCCGAAGAAGGCGTAGGCCAGCACCGCCGACAGCACCGGCGTGCCCCAGCCCAGCGAGCTGGCCAGGCCGAACGGCAGCAGCACGCAGAACATCCATGCGCAGCGATGCAGCAGCAGGGTGTAGGCGAACGGCAGCGGCGTGGTGAGGATGCGCTCGCAGCCGGCCTGGATCGACGACATCGCGTGCAGGCGCTCTTCCAGCTGGGTGTAGAGGATCGGGTCGAGTTCGCCGGCGCGCAGGGCGTTGGCCAGCTCGGCAGCGATCATCGACAGCAATGCGTCGGGCACGTTCTCGCGCTGGCCCAGCTGCTCGCGCTGCGGCTTGTCCAGCCACGGCAACGCCGCCAGGGCCACGATGCGCCCGCGCAGGCGCGCGGCCAGCGCATGGGCAAAAGCCGTAGTGAGGTAGGCGATGCGGCGGCGGCGGCCGGCGTCATCGGCCAGCAGCAGGTTCACCTGGCGGGCCAGCGAACGCGATTCGTAGACCAGCTGGCCCCACAGCTTGCGGCCTTCCCACCAGCGGTCGTAGCAGGCGCTGTTGCGGAAACTGAGGAAGATCGACAGGACCAGGCCGAGCAGGGTGAACGGCGTGACGGAAACGCGCTCGATGCCGGTCGGCGGCGCCAGCTCCACCACCGCGGCCACCGCGATGGACAGGATCAGGATGGCCAGCACCTTCGGCGCGATCGCTTTTACGATCGAGCCGCGCAGGATGTACAGCAGTTGCCAGCCGTGGGGACGGGGTCGGATGATCATGGGGCAGCCGCGCCGGGCGCGGATTCACAGGCACGCGGGGGGCTCGCGCAGCCGTTCATTGTACGCCCCTGCCCGGCCCGCGGCCGTGTACCTGCGACGCCCTGTCGCACCCGGCGATGCGGCTCAGATCACGCCGCCCCCCAGGCCCAGGCGCAGGATGCCGACCACCACCACGATGCCGTTCAGCACCAGCCCGGCCCAGGCCCGGCCGCGCTTGGTCGGGTGGGTGAACAGGATGCCCAGCGCGGCGATCACCGCGCCCACGGCGGCGAACGGGATCAGGAACCAGTTGCCCCAGCCCAGCAGCGGAATCAGCGCCAGGATCATCCACAACAGCGCCAGTACGCCCCACAACAGACTGATCACGCCCATTCCACTCTCCCGCAGTTGGTTCCTGTCTGTGCACCATAGTCGTTCCCGCCGTCGCCGCCTACTGCCGTTGGCGGGGCTGTCACCGGCACCGTGCTAGCGTGCCGCCCTGCCTGCTCTGGGCCGGGTGTTGGCGCCGATTCAGAGTGGCCCGCCGATGATCGCAACCAGTCCTACAGGGGTCGTGCCATGAACATCCGTTGGGCCGCGTTGGCGGCCATCCTGCTGGTCGCCGCCGGCTGTGCCAGCACCTCCAAGGTCATGCTGGGGCGCGCCCGCGCGCCGATCGATCCGGCACTGGTGCAGATCTATTCGACGCCGCCGGCCGGCTCCCAGGAAATCGCCCAGCTGGAATCGGCGTCTGCCGTGGGCTTCGGCACGCAGGGCCAGACCGATGCAGCGGTGGCGCGCCTGAAGCGCGAGGCCGCAGCGCTGGGCGCCAATGGCGTGGTGCTGATGGGCGTGGGCAGCAGCGGCTCACCGGTGGGCATGTCGGTGGGTGCCGGCACGTTCGGCTCGCATGTCGGCGGTGGCGTCGGCATCGGTATTCCGACCACGCAGAAGCGCGCCGCCGGCGTGGCGATCTGGGTGCCGAACCCGGAACCGCCGGCACGACTGCCGACGCAGGTGATCACCCCGCAGCGGTGACGCGGCAGCATCACCGCGGGTAGTGCCGGCCGCTGGCCGGCAACCTCAGAAATCCTCCCGACGTCAGGGGAATGCCGGCCAGCGGCCGGCACTACCGGGGGGTGTTCAGCGCTTGTACTTCGGCACGAACACCTTGTTCACCGCGTCGGCCAGCTGGTCCGGCGGCAGCAGGCCCTGGTCGAGCAGGAAGTTGTTGAACGCCAGGCGGTCGAACTTCGCACCCAGTGCCAGCTCGGTCTGCATGCGCAGTTCCAGGATACGGGTGTAGCCGTAGAAGTAGCTGCCGGCCTGGCCCGGCATGCGCACCATGTAGCGGTCCAGTTCCTGGGTGGCCATCGCCTTGGACAGGCCGACCTGCTCCATCAGCACGCGCTCGCCGTTGGCGCGGTCGGTCAGGCCGAGGTTGAGCATCGGGTCGAGCATCGCGCGTGCGGCGCGCAGCAGGCGGAACTGCAGGGCGATCATCTGCCCGTCCAGCGGCTCGTATGGCACCATCTCGGCCTCGGCATACAGCGCCCAGCCTTCCACGTTCACCGAATTGAACGCGAACATGGTGCGTGCCAGCGACACGCCGCGCTCGACCATCGCGGTGAACTGCAGCTCGTGGCCGGGGCGGCCTTCATGCGCACTCAGCGTCCACGCCGCCGCACCGAAGTTGAAGTCGTCGTACTGTGCGCCCGGGCCCGCGGCCGGGTTGCCCAGCGGCAGCACGAAGGTGCCCTGCTGCCCGGTGTTGTTGACCAGCGGCGCCGGCAGGAAATGCGGGGCCGGGCTGGCCGCGCTCTCGGCGGCCGAACCCAGGCGCATCTGCATGGCGCGCTTGGGCACGTCGACGATGGCGTGCTCGCGGATCAGCGGATCGATCGCGTCGATCACCTTGCGGTAGTGGCCTTCCAGATGGTCGTCGGCGATCTTGTCGGCCTTCAGCGCGCGGATCACCGCCACCGGGTCGCTCGGGTCGGCCACCTTCAGGCCCTTCTCCTTCACCACCAGCGGCGCCAGCTGCTGCATCGCCGAGCGGGTTTCCATGAACTCCAGCTGCGCACGCTGCATCAGCAGCTTCGGGTCGATGTCGATGCCGACCTGCTTGAGCTGGTAGGCGTACAGCGGCGCCGGCAGCCGTGCGTCGGTGCGCGCCTTCGGCAGCACGGTCGAGCGCGTCCAGCTGGCGTAGTCCTTCATCTGCCCGGCCAGGGCCTTCATCGCTTCATCGGCGCCGGCGATCTGGTACTTCTTCAGCAGCGACTCGATGCCGCTGATGTAGGTCTCGACGTTGTCCAGCGACTGCTGCACTTCGATCTTCGTCGGCTGCAACAGGCTGCTGTCCTTCAAGCGCTCTTCGTAGCGCTGGCGGGCCAGCGTGGTGAACGCGGTGCCGCCCGGCTGCAGGCCGGCGTAAGCCTTGAGGCGGTCGATCGCCTTGGCCCGGCGCTCGGCCGGCACCTGGTCGGACAGCAGCAGGTTGAGGCCGCTGAACACCGTCTGCGGCGCGTCACTCCACGGCAGCAGGTACTTCTCGTTGAGCTCACTGCCTTCGATGTTCTGGTTGGCGGCGTGGATCATGATCTCCAGGTCCTGGCGGACGTTGGGATCCTGCTCGGTGGCCAGCTTCGCCTTCAGTTCGTCGCGGGCCTTGGCCATCGCGGCGCGGTAGCGCTTGCCGTTGTCCGCGCCGAGGTCGGCCACCTTGTCGTCGTAGCCGGGCACGCCGAAGAAGCCGGTTTCTTCCGGCTGGAACGGGCCCTGCGCATCGAGCAGGATCTGCGCCAGTGCGTTGCTGCGGGCGACCCAGGCCGGGCTGGCCGGTGTGGCGGCCTTGGCGGCGGGTGCCGCCAGCGCCGGCGGTGCGGACAGCAGCGGGGCGGCGGTCAGGGCCAGGGCAACGGCCAACGCGATCGGCTTCATGGTGCACTCCAGGACAGGGTTGCCCGCACCCTACGCGCTCAGCGCGGTGGCGACAATCGGCCGGAGGTCACAACGCTGCGGTCAGCGGGCATTCGCCGCGTTCGCGGCAGGCCTGCAGTTCGCATTCCTGCGCGGCCTCATCGTCATCCAGCGCAGTCAGGTCGAAGGTCTGCTTGTTCTCGCCCAGCACGTACATCACCGGGTAGTCCCACACGTCGTCACTGCGGGTGCCCTTCACGAACAACCGGCCGTGTGCGCGGGGGCCTTCCAGGGCCACGGTCAGGCCGACATCGCGCTGGCCGTTGAGCGCGGTCTGCATGCTGCCCAGCGGCATCGATTCGGCACGCAGCGGCTCGCCGAAGGCTTCCACCAGTTCGATGCTGCAGCCGGCGCGACGCATCGCCTCGCGCATCGGTGGGCTCTCGCGTGCCGCCTCACTCCAGCGCAGCACGCTCCAGGCCACCGTGCCACCGGCCCCGGCCAGCACCAGCAGCACGGCCACGGGCATCGCCCAGCGCCAGTGGCGGGACCACCAGCCGGCGGGCTTCGGGCCGTGGGTGGGAATCGGCGGCGGCAGTGTCATCGGCGGGCTCCTTCCCGTCTGTGTTTCAAGGCTTCAGGCAGCGCCCCAGGAAGGCTTCGGCCACACGGTAGCGATGCAGGGCATCGGCGCCGGACAGGCCATGCTTGGCACCCGGGTAGGTCATCAGCTCGAACGGCTGACCGCGCTTCTGCAGCGCGCTCATCAAGCTGGTCGAATTGGTGAACAGCACGTTGTCGTCCGCCATGCCGTGGATCAGCAGCAACGGCGAGCGCAGCCCATCGATGTGGGTCAGCACGCGCGCTTCACGGTAACCGGCGTCGTTGCGCGCCGGCAGGTCCATGTAGCGCTCGGTGTAATGGCTGTCGTACAGGCCCCAGTCGGTGACCGGGGCACCGGCCACGCCGCAGGCGTACTGGTTCGACGCCTTGGCCAGCAGCATCAGGGTCATGTAACCGCCGTTGGACCAGCCCTGCACGCCGATGCGCGCCGGGTCCACCCACGGCTGCTGCTTGAGCCAGGCCACGCCGTGCAGCTGGTCGGTCACTTCCACCGTGCCCTGCTTCCCGTACAGCGCACCACCGAAGTCGCGGCCACGGCGCGGGGTGCCGCGGTTGTCCAGCGAGAACACGACGTAGCCCTGCTGGGCCAGGTACTGGTTGAACAGATGGTCGCCACGGCCGGGCCAGCTGTCGGTGACGGTCTGGCTGGCCGGGCCGCCATAGACATACACCGCCACCGGGTAGCGCCTGGACGGATCGAAGCCGGCCGGCTTGATCAGGCTGTAGTGCAGTGGCGTCTTGCCGTCGGCGGCGGTGAGCGTGCCGAACTCGACCGGGCGCTGCGCGTCGCGGTAGCGCGCATACGGGTGCTTGGGATCGGCCAGGTTGTTTTCCACCAGTGTGGCGATCTTCTCGCCGTTGGCGCGGAACAGCTCGATCTGCGGCGGCGTGGTGCTGTTGGACCAGCTGTCGACATAGACGCTGGCATTGCGGGCGAACGTGGCGCTGTGCATGCCCGGCGCCTTCGACAGGCGCTGCGGCTCGCCGCCCTGCAGCGATACCGCGTAGATCTGGCTTTCGCGCGGGCTTTCGATGCCGGCGCGGAAGTAGGCCTTGCCGGCCGTCTCATCCACCGCCAGCAGCTCGTCCACCGGCCAGTTGCCGTGGGTCAGCGCGGTGGTCTTGCCGTTGCTGTCGATGCGGTACAGGTGCTGGAAGCCGGTGCGCTCGGACGACCACAGCACGCTGCCGTCTTCAAGGAAGCGCAGGCTGTTGTGCAGCGGTACCCAGGTCGGGCTGGTCTCGTGGGCGAGTACGCGCTGGCGGTTGGAGTCGAGTGCCACTTCCACCAGGTCCAGCTGCTTCTGGTCGCGCGACTGGCGCTGGAAGCTCAGGTGCTGCGCATCGCGCCAATCGACGCGGGCCAGGTAGATGTCCTGTTCCTTGCCCAGGTCGATCCAGCGCGGCTGCGCCTCGGCGGCCGGTGCGATCACGCCCAGCTGCACGCGCACGTTGGCGTCACCGGCGGCCGGGTAACGCTGTTCGATCACATCGGTGCGGTCGGCGTAGACCTCGTAGCGCTTCTGCACCGGCACCGGTGCCTCGTCGATGCGCGCGAACGCGATGGCCGAATCGTCCGGTGCCCACCAGTAACCGGTGTGGCGGTCCATCTCTTCATCGGCGACGAACTCGGCCACGCCGTTGCCGATGGTGGTGCTGCCGTCGCGGGTCAGCTGCAGCTGCTTTCCACTGGCCAGGTCGATCACCCACAGGTTGCGGCCGCGGATGAAGCTGACGAAGCCGCCCTTGGGCGACAGCTTGGCGTCGGTGGCGAAGCCCTCACCGTGGGTCAGCTGGCGCACGGCCGCCGCCCCCTGCTGCTTGAGGTCGTACAGGTACAGCTCGCCGCCCAACGGGAACAGCAGGCGCTGTGCGTCCGGCGACCACTGGTAATCGACGATGCCGGTCATCGCGGCGATGCGCTGGCGCTCGCGGCGCGCCTTTTCCTCATCGCTGAGGGTCTCGGTGCCGGGCAGCACCACCTTGGAATCAACCAGCAACCGGGTCTGGCCACTGCCGATGTCGTAGGTCCACAGATCCAGCTGGTTGCGATCGCTGTCCTTGCCGCGCAGGAAACTGACCTGCGAACCGTCCGGCGCCACCTTGGGCTTCATCAGGGTCGGGCCGGACAGCGGCAGCGGGCCGGTGATGGCCTCCAGGGTCAGCTTTTCGGCGTGGGCGGCGGTACTGGTGGCGAGCATGAGGGCAAGCGAAGCGAACAGGTGGCGCATGGAGGATCCCGGCAAACGGCAGGTCCGCCCGGCGGCGGGCGCGGGGCGGTCGTTCCCCCATCCTAACCAAGCCCGTGCAGGAAGGCAGCATGACCTTCTGCCCATGCTGCGGTGCTGGGGTCAGGGCCCTTTGCGTTGCAAAGGGATCCGACCCCGCGGCGGGTCAGCGCTGGCCGAACAGGTGCTTGCGCTCTTCGTCGCTGAGCGGCTTGCCGGCGTTCGGGTTCACCTGCTGGCGCAGCGCATAGGCGCGCTGGGTGGCCGGGCGCGCGGCGATGGCCTCGTGCCAGCGCTTGAGGTTCGGGAACGCGGCGAAGTCCACCGGCAGCTTGTCGTAGGCGCCGATCCACGGGTAGCTGGCCATGTCGGCGATGGTGTACTCGTCGCCGGCCAGGAAGGCGTGCTGGGCCAGGCGCTTGTCCATCACCCCGTGCAGGCGGCGCACTTCGTTGTCGTAGCGCTCGATGGCATAGGGAATTTTTTCTGGTGCGTACACGTTGAAGTGGCCCATCTGGCCACTCATCGGGCCCAGCCCGGCCATCTGCCAGAACAGCCATTCCAGGGTGGCCACGCGGCCGCGCGGGTCGCTGGGCAGGAAGCGGCCGGTCTTCTCGGCCAGGTACAGCAGGATCGCACCGGACTCGAACACGCTCTGCTGGGCACCGCCATCGGCCGGGGCGTGGTCGACGATGGCCGGCATCTTGTTGTTGGGCGAGATGGCCAGGAACTCTGGCTTGAACTGGTCACCCGAGCCGATGTTGACCGGGTGGATGCGGTACTCCAGGCCGGCTTCCTCCAACAGCAGGGTCACTTTGTGGCCGTTCGGGGTGGGCCAGTAATACAGGTCGATCATGGCGTCGGCTCGGGGTGCGGAAAGGAACCTGAAGTCTAGTGCGTGAGTTGGGTTGGCACCGTCATGGCGGGCCGGTAACCTCGCGGCTCCCCCGAAACGCACTGTCCTGCATGAGCCACAGTCCCCGTCCCCTGTCCCCGTTGTCCTCGCTGATCTTCGCCTCGCGCTGGCTGCAGCTGCCGCTGTACCTGGGCCTGATCCTTGCCCAGTGCGTCTACGTGTTCCTGTTCGGCAAGGAACTGTGGCACCTGCTGTCCCACTCGGTGTCGATGGGCGAACAGCAGATCATGCTGATCGTGCTGGGCCTGATCGACGTGGTGATGATCTCCAACCTGCTGGTGATGGTGATCGTCGGCGGCTACGAGACCTTCGTCTCGCGCCTGCGCCTGGAAGGCCACCCGGACCAGCCGGAATGGCTGAGCCACGTCAACGCCAGCGTGCTGAAGGTGAAGCTGGCGATGGCGATCATCGGCATCTCCTCGATCCACCTGCTGAAGACCTTCATTGCCACCAGCGCGCTGAAGGGACTGCCACTGTGCAAGCCGGAACAATGGGCGGCAGCAGTGTCTTCGGCTTCGACCAGCTTCTACAACGCTGGCGTCGATACCTGCACGACCATGACCCAGGAAGGCGTGCTGTGGCAGACCATCATCCACTGCGTGTTCATCCTGTCGGCGATCGGCATCGCCTGGACCGACAAGCTGATGTCCAACGGCCACAGCAAGTCGCACGACAAGGCACACGACTACTGAGGTCGCCGCCGGCCACGACATGATCGCCGCGGCCCCACCCGGCCACCACCCCTTGTGCGGGGCGGTGGCCGGGATGCTAGATTGCATCCTCGCCGTTGCCGGCGGTGGCGTCGGGAAACGCTACCCTGCCGCGCCTGGACCACGGGTCCCGGCCATGCATATCAATGATTTACGTCACGTCGTCTTCTAAAGGGGAGCAGGATGTCGCACGTCTCAACGATCACCGCCGCGCGCCGGTGGCTGCCGGTTGCCTTGGCACTGGCGCTGGCCGCCTGCTCGGGCAAGGAAGAATCCGCAGCACCGGCTCCGGCCGCCGCCCCCACCGCCGCTGCACCTGCCGCACCGGTGGTCGCCGCCAAGGTGCAGTCGATGGGCACCGAGCAGCTGCGTGAGTCGGCCAGCCAGGCCCTGCGCGAGAACCGCATGTACGCGCCGGCCGGCGACAACGCCATCGAGTACTACCTCGCCCTGCGCGACAAGACCCCGGACGACGCCTCGGTGAAGAGCGCGCTGACCGACCTGCTGCCGTACACCCTGATCGCCGCCGAGCAGCACCTGGGGCGCGAGGACTACACCGAAGCGCAGCGGCTGGTGGCGCTGATCGAGAAGGTGGATGCATCCGCGCCGGCCCTGCCGCGCCTGAAGGACGGCCTGGCCAAGGGCGTGCAGAACGCGGCCAAGCGCACCGAGGCCGAAGCCGAGAAGGCCAAGAAGGACGCCGAGGACCGCAGCAAGCAGCAGACCGAACAGCAGCGCCTGGCCGAGCAGCGTGCCAAGGAAGCCGACGCGGCCAAGCAGATCGCTGCGCAGCAGGATGCCGCCCGCCGCGACAACGAGCGCCAGGAAGCCGAGCGCCAGGCCGCCGCGCGCCGCGAAGCCGAGCTGAAGCAGCAGCAGGCCGCCGCCCAGCAGGCCAGTGCCGCACGCCAGGCCGCGGCTCCAGCGGCCGCTGCGGCGCCGAACCTGCGCCCGGTCAGCACCCCGGCGCCGCGCTATCCGTCCGAGGCACTGCGTGCAGGCACCTCCGGCGAAGTGCTGGTGGAAATCACCGTCGGCACCGACGGCTCAGTGACCAACGCCCGCGTATTGCGCGCAACACCGTCGCGCGTCTTCGATCGCGAAGCCATGAACGCGGTCAAGCGCTGGCGCTTCGAGCCGGTCAGCGCACCGGTCACCACCCGCCGTACCCTGGTATTCGCCCCGGGCGGCACCTGACCGCAAAAAGGGGACGGAGGGGATTAAGTCGTTTCCGCCCCCGCAATGAGGACACGGCCCGGCATGTCCGGGCCGTGTTCGTTTCAGGAGAGGCTGTCGATCAGGCGTTGCAGTGCCGGATCGCGCGCGGCCAGCACCTGGAACAGGCCCAGCGCATGCAGGCCCGGCAGCAGCCCACGCAGATCTGCTTCGGCGGTGGCCCGGGTGGCGTCATCGCTGGCGGGGTCCTGCCAGTCACGGACGCTGGCGAGGAAGGCGCCGACGCTGCCCTTGCGCACGGTGAGGCCGTTTACCTGTACTTCGTTCTGGTGGTCGGGAAGGATGTCCTGGGGCTGCATCGGGGCGGCTCGTGTTGAAATGGGCGCCCAGTGTGGCGCGCGCGGATCGGCGCTTCTGCCGTATAACTGCCAATGGATATGGCAGATCAGACACCGACCGGCTTGATTGATCCGGCATTGGCGGACGCCGACGACGGCCCCATCGTGCTGGCCGGCCAGCTGCGCGTGCCCGGGAGGCGGCGCACCGCCCGCCACCAACACCGGCGCGGTCAATTGCTGGGCGCCCATCAGGGCCTGTTGCGGATCGAAGCCGGGAATCTGCAGTGGCTGCTTCCGGCCGGGCACGTTGCCTGGATACCGCCGCTGCTGCCCCATGCGCTGCTCGGGGCAGACGCATTCGATGGCTGGAGCCTGTACGTCCGCGCCGATGCCGGCCTGGATCTGCCCCCGCTGCCCCGTATTTTCCAACCCGATGCGCTGTTGCAGGCGGCGGTGACGCGCGCACTGCGCTGGCCGCATCAGGCACTGGACGCTGCGCAGGCACGCCTGGCCGGCGTCATCGCCGATGAGATCCGTGCCAGCACTCCCTTGCCATTTGCCCTGCCACAGCCGCGGGATCGCCGGTTGTGGCGGATCGCGGCGGCGCTGGCGCGTTCGCCGGACGACCTGCGCAGCGTCGAAGCGTGGGCAGCCGCCAGCGGACTGTCCAGCCGCAGCCTCGCCCGCCGTTGGCAGGCCGAAACAGGCATGACCTTGAGCCAGTGGCGGCAGCGCCTGCGCGTGCTGCTGTCACTGCCACGCCTGCTGGCAGGCGAACCGGTGATCAGCGTCGCCCTGTCGATGGGCTACGACACGCCCAGTTCCTTCATCAACGTGTTCAAGCGCGAGATGGGGGTAACGCCCGCGCGGTACGCAAAAGGGGACGGAGGGGATTAAGTCGCTTCTGACTCCTCCGATACGCCTGCGCGGCATTACCTGATGCCCTACGCCACGGTGCCGATGCCAGGCTGAGGCCCCCTTCGACCTGGGAATCCCATGCCCCGACAAGCGCGCCTGATGCTGGCCGGCCAGGCCTATCACGTGGTCCAGCGCGGTGTGAACAAGGGTGCGATCTTTGTCGACGACATCGACCGGCAACTGTTCCTGCATCTGCTGCACAGCGCTTTCCTCAAGCACCGCGTCGCACTGCATGCCTACGTACTGATGGACAACCACATCCACCTGCTGGCCACGCCATCCACGCAGCGTGGGCTGGCCGATGCAATGCGCATGCAGGGCAACAACTATGTGCAGGCTTTCAACCAGCGGCACGGCCGCACCGGTCCCCTGTGGCAGGGCCGCTTCCATTCCTCGATGATCGACAGCGACGCTTACCTGCTCAGCGTATACCGCTACATCGAACGCAATCCCGTTCGTGCCGGCATTGCGGTCAGTGCTGAAGATCATCCGTGGTCCAGCGTGCACGGCAACCTTCAACGACGCGATGACCCCATGCTGACCCCGCATCCCGCATTCAGAGCGTTGGCCGCGACCGCTCGCAACAGGACGACGGTGTATGCGCGATTCCTGCGCGATGTGAATGCGTCCGCCGATCTGCCCGCAATCCGCAGTCATAGCGCCAAACAGCGTCCGTTGGGGGATGCTGCGTTCCTGCGGATGGTAGAGAAGACGCTCGGGCGGCCGGTGGCGATGCGAAGACAAGGCCGCCCGCGCAAGGAGGGGACGGGAGGGGCAGAAACGACTTAATCCCCTCCGTCCCCTTTTTGGGGTCAGCCGGAGATGGCCAGGCGCTCGTTGTGGTAGCGGCGCACGGCGGCGAACCACAGCACGGCGGCCAAGCCGAGGCTGGCGCCGAGGTAGATCGCCCAGACTGCGGGGGTGATGGTCTCGTGGCGGATCACCTTCAGCAGCATCTGGTTCTGCGACAGGAACGGCACGGCGTACTGCCACAGTTCGCTCTTCAGCGGATAGGCCACCAGTGCGTAGCCGGGCAGCATCGGCAGCAGCATCAGCCAGGTCATGTGGCTCTGTGCTTCCTTCATGCTCTTGGCCGCGGCCGACAGGAAGGTCAGCAGCGAGGTACCGATCAGCAGCATCGGCAGCATCACCAGCAGCATCTGCAGCATCGAGCCGACGTTCATGTTGAACTGGCGGCCGATGTTGCCGGGTGCGATCTGCGCGCTCACCTTGAACGCGACCAGGGTCAGCAGCAGCGACACGAAACCGACCACGCAGGCGGCGGCGATCTTGCCGCTGACGATCGCGCTGCGCGAGCCCGGCGTGGCCAGCAGGGGTTCCAGCGACTGCCGCTCGCGCTCGCCGGCGGTGGCGTCCATCACCAAGTAGGCGCCCCCGATGAACGAGGTCAGCGTCAGCAGTACCGGCAGCAGCATCGACAGGATCATGCCGCGCTTGGCCTCGGCACTGGCCAGGTCCTGGCGCGCCACGTCCAGCGGGCGTGCCACCTGTGCATCGATGCCGCGTGCCATCAGGCGCAAGGCACCGACCTGGCCGTTGTAGGTGGCCAGCGCCGCCTCCAGGCGTGCACTGGGTACCTCGGCCGCGCGACGCGTGCTGTCCTTGATCACCTCCACCAGCGCCGGCTTGCCCTCCGCCCAGTCCTTGCCGAAGTCCCCGCTGATGCGCAGCGCCACATCGATATCCTGGCTGCGGATGGCCTCGGCCAGGTCCTTCGGCGCCGGTGCGGCATTGAGGCCCTGTGCGGCGAGGAAGCGCACCAGGTTCGGCGCGTTCTCCGCGCCGATCGTCGGGATCTGCAACGGCTCCTCGATCTGGGTGCGCACCCGGCTCTCGGCCAGCTTGCCCATGCCCAGCAGCAGCACCGGGTACAGCAGCGGCCCGAACAGCAGGGTCAGCAGCAGCGTGCGGCGGTCACGCGACAGGTCGCGCAGTTCCTTGCGCATCACCGTCATCAGGGTCGACATCATGCTCATGCGTGCAGGCCCTCTTCGCTGCCGATCAGTTTCACGAACGCGTCCTCAAGATTGGCTTCACCGGCTTGTGCACGCAGTTCGTCGGCGCTGCCGGCGGCCATCACCGTGCCCTTGGCAATGATCACGATGTGGTCACACAACGCGCCCACCTCCTGCATGATGTGGCTGGACAGGATCACGCAGCGACCCTCTTCGCGCAGGCCCAGCAGGAAGCGGCGCAGCGCGCGCGTGGTCATCACGTCCAGGCCGTTGGTCGGTTCGTCGAGGATGACGTTGCGCGGATCGTGCACCAGCGCGCGGGCAATCGCGGTCTTGGTGCGCTGGCCCTGCGAGAAGCCATCGGTCTGCCGGTCGAGGATGTCGCCCATGTCCAGCGCGTGCGACAGCACCTCGATGCGTTCGCGGATGCGCTCGGCCGACAGGCCATGCAGCTCGCCGAAGTAGGCGATGTTCTCGCGCGCGGTCAGACGCTTGTAGACGCCGCGCGCATCGGGCAGTACGCCCAGGTGGCGACGTACCTCCACCGGATTGCCGGCGGCATCGATGCCATCGACGCTGATGCTGCCCTGGTCAGGGGTCATCAGCGTGTAGAGCATGCGCATGGTGGTGGTCTTGCCGGCACCGTTGGGGCCGAGCAGGCCGGTGATCTGCCCATCGCCGGCGCGGAAGCCGACGTTGGCGACCGCCTGGATGCGGCCCGTGCGGGTATCGAAGGCCTTGTGCAGGTTGTCGGCGACGATCATGGTTCCCATCCGTTGAACGAGGTGAACGCCGGCACGTAGCTCAGCGTGTCCAGGCAGCCGGCATCCAGCGCCTTGGCATCGGTCTTGTCGATGAACTGGCCGAGCAGCCGCGGCATGCAGCCGGCGGTCAACGTGCCATGGCCCTGGCCACGGGCGACCAGCGCACGGCCATTGGGCAGGCCCTTGAGCACCTGTGCGGCGTAGCGCGGGGGGGTCACCGGGTCCAGCTCACCGGACAGCAGCAGTGCCGGCACGTCGCTGCGCAGCGGCACGGCATCGGTTGCCGGCGCCGGACGGTGCGGCCACACCGGGCAGGCGGCGAAGAAGGCGCTGGCCACTTCGTTGCCGAACAGCCGCTCGGGGTCCTCGGCCGGCGCGTGGTAGCGCGGCGCATCCTCGCTGCAGATCACCGACCACTGCATGCCGCGGTTGATCTGGAAATCCATGCTGCGGTTCGCGCCGCGCGCCAGCGATGCCAACGGGGCATAACGACCGTGCGCGGCTTCATCCAGCACCAGTGGCAGCAGCGAGGAATACTGCGGCACGTAGGAGAAGGCGAAGGCCAGGCCGACCACGCTGTCCGGCGTCAGGACATCCTGCCGCGGTGCGTTGGTACCCGGGTCGCGATACTCGACCGAGACCGGTGCACGGCGCAGGGTGTCGACCACGCTGCGCAGCTGCGCGCGGGTGTCGGTCGGGAAACGCTTGCTGCACGCGGCATCCTTGCGGCACTGCGCCGACTGCAGGGCGATCGCATCCTCGAAGGTGGTCGCGAAGTCGCCACCGACCACCAGCTCGTTCGGTACCACGCCATCGATGACGATGCTGCGGGTGTGCTGCGGATAGGCCCCGGCATAGCGCTGGGCCACGCGGGTACCGTAGGAGCCGCCAACCAGGTTCAGCTGGTCCACACCGAGCGCCGCACGCACCGCATCCAGATCGGCGATCGCCTCGGTGGTGGTGTAGAAGCGCGCATCGGCACGCCCCTGCAGCGATGCGGCGCAGCGCTGGGCGTAGTCGCGCAGCGATGCCTCGGAAGGCGCGGCATCCTCGTCCATCTGCAGCGGCTTGCCATCTGCGCCCAGACAGCTGAGCGGGTTGGAGCCGCCGGTGCCGCGCTGGTCGATCAGGAACACGTCGCGCTGCTTGCGCACCTGGCGCAGTGCGGTATCGACGATGACCGCCACCTCGCTGGCCGCCTGGCCGGGGCCGCCGGCCAGGAAGAACACCGGGTCGGGCTGGCTGGCGCCGCTGCTGCCCGATTCCAGCCAGGCGATGCGCAGGCCGATCCGGCGGCCATCGGGCTGGGCCCGGTTCTCCGGCACCTGCAGGGTGGCGCACTGCGCCTCCACGTTGGCGCTGGCGCCTTCGGTGGACAACGTGCAGGGCTGGAAGTCGATCGTGCCGAAGCGGCGGCTGGGTGCATCGCTGGCGCTTCCGGCGGCGGCCGGCGGCGGTTGGCTGCACCCGGCAAGCATCAGGCTGGCCAGCATCCCGGCCAGCGCGAGGTGGTGTCTTTGCATCGTGCTCGTTTCCCCTGGAGGACGTTCCTGTCGACCACGACGGGCTGCCGCGGAAGATGTGACCCAACTTACACGGGCAGCGCGCCGACGGCGATGGGCAATGACGAATCCGCCGCCGACGGCGCGCAGACCTGGCAGTCCCGCGCTCGGCCTTGGCCCGTGCAGGGCGGCATCGGCGGCGGCCAGCAGCACCCCAAGGGCCAGTGTTCCGGCCCGACGGCGATGCGGGGTCTGAAAACGGCGAGCACGGCGACCGGCGCATGCGCACAATCCGCGGAAAACCCAAGGAGACGCCCATGCACGCGTGGTACCTCGGCGGCATCGACCACCGCCCTTTCCTGCACCTGTTCGAGATGAGCGACAGCGCGCTCGCCACGCTCGGCATCCAGCGTCGCTGGGCCGGCGCCAACGGCGGACATCCCTGCCGGATCAGCCTGAGCGACCCCGCGCCTGGCAGCGAGCTGCTCCTGCTGTCCCACGTCCACCTGCCGCTGCATTCGCCGTACCGCGCCGCCGGCCCGATCTTCGTGCAGCGCGGCGTGACCCGTTGCGTCCTGCCGCCGGGCGAGGTGCCCCCGTATGTGCAGCGCCGGATGATCTCGATGCGTGCCTATGACCACGCCGCGCTGATGTGCGGTGCCCAGGTCTGCGCGGGCACCGAGGTGGCCGACCACCTGGATGCACTGTTTGCCGACCCGTCGGTGGCGTTCGTGCAGCTGCACAACGCGGCGCATGGCTGTTTCTCGTGCCAGGCAGATCGGGTGGGTACCGGGACTGCGTCGCGTGATCTCCATGACGTGATCGATGCCACGCCGGTCACGTGACGTCCAGCGCATCCGTTCAGCCCTGCGTGAAGCCTGCGGGAAGGGCTTCACATGCGCAGTCACGGATCGGCACTGCGATGGTTCCGTCGCCTGCAGTGCGGCTCGATACTCGCCGTGGTGCCGCCGAAAGTCCGCCGCGCAGCGCAGCTCCTGCGGTCACCGTTCCCTTTCGACGACCACAAGGATGCGCCATGTCATTCCGATCCACACCGCTGTTGCTGGCCACCTCGTTCGCCGCTGCGGGCCTGTGCCTGGCCGGCAGCGCGTTCGCCCACGGCACGATGACCACGCCGGTCAGCCGCGTCTATGCCTGCTTCCAGGGCAATCCCGAGAACCCGACCAACCCGGCCTGTGCCGCTGCAAAAGCGATTGGCGGTTCACAGGCGTTCTACGACTGGAACGGCATCAACCAGGCCAACGCCAACGGCAACCATCAGGCCGTGGTGCCCGACGGGAAGCTGTGCAGCGGCAACAACCCGACCTTCCGCGGCCTGGACGTGAACCGCAGTGACTGGCAGACCACGCCGATCCAGGCCGATGCCAATGGCAAGTTCACTTTCGTGTTCAAGGCGACCGCACCACACGCCACGCGCGACTGGCGCTTCTTCGTTACCCGCGAAGGCTGGCAGCCGGGAAGCCCGCTGCGCTGGGCCGACCTGCAGGAGTTCTGCACGCTGGGCAATACGCCGCTGTCGGCCGACGGCACCTACAAGCTTCAGTGCACGTTGCCGCAGCGCACCGGCCAGCATGTGATCTACAACACCTGGCAGCGCTCGGATTCGACCGAGGCGTTCTATACCTGCATGGACGTGCGCTTCCAGGGAGGCGGAGGGACCGCACCGGCACCGCAATGGCAGGACGCCGGCCCGGTCACCGCACGCAGTGAGCTGCCGGTTGGCACGACGCTGGCGCTGCGCGTGTTCAACGCCAACGGCAATGACGTCGAACGTGTGGAGGCCACCCTGGCCAGCGGCCAGACCGCACCCGCGCAGTGGCCGTTGGTGCTCGCCCGCAAGGTCAATGCCAGTGCCCAGCACGCGCGCGTGGGCGTGCTTGCCAATGGCGTGATCACGCCGACCGCCTCGGCCACCGACAACCGCGTGTACCTGAAGGACGGCAACCGCTTCCAGCTCGATACCCAGGTTCCCGACCCGGGTACACCGTCACCGGGCGGTGATTTCGACCACGTGTACCCGGCGGGCATCGGCAGCTATGTGCCGGGCCAGACCGTGGTGAAGGGCAGCGACGGCAAGCTGTACGCCTGCCGCCCGTTCCCGGAAGGTGCATGGTGCAACGTCAACGCCGAGGCGTACCGGCCGGGTGTGGGTGCGGCCTGGCGCGATGCATGGATTGCATACTGAGACCGGGTACAGGGAACGGTGGCAGAGCGCCGTTCCCTGCATAGCGTGAGACGCGCCAGCGTGTGAGTGGGAAGCCGTTCCCATATGCAACCACGCGATGCTTTTTTCAACGTAATCCGATGGATGCGGGCGGGCGGGATGTCGAGACTTCGCGGGGTTTCACCACCCACAGGAGATCTCCATGCATCTGTCACACCGGACCGTCATCGCGCTGTCTGTGATCGCAGGCATTGCCACCTCTGGCAGCGCGTTCGCCCACGGCACCCTGTCCAAACCCGCCAGCCGTGTCTATGCCTGTTACCAGGGCAATCCCGAAAATCCGACCAACCCCGCCTGCGCTGCCGCCAAGGCCATCGGTGGTGCGCAACCGTTCTATGACTGGGCCGGGATCAACCAGGCCGAGGCCCATGGCAACCACCAGGCCGTCGTGCCCGATGGCGAGTTGTGCAGCGGCGGCAACAGCAAATACCGCGGCCTGGATCTGAACCGCAGTGACTGGGAGACCTCGCCGATCCGAGCCGACGCCCGTGGCCGCTACACGTTCGAGTTCAAGGCGCCGGCCCCGCATGCCACCCGCGAGTGGAAGTTCTATGTCACCCGCGATGGCTGGCAACCGGGCAGCCCGCTGCGCTGGGCCGACCTGCAGGAATTCTGCACGCTGGGCAACGTGCCGGTCTCCGGTGACGTCTACAAGCTGGACTGCCCGCTACCCAAGCGCAGCGGCCAGCACATCATCTACAACACCTGGCAGCGCTCGGATTCGGGCGAGGCGTTCTATACCTGCGCAGACGTGCGCTTCGAGGGGGGCGGTGGTGTGACCCCGCCGCCGCAGTGGCAGGACGCGGGTCCGGTCACTGCCCGTGGTGCGCTGGACGTGGGCACCATCCTGACCCTGCGGGTCTTCAACGCCCAGGGCAACGATCTGGAAAGCCCGCAGATCACCCTTGCCGCCGGCCAGACCGCTGCGAACCAGTGGCCGCTGGCACTGGCCCACAAGGTCAATGGCACTGCGCAGCAGGCGCGCGTGGGGGTGATGAAGAACGGCGTGATCACGCCCGTCGCCTCGGCTACCGGGAACCGCGTCTATCTGAAGCCAGGCCACCTGTTCCAGCTCGATACCCGCGTGCCGGATCCGGTCGATCCGATCGATCCGCCGCCGGCTGACGACTACGACTTCGTATACCCCGCGGGTATCGGCAGCTACACGCCGGGCCAGACCGTGGTGAAGGGCACCGACGGCAAGCTGTATGCCTGCCGCCCGTTCCCGGAAGGCGCCTGGTGCAACATCAATGCAGAGGCCTACCGCCCGGGTACCGGCTCTGCCTGGCGTGATGCCTGGATCGAGTACTGAAGGCAGGGCACCGGGGGCGGCGTGGGGTCGCCTCCGGTTTCCAGGGTTGCCGGCCAGCGGCCGGCACTACCGGGGTTCATGCGGTTGCCGGCCAGCGGCCGGCACTACCAGATTCGTGGGGTTGCCGGCCAGCGGCCGGCACCAGCCGGACCTATTTGCTGCTGACGTACTTCTCGCGGCGGATCTGCGGGTTGCCCAGGCCGGCGGCCTTCAGCAGCTCGGCGCAGGCATCCACCATGTCCGGGTTGCCGCACAGGTAGGCGATGTCCGTGGCCGGGTCCGGCGTGAAACCGGCCAGCGCCTGCTGCACGTAACCGTGCTGCACGTCCGGATGCGGATCGGCGGGCAGTTCGCGCGACAGGCATGGAACATAGCGGAAGTTCGGGTGTTTTTCGGCGAAGCTGTAGAAGTCCTCGCTGTACAGCAGCTCGCCCGGGCTGCGCGCGCCCTGCAGCAGCACGATCTGCGCACCACGTTCGGCCATGGCCTTTTCCAGCAGCGGCAGCATCGAGCGGTACGGGGTAACGCCGGTACCGGTGGCGATCAGCAGGTAGCGGGCATTGTGGTCACCGGCATTCAGGCAGAAGCGGCCGTAGGGGCCGGATGCACTGATCTGGCCGCCGTGCTCCAGCGCCTCGAACAGCGCGGTGGCGGCGCCACCGGGCACGAAGCTGACCGCGATATCCACCGCCTCGCCCGGGCCCAGTGCGTGGTCGTGAATGGTCGCCAGCGAGTAGCTGCGCTTGGTTTCGGTGCCATCGGCGTAGCTGAAATGGACCTGGATGAACTGGCCGGGCTGGAAATCCAGCGGCTGCCCATCGTCACGCACGAACTGGTAGTGGCCGACGGTCGGGGCCAGCATGCGGCGGCCGACCAGCTTGAGGGGGAATTGAACAGGCACGACTTTTCGGGACAGTGTGTAGCCGGGGCAAGCCCTCGGGGTCTTCTATAATAGCCCCTCCCCGCCCCTCTCCAGCGCCAGCCCATGGGCGCGAAGGCTTCGAGCTTGGCATCCCAGAACGATACGGCGCCCGCCCTGCGCGTGCGCGACCTGCGCAAGACCTACGACAACGGCACCCAGGCCCTGAAGGGGGTTTCCCTGGAAGTGGCCCCGGGCGACTTCTTCGCCCTGCTGGGCCCCAACGGTGCCGGCAAGTCGACCCTGATCGGCATCATCAGCTCCCTGGTCAACCTCAGCGAGGGCCAGGTGGAGGTGTTCGGCAGCGACCTGGTGCGCAACCGCAGCGCCACCATGCGCCTGATCGGGCTGGTGCCGCAGGAAATCAACTTCAACCTGTTCGAAAAGCCCTTCGACATCCTGGTGAACTACGCCGGCTTCTACGGCGTGCCGCGCGAGGAAGCGGAGCAGCGCGCCGAAGAGGAACTGAAGCGGGCCCACCTGTGGGAAAAGGCGCAGGTGATGAGCCGCACGCTGTCCGGCGGCATGAAGCGCCGGCTGATGATCGCCCGCGCAATGATGACCCGCCCACGCCTGCTGATCCTGGATGAGCCGACCGCCGGCGTGGACATCGAGATCCGCCGCGACATGTGGCGCGTGCTGAAGGAGATCAACGCTGCCGGCACCACGATCATCCTCACCACGCACTATCTGGAAGAAGCCGAGTACCTGTGCCGCCACCTGGCGATCATCAACCATGGCCAGATCGTCGAGCAGGGGCCGATGCGCACCCTGCTGGCCAAGCTGGACGTGGAGGGCTTCCTGCTGGACATCGACGGTGACCTGCCGGCGCAGCTGCCGGTGATCGAGGGCGCGACCCTGACCGCGCCGGACCCGCACACGCTGGACATCGACATGCCGCGCGCAATGGACCTCAACCGCGTGTTCGCCACGCTCAACGAGGCCGGTATCCGCGTGCGTTCGATGCGTACCAAGAGCAACCGCCTGGAGGAGCTGTTCGTGCGCCTCACCGGCAACCTGGAGAAGCCTGCATGAGCACCACCGAGCTGACCGACGGCCAGCGCAACCGCATCGCGCTGATGACCATCGTGCGCCGCGAAGTCGCCCGCATCATGCGCATCTGGGGCCAGACCCTGGTGCCGCCGGCGATCACCATGACCCTGTACTTCCTGATCTTCGGCAACCTGATCGGATCGCGCGTGGGTGACATGGGCGGCTACACCTACATGCAGTTCATCGTGCCGGGCCTGGTGATGATGAGCGTGATCCAGAACAGCTACGGCAACATCAGTTCCTCGTTCTTCGGTGCCAAGTTCGGCCGCCACGTGGAAGAGCTGCTGGTCAGCCCGATGCCGAACTGGGTGATCCTGTGGGGCTACGTGGCCGGCGCCGTGCTGCGCGGCCTGATGGTGGGCGTGATCGTGCTGATCATCGCGATGTTCTTCACCCCGGTGCGCATTCCGCACCCGCTGGTGATGCTGACCACGGTGATCCTGGGCGCGACGATCTTCTCGCTGGCCGGTTTCATCAATGCGGTGTATGCGAAGAAGTTCGACGACGTGGCGATCGTGCCGACCTTCATCCTGACCCCGCTGACCTACCTGGGTGGCGTGTTCTATTCGGTGAAGCTGCTGCCGGGCTGGGCCGAAGCGGCCACGCACGCGAACCCGATCTTCTACATGGTCAATGCGTTCCGCTATGGCCTGCTGGGCAGCAGCGATGTGCCGCTGCCGGTGGCCTATGGGTTGATGATCGGCTTCGTGGTGGCGCTGACGGCGCTGGCGTTGTGGCTGCTGCGCCGTGGCGTGGGCATGCGCAGCTAAGGGTGGCCTGCAGGGCCTGCGGCCCTGCACCCGCCGAATCAACGTCAACTTCAACGGCAACGGCAAAAGCTGACTATCCGGGGGATGGCGGGGTGGGTCCGATTGCGGGGGACGCCGTAAACCCATCCCTGGGGGCTTGGCCGCGGCATCCATGCCGCGGACACCCCCGCAATCGGACCCACCCCGCCTTCGACAAATTCCGGCGATCTGCCGGGATGTCGTTCTCCGCTGCTGCTGGTAGGTGTCGACCTTGGTCGACACGATGGATCGACGCCATGCGTGGATGGAGCTTTCACGGCAAAGCCGATGTTCCGCTTTTCTCGTTCGGGATTGCAGCTAGGCTGTGGCGATGAAGATCACTTCCATTGCGCTGGACAAAGCCGTGTCGGACGGCCCCATCGATGCCTTCAGCCATGCGTTGCTGGGCGATTCACCCACGCTGGATGAGGTGCTGGAATACCTGGCCTCGCGGCACGCGGCTGATCCCCGGTATCGCTACCTGTGCACGCTCGATGATGCCGGCCAGTGCCGCTACACCAGCATGCACGCGTCAGACGACGCGCGCATCGCGCTCTACGAGAACGAAGACCCGGCAACCCCCGACGATGCGTTGGCGGCACGCGGGCGGTTGCTGGCGCATGTGGTCGCGCAGCTTGAGCATTCGACGCATCGGCTGGAATGGAGCACGCTGGCGGGCACGCTGATGTGCAATGACGCGGACATCGAGGCATTGGTCGCGGCCAATGCCGCACCGGATCTCATCGTCGACGAGGTGGTCTACGTGCAACAGGTGCCCGTGGATCGTGACGACCTGCTGATCGCCGCCCTGCCCAACGGCTACTTCAGCGCGGACTGGAACATCTTCCAGAACCACGCCCTGATCCGGCACCTGCAAGAGCATTACGACTACCGCCTGTTCGGGCTTGGCGCATCGTGGCTGGGCTTCCAGCGTGACAGCGCGCCGTCGCCTGCGGAAGCGGACGCTCTGGTCGCGGACCTGCAGCGCGTCTACGCTGCCGGAACGCACGACACCTGGTCACAACTGGCTGCAACGCTGTCCTCCCGCACCACGCTTCTATTGGGATACACCGAAGGCTTCAGCGAACAGCTGCCCTGAGCGCGGTTCTACACGCGCTCGCGCAGCGAGCGGCCCGCTTCCGCTCCTGATCTGTCTTCCGTGGTGGCCGCACCCGGCCAACCCCACTGAACCGTGCTTTCCGCGAACCACCACGAGTGGCACCGCCGTTGGCCGCGATCTCCGGCACAATCGAAATCCTGATTCCCCAGAACACGGTGAACGTGCAATGCGCATCCTGATCCTCGGCGCCGGCGGTACCGGCGGTTACTTCGGTGGTCGCCTGGCCCAGGCCGGTGTGGACGTGACCTTCCTCGTGCGCCCCGCGCGCGCCGCCCAGCTGGATCGCGACGGCCTGGTCATCCGCAGCCCGCTCGGCGATGCCAGCTTCCCCGTGCAGCATGTCACCGCTGATGCACTGCCCGCATTGGCCGCGCAGAAGCCGTTCGACCTGGTCATCCTCAGCTGCAAGGCCTACGACCTGGACAGCTCGATCGACGCCATTGCCCCGGCCGTGGGCGCAGGCACCACCGTGCTGCCGATCCTCAACGGCCTGCATCACTACAACGCACTGGACGCGCGCTTCGGCCGCGACGCCGTGCTTGGTGGCCTGTGCTTCATCAGCGCCACCAAGGCCCCCGACGGTGCGGTGCTGCACCTGGGCAAACCGGCCAAGCTCACCTTCGGCGAGCGCGACAGCGGCGCGGCCTCGGCGCGCGTGCGCGCCTTCGCTGCGGTCTGCGCGCAGGCCCATCTTGATCACCTGGCCAGCGAACACATCGGCCAGGAACAATGGATCAAGTACACCTTCCTTACCGCGCTGGCGGCGGCGACCTGCCTGCTGCGCGCCGACATCGGCACCATCGTTGCCACCGATGATGGCGAGGCGATCGTGCGCGGCCTGTACGACGAATGCCTGGCCGTGGCCGAAGCCGCCGGTGAACCGGTTCCCGTGGCCGCGCAGGACACCGCGCGCGACACCCTGACCCAGGCCGGCTCGGCACTGAAGGCATCGATGCTGCGTGACCTGGAAGCCGGCCAACAGGTGGAGGCCGAACAGATCGTCGGCGACATGCTGGCCCGCGCGCGCAAGGCCGACCAGGAAGCCCTGCTGCTGCAGGTCGCCTACAGCAGCCTGCAGGCCTACCAGGCACTGCGCGGCGCGTGAGCATCATCTCCGCCGCCAGTGCATCGCCCTCGCGGGTGCTGATCCTCGGGCTGGGCTGGAGTGGCGGTGCGATGGCCCGACATCTGCAGGCATTGGGCGCACACGTCGCCGGCACGGTACGCGATCCCGCATCGGCACCACGCGATGGTCTGCGTCGCCATCCGCTGGGTGCCGATGCCACGCCATCGCCCGCCCTGCTCGATGAGATCGCGCAGGCCGAGGCCGTACTGTGCAGTGTGCCACCCGACGCCGATGGCGATCCTGCACTGCGCCTGCTGTTGCCCGCGCTGCGGGCCAGCCCGGCATTGCGCTGGGTGGGCTATCTGTCGTCCACCTCGGTGTATGCCGACCGCGCCGGCGGCTGGGTCGACGAGCGCAGCGCAGCCGATGCCACTGAAGCAGCCGGCGTGCAGCGCCTGCGGGCCGAAGCGCAATGGCGTGCGCTTGCAGGAGAACGCGGCATCGCATCGGCAGTGTTCCGCCTGCCCGGCCTGTACGGGCCGGGGCGCAATGCGCTGCTGCAGCTGGCGCAGGGACGTGCCCGCCACGTAGTGCGTCCCGGGCTGCTATTCAACCGGCTGCACGTGGATGACCTGGTGACGGTCGTTATCGCGTCGATGCAGCGGCCGTGCGTGGATGGCCTGTATCTGCCGGCCGATGACGAGCCGGCACCGCCGCAGGAGGTACTGGCCTTCGCCGCGCAGCTGGGCGGGTTTGCGATGCCACCTGCCGTGGCATGGGACGACCCTGCACTCAGCCCGACCCTGCGACGCTTCTACCAGAGCAACAAGCGCATCGACAGCCGTGGCACGCGTGAAGCACTGGCGTGGGCGCCGCGGTTCCCCAGCTACCGTGAGGGCCTGCGCGACCTGCTCCGGTAGTGCCGGGCAGGCGGAAGAACGTACGCGTCGCGGCCGTTGCATTCGCGGCGGTAACTGCCACGTCCTCGCCACGGTCACGCGCCAGTTCTTCCACGATGTGCGAGAGAAACATCGGTTCGTTGCGGCGGTCCTTCGGCATCGGCTTCAGCGTGCGCGGCAGCAGGTACGGTGCGTCGGTCTCGATCATCAGGCGGTTGGCCGGGATGTTCTTCACCAGTTCGCGCAGGTGCGCGCCACGGCGCTCGTCGCACAGCCAGCCGGTGATGCCGATGTACCAGTCCTGGTCCAGGTAGTCGAACAGCTCGTCACGCTCACCGGTGAAGCAATGCACCACCGCCGGGCCGATGCGGCCTTCGAAGTTCTTCATCTGTGCCATGAAATCGGCATGCGCATCGCGCTGGTGCAGGAACAGGGGCTTGCCATTGTCCGCGGCCAGCTGCAGCTGGCGCTCGAACGCGCGGTGCTGGGCCGGGCGCGGCGAGAAATCGCGGAAGTAGTCCAGCCCGCACTCCCCCACCGCCACTACTTCCGGGTGGGCATGCAGCGCGCGCATTTCGGCATCGCATTCCTCGGTGTATTCCACCGCGTGGTGCGGGTGCACGCCGGCGGTGGCGTACAGGAAGCCGGGGTGCTGCTGGGCCAACTGCAGGGCCAGTGGCGAGTGCTCGCGGCTGGCACCGGTGATGACCATCTGCACCACGCCGGCCTGGCGCGCGCGGTCCAGCACGGCATCGCGGTCGCGGTCGAAGGAGTCGTGGGTCAGGTTGGCGCCGATATCGATCAGGTGCATGGTCATCGCGGGGGAAAAGTGCCCGCGCATTGTACCTGCGCCTGCCGTGGCCCCTTATCCTTTGCATATGAACGCCCCGCTCTTCCCGATTTCCCCGCTGCTGCCGCAGATCCAGCAGCAGCTGGCCGTGCAACCACGGCTGGTGCTGGAGGCCCCGCCCGGTGCCGGCAAGACCACCCAGGTGCCGCTGGCGCTGCTCGACGCGCCGTGGCTGCAGGGCCGCAAGATCATTCTGCTGGAACCACGCCGGGTCGCCGCGCGCAGCGCGGCGCTGTTCATGGCACGGCAGCTGGGTGAGGAGGTCGGCGGCACGGTCGGCTACCGCATCCGCTTCGAGAACAAGGTATCCGCGCGCACCCGCATCGAGGTGGTCACCGAGGGCATCCTGACCCGGATGCTGCAGGACGACCCGATGCTGGAAACCGTCGGCGCGATCCTGTTCGATGAATTCCACGAGCGCCATCTCAGTGGGGATCTGGGCCTGGCGCTGGCGCTGGACGTGCAGGCGCAGCTGCGCGACGACCTGCGCCTGGTGGTGATGTCGGCCACGCTGGACGGCGAGCGGCTGGCACGCTTCCTCGATGCGCCGCGGCTGAGCAGCGAGGGCCGCAGTTATCCGGTGGCGATCAGCCACTTCCCGGCGCGCCGCGATGAAGCCCTGGAACTGCAGGTGCGCCGCGCGGTGCAGCAGGCACTGGCCGAGCACCCCGGTGACCTGCTGGTGTTCCTGCCCGGCCAGCGCGAGATCGCGCGCGTCCAGGCCGGCCTGCAGGAGTCACTCGATGGCAACGTCGAGGTGCTGGCGCTGCATGGCGAGCT
This sequence comes from Stenotrophomonas sp. YJH_SMC_65, assembly GCF_059369475.1. NCBI lineage: Bacteria > Pseudomonadati > Pseudomonadota > Gammaproteobacteria > Lysobacterales > Lysobacteraceae > Stenotrophomonas > Stenotrophomonas sp. YJH_SMC_65. Next base: position 87,759 of record NZ_JCAFSR010000008.1, read on the forward strand.
GCCGGTCGAACAACAGGCGCGCGTGTTGCAGGCCGCCAGCGATGGCCGCCGTCGCGTGGTGCTGGCGACCAACGTGGCCGAGTCGTCGGTGACCCTGCCCGGCGTGCGCGTGGTGATCGACAGCGGCCAGGCGCGCGAGCCGCGCTACGACCCCAACAGCGGCTTCACCCGGCTGGACGTGGTGGCCATCGCGCAGGCGTCGGCCGACCAGCGCGCGGGCCGTGCCGGTCGCGTGGCCGAGGGCGTGGCCTGGCGGCTGTGGCCGCAGTCGCAGCGGCTGGAGCCGCAGCGCCGCGCGGAGATCGACCAGGTGGAACTGGCCGGACTGGCGCTGGAACTGGCCGCGTGGGGCAGCAGCGACCTGCGCTTCCTCGACCCGCCACCGGCCGGCCCGATGGGTGCGGCGCGCGAACTGCTGCAACGCCTGGGTGCACTGTCGGACTCGGGCGCGATCACCGCACTCGGGCGCCGTGTACTGGCGCTGGGTACGCACCCGCGGATGGCGGCGATGCTGCTGGCAGCGCCCGATGCCCGCGCGCAGGCGCTGGCCGCCGATCTGGCCGCCCTGCTGGAAGCGCGCGACCCGCTGCGCCAGGGCGGTGACGCGCTGGCGGCCCGCTGGCGCGCACTGGCCGCGTTCCGCACTGGCCGCGCGCCGGGCGATGCCAACCGCAGCGGGCTGGCCGCCATTGATGCCGCCGCCAAGCAGTGGCGTCGCCGCCTGCGCTGCGAGGCTACGCCGCCGGCCAGCATCGAGGCGCACGAACTGGGCGATCTGCTTGCACACGCCTTTCCCGACCGGATCGGTTTCCAGCATCCCGGCGATCCGCTGCGCTACCTGCTGGCCAATGGCCGCAGCGCGCGCCTGCACGAACTGAGTGACCTGCGCGGTGAGCCGTGGCTGGTGGCCAGCGAACTGCGCTTCGAGGCGCGCGATGCGCTGCTGCTGCGTGCCGCACCGGTGGATGAAGGCCAGCTGCGCAAGGCATGGCCGGAGCGCTTCGTCACCGAAGACTTGGTGCGCTGGGACAGCGAGCGACGCGCCCTGGTGGCGCTGCGCGAGACCCGTTTCGACCGGATCGTGCTGGACAGCCGCTCGGCCGGCCGGGTCGATCCGCAGCACGCCGCGCAGGCGCTGACCGATGCGGTGGCCGAGCTCGGCCTGCAGGCGCTGCCGTGGACCGAGGGCCTGCGCCAGTGGCAGGCCCGGGTGGAATCGCTGCGGCGCTGGATGCCCGAGCTCGGCCTGCCCGACTGCAGCGACGATGCCCTGCTGGCCACGCGCGCACAATGGCTGCAGCCCGCGTTCGCCGGCAGGACGCGACTGGATACGCTGGATGAATCCAGCTTCGGCGAGGCGCTGAAATCGCCACTGGAGTGGTCACAACGGCAGTTGGTCGAGCGTCATGCGCCGACCCGCATCACCGTGCCGTCCGGACTGGAGCGGCCGATCACCTATGCGCTGGACAGCGAGAGCGGCGATCCGCTGCCGCCGGTGCTGGCGGTGAAGCTGCAGGAACTGTTCGGCCTGGCCGACACGCCGCGCATCGCCGATGGCCGCGTGCCGCTGACCCTGCACCTGCTCTCCCCCGGCGGCCGCCCGCTGCAGGTCACCCAGGATCTGCGCAACTTCTGGGAAAGCACCTACGCCGAAGTGAAAAAGGAGATGAAGGGCCGTTACCCGCGCCACCCATGGCCGGATGATCCGTGGACGGCGACGGCCACGCACCGGGCCAAGCCGCGCGGAACCTGATTGGTAGTGCCGGCCGCTGGCCGGCAGCCCCCTGGCACCAGGCGGAGAGCATTGCCGGCCAGCGGCCGGCACTACCGGGTGCGGAGCCTGCCTGATCCTGAATGGCTGCGGTAAAGTCACACCACGTGCGTCCCCGACTGACATACCGTTTACGGGCAACACGCGACACTGGACTTCGACCCGAGGCAAAGGACCCCCGCATGAGCAAGCTGACCGTAATCACCGACCGCGCTCTGGAGCGCGCCCTGGAGCTGGCCCACACCGCCGGCGATGGCCTGAAGAGCGCCGGTGGCAGCCTGCGCAACGCGGACTGGATCAAGACCGGCGCCGCCCTCGGCGCAGTGAAGACCGGCGGCAAGGTCGCCACCAAGTTCGCCCGCCGCAACCCGGCCGTGACCATTGCCGCGGCTGCCGTCGGCGTCGGCCTGCTGGGCTATGCGCTGTACCGCAAGCAGCAGAAGAAGAAGGCTGCCAATGGCCACGTGGTGAATGGGCAGGCGCAGCGCATCCACGCACGCGACCGCCGCAACGACACCGTGGTGGACGAGCACAGCGATATCGGCAGCGACGCGTGAAGCTGCCCGGGTCAGACCCCTTCCGCAGGAAGGGCTCTGACCCTACCAGCTACGAGAGGGCCGGATGCCGCGAGGTATCCGGCCCTTTCTGTTTCAACCGATCTGCCGCCACTGCCCCGGCTGCAGGTCGTCCAGCCGGTAGGGCCCCATCGCCACCCGCACCAGCCGCAGCGTTGGCAGGTTCACTGCCGCGGTCATCCGCCGCACCTGGCGGTTGCGGCCCTCGCGGATCGTGATCGCCAGCCAGGCATCGGGCACGGTCTTGCGGAAGCGCACCGGCGGATCGCGTGTCCACAGCGACGGCGCCGGATCGAGGCGCTCGATCTTCGCCGGCAAGGTCGGCCCGTCATTCAGCTCCACCCCATCGCGCAACCGTTGCAGCTGCTCATCGCTGGGCGTGCCTTCCACCTGCACCCAGTAGGTCTTGTCGGCCTTGTGCTTCGGGTCGGTCAACGTGTGCGCCAGCGTGCCGTTATCCGTCAGCAGCAGCAGGCCTTCGCTGTCATGGTCCAGGCGACCGGCGGCATACACGCGCGGCGGCAGGCCGAACCCGGCCAGCGTCGGCCGCGGCGGTACGCTGCGGTCGGTGAACTGGCAGAGCACGTTGAAGGGCTTGTTGAAGGCGATCAGCATTGCGGGCACGGCAGTCGGCGGATGGCGCATTGTCCCATGCCGCGCCACGCGCCACTCGGCTGTAGAGCCGAGCCCATGCTCGGCTCATCGCGCACAGCACGGCGGAACGCAACAGCAGCCGAGCATGGGCTCGGCTCTACAGAGTCAGCATGCGCCAGCCCGGCACCCCTCTTACGGCTTGATGAAGCGCAGGGTCATGCGGTCGCTTTCGCCGATCGCCTGGTACTTCGCATCATCGGCCTTGTCGTGCTGGTTGGTCGGCGGCAGCGTCCACACGCCGTTCGGGTGGTCCTTGGTGTCGCGCGGGTTGGCGTTGACCTCACTGCGCGCGTCCAGCTTGAAGCCGGCGGCCTCGGCCATCGCGATCACCTGCTGCTGGCCGACATAGCCGGTGTCATCGTCGTCGGCCACGTCGGCCTTGGCGCGGTGCTCGACCACGCCCAGCACGCCGCCCGGCTTGAGCACGTTGAAGAAGCCCTGGAACATGCCCTGCGCCTGGCCGGCCTTGCGCCAGTTGTGCACGTTGCGGAAGGTCAGCACCACATCGGCTGAACCGGCCGGGCCGAACACCGGCTTGGCCGGATCGTAGGCCACCACGGCAGTCTTGCCGAACTGTGCCGGTGCAGCGGCGTACTTCCTTTCCAGGCTGTCGCGGCTGCGCTGCTGGTAGTCACGGCCGCGGCCTTCGGGCACCGCCATCGGATCGACCACCGCAGCAACGTAGTGGCCCTTGTCGTGCAGCAGCGGCGCCAGGATCTCCGAGTACCAGCCGTTGCCGGGGGTGATCTCGATGACGGTCTTTTCCGGCGTCACCTTGAAGAACGACAGCGTCTGCGCCGGGTGGCGGAAACCGTCGCGCTTGACGTTGTTGGCATCGCGGGTGGGCGCCTTCACCGCCGCGTCGATGGCCGGCGACACCTGGATCTTCGCCGGCGCGACCGTGGCCGGTGCGGCAAACGCGGGAACAGCGGCAAGCAGGGCCGAAGCAAGCAGCAGGCGGCAACCACGCAGGGACGAAGCAGGCATCATCGGAGCGACTCCAGCGGAAGATGCGGCGAGACTAGCAGCCGCGGCGCCCCAGGTGTTCACAAAACGTTAGCCGCGTGCGTATCGCGGAACACTGTTTTGTGGTCGCCGCCGCAGCACGGTCACACTACGCGTTCTATTCTGGAGCACTTCCCCCAAGGAGTCCGTGCCCATGACGGCAACCCGCGAACTGGGCCGTTCCGGCCTGCATGTACGTCCGCTCGCCTTCGGTGGCAACGTGTTCGGCTGGAGCGCCGATGAGAAGGCCAGCTTCGCCCTGCTCGATGCCTTCGTCGACGCCGGCTTCAACCTGGTCGACACCGCCGATGTGTATTCGGCCTGGGTGCCGGGCAACACCGGCGGCGAATCGGAAACGCTGATCGGCAAATGGTTCGCGCGCAGCGGCAAGCGCGACAAGGTGGTGCTGGCGACCAAGGTGGCCAAATGGGCCGAACGCCCCGGCCTGACCCCGGACAACATCAATGCGGCGGTCGAGGACTCGCTGCGCCGCCTGCAGACCGACGTGATCGATCTGTACCAGGCCCACGAGGATGATGAGTCGACGCCACTGGAAGCGACCCTGGCCGCGTTCGGCCGCCTGATCGAAGCCGGCAAGGTGCGCGCCATCGGTGCCTCCAACTACAGCGCCACGCGCCTGGCCGATGCGCTGAAGGTGTCCACCGACTACAAGCTGCCGCGTTACGAAACCCTGCAGCCGGAGTACAACCTGTACGACCGTGCCGGCTACGAGAAGGAGCTGGAACCGCTGGTGCAGCGCGAACAGATCGGCGTGATCGGCTACTACGCCCTGGCCAGTGGCTTCCTCAGCGGCAAGTACCGCACACCGGCCGATGCGGCCAAGAGCCCGGCACGTGGCGAAACGGTGGTGAAGCGCTATCTGAACCCGCGCGGCCTGCGCATCCTGCAGGCGCTGGATGACGTGGCCAGCAAGCACAGTGCCAGCGCCGCACAGATCGCACTGGCATGGCAGATCGCGCGGCCGTCGATCACCGCGCCGATCGTCAGCGCCACCAGCGTCGAACAGCTGCACGATCTGCTGGCAGCGGCCAACGTGTCGCTGAGCGTGCAGGATGTCGCGCAGCTGGACGCCGCCAGCGCCGAAGCGTGAGGCCCGGTAGTGCCGGCCGCCGGCCGGCATTGCCCACGTGCCGAAGAAAACAATTGAACAAAATGGTTGCACGCGACTAAATCGTGGTTTATCGTGCGCACCTCGTTTCAACAACCACTGGAAACTTCCCTTGAACGCGCATTCCGTCGCCATCGCCAAACTGCTGCCATGCCTGCGCATGGACGGGCTGGCGCGCGCGTTCGGCAAGGAAGACCAGCTGACAACGGCCTGATACCCGCCCTGCGGAGATCGGCCACCCCGATCTCCGAGGCCTGACGACGCCCTCGGAACGCAAGTCCCGGGGGCGTTTTCGTTTGCGTCGGCACAAGGACCCGCGATGCCAGAACTGCACCCCGCGCGGCAACCCGCCGCTCACTGACCCAGGTTTCTCCCGCCCCGCCGAAGGATTTACTTCGCGCGATCGGCTGCGCCAGGACATTATCTGCATCGCATCAAAACATTATCGCTCGTCGATAATGTCGGTGGCCTGCACCCTCGATTCTCCAACGGTCCCGTTTCCATCACGGGCTGGTGCGCGCGGCGTTGCCGTGGCGTATGCCGGAGGTCGCGGACATGCCATCGCCTGGATCGCCTGCTGGAGGCAGGCGCCGGTTCGCCGGTACGCGGTTCGATTCCGCGCGGTCCCCAACTGGATAGCTCAGCAGGGTAGAGCAACGGATCCTGATTCCGTCTGTCGTGGGTTCGACTCCCACTCCAAACCACATGACCTGTCACGTCATGACTTGAAGCAACACCCGGGGCGCAAGCCCCAGCGGCCATCGTCGCCGTCCACCGCCATCGCCTTCGGGCGGGGCGTGGAAGGCAACGGACCGCACGCCGGGCCCCGGCCCGCCGCCACTGCCAGCCACGTTCCGCCCCGGTGCTGCCTACCGGGAACGGCGATGGCAGCACTGCCGGCGCACCGAAGGCTCCGCGCGCGGACCGTCCGCCGATGGCCGCCCTCTTCCGCTGCCTGCACGTGGTGTGCAGGCGGCCGCGCCACGACCTGATCGACCCGGGTCATGGCGATTCATCCGCAACGGGTCGAACCACCAGAGCCATACAAGGAGAGACTCCCATGTTCTGGACCATCAAGGTCGTGATCGGCGACGGCGAGCGCGGCCTGGTGTATCGCAACCGTCGTTTCCAGCAGATGCTGCTGCCGGGCGTGCACCGCCTGTCGCCGTTCGGCGGCCGCCCGCACGTGGACATCCACACCGCATCGAAGGGCGCGGCCTATACCGGCAGCGACCAGGACAGCCTGATCGAGGCACTGGGCGCGACGCTGGACACGCACTTCGTGCTGGCCAATGTCAGCGCCACCGAAGTCGGCCTGTTGCTGCGCAACGGCCGCATCGATGAAGTGCTGCCGCCGGGCAGCCGCCGTCTGTACTGGCGGGGTTCGGTCGACACCCAGGTACGCGTGATGGCGCTGGGTGACGAGCCGCGCATCCCGGCGGACGTGCAGCAACGCCTGGGCCAGCTGGGCGTGCTGCCGCGTGTGGCGGTGATCAGCACCGTGCCAAGCGAGTCGGTCGGCCTGCTGTTCATCGATGGCACGCTGCGGCAGACACTGGACGCCGGCCTGCACGCGTTCTGGAACTTCAACGGCAACGTGTCGGTGGAGCGCGTGGAACTGCGTGCACGTTCGCTGGACGTGTCCGGCCAGGAGCTGCTCAGCCGCGACAAGGTGACCCTGCGGGTGAACCTGGCCGCGACCGTGCAGGTGATCGACCCGGTGCGTGCACACCGCACGCTCAGCAATGCCGATGAGTTCGTCTACCGGCAGCTGCAGTTCGGCCTGCGCCAGGCGATAGCCGCGCGCAGCCTGGACGAGCTGCTGGGCGACAAGGCGGCGCTGGACGGCGAGATCGCCGCCCATGTGCAGGCCGCGATCGAGGGCCACGGCGTGCGGCTGCTCGGCGTGGGCATCAAGGACGTGATCCTGCCGGGCGAGATGAAGGAGATCCTCAATGGCGTGGTGCTGGCCGAGAAGCAGGCCCAGGCCAGCGTGATCCGTCGCCGCGAGGAGGCCAACGCCACGCGTTCGCAGCTCAACACCGCAAAGCTGATCGAGGACAACCCGGTGCTGATGCGCTTGAAGGAGCTGGAGGCACTGGAGAAGGTCACCGAGAAGATCGACACGCTCACCGTGTTCGGCGGCCTGGATGGCGTGCTGAAGCAGCTGGTGACGATCAGGTAGGGGGTAGCGGCGGCGCAGGGACGCGCCGCCGGCCCATCAAGGACATACACGAAGACATGGACACTCAACACAACTATCAATGGCTGCACGCCGAGGGCACCACGCCGATCAAGGGCTGGGTCAACGGTGTGCCGCTGGAAGCGCAGGCGCATGAGCAGCTGCGCAACATCGCCGCGATCCCGTTCGTCGGGCCGTGGGTGGCCGTGATGCCGGACGTGCACCTGGGCAAGGGCGCGACCGTCGGCTCGGTGATCCCGACCCGCGGTGCGATCATCCCGGCCGCGGTCGGCGTCGACATCGGCTGCGGCATGGCGGCGGTACGCACCACGCTGCGCGCCAACGACCTGCCCGACGACCTGCGGCAGCTGCGCAACAGCATCGAGCGCAGCATTCCGGTCGGCAACGGACGCGGCGGCGAGCATCACCGCATGCCCGACAGCATCCACACGCGGCTCGTGCAGTCCGGGCTGGCCGCCGGCCTGGAGAAGATCAAGGACAGGCACCGCAGAATCCGCACCGACAAGCTCGACCGCCAGCTGGGTACGCTGGGTGGTGGCAACCACTTCATCGAACTGTGCCTGGACGAGACGGACACGGTGTGGGTGATGCTGCACAGCGGATCGCGCGGCACCGGCAACCTGATCGGCACCTACTTCATCGAGAAGGCGCGCGAGGAACTGGCCCGGCGCGTGCTCGGCTTCCACCTGCCGGACAAGGACCTGGCGTTCTTCATGGAAGGCGAGCCGCTGTTCGATGACTACGTCGAAGCCGTGTCGTGGGCGCAGGACTACGCCCGGCAGAACCGCGAGGCGATGATGTCGCGCGTGCTGGCCGAGATGCGCCACCGCTTGCCGAAGTTCCAGCTGGCAGCGATGGCGGTGAACTGCCACCACAACTACGTGCAGAAGGAGACGCACCACGGCCAGGAACTGCTGGTGACCCGGAAGGGGGCGGTGAGTGCGCGCGAAGGCGAGCTGGGCATCATTCCCGGCAGCATGGGCACGCGCAGCTACATCGTGCGCGGCAAGGGCAACGCCGACAGCTTCCACAGCTGCAGCCACGGTGCCGGCCGGGTGATGAGCCGTGGCACGGCGCGCCAGCAGATCACGCTGGCCCAGCACCGCGAGGCCACCGCGCACGTGGAATGCCGCAAGGACAGCGGCGTGCTGGACGAGTCACCGGCCGCGTACAAGTCGATCGACGATGTGATGGCCGCACAGCTGGACCTGGTCGAGGTGGGGCACACCCTGCGCCAGGTGCTGTGCGTGAAGGGGTAACGGAGCGGTGCCGGCCAAGTCCGGCCTCTACCAGAGCAGCACGTCGCGTCGGGGGTCAGATCGCTTTCTGCGAAAGGGATCTGACCCCGGCACATTCAGCGCGGCACGCTGTCTTCGGCCACCAGCGCATGATGCACGCCGATGCCCGCGCGCACGCCTTCGGCCATGGCCAGGGTGATGTTGCCGACCGTCGTCGCATCGCCTGCGGCGTACACGTTGGGCACCGAGGTCTGCTTCATCATGTCGACCTCGATCAGCACCCCCAGCGGGCTCTCGACCAAGGTGCAGCCAAGCTGCTGCACCAATGGCGTGGCCATCGCCTGGGTGGCCGGTACGAACAGCGCACGCTGGGCGATGCGGCGGCCATCGGCCAGCTCCACTTCCAGCCAGGTCGGCTGGTCGCCCTGCACGCCCAGCACCGGCGACGTCTCGATCTGCACGCCGCGCTGCTGCATGGCAGCCCGTTCCTCATCGGTGATCGGCAGGCCCTGGCTGAAGAAGGTGACATTGCCCCAGTCGGCAAACAGCGGCGCCTTGCCGGCGGACATCGGATGGCCGCCAAGCAGGCCGATGGCGCCGCCACCCACTTCGTAACCATGGCAGTAGGGGCAGTGCAGCACGGTGCTGCCCCAGCGCTCGGCCAGCCCGGGCAGTTCCGGCAGCTGGTCGGCGATACCGCTGGCCAGCAGCAGCTTGCGCGCGGCCAGCACCTGGCCATCGGCGGTACGTACTTCCACGCCCTCTGCGCTGGCGTTGGCCTGCACAGCCTCGGCATGCACCCAGCGCACGCTGGGGTAATCCAGCAGCTGCTGGCGCGCGGTCTTCAGCAGCTCGGCGCCGCTGATGCCATCCAGCCCTGGCACCCCGTGCGAATGGCTGGCGAAGCGGTTGCGCGGCGAGCCGGCGTCGATGACGGTGACCGGCCGCCGGGCGCGGGCCAGGATCAGGCCGGCGGCAATGCCGGCGTAGCTGCCGCCGACGATGAGCACATCAGGATTCATGAGGACCTTCCAGGGAACGGTGATGGGCGAGATGGCGGGCGAAGTCGGCGCCGAGCTGGTCCAGCGTGGTCGCCCGCAGGCGCGCCTCCAGCAACCGCTGTGCCTCGCGTGCCCCCTCCAGCAGCGCGCTGTTGACCAGCTGCTGGATCGGGCAGCCGCCGCCGGCGTCGCGGGCGCCGACCTGCACCAGCGGTGGTGCGCCCACGGCCAGGTAGATGTCATGCAGGGTGATCGTTGCAGCGTCGCGGGCCAGCTGGCTGCCACCGCCATGACCGCGGGTGCTGCGTACCAAGCTGGCCTTGTGCAGCTGCGCCAGCAGACGGCGGATCACCACCGGATGGGTCGGCAGGCAGGACGCCAGCTGCCCGGAGGTGCGCGGGCCATCCTGGCCGACCAGATGCGCCATCACGTGCAGGGCGTCAGAGAGCGGGTTCGCGGATTTCATGTAACTACATTAGTTACATTTATATCCCCTGTCCAGGGTCCGCATTTGTTCCATATGGACACATTTGTCCTATGAAACACTTCCTTCACATCACTAAACGAAACGCTAATGTGATGTTCGTCGCACTTCAGCGGAAGCGTAGCGGGTCGATACCGCATTGCCCCTTCCCGAGAGTGCTTCCCGATGAATGCGTCTGTCCGTGCTCCGCGCCTGCAGTCCAAGCTGCTCGGCGCGGTTTCTGTTGGCTTGGCCGTGGTCCTGCTGTGCGCGCTGGCAGGCCTGGCCTCCGCCTGGTTGAAGTTGTCCACCGAGGTCCCGCCCGAAGTCGCGCACAGCCGCGATGCCGAACGCCTGCAGCGTGAGTTCCGTGGCCAGGTGCAGGAATGGAAGAACGTGCTGCTGCGCGGGCACGACGATGCGCTGCGCCAACGCCACCTGGATGGCTTCGACAGCGAAGGCCGCCTGGTCGGGCAACTGGCCAAGGGTCTGGCCACCAGCCCGGACCCGCGCACGCGTGAGCTGGCGCAGGCGTTCGTTGGCCTGCACGCGCAGCTGCAGCAGGACTATCACGCGGCGCTGCAGGCATTTGCCGCGGCCGGCTACGATCCCGCGGCCGGCGACAACCTGGTGCGCGGCAAGGATCGCCCGGTGGCGATGGCTCTGGATGCGCTGAGCACGCACGCCACGCAGGTGGCTGAAGCGGCGGTGGCGTCCCGTTCGCAGCAGGCCCGGCAGACCCTGCTGCTGTGCGCGGCGCTGACCGTGCTGGCCGCCGTGCTGCTGCTGATCGGTCTGGCCTGGTGGCTGCGGCGTGCGGTGGTGCAGCCGGTGCTGGCAGTGGAAGCAGCGGCGCGCGCGGTGGCCGCCGGTGACCTGCAGCACGCAGTACAGGTGCGCAGCCGCGACGAGATCGGTCGCCTCGCGCAGGCCATGCAGGCGGTGCAATCCACGCTGCGCAGCGTGCTGGATGCACAGGCCGCGATGGCGCAGGCGCACGAAGCCGGCACCATCAGCCATCGCATGGACGCCGCTGCCTTCCCCGGCGCGTTCGGCACCATGGTGGCCGACTGCAACGCACTGGTCGATGCGCATATCCGGGTGAAGATGCGCGCGATCTCGATCATGGGCCGCTACGCGGTCGGCGACCTCAGCCAGGACATGGAACGCCTGCCCGGCGAGAAGGCGGTGATCACCGAAGCGCTGGACATGGCCAAGCACAACCTCGGCCTGATCAATGGCGAGATCCGCCGCCTGGCCGAAGCTGCCGGCGCGGGAGACTTCAGCCAGCGTGGCGACAGCGCGCGCTTCGAGCATGACTTCCGCGCGATGGTCGATGGCCTGAACCGCCTGATGCAGACCACCGAACTGAACCTCGGCGAAGTCTCGACGATGCTGCGCGCCATCGCCGATGGCCGTCTCGGCGCGCGCATGCACGGTGATTTCCAGGGGGTGTTCGCCCGTATCGCCGGCGATGCCAATACCACCGCCACGCAGCTGGCGACCATCGTCACCGACATCAAGTACGCCTCCGGCAACATCCACACCGCCGCCGCGGAGATCGCCGCCGGCAACAATGACCTGTCGCGCCGCACCGAGCAGCAGGCGGCCAACCTGGAGGAGACCGCGGCATCGATGGAGGAGCTGACCTCCACCGTGCGCCAGAACGCCGAACATGCGCGCCAGGCCAACCAGCTGGCGATCGGCGCCCATACGGTCGCCTCGCACGGTGGCAGCGTGGTCGGCCAGGTGGTGGCGACGATGGGCGCGATCGAGACCTCGTCGCGGCAGATCGCCGAGATCATCAGCGTCATCGATGGCATCGCCTTCCAGACCAACATCCTGGCGCTGAATGCTGCGGTGGAAGCGGCACGCGCCGGCGAACAGGGCCGCGGCTTCGCGGTGGTCGCCAGCGAAGTGCGTACGCTGGCGCAGCGCTCGGCGGCAGCCGCGAAGGAGATCAAGTCACTGATCGAAGCCTCGGTGGAACAGGTTGGCCATGGCGCACAGCGCGTGCGCGAGGCAGGCGACACCATGGGCGAGATCGTTGCATCGGTGCAGCGCGTGACCGACATCATGGCCGAGATCTCCGCGGCCTCGCAGGAGCAGAGCGCGGGCATCGAACAGGTCAGCCAGACCGTGATCCAGATGGACGGCACGACCCAGCAGAACGCCGCGCTGGTGGAAGAAGCCAGCGCCGCCGCGCGCAGCCTGGAGCAGCAGGCCAACCGCCTGATCGATGCGGTGGATGTGTTCGACCTGTCGACCACGGCGGCGGCGAAGGGCGGGCTGGCACGCGCGGCTTGATTGATCCGGTTGCCGGCCAGCGGCCGGCACTACCGTGGAGCGCAGACAGGGGGAATGCCGGCCGCTGGCCGGCAGCGTCCAACGCTGCACGGGTGGCGGCATGATCAGTGCGGACCAACGGTCCGCACCCACCACCACCTGCCGCCGTACACGTCGATGCAATGCACCGTTGCCGGCATGCACACGGCCGCTGGCCTACCCTTTCGTGGATATTCCCGCCTCCCTCCCCCTCTGCTGGAGCCCCCATGACTGTCCCCGCCTTCGGTCTCGGCACCTTCCGCCTGAAAGACCAGACCGTGATCGACTCCGTGCGCAACGCGCTGGCGGTCGGCTACCGCGCCATCGATACCGCGCAGATCTACGGCAACGAAGCCGAGGTCGGCCAGGCCATCGCCGATTCCGGCGTGCCGCGCGATGAGATCTACCTGACCACCAAGGTCTGGATCACCGCGTTCAAGCGCGATGCGCTGCTGGCCAGCCTGCGCACCAGCCTGGAAAAGCTGCGAACCGAGTACGTCGACCTGGCGCTGATCCACTGGCCATCGCCGAACGACAAGGTCGACGTGCCGATGGAGGAGTACCTGGCCGCACTGGCTGAAGCCAAGGCGCAGGGCCTGACCCGCGAGATCGGCATCTCCAACTTCACCATCGCGCAGACCCGCAAGGCGATCGGCATCCTCGGCGCCGGTGCCATTGCCACCAACCAGATCGAAATCCACCCCTACCTGCAGAATCGCCTGCTGGTGAAGTTCCTGCAGGACAACGGCATCCACATCACCGCCTACATGAGCCTGGCCTACGGCGAGGTGATCAAGGACCCGGTGATCCAGGCCATTGCCGGACGCCACCAGGCCACGCCGGCGCAGGTCGCGCTGGCCTGGGCGCTGCAGCAGGGTTTCTCGGTCATTCCGTCCTCGACCAAGCGCGAGAACCTGGCGAGCAACCTGGAAGCGGCAGCGATCCGCCTGACCGACGAAGACATGGCACAGATCGCCAAGCTCGACCGCGGCCATCGCCTGGCCAACCCGGAAGGCATCGCCCCGGCCTGGGATTGAGGCAGTGGTGTTGTAGAGCCGAGCATGGCTCGGCTCTACAGGTAGGTGCCGACCTTGGTCGGCACTGAGCCCTGATCGATCGTTGGAACACCGTGCCGACCAAGGTCGGCACCTACGAGAGGGCGGGGATCATCCCCTGCCCTGCAGCAACCACCCACGCATCGCCGCACTGACCTCGTCCGGTTTCTCCATCGGTGCCAGGTGCCCGCAGTCGGGCACCACCACCAGCTGCGAGTGCGGCACCATCGCGTGCATTTCCTCGCTCCCCGCCAGCGGCGTGATGCGATCGTTCGCGCCGCACACGATCAGCAGCGGATCGCGGTAGCCGGCCAGCACATCATGGCCATCGCGGCGTTCCAGCGCGCTCTGGCGCAGGAACACGTCCGCGCCCAGGCGGGCGGTCATGTCGCGCACGCGCTGCACCAGCACGTAGTCATCCAGCCGCGACGCATCGATGTAGCTGCGCATCAGCACATCGCCGAAGCCGTGGAACTTCCCCGGCAGGCGCACGCTGGCACGTTGGCTGCGGCGCTGCTCGGCACGTTCCGGTGAATCGGCGTGGATCGAGGTATCGATCAGCGCCAGCTGCAGCACGCGCTCCGGCGCAATGCGCAGGATCTGCTGGGCGACGAAGCCGCCCAATGAGAAACCGGCCAGCGCAAAGCGCTCCGGTGCCTGTGCGAGCACGTCCTCGGCCACCGCCTGCAGGGTCTCGCCACGGGTCTGGTCGCCCACGGTGCAGTCGGCGATGTCGGCCAGGTCGGCCAGCTGCGCGCGCCACAGCTCGGCATCGTTGAGCAGGCCGGGCAGCAGCAGCAGGGGAATACGGTCGGTCATGGGGGTATTGTCGCGCCAGCACGGTGACGGAACCATGCCGCAACAGGCGGTTGCGTTGTAGAGTCGCGCCATGCTCGACTGCTGCACAGCCCGTCGAGCATGGCTCGACTCTACAGAAGGCGGCGATACGGACGCGACCATGGCAGACCCCTACAACAGCGGCACCCCCACCCCACCCGCGCTCCGCTTCGATGATGCGCTGGTCACCACCGCCTTCGAGCTGCCTGGGCACCGCGTCGTGCGCAACCTCGGTGTGGTGCGCGGCATCACCGTGCGCTCGCGCTCGATCGTCGGCAACTTCCTCGGCGGTATCCAGACGCTCTTCGGTGGCAACATCACCATCTATACCGAACTGTGCGAACAGGCCCGCGAGGAAACCTACCGCGACATGGTCAAGCATGCGCGGCAGCTGGGTGCCAACGCGATTATCGGCATGCGCTACGACGCCACCGATGTGATGACCGGGCTGACCGAAGTGCTGTGCTATGGCACGGCGGTGGTGGTGGAACCCATGCGTTGAAGCTGTAGAGCCGAGCCCATGCCCGGCTCAGGCGTGCCCGTGTGATGCAAGGCAGCCGAGCGTGGGCTCGGCTCTACAATGGCACGTCGGGCACCTCGACCTGCTGCACCGGCAGGGTCACCATCATCACCGTCGGGTCGTCCGGGTCCAGCTTCGTCTTGAAGCCCAGGCTCTGGCACATCGCCAGCATGGTGCTGTTCTCGCGCAGCACCTGGCCTTCGACCACGTCCAGGCCCAGCCACTTGGCGTACTCGATCATGATCGCCATCAGCCGCCAGCCGATGCCGTGGCCCTTCAGGTCCGAGCGGATCAGGATGCCGTACTCGCCACGGTGGTAATCGGCATCGGCGTGCAGGCGCACCGCGCCCAGCATCTCGCCGCTGCGCGGTTCGATCGCCACCAGCGCAATCGAGCGCGCGTAGTCGAGCTGGGTCAGGCGCGCGATGAACTCGTGGCTGAAGTGCTTCACCGACTGGAAGAAGCGCAGGCGCAGGTCCTCGTCGCTGACGCGGGCGAAGAACGCACGGAACAGCGCGTCGTCCTCCGGCCGCACCGGGCGCACGAAGGCACGGCCGCCATCGGACAGTTCGATGGTGCGCTCCCACTCCTTCGGGTACGGGAACACCGAGAAACGTGGATGGCCGCGGCCCTTGTGCAGGATGCGCGACGGCGCCACCGCCACGCGGGCGTCGAGGGCGAGGATGCCCTTGCCGTCGACCAGCAACGGGTTGATGTCCAGCGTACGCACTTCGGGAATGTCGGCGGCCAGTTGTGCCAGCTTCACCAGCGCCAGCGCCAGTGCGCGCTCGTCAGCCGCCGGCACGTCACCGTAGGCCTTGAGGATGCGCGAGGCGCGGGTCTGGCCAATCAGCTCGTGGGCCAGGCGCAGGTCCAGCGGCGGCAGCGCCAGCGCCTTGTCGTTGATCACTTCGACGGCAGTGCCGCCGCGACCGACCACGATCACCGGGCCGAACGTCGCGTCATCGGCGATGCCGACAATCAACTCGCGCGCCTTCGGACGCACGATGGTCGGCTGCACCAGCAGGCCATCGACACGCGCATCCGGCCGCAGCTGGCGTGCGCGCGACAGGATCGCGTTGGCCGCGCTCTGCACCGCCGGCAGCGTGGACAGGTTCAGGCGCACACCATCCACTTCCGACTTGTGCGGAATATCCGGCGAGAGAATCTTCAGCGCGACCGTGGCACCGCGTTCCAGCAGCGGCTGCGCCAGGTCCATCGCCTCGTGCGCATCACGCGCATGCATCACCGGCGCGGAGGGAATGCCGTAGGCCTTGAGCAGTTCATGCGTAGCCAGCGGGTCCAGCCACTGCTGGCCGTTGGCCAGCGCGGCATCGACCAGTGCGCGCGCGGCGGCCGTGTCGACGCTGAAGTCCTGCGGCAGGCTGGGCGGCGTTTCCATCAACGCGTTCTGCGCTTCGCGGTAGCGCACCAGATGCTGGAAGCCACGTACGGCTTCGGCCTCGGTCGGATAGGTCGGCACCCGCGCCGCGTTGAGCGTGGCGGTGGCCTGGTCGTCGTTGCCCAGCCACACCGCGAACACCGGCTTGTCGCGGTGGTGGCGCGGGCGCAGGCCGAGCGTGCGGGTGAGTGCCTGCGCGGCGTCCGCCGATGAGGTGAACGCGGTCGGCACGTTGACCACCATCACCGCGTCATTCTCGTTGTCGGCCAGCAGCGCTTCGATGGCCGCGGCATAGCGGTCACCATCGGCGTCGACCACGATGTCGACCGGATTGCTGCGCGACCAGCCCTGTGGCAATACCGCATCGAGCTTCTGCACCGTGCTGTCGGACAGGGTGGCCAGCGTGCCACGCAGCGCGATCAGCTGGTCCACGGCAAGGCGGCCGACGCCGCCACCATTGCTGAGAATGGCCAGGCGGCGGCCAGGGAAGGTGCCCAGCCGCCCCAGTGATTCGGCGGCGGTGAACAGCTCGTCCAGCGCACCGACGCGCAGCAGCCCGGCGCGGTTGAAGGCCGCACCGTACACATCATCGGCGCGGGCCAGGGCCTGCACATGGGTATCGCGGCTGCCCGGCTGCACGCGCTCGGCGCGGCCGGACTTCACCACCACCACCGGCTTGGCGCGGGCGGCGGCACGCGCGGCCGACATGAACTTGCGCGCGTCCTTGATCTGCTCGACGTAGAGCAGGATGGCGCGGGTACGGTAGTCGGTGGCGAAGTAGTCGAGCAGGTCGCCGAAGTCGACGTCCATCGTATCGCCCAGCGAGACCACGGCGGAGAACCCGACCGAGCGCGCCACGCCCCATTCCACCAGCGCGGCGGCAATGGCCGAGGATTCGGAGATCAACGCGAGGTCGCCGGCCTGCGGAAAATGTGCGGCGATGCTGGCATTGAGCCGCGCGTGCGGCGCGATCACGCCCAGGCAATGCGGCCCGAGGATGCGCAGGCCATGCTTGCGCGCCACCGCCTCTACCTGTGCAGACAACGAACCGGGGCCTTCGCCCAGGTGCGCGGTGAGGATGATCGCCGCCTGCACGCCACGTTCGGCGGCAGTGCGCACCACCTGCGGCACGATCGCCGCTGGTGCGGTGATCACCACCAGGTCGGGCACCCAGTCCAGGTCCTTCAGCCGCTTGACCGTGCGGATGCCATCGATCTCGGCACGCCGCGGATTGATCCACGCCACCTTGCCGGGGAAGCCGGTGCCACGCAGGTTGCGCATCACCGCGCGCCCGGCCGAACGCTCGCGCGGGCTGCCGCCGATCACCGCGACCGACTGCGGACGGAACACGGACTGCAGGTGGTAGGTACTCATGCGCCTACGGTACCCAAATTCCGTGGCGATGGGGTCGGAGGC
This sequence comes from Stenotrophomonas sp. YJH_SMC_65, assembly GCF_059369475.1. NCBI lineage: Bacteria > Pseudomonadati > Pseudomonadota > Gammaproteobacteria > Lysobacterales > Lysobacteraceae > Stenotrophomonas > Stenotrophomonas sp. YJH_SMC_65. The sequence continues at coordinate 105,353 of NZ_JCAFSR010000008.1, forward strand.
GGGGTCGGACCCCTTTTCGCAGGAAAGGGCTCTGATCCCCTGCTGCGGATATCCGGGGTCAGAGCCCTTCGCTGCGCGAAGGGATCCGACCCCGGCGTGCACGTTTTGTTACAGCAGCGTGCCGTGCAGGATCATCGCGGCGATGCTGAAGTAGATCACCAGGCCGGTCACATCCACCAGGGTGGCCACGAACGGGGCCGAGGCGCTGGCCGGGTCGAAGCCGAGCCGCTTCAGGATGAAGGGCAGCATCGAGCCGGACAGCGAACCGAAGGTGACGATGCCCACCAGCGCGGCGCCGATGGTGATCGCCAGCAGGATCCAGTGCTCGCCGTAGTCGTGCAGGCCGCCCAGCTGCCAGATCACGATGCGCACGATGGCCAGGCAGCCGAGGATGGCGCCCAGCACCATGCCGGTCGGCACTTCGCGCAGGGCCACCTTCCACCAGTCGCGCAGGCGCAGTTCGCGCAGTGCCAGGCTGCGGATCAGCAGCGAGGTGGCCTGCGAGCCGGAATTGCCGCCCGAACTCATGATCAATGGGATGAACAGGGTCAGCACCACCGCGCGCGCCAGTTCGTCCTCGTAGTGCTGCATCGCGCTGGCCGTCAGCATCTCGCCCAGGAACAGCACGCTCAGCCAGCCGGCGCGCTTGCGCAGCATCTCGAAGAAGCCGATCTGCATGTACGGCTTGTCCAGCGCTTCCATGCCGCCGAACTTGTGCGCGTCCTCGGTGGATTCCTCGATCAGCGCATCGAGCACGTCGTCCACGGTGACGATGCCGAGCATCTGCTGCTGCGCGTCGACCACCGGAATCGCCAGCAGGTCGTGGCGGCGGATCAGCCGTGCCACCTCTTCCTGGTCCATCAGCGCATCCACTGTTACCGGCGGATTGACCTGGGCCACGTCCAGGATCGATTCCTCGGGCAGGCCGGTGATCAGCCGGCGCATGGTCACCACCTGCTGCAGCTGCTGGCTGGCCGGCTCCAGCACGTAGATCGCGTACACCGTCTCGCGGGTGCGCTCGACCTGGCGGATGTGCTGCAGGGTCTGCGCCACGGTCCAGCTGGCGGGCACCGCCACGTACTCGGTGGTCATCAGTGCGCCGGCGGTGTTCGGCGGGTAGCTGAGCAGCTTCTGGATGACCTGGCGGGCGTCGGTGCCCAGCAGCGGGATCAACCGCGCGCGCTCTTCCTCATCCAGCTCGTGGACGATGTCGGTCGCGCGGTCGTCGGCCATCAGGCCCAGCAGCGCCGCAGCCCGCGCGGGTGGCAGCGCGGCCACCAGCTCACCGCTGCGGTGCAGCTCCGGCGCTTCGAGCATCTTCACTGCACGCGGCAACGGCAGCGCAGCCAGCGTTTCCGCGGCGCGGGTCAGGTCCAGCGTGTTGAGGAATTCCACCGCGTCGGCGGTGTTGTAGTTCGCCAGCGGTGCGGCCAGTGCGGCGGCATCGGCCACCGGGCGCAGCAATTGCTTCTGGTTCATCGGTTTTGCCTTGTGGGGATGCGACCTCGCGCAACGCCAACGCAGGCAAACCGTCCCGGTGTCAGGCGGTGGCCATCGCTGGCGTCGAACGAGGTCGACTTCTACTGTCGCTGGACATGGGTTGGGGACTCCGGGATGCGTATGCCAACGGACGCGCCGCCAGCGGCGGGCAGTCTGGACCCGTGGGCCATGCAGGTCAACCTGGGCGCCCCGCGCTGGGTGGCCGCCCGGCCGGTTGTTCTCGTGCATACACAGGCCGGCGCGCATAATGTCGTGGTGGCGCTCGCCACGCCCTCCCCCATCCGAACGGACGCACAGCGGGCTCCCCCGATGACCAGGTATTCCCATGCATAGCGGTGGTCTGGAACTGGCCCTGGTGCTGCTGCTGGCGGCGGTCATCGCCGTGCCGGTGTTCAAGAAGTTCGGCTTCGGCGCGGTACTGGGCTACCTGGCGGCCGGCGTGGTGCTGGGCCCGGACGGGCTGGGCTTCGTGCAGGACGCCGACCGCATCCTCGGTGCCGCCGAGATCGGTGTGGTGATGCTGCTGTTCGTGATCGGCCTGGAGCTGTCACCGGCACGCCTGAAGGTGATGCGGCGCTCGGTGTTCGGCGCCGGCGCGGCGCAGGTGGCGTTGTCCGGGCTGGTGCTGGGCGGCCTGCTGCTGCTCGATCACTTCCAGTGGAAGAGCGCGCTGGTGGTCGGCGTGGCGCTGGCGCTGTCGTCCACCGCGGTCGGCCTGCAGCTGCTGTCCGAGCACAAGGCGATCAACAGCGACCATGGCCGGCTCGGGTTCGCCATCCTGCTGTTCCAGGACCTGATCGCGATCCCGCTGCTGGCGGCCATCCCCCTGCTGGGCGGAGTGAAGAACGAGACCCTGCGCTGGGAAGATGCGGCCGTGGCGCTGGGTGCGCTGGCGGTGGTGATCCTGTGCGGACGACCGGTGCTGCGCAAGGTGTTCAGCATCATTGCGCGCACCCGCAGCCCGGAAGTATTCACTGCCACCGCCCTGCTGGTGGTGCTGGGCACCGCCTGGTTCATGCAGGAAGCCGGCCTCAGCCCCAGCCTCGGCGCGTTCCTGGCCGGCGTGCTGCTGTCCGATTCGGAGTTCCGGCATGAGCTGGAAGCGCAGATCGAACCGTTCAAGGGGCTGCTGCTGGGCCTGTTCTTCATCGCAGTGGGCATGGGCATCGACCTGGACCGCATCGCCGCCGAGCCGTGGCTGATCGCCGCGGGTGTCGGCATCCTGCTGGTGGTCAAGTTCAGCCTGCTCTACGCGGTTGGACGTGTCGCCCGGCTCAGCTCGCGGCAATCGCTGCTGCTGGGCAGCGTGCTGTGGCTGGGCGGCGAGTTTGCCTTCGTGGTATTCAACGAGGCACAGCGCGCGCACCTGCTGGGCAACGCCAACCACGACCGGCTGGTGGCGATCGTCGGCCTGTCGATGGCGATCACGCCGCTGCTGATGATCGCGCTGCTCAAGCTGCTCGGCCAGGAAAAAGCCGCACCACGCGCGGCGGCCGAGGCCGACAAGGTGGCGCCGGACAACCGGCCCAAGGTGCTGATCGCCGGCATGGGGCGCTTCGGCCAGGTGATCGCGCGCCTGCTGACCGCGCAGAAGGTGCCGTTCGTGGCGCTGGAGGCGAACCCGGACACCGTTGCCGACCTGCGCCGCTTCGGCAACCAGCTGTACTACGGCGATCCGACCCGGCCGGAGATGCTGCGTGCGGCGGGGGGCGAGCACATCGATGTGTTCGTGATCACCGTGGATGACCCGGAGACCAACCTGCGCGCGGTACGCATGGTGCGCCGGCTGTACCCGGACGCGACGGTGCTGGCGCGTGCACGCAACCGCCAGCATGCGTGGCGCCTGATGGACATGTCGGCCGAGCCGTTCCGCGAAGTGTTCGGCACCAGCCTTGAGATGAGCGGGCGCGTGCTGACCGCGCTGGGCGTGGCGCCGGACGTGGCCGAACGCCATGTGCAGCGCTTCCGCGAGCACGATGAGCAGCTGCTGCGCGACCAGTATCTGGTGTACGACGACGAGGCAGCGGTGATCCAGACCTCGCGCGACGCACGCAACGACCTGATGCATCTGTTCGAGGCCGACGCGGAAAGCGACGGCAAGTAGGCGTGCCGACCAACGGTCGGCACCCACCGGTGGCAGGATCGGCACCCACCGGGGGCAGGGTTGGCACCGACCCGATCGATGGCGGACCCGGTAGTGCCGGGCGCTGGCCGGCAGCCTCGGTATCCCGGAGGTCTCAGCAGGTTGCCGGCCAGCGGCCAGCACTACCCACTGCGGATTCCGATCCCGGTGCTCAACCGTTGTCGCGCAGGAACCGCGCCATCGACGAAACGCCCGGCACGCGCGGTTCGAACTCGCCAGCGACGTCGATGAAGCCGCGCATCACCGCGATCTCGCGCGGGCTGCGGTTGAGGCTGTCGCGCACTTCCGGATCGGCACCGGCGCGCAACAGGCGCTGCACCAGCAGCGGCAGTCCATGCAGGGCGGCCAGATGCAGCGGGCCGAAGCCGCGCGGATCGCGCACGTCCAGGCTGACGTCCTCATCCAGCAGGCGCTCTACCGCCGCCATCACCACCTGCTCGTCGCAGGCGGTTCCCGGCTCGGCGCGTGCGCCCAGCAGCAGCAGCAGCGGCGTGACCGAACCGGCGGCGGCCTGGTCCGGCTCGGCGCCCGCCAACAGCAGGGTGTCGAGCAGGGCCAGCAGGCGCGAGCGGTCGCGGGCACTGAAACCGTACAGCGCGGCACAGTGCAGCGGGCCCAGCTGCTGCGCGTCACCGGCATGCACGTCGGCACCGGCAGTGAGCAGGCGCGCGACGATGTCCGGCAGGCCCAGCGCCGAGGCCAGCATCAGCACGGTCACCCCGCCCGGCAGGCGATGTTCCAGCTTGGCGCCGGCATCGAGCAGGGCCGAAACGATGTCAACCTGGCGCATGCTGACCGCCGCCGACAGCGGCGTCGCACCGCTTGCAGCGGCGTGCTGCGGATCGGCACCGCGCGCCAGCAGCAGGTCGGTCACGGCCAGGTGGCCACCACCGGCCGCACGCAGCAGCGCGGTGCAGCCCTGTGCGTCGACCGCGTCGACGGCAAATCCCAGATCGATCAGGCGGCGCACGGCGTCCACATCACCGGCCATCGCAGCGGCCGGCAGATCGGCCTCGCGCAGGGTACGGCGCGGCAGCGGCCACACCCGCCAGTCCAGCCAGTCGGCCAGGTCACGGCGACCGATCGACAGCGCCACGCCCAGTGGCGTCTGACCGTCGGCGGCACGTGCTTCCGGCGAGGCACCGTGCTGCACCAGCAGCTTCAGCGCGCCTTCGCGGGCCAGGGCGGTGGCCAGATGCAGTGCGGTCATGCCATGGCTGTCGCGCGCTTCGCGATCGACACCGGCCTTGAGCAGGGCCTGCTGCAGGCGCAGCCAGCCCAGGCGTACCGCCAGCGACAGCGGTGGGTCACCGGCCGGCGAAGCGGCGAACGGATCGGCGCCACGCTCCAGCAGTTCCAGCGCCAGTTGTTCCAGGCCGCGGGCGGCCTGGTCGTGCTGTGCGCAGGCGGCCAGGAAGCGTGCCAGCCCACCGCGCCCGGCCGGCGACAGGCCGCGCTGCAGCATGACCTGCAGCGCCGGCACCGCGTCGATGCCGCGCGACAGCAGCGCGAACATCGGCGTATCGGCGCAGGCGTCGCGCACATAGGGATCGGCACCGTGGGCCAGCAGCCAATCGACCGCGCGCGGCTCCAGGGCCAGCTCCGGATCGAGCAGCAGGCCGCCCAGTTCTTCCGGCTGGCACAGCCTGGCCAGCGCGGCCATGCCATCGGTGTTGCCGAAGCCCAGCGCTTCGCGCAGCAGGGTCAGCGGCGGACGGTCCGGCAACAGGCCGCTGGCGCTGGCCGCTTCACCGCGCTCGGCCAGGCCATCACTGACGGCTGCCGGCAGCGGATAGGACGGGTCCAGCAGGGCCACGATCGCCCAGCGGCCCGCTTCGGCCGCATAGTCCACCGCGCGGCGGCCAACCGGGTCGGTGGCGTCGGCGGCGATGCCCAGTTCCACCAGGCGCTTGATCAGCAGCGGCGAGACATCCTCGGCCATCACTGCCAGCTGCACCGCATTGCGGCCTTCGCCGTCCACCGCGACCAGGTCCGGCTTGTGCGGCAGCAGGTGCTCGACCACGGCGGCACGGCCGGCACGGGCGGCTTCCAGCCACGGCGTGCGGCCCAGTGCATCGCGCGCTTCCAGGTTGGCGCCGGCGCCCAGCAGCACGCCGATGATCTCCACGTGGCCGGCCAGCGCTGCCTCGTGCAGCGCGCTGCGGCGCTGGCGATCACGCGCGTCAGCGCGTGCCTTGTGCTTGAGCAGCAGCTGCACGCCGGCCGGATCGTCGTCCTCGGTGGCGGCGGCGGCCAGCAGTACCGGGGTGCCGTCGGCCGGTTCGCTGCGTGCACCGCGCTCGAGCAGGAAGCGGGCCAGGCGCCAGTTGCCGACCTGGCAGGCCACCGCCAGCGGCGACCAGCCCTCGCGGTTCAGCGCATCGACTTCGGCGGCGGCATCGCGCAGCAGCGCGGCAACGCCCGGGTCGGAACTGCGTGCGGCATGGTGCAGCGGGGTGTTGCCATCGCTGTCGGTGGCACGTGAATCGGCGCCGTTGGCGAGCAGGGTCATCACCGCTTCGGGGCGGCCATGCCAGCTGTCGCGGGTGGCGGCCAGCAGCGGGGTCATGCCCCGGTGCGGCGCGTTCACATCTACGCCGCGGGCAATCAGCTCGCGCAGCAGGCGCAGGTCCGGCAGCACCGCCGCCAGCACCGCCAGGCTGCGCTGGTCACGCCAGTTCGGGTCCGGCAGCGCATACGGATCAGCACCGGCCTGCAGCAGCTGCAGGCCGCGGTCGACGCGGCCCTGGCGCGCGGCCTCATACAGGGCCGGTGTCAGTTCCTGCGGCGCCATCGCCTCCAGCGGCGCGGTTTCGGCCGCAGCGGGGAACATCGGTTCCTGTTCGCTGCTGGCAGCGGCGAACGGGCTGGGGCGCAGCGACACCAGCGGCGCGGGCGCGACCCGCTGCAGCAGCAGGTGCAGCGCCGGCGACAGCAGCACGACCGCCAGTGCGGCGGGCCAGCGTGCGCCGTCCGGCAACAGGCCCGGCCAGGCCGGCAGCACCACCAGTGCGGCCAAGGCGATCACCAGCGCCGCCACGCCAAGACCACGCCAGGCGGTCAGGTCGCGGCCGGCCAGCGCCTGCCAGTGCTGGGCCAGGCTGCCATCCAGGCGTTCGACATCGTTCCATAGCGGCCAGGTGCGCCAGGCCGCCAGCAGGCCGGCACTGACCAGCACGCTCAGGCCCAGTACCGCCGCCAGGCTGCCGCTGTCACGCAGGGCCGCCAGCGGCCAGGCCAGCAGCAGTGCCAGCAGCAATGGCGCGGCAGCCCACAGCGCCAGCAGTGCGGGCACGTCCTGCCGTGCGACCACCTTCAGCGGCAGCAGCGCACGGCTGCGACGCCACCACGACACGCCCAGCGCGAACGCCGGCTGCGCCAGTGCGGCAAGGATGGCACCCGGCACACCGCCCACCGCAGCGCCCAACGCCAGCATGGCACCCACGGCGAAGGCGATCGACAGGGCACGCGGACGGGAGGTGTCAGTCATAGTGTCGCGGCATCAGGCTGGCCACCGACGGCGGTACCTGCAGGTAGAACCCGCGTTCGCTCATTTCGCTGCGGACCTTTTCAGGATCGGCCTGGGCCAGGCGGCGCTGGACATCCAGGGCCACCTCCAGGACGAAGGCGAGCGTCCCCAGCGAGGTGAGCAGCGGCGCGGGCAGCGCGCTGAAATCATCGCGTCGGGGAACGTAGACGTAGGTGTCCGGCTTGAGTTGGCTTTTATAGACGTAGGCGTGCATGTCCGCGGGACGATAACCCGGGAAGAGCCATGATTGTGTCGGAAAGCCGACACCGGGGAAAGCCGTCAGCCGACGATGGCGGCGCGATCGGCGGCGTTTCCCCTGCGAGGTTCAGCAATGTGGCGGCGACGTTCAGCCAACGCCGCCGCCACGCGGGCGCTTACTTGACCTTGGCGTAGGTACCCTTCAGCGCGACACCGGCGAGGATGGTGCCGGCGTAGCACTCGTAATTGGTGCTGCTCTTGAACTCGTTCTTCTTGTAGTAGCTGACGATGTCGACCACAGCGTTGGCGCCGCGCGACCTGGCGCCGTCCTGCAGCGCGCGCAGCGCCGACAGCGCGACCCAGCGGCAGGCCTCGGCATCGCTCTTGTTGGCGGCGTTGGTCTTCTTGTTGGTCACGTCTTCACCCAGGCGCTGCTGCACGCTGACCGGCTGGCCGGCCAGGTAGAAGCGCACGCTGCCGTCGATGCCGGCGTCCTTGGCAGCCTGCGAGCTGACCAGCTCCTGCAGGGACTGCTCGACGCGGGTATCGCGGGCAGAGGCGGTGGAGGTCAGGGCCAGCAGCGCGGTGGCAGTGGCGATCATGAGAGTGCGGCGCATCGAAACTTCTCCTTGTCAGGGGTGCGGGTGGATGGCGGAAACAGTGCGGTGGGGCGGTGGATCACTCGCTCCAGCGGCGGAACACCAGTGAGGTGTTGATGCCGCCGAAGGCGAAGTTGTTGCTCATCACGTACTCGGCCTGCAGTTCGCGGCCCTGCCCGGTGATGAAGTCGAGCTGGCCACAGCGCGGGTCGACCTCGGCCAGGTTCAGGGTCGGCGCGAACCAGCCGGCGCGCATCATCTGGATGCTCAGCCAGGCCTCGAACGCGCCACAGGCACCCAGCATGTGGCCGACATAGCTCTTCAGCGAGCTGATCGGCACGCGGTTGCCGAACACCTGCGCGGTCGCCTGGGTTTCGGCGATGTCACCGTGGTCGGTGGCGGTGCCGTGGGCGTTGACGTAGTCGATCTGCGCCGCGTCCAGGCCGGCATCCTCCAGCGCCAGGCGCATGGCCTGGGCCATGGTGTCGGCGCTGGGCTGGGTGACGTGCTGGCCATCGCTGTTGGTGCCGTAGCCGACCACCTCGGCAAGGATGGTGGCGCCGCGCGCCTGCGCGTGCTCCAGGTCTTCCAGGATCAGCGTGCAGGCGCCCTCGCCCAGCACCAGGCCATCACGGCCGGCATCGAACGGGCGCGGGGTGGTCTGCGGCGCATCGTTGCGCACGCTGGTGGCGAACAGGGTGTCGAACACCGCCGCTGCGGTGGCATCGAGCTGCTCGGCACCGCCGGCCACCATCACCGTCTGCTTGCCACTGCGGATCGCTTCATAGGCCGCACCCACGCCCTGGCTGCCGGAGGTGCAGGCACTGGAGGTGGTGTACACGCGCCCGGACAGGCCGAAGAACACGCCGATGTTGACCGGCGCGGTGTGGCTCATCATCTTCAGGTAGGTGGTGGCACTGATGCCATCGGTGGTGAACTCGTTGAGCATGCGCCCGAATTCACCCGTGGCCTCGTGGCTGCCCGAGGACGAGCCGTAGGCCACGCCGGTACGGCCGCTGCGCAGCACCGGATGCTCGTGCAGGCCGGCTTCACGCAGTGCCACCTCAGTGGCGCGCACCGACATGATCGCGACCTTGCCCATCGAGCGGGTGGTCTTGCGGTTGTAGTTCGGCGGCAGCTCGAAATCCTGTGCCGGCGCGGCCAGCTTGGTGTTCAGCCCGGCATAGACATCCCACTCGGGCATCGCACGCACCGCATTGCGGCAGCTGCGCAGGTGTGCCTCGATGGTCGGCCAGTCGTGGCCGAGCGGACTGATGGCGGCGGCACCGGTGACCACCACGCGACGATCGGCGGCCATCAGATCATGCCTCCGTTCACCGAGATCACCTGGCGGGTGATGTAGCCGGCCGGCTCGGACAGCAGGAACGCCACCGTGGCCGCCACTTCGTCGGGACGACCGACGCGGCCGGCGGGAATCAGCTTGAGCGCGTGTTCAACCACTTCATCGTTGAGCATTTCGGTCTCGATCAGGCCCGGGGCCACGCAGTTGACGGTGATCTGGCGGCTGGCCAGTTCCAGCGCCAGGGCCTTGGTGGCACCGATGATGCCGGCCTTGGCGGCGCTGTAATTGACCTGCCCGCGGTTGCCGGCCAGTCCGGACACCGACGACAGGGTGATGATGCGGCCAGGCTTGCGCCGGCGCACCATCGGCATGATCAGCGGATGCAGTACGTTGTAGAAACCGTCCAGGTTGGTGTGGATGACCTGGTCCCAATCCTCCGCTGACAGTGCCGGGAAGGCACCATCACGGGCGATGCCGGCGTTGCAGACCACGCCGTAGTACGCGCCGTGCGCTTCGACATCGGCCTCCAGCACAGCGCGTGCGGCCTCGCGATCAGCCACGTCGAACATCAGTACGCGGGCCTGCTGGCCCAACGCGTGGATCTCGGCCATCACGGCCTGTGCCTCATCCAGGCGGCTGCGGCAATGCACCACCACGTCGAAGCCGTCACGCGCGATGCGCAGCGCGATGGCCCGGCCGATGCCCCGGCTGGCGCCGGTCACCAGCACGCTTCGATTCCCTGTCATGCCTGTCCACTCTCCAGATAGGCCATCGCATCGGCCGGTTCGAACACCGACACGTTGGCTGTCGCCCATTCGTCCTCGCCTGCCAGGATGCGGCAGGCGAACATCCCCAATCCATTGTCACCCAACAGCTCGCAGCGCGCCTGTACGCGCAGCCGCGATCCGCTGGGAAAGCTGCTGCGCGGGCTGCTGTAGCGGCGGCTGCCAAGCAGGAAGCCCAACTGCGGCGGCTTGCCCGCCGCACGCGCACGGCAACCGGCCCAGGCCGCGATGGCCTGCGCCATGTATTCGATGCCGACCCACGCCGGCACCTGGCCCTCCTCGACGAACAGGCCCGCGTCGGGCACCACCAGTTCGGCCTCGATGGTGTCCTGGTCCCAGTGCGTGATGCGCTCCAGCAGGCACATGTCCTGGCGGTGCGGCACCACCTCTTCGATCGCGTACAGCGTGTTCATCGACGCTCCAGCGCCAGCACGGCATTGCTGCCGCCGAAGGCGAACGAATTGCTCAGCACCCGCCGCGGTGCCTGTGCCAGGCGGGTGGCCGGTGCGACCAGCGGCAGTGCCGGCAGCGCGGGGTCTGCCACGCCGTCCCACCAGTGCGGTGGCAGCTGCTGCTGCGGGTTCCCGGCCAGCACGATCCAGCACAGTGCAGCTTCGATCGCGCCTGAAGCACCCAGCGTATGGCCGGTCAGCGGCTTGGTCGAACTGGCCGGCACCTGGTTGCCCAGCACCTGCGACACCGCCAGGCTTTCCATCGCATCGTTGTGGCCGGTGGCGGTGCCATGCAGGTTCACGTAGTCCACTTCATCGGCCGCCCAGCCGGCGCGCTGCAGCGCCTGCTGCAGGGCATCGATGGCACCCAGGCCCTGCGGATCGGGGGCGGACATATGGTGCGCGTCGGCCGATTCGCCCCAGCCGGCCAGGCATACCGGGCCGGGTTCGCGGGTGAGCAGGAACAGCGCGGCACCCTCGCCGATGTTGATGCCGGCACGGTGCTGCGAGAATGGATTGCAGCGCAGGGCCGACACCGATTCCAGCGCGCTGAAGCCGGCCACGGTGAAGCGGCACAGCGAGTCCGCGCCACCTGCGATCACGGCGTCGACGATACCGGCCCGCAGCATGCGTGCAGCCGACATCAGTGCCTTGGCACTGGACGAGCAGGCGGTGGACAGGGTCCACGCCGGCCCCTGAGCGCCGCTGCGCTGGCGCACGAACTGCGCGGCAGTACCCATTTCCTGCTGGGCGTAATCGAACCCGGGCGGCCATTGGCCCTGTTCGGCATGGGTGCGCAGGGCCTGCTCGGATTCACCGATGCCCGAGGTACTGGTGCCCAGCACGACCGCCACGCGTTCGGCGCCGTGGCGGGCGATCGCGGCGGCCACCGCCGGTGCGATCTGCGCCAGTGCCACGTCCAGCAGGGCGTTGTTGCGCCCGCGCAGGGCGGCCGGCAGTTCTTCAAGCGTCGGCAGCGGTGTACGCACCTGCCCCAGCGCCAGGGTGTGCCCCGGCAGCAGGGTATCGTTGTCGCTGAGCCCGCCCGGCACGCCGGCGAACATCGCCGAAGCCACCGCGTCGCGGCCATCGCCGAGCGCGCAGACCACGCCCAGATCGTTCAGATAGATCGGTGCACTCATCGATCCGGCCCGCCCATGTCGATCGATTCGATGCGCAGCACATAGCCTTCGGCCCGGTTGTCCAGCTGCACGCTGCCATCGTCCAGGCGCTGCAGCTGCAGCCACACCGTGCCGTCGCGCGACAGGCTGCGCTGATGGCCATCGTCACGGACCTGCCAGCCGGCTGGCAGCGCGGCCGCGATGGCTGCGGTCGGCCACAGCGCGAACTGCAGGTCATCCAGCACGCGCTCGGCGCGCACCTGCGGCGGCAGCCACGGCGCGCGCTGCTGGGTCAGCTGCTGGCCGTCCCACTGCAGGCGCACGCCGGTCTGGCCCATCGCCTGCACCGCCAGCTGCACCTGCTGCGCATCGGCTTCCAGCAGTGCATCCAGGTCGCGCTCATGCGTGCCGAACCGGAAATGCAACTGCTGCTGCAACGCCAGCGGCGCCGGCAGGCTGGCCGGCGACAGGCGCAGCGGCGGCAGTTCCACCAACGGCTTCGGCATGCGGCCGGCGCAGGCCACCAGCAGCAGGCTCAGCAGCAGTGCTGTCGCAGGGGCGATCAGGCGCCGCACAGCTGCTCCAGCACGCGCATGCGGCGGCCACTGTCATCGGCCACGTACGGGTTGTTGGTGTCCCAGGCGTAACCGGCCAGGATGGAGCTGATCATGTCGCGCACTTCGGGCTGCTGCTGCGGGTGGTAGATGATCTTCTGGAAACCGCCTTCGTACCAGCTTTCGACAAAGCGGCGGAAGGTCTTCACGCCCGCCCGCAGCGGGACCGAGAACTCCGCTTCCCAGTCCACGGCTTCGCCGGCATAGCGGCGCGCCAGGCATGCACTGGCCAGCTGCGCGGACTTGAAGGCGATGGTCACGCCGGACGAGAACACCGGGTCGAGGAACTCGCCGGCATTGCCCAGCAGGGCATAGCCCGGCCCCCACAACGAACTGACATTGGCCGAGTAGCCGGTGATGCGGCGCACCGGCAGCACCGCCCATTCGGCATTGGCCAGCAGCCGGGTCAGGTTCGGGTCCTCGCCGACGATGGCCTGCAGTTTCTGCAGGTCGTCGCCCTCGTAGCGCTCGAAGAACGACGGTTCGGCGACCACGCCCAGCGAGCAGCAGCCGTTGGAGAACGGGATTGTCCAGTACCAGACGTCGACGTGCTCGGGATGGGTGGTGATCAGGATCTTGTTGCGGTCGAAGTCCGCTTCGGCCGGAATGTTGTCGCGCACGTGGCAGAAGATCGCCCCGCGCACCGGGAAGTTGGACGGGGATTCCAGCTGCAGCAGGCGCGGCAGCAGGCGTGCGAAGCCCGAGGCGTCGAGGATGAAATCGGCCTCGATGCGGTACTCGCTGCCGTCCGGGCGGCGCACCGTCACCGCCGGCTGCTCGCCGGCTTCGACCGACAGCACTTCATCACCGAAACGCAGCGTGGCCCCCATGCGCTCGGCACCGCGCGCCAGCACGTTGTCGAAGTCGGCGCGCTGCACCTGGTAGGTGGTGCCCCAGCCCGGCGAGAACTTCTTCCTGAAGTCGAATGCGGTACGCGCTTCGCCGTGCACGAAGGCCGCGCCGTTCTTGTGCTGGAAGCCGGCTTCGACCACGTCCTGCAGCAGGCCGGCGGCCTCGATGTACTCCATGCTCTGCGGCAGCAGGCTTTCGCCGATGGAGAAGCGCGGGAACTGCTGGCGCTCCAGCATCAGCACCTGGCGGCCCTGCTGGCGCAGCATCGCCGCAGCCACGGAGCCGGCCGGGCCGGCACCGATGATCAGGATTTCAGTACGTTCGACAGCATCCACAGCAGTATTCATCGGTGCGTCCTTGTTGCTCGATCAAGTGGAAAGAAGGAAGTCGGAAGCAGGCTCAGGCCCGCGGCAGATCATGCGGCGGCGGCCGGAACAGCGGCGAGATCAGCCAGACCAGGCCGATGCCGAACAGCAGGGTCAGGCCGAACGCGCGCAGCGCCGGGGTCTGCGACAGTCCCAGCAGGCCGAACGACAGCCAGGTGCTGGCCGCGCCCACGCACACCGCCAGCCAGGCACTGGCATCGCCGCGGTGCTCGATCAGGAAGATGCCGTAGTCGATGCCCATGCCCAGCAGCAGCATCAGTGCCAGCACGTTGAACAGCTGCAGTGGCTGGCCGAACAGGCCCAGCAGGCCCAGGGTCAACGCACCGGCAATCAGGGTCGGCGCGAACACGCGCCAGGCCTGGCGGCGGTAGCGCAGCCACAGCGCGCCGAACACCAGCAAGATGCCGACCAGCAGCAGCCCCCCCATCAGCTTGCGGTAGTGGCCCAGCAGCTGCGAGAAGTCGGCGGTGCGGTCCACCCAGCGCACGCCAGGCAGGCCTTCGGCCGCCCCGCGCAGGGTCGCCAGCGCATCGGCGCGCGACAGGTCATCGACCATCACCACGCTGATCATCTGCCCACCGACCTCACCCACCCACAGGTGGCGGAACGGCTGCGAGGCCGGCGAGGCCAGGAACGCCTCCGCGGTCAGCGGCGTGGTGGCGAAGTCGGGGCGCGGCAAGGGTTCTCCGACCGCATCGGACACGGCCTGCAGCACGCCCGGTTCCACCTTGGCGGTCAGCGCCGCATCGGCCTGCTGGCGTGCCGGCGACGGCAGCCAGTCACTGATCGCGCGGTAACCGCCGATGCGCTTGTCGTTGGCCAGTACACGCAAGCGTTCGGTCAGTGCTTCTTCGCGCTGCAGCAGCTGTGCAGCGTCACTGCCCTGCACCAGATAGAACTGCGCCGGGCTGGGCATGCCCAGCAGCTGGCTCAGGCGGATCTGCTGGGCCATCAGTGCCGGCGGTGAGGACTGCAGGCTGCGCAGGTCGTCATTGCTGTGCAGGCGGGCGATGCCGATGGCAGACAGCGCCAGCGTGATCACCACGAACACCGTCACCGGCCGGCGGCCATGCAACCGCGGGAAGCGCTCCAGCGTGTTGCCCAGCCACTGCGAGAAACGGGTCTGGCGGATCTCGCCGCCATCCAGCCACGGGAACCAGAAGATCACCGTGAGGAACGCGGCGGCCAGGCCGACCACCGAGAACAGCGCCATCTGGCGCAGGCCCGGGAACGGGGCCAGGCCCAGGGCCAGGTAGGCCAGCGCGCTGGTCAGCAAGGCCAGCCACAGGCCCGGCAACAGGTGCCCCAGCAGCTTCCAGCGGCGATCGGCCGGCTCGGCCTGGCGCGAGGCAAACCAGTGGATGCCGTAATCCTCGGCCACGCCCACCAGCGACGCACCGAACACCAGGGTGAGCACGTGCACCTTGCCGAACACCAGCACGGTCACCGCCAGCGCCACGCCACAACCGATCAGCAACGACGCGGCGACCAGCAGGATCGGCCGCAGCGAACGGAACGCCAGCCACACCAGCAGCAGCACCGCGGCCAGCGAGCCCCAGCCGATCGTGTTGATCTCCTGGTTGGCCTGCACCGCGGCCGCCTCGGCGTGCAGCGGCACGCCGGCATGCAGGATTTCCAGCTCCGGCGCTGCCGCCCTGGCAGCCCGCCCGGCACGTTCCAGCAGGCCGTCGAGATGACGCTCACCGTCGAGCTGGAACGCCGAACCCGGTGTATCGAACTGCAGCACGGCCCAGTGCCTGCCCTCGGCTTCGAGCAGGCCATCATCGCCCAGCCGCAACCCCGACCCCTGCGCCTGCTGCTGCCACCATTGCGGCCACAACGACAACGGGTCTTGCCGCCAGTCGGTCAGGCGCGGAGCGCCCATCGGGCCGTACAGCGCGGCCAACGCCTGCTCGGCCAACGCGCCCGGTTCGCTGCCCTGCAGCTGCTCGCGCTGGGCCGGCGTCAGCAGGCGGTCGCGGTACGGCGCGTAGAACGCGCGCGCCTCATCGAACCAGCCTTCGATCGAACCACTGGGCACCAGCAGGGCTCGGTCAGTGTCCTTGGCCATGGCCGCGGCAAAGGCCGCCTGCGCACGCTTGGCGGCGGCGCCGTCCCTGCTGCCCAGCAGTACCACCACCTGCCGCGAGCTGCCGTCGGCGATGCGCCGGGTGACGTCGCTCAACAGGCGGTCATGCGCATCCTGCGGCAGCAGCGCGAGGATGTCGGTGTCGATCCGCGATTGCTGGCTCCACAGGTGCCACTGCTGCGCGCCCAGTACCAGCAGCAGCAACAGCCAGGCGATGCCCAGCCAGTGCCACCAGCGCCGCAGCCGCTCCGGTGCGTTCGATGCGACGGCCTCACTCAAAGCGGCGTGCCTCGTCGGCGGTGAGGGTGGCCGGCGCCTCGCTCAATGCACTGAACTGGATCTGCGTGCGGTCCTTGTTGGCCTCGACGATCTCGACCTGGCGCACGTAGCGGTCACCCTGCAGGGTCAGCGACTGGAACGCCTTGGCCAGCATCGCCGACTTCGGCGTCAGCCGCAGCCGCCAGCCCTGCCCTTCACGGCTGGCCGCCACGTTGAACTGGCTGGACAGCGCCTGCACGTCGCCACTCATCAGCGCGAACATGATCGCGTTCACCGAACGCATCGCCGGCTGCTGCCGTGCATCGAGTTCGACACGGGTGCTGCCATCGCGCTGGCGGCTCAGGATGCGGTCGGCGGTGACCACCACTTCGGAAGGGAACGGCTTGAGCGTGGCCCAGATCACGCCGTGCTGGCGCGCGACCACGAACTGGCCCTGCGAGCGCAGCGGGTTCCTGAAGCCGCTGACCTGCTTTTCCTGGCTGAACTGGCCACGCAGCACATCCGGCCGCGCCACCGCCTGGGTGATCGCATCGATGGCGGGGTCGGCCGCCTGCACCTGCGGTGCGGCAACGAAGATCAGCGCGCACAGCAGCACGCTCGAAAGACGGACAAGGGGGTTCACGGCGCAGGTACTCCCAGGCGTTCCCACAGTACCGGCGGGCACTGGTACAGCATTTCCTTGCTGGCCGCGTCCACCGCGACCTGGATGGTCATCGCGCGGGTCAGCACCTGGCCGCTCTGCGCATCGAGGATTTCATACTCGATCTTCAGCCGGTTCTCCCATTCCACGATGCGCGCGACCACGCGCAGCGCCTGGTTGAACAGCAGCGGCCGCACGTACTTCACCCGCGCATCGACCACCGGCCACAGGTAGCCCGATTCGAGCATTTGCGGGTAGTCGTAGTCGTAGCGCCCGAGCAGCGCGCAGCGCGCGATCTCGAAGTACTTGAAATAGTTGCCATGCCAGACCACGTTCATCGGATCGCAGTCATGGAAGGCAGGGGTCAACGCAATTTCGCCAACCCGTTCGATGGCCTCATTCACCGGCATACAGCTCCCAACGTTGCGCGCGGATCTCCACCAGCAGTTCCCGCAGTTCGCGATCCAGCGCGCGGTCTTCTTCAACCAGGGCGATGCGCTGCCCCAGGTCGGCGTACATGTCGGCCAGACTGCCATGCAGCTGCGCGTTCAGGCCAACCCGTTCGCGCAGCGCCAGGCCCTGGCGGGCGGCGATCAGCATCGCGGCCACCACCTGTTCAGTCAGCTCGATCACGCGCAGGCAGTCGCGCGCGGCGATGGTGCCCATGCTGACCTTGTCCTGGTTGTGGCACTCGGTGGAACGCGAGAACACGCTGGCCGGCATGGTCTGCTTCAGCGCTTCGGCAGTCCAGGCCGACACGCTGATCTGCAGCGCCTTCAGGCCATGGTTGATGGCCGCGCGCGGGCCGGTGGCCGCCGACAGGTTGGCCGGCAGGCCATGGTTGTAGCGGGCATCCACCACCAGCGCCAGCTGCCGGTCGAGCAGGTCGGCAACGTTGGCCACGGTGTTTTTCAGGGTGTCCATCGCCAGTGCGATGTGGCCGCCGTAGAAGTGGCCGCCATGCAGGATGCGCTCGCCGTCGGCGTCGATCAGCGGGTTGTCGTTGGCACTGTTCAGTTCGGTTTCGATCAGCTGGCGCAGGAACGGCAGGCTGTCTTCCAGCACGCCGATGACGTGCGGCGCGCAGCGCAGCGAATAGCGGTCCTGCAGGCGCTGTTCGTTGCGCGGCGGGCGTTCGCTGTGCAGGTCGCTGCGCAGGCGCGCAGCGATGCGGCCCTGGCCCGGGTGCGGCTTGGCGGCGAACAGGGTTTCGTCGAAGTGGTGCGCGTTGCCGTCGCTGGCCAGCACGTTGAACGCGGTCAGGCGCGTGGCCATGCGCGCCAGGTAATCGGCGCGCTGCCAGGCCAGGCAGGCCAGGCCGGTCATCACCGCGGTGCCGTTCATGATCGCCAGGCCTTCCTTCGGCCGCAGCTTCAGCGGGGTCATGCCGATCTTCGCCAGCACTTCGGCCGCCGGCTGCACGCGGCCGTCATGCAGCACCTCGCGCTCGCCGCACAGCACCGCCGCCACGTATGACAGCGGGGTCAGGTCGCCGCTGGCACCGACCGAGCCTTCGGCCGGGATCATCGGCAGCACGTCGTGCTGCAGCAGCGTGGCCAGGCCTTCCAGCAGCGGCACGCTGACGCCGGACATGCCGCGCACCAGCGACGCCAGGCGCGCGGCCAGCACCGCGCGGGTCTCGACCGGGTCCAGGTAACGGCCCAGGCCGCAGCCGTGGTAGGTGTACAGGTGGTGCGGCAGTTCCGCCACCAGCGCCGGCGGGATGTTCACCGTGCACGAGTCGCCGTAGCCGGTGGTCACGCCGTAGATCACGCCGTCCTCGCGCAGCAGGCGGTCGAGGAAGTCGGCACCGCGCTGGATGTGCGCGCGGAACGCCGGCGCGTCGCTCAGTGCGGCCTCGCACTGGCGCTGGGCCAGGGCAACCACGTCTTCGATGGTCAACGGTGCGTCGCCAAAGCGGCACACGGGTACGGCGTCAGTCGTCATGCGGAGCCTGATCCCAGAAGGGGAAGAAATTGAACCAGTCCAACGGGGACTGGATGACCTGGAGTTCCAGCCAGCGCGCGAAGCGCTGTGCCTGTTCGGCCAGCGCGGCGTCACGCGAGCCACGCGGCAGCACGATGCGTTCGGCGAACTGTTCGAATGCCACCCGATAGCCGTCGCCCTCGTGCAGGCAGGCCATGGTGTAGACCGGGCAGCCCAGCGCCGCGGCGAGCACATAGGCGCCGATCGGGAACGGCGCGCGGTGGCCCAGGAAATCGGCAGTGACGCTGCGGCCACCCTGTACCGGCGTGCGGTCGCCGACGATGGCAACGAAGCCCCCCGCCGCCACGCGCTCGGCCAGCATCACCGCGGTGGCCGGCCCCATTTCGGTCACCTGCACCAGTTCCACCGCCGCCAGCGGGTCCAGCCGCTGCAGCAGGCGGTTGAAGCGCTGCGCATGCGCGGTGTGCACCAGCACGGTGATGCGGAACCCCGGCACCTGTTCGGCCAGCACCTGGCACAGCTCCAGGCAGCCGATGTGCGCGGTGAGGATCAGCCCGCCCTCGCGGCGCGCGATCTTCTGCAGTACCAGGTCACGATGCAGGTGGATGCGTTCGGCCGGGTAGCGCCCGCCCAGGCCGAGGATCTTGTCCAGCATCGTATCGGCGAAGGCGAAGAAGTGGCGCAGGCTGTCACGCCGTGTCGGCGCGCGGCCGAGCACGCCGCTGTGCGCCTGCAGCCGCTGCAGGTACTGCATCGAAGCCTGGCGCCCTATACGGTTGCCCAGCCAATGGCAGGCCACCACCGGCCACACGCACAGGCGGAACGGCCAGCGCCCGAACCAGCGGTGCACCCAGCACAGGAACAGCACGCCGGCCACCGACGTCGATTCGCCGATGTCGGCCCAGTGCGGGGCACCCTGCGCGGCCGCCATCTCAGCGTTGCCCCTGCAGGCGGCGCCACAGCAGCCGCGGCGCACGCCAGAGCATGCCGAAGAACAGGCGGGTATGCATGCGGCTGATGCGCACGTTGTCGCGCCACACATCGAAGTGCGACACGCCATCGGATGGATAGGTCACACGCGTGGCCAGGTGCTCGACCGGCAATTGCCGCCAGTACAGCCGCACCATCACTTCGGTATCGAAATCCATGCGCCGGCCGATGGTCTCTTCACCGATCAGGCGCAGTACCGGCGGCAGCGGATACACGCGGAAGCCACACATGGTGTCGCGCAGGTGCAGCGACAGCGTGTTGATCCAGACCCAGATGTGGGTGGCGTAGCGGCCATACAGGCGCGCCTTGGGAACACTGGCGTCGTAAGCCGGAATGCCGCAGATCACCGCCTCGGGATGGGCCCGCGCGGCTTCGATGAAGCGTGGCAGGTCAGTGGTATCGTGCTGGCCGTCGGCATCGATCTGCAGCACGTGGCTGTAGCCACGCGCGCCGGCCTCGGCAAAGCCGGCCAGCATCGCCCCGCCCTTGCCCTGGTTGACGTCCAGGCGCAGCAGGTCGACGCCCTGGCGCTGTGCCAGCGCGCGCAGCACCGCCGCGCACCCATCGTGCGAACCATCGTCGACCAGCAGGCAGGGCAGTCCCGCGGCCTGCACGCCATCGACCACCGCCGCGATGGCGTGCTCGTGGTCGTAGACGGGGATCACCACCAGTGGCGCGAATGCGGCACCGGCAACGGCCGGGTCAGTCCGCATCAGCGAAAACCACCCTGCCGCTGGCATGCACACCGTGGCTGGAGGTGTAGCGGAAGGCCAGCACGTTGCGTGCGGCATCCCAGTCCAGCTGCAGGGTCAACTCGTCACCGGGGCGGGCCACGTGCTGGAATTTCACCGCATCCATGCGCACGAACGCGCCCGGCATCACAAACGCCTGGCGGGCGAAGCGCACCGCCCAGTCCAGCTGCGCCACGCCGGGCAGGATTGCCGCCTGCGGGAAGTGGCCCTGGAACGGCCGCAGCGCCGGGTCCAGGGTCATGCGCAGGGTGGCGCTGGCGGCATCGCGGTGATCCCACGCCGGCACCGGCATCAACGGCTGGAACAGCGCCGCCAGCGCGGCCTGGGTCACCTTGCCCTGCGCATTGATCGGCAGCGCCTGCACCAGGCGCCAACGACGCGGCCGGGTCACTGCGTCATGCGCATGCGCCAGGCGGGCGCCAAGGCGCTGGCCCAGCGCCCGCCGCGCAGCGTCGCCGCCCTCCAGCAGCGCCGGATCGGCCGGCACCACCACGGCGGCCAGCTGCTCGCGCTGCCCGGGCAGCACCAGCACGCGCGCGTCATCCACCTCGGCGTCTTCGCGCAGCGCGCGTTCCAGCGCATCCAGCGACACCCGGCGTTCCTCGATCTTGACGATGCGGTCGGCCCGGCCCAGCAGGCGGAAGCGGCCGTCGGCCAGGGCTTCGACACGGTCCTGGGTGCGCCACCAACCGGGGGTGTCCAGGTGTGCCGAGGCCACCGCCAGGCAGCCATCGTCGATGCGCCACTGCACGCCCGGCAGCGGCTGCCACGGCGGCAGGTCGATGTCCCAGCGGCGCCAGGCGATGCCGCCGGTCTCGCTGCTGCCATAGACCTCGGTCGGGGCCACGCCCAGCCACTGCCGCACCTGCCGCGCTGCGTCTTCCGGCAGCGGACCACCGGAGGAGAACACCGCGCGCAGGCGGCCATGCAGGCTGGCCCAGTCGAGCTGCCCGGGCAGGCGCTTGAGGTGGGCCGGCGTCGCCACCAGCACCGTATCGGTACCGGCCAGCGCACCCACCAGGTCTTCGTGGAAGAACCGGCGCGGATGAATCAGGCGGCCGGCGGCCAGCGGCCACAGCACGCGGAACAGCAGCCCGTAGATGTGCTGGTGGGACACCGTGCCATGGACCTGCACACCCTCCATCCGCGCACCGAACGCGGCCTGCAGCGCCTCCACCTCGCGCGCCAGCTGGTCCAGGCGCTTGCCGATCGCACTGGGCTGGCCGGTGCTGCCGGAGGTGAACACGCACAGCTCGCAGGCGCGCTCGTCCAGCGCCTGCAGCTCATCGTCCAGCGCGGCGTCCAGCGCCACCAGCGAGCGGTAGTCGGCGGACACGTCGCCTGCGAAGCCGCTCACCTGCGGCTGCAGCGCCTGCAGCGTGGCTGGCAGGTTGTCGGCGGCCAGGAACACCCGCTTGCCGGCATGCCAGGCACCGAACAGCGCGGCGGCAAAGGCCACGGCATCATCGAAGTACAGGGCCCAGTCGCGGCCTTCGGCGGCCGCAAAGGCGGCGCGCCAGGCCCGTACGCGCTGGCGGAAGCCGGCATGGTCGATCACCTCGCCGTCGCACAGGCCGACGCTGCGCTGCGGCCGTGCCTCCAGCAGCAGCCGGTCCAGGGCAATCCACTCAGCCATGCGCGTGCGCCGCCTTCACCTGCCGCCGCACCAGCCACTCCCCTGCGAACAACACGCCCATCATCACGTACGCCAACAATCCGTTGTAGAGCATCCAGACCCGGTCCGACGCGTACAGCGCGGTCAGCAGGGCCAGGCTGCCGTTGAGAACGAAGAAGCCGCACCACACCTGGGTGACGCGGCGGGTATAGGCCACCGCGAACGGCGGCAGGTCCGGCTCCTGCAGCCGCGCCAGGCGCTCCACCAGCGGTGGCCCGAAGCGCAGGCTGGTGCCGAACACCGCCAGCATCACCACGTTGACCAGCGCCGGGTACAGCTTCAGCGGCAGGGCCTGGTTGAGCACGGTGGCCAGCACCGCCAGCAGGCCGGTGCCAGCGGCGGCGGCCCACCACAGCGGCTGTCGCGTGCTCAGTGCACGCAGCAGGGCCAGGGTGAACAGCAGCAGCGACAACCAGCGCGGCTCGAAACGGCCCATCGCCAGGTACACCAGCAGCGGGTAGGCAAGCGAAATCGCTGCCACCACGACGGTACGTGCGCGAGCCATGGCGAAGCCGCCGGCGCTGCAGTCAGGCGGCTGCCTGGTCCGGCAGCAGTCCATGCACGACATCGACGATGTCCTGCACGGTGCGCACGGCCTTGAACGCTTCCGGCTGCAGATTGCGGCCGAGCAGCGGCTTGAGCTGCACGATCAGGTCGACCGCATCGATGCTGTCGATGTCCAGGTCGTCGTACAGGCGGGCCTCGGGGGTGATCCGGGCGGTTTCGATCTCGAAGCTGTCGGTCAGGATGCTGACGATGCGTTCGAACAGTTCATTCTTGGTCATGGCAATTCCTGGCGCCGTTACGACTGGCGGGCGGCGACGAACTCGCCGAGCGCGCGCACGCTGGAGAAATGGCGACGGGTTTCTTCTGAATCGGCCGAGAGGCTGACACCGTACTTCTTCTGCAGCGCCAAGCCCAGTTCCAGCGCGTCGATCGAATCCAGGCCGAGGCCCTCGACGAACAGCGGCGCGGTCGGATCGATGTCCTCCGGCGTGATGTCCTCCAGCGAAAGGGAGGAAATGATCAATTCCTTGATCTCGTGCTCAAGTGCTTGCACGGGGCGGATCTCCAGACAGGTCGAAATAACGAGAAAGGTGCTCGGTGACGCGGCGTGCTGCCAAGGCATCCCCCCTTGGCGAGTCGTCATCGGCCAGGAAGGGCGCGATCGGGATATCTTCGCCGATCTGCAGCCGAACGTGAAAGCGACGTGAGGGGACACGATACCACTTCTGTCCCTTGGTCAACGTGGGCGGGGTGCAGGTGATCCGTACCGGGGTGATGTCCAGCCGGCCGCGGACGGCGATGTTGGCGGCCCCGCGCTGCAGCCGCGGCGGTTGGCCCGGCACGCTGCGGGTGCCCTCCGGGAAGATCACCAGGGTACCGCCGGCATGCACCGCCGCTACGCAGTCGTCGACCAGGCCGGCCCCGTCATCGTTGGCGATGTAGCCGGCCGCCCGCACCGGGCCGCGCATGAACGGGTTGCAGGCCACGGCCCGCTTCACCACGCAATCGGCGTTGGGCAGCAGCGAAATCAGGCAGACCACGTCGATCAGGGTCGGGTGATTGGCCAGAACCAGCAAACCGTCGCGCTGCAGGCGTTCCCCGCCCTCGATCTGGTAGGTCATCACCCCCAGCGCACGCATCAGGCGCAGGTGGCTGGCAAAGGCGACCTGGACCACGCGGCGGGCGCGGCGGCGGCGGACCACCGGGTCGCGCATCAGCAGCAGCACCGGCATCACCAGCACGCCCAGCAGCAGGCCGCCCACGCCAAATGCGGCGAAGCTCAGGCCGGTGCCGAACACCCGCCAGGCATGATCGAGGCGGCGCAGCGCCTCAGCCACGGCGTCCCCAGCGCCAGCGCTGGCCCTGGGCCACGTGCTCCAGCGCCGGCGCGCCAGACAGCAGGAAGCGGTGCAGGTCCAGCGCGTGCGGCAGCGTGCCCGGGGCGGTGGCGGTGGCCTCCGGCGCCGCCTCCCATTGCAGCGAGAGCGTCGGCTGGCCCGCTGTCGGCGCGGTCAAACGCCAGCACCAGGCAAAGAACGGGTCGGGTTCGTCGGCAAACGTCGCGTAAATTTCAGGAAGCGGCGACTCATAGACCACCACCCGCACTTCGCGGGCACCATCGGCCAGCAGCCCGGCGGCCTCCAGGCAGGCGGTCTCGACCGTGGCCTGGCCGGCGGCCAGCGCCAGGTAGTTGCCGCGGTGGCCGCGGGCGATCGAGTACAGCGCCGCGATCGCGTTGTGCACCGACAGGCCGAACCCGGTGGGGGACAGAGGCTGATCGCTGGCCAGCGCCCCCAGCAGGTCCATCGAACGGGCCACGTCGCCGTGGCGGCTGGCGAACACCAGCGGCACCTGGCTGTCAGCGCCCTGCCCGTCCTCGCACCAGCAGGCAGCCTGGATCGCCATCCGGCCCAGCCGCTCGATGCGGCGGCGCTGCATCGCCGGGATCTCGGCCAACGCCGGCGTGTCTTCGCCCTGCGGCGGATACGGCGCATCGGCCCAGCCCAGCCACTGGCTACGCTCGCTCAGGCCGGGCGCCCAGGCGGCCCAGTCGACGATAGAGAATTCGATCATTTAGCGATGGTGCTTCAACGGGAGAACGATAGGCACGAGCCATTACGGCGACGCGCGGCGGCCCCCCATTCCTGCAGCCGTGCGTCCGTCCAGGACGTCGCCGGCTGCCCCCCTGGCCGCCGGAAAGGAGCGCACGCTAGCACGTCCTGCGCGGGGTGTGCAGGTTTCACATTCCCCAACGCGGGGGCCGGCACCGGCCGGCCCCGCATTCAAACGATCAGTGGTAACCGGTGTCGGCGTGCACCTTGCCGCGGAACACCCGGTATGACCACGCCGTGTAGCCGAGGATGACCGGCAGCAGAATGACCAGCCCGACCAGGGTGAAGCCCAGCGAGGAGGCCGGCGCGGCGGCCTGCCACAGGGTCATCGACGGCGGCAGCAGGTAGGGCCACATGCCCAGCACCAGGCCAAGGAAGCCGAGCACGAACAGGGCCAGGCTGAGCAGGAACGGCGGCAGGTCGCGGCGCGGATGGGTCGCGCTGCGCCACAGCGCGGCCGCCACCGCCAGGGTCAGCAGCGGGACCGGCGACAGCCACCAGAAGTTGCCGTCGCTGAACCAGCGGTCCATCAACCGCGAATCGAGGAACGGCAGCCAGCTGCTCACCAGGCCCATCGCCGCGATCACCGCCACCACCAGCGGGCGGGTCATCTGCCGCGCCAGCGCCTGCACGCGCCCTTCCGTCTTCAGGATCAGCCAGGTGCTGCCCAGCAGCGCATAGCCGGCCACCAGCGCGGCACCGGTCAGCATCGCGAACGGGCTGAACCAGGCGAACGCGCCGCCCTGGTAGGCACCGTCCACCAGCGGGATGCCCTGCACCAGCGTGCCCAGGATCACGCCCTGGGCAAAGGTGGCCAGCAGCGAGCCCAGGCCGAACCCCACGCTCCACAGCCGGCGCGAACGATGTGCCTTGAAGCGGAACTCGAACGCCACGCCGCGGAACACCAGCGCCACCACCAGCAGCAGCACCGGCAGGTACAGCGCCGACAACAGCACCGCATAGGCCTTCGGGAACGCCGCCAGCAGCCCGGCGCCGCCCAGTACCAGCCAGGTCTCGTTGCCGTCCCAGATCGGCGCGGCGGTGTTCATCATCAGGTCCAGCTGTTCCTCGTCCTCGGCGAACGGGGCCAGGATGCCGATGCCGAGCACGAAGCCGTCCAGCACCACATACATCAGCACGCCGAAGCCGATCACCGCGAACCACGCCACCGGCAGCCAGGTCATCAGGTCCATGTCAGCGGTCCTCCAGCGGTTCGTCGGCCGCCGACAGCGGGCGTGCCGGCGTATGGCTGCCATGGTCCAGCGACGGCCCCTCGGCGTACGGCTGCGGCCCGTGGCGCAGGATCTTCACCAGGTACCAGATACCCCAGCCGAACACGAAGGCATAGCCAACCACATAGACGCCCAGCGACAGCGCGGTCATCCACGCACTCTGCGGGCCCACCGCATCAGCGGTGCGCAGTACGCCATACACCACCCACGGCTGGCGACCCATCTCGGTAACGAACCAACCCGACAGCAGCGCGATGAAACCGCTGGGCAGCATCCAGTTCCAGCCGCGCAGCAGCCACGGCGAATCCAGCAGCTTGTTCCGCCACAGCTGGAAGGCCGACACCCAGGCCAGCAGCAGCATCAGCGTGCCCAGCCCGACCATGATGCGGAAGGCGAAGAACACCGGCGTCACCGGCGGCCGTTCGCTGGCGGGTACCGAGGTGAGCGGATCGAAGGTGCCGTCCAGGCTGTGGGTAAGGATCACGCTGCCCAGCTTCGGAATGGCCACTTCGAAATCGTTGCGCTCTTCCTTCTCGTTCGGCAGCGCGAACACCACCAGCGGCACGCCCTCGCCTTCTTTGGTTTCATGCCAGTGCGCCTCCATCGCCGCGATCTTCATCGGCTGGTGCTTGAGCGTGTTCAGGCCATGCATGTCGCCAACGAAGATCTGCACCGGCACGGTCAGTGCGGCGAACGCCACCGCCGCGATCAGCATGCGCCGGCCCGCTTCCACGTGCGTGCCCCTGCGCAGGTACCACGCACCGACGCCACCAATCACGAAACAGGTGGTGATGAACGAGCCCAGCGCCATGTGCGCCAGGCGGTACGGGAACGAGGGGTTGAACACCACCTGCCACCAGTCCACCGGATGCACGATGCCGTTGACCATCTCGTAGCCGGCAGGCGTATGCAGCCAGCTGTTGGACGACAGGATCCAGAACGTGGAGAACAGCGTGCCCAGCGCCACCATGCAGGTGGACAGGAAATGCAGGCGCGGCGAGACCCGGCCCCAGCCGAACATCATCACGCCGAGGAAGCTGGCTTCCAGGAAGAACGCGGTCAGCACCTCGTAGGTCAGCAGCGGGCCGATGACCGTACCGGCCACCTCGCTCAGCCGCGGCCAGTTGGTGCCGAACTGGAAGGCCATGACGATGCCGCTGACCACGCCCATGCCGAACGACACCGCGAAGATCTTCTGCCAGAAGAAATACAGCTCGCGCCACACGGGCAACTTCGTGCGCAGCCAGCGCCATTCGATGAAGGCCAGCCAGCTGGCCGTGCCGATGGTGAAGGCCGGGAACAGCACGTGGAAACTGATGACGAATCCGAACTGGATCCGGGACAACAACAACGCGTCCAAGGGACGCCTCCTGCCTGCGACCGGTGGGATACCGGACCACTTTAGGAGGATTTCGTTAAGGTGGGATGCGACCGGGTGACGCGCTGCTTCACTTTGTCGCAGGGGTCAACCGTTCTGGTAGCTGCCAGCCTTGGTTGGCACACACGCCCAAACGCCGACCCAGGTCGGCATCTACCAACGGCGACTGGAACGGCCCACCGCCCGGAGGGCGCCTCAGAGCCAGAAATACCAGGCCGCTGCAGCCAGCAGCGCGCCAAACAACAGCACCTGCACCACCACATAGCCCACGCCACCGTCGCGCGACTCAGCGGCAATGCGCTTCTGCAGCGCCTCGCTCACATCCGGCGTTGCTTCCTGCTGCGCCTGCTCGCGCAACGCCTGTGCCAGCACGCGCGCTTCCGCATCGCGAGGATCGGTGGGTGGGTTCACAGCAGCTCTCCGGCAGTGGCATGCCGCGTCAGTTCCTGCTTCAGGACCTGGCGCGCGCGGTGCAGGTGGCTCTTGATGGTACCGCGTGCCAATCCGGTCACCTGCTCGATCTCGGCCAGATCGAAATCCTCCAGGTAATGCAGGCCGACGATCAGGCGCTGCGGCGCGCTCAGCCGTTCCAGTGCCGCGCCGAGCTGGCGCCCGGCCTGCAGCGCCTCGCTCAACTCGGCGGGCCCGGGGCCTTCATCGCCGATCCCCAGTTCCTCCGGCACCTCCACCGCCACCATCCATTGCGCCTCCAGCCGCCGCCGGCGCAGGTGCTGTAGTGCAGTGGTGTAGGCCACCCGCGAAACCCAGGTACGCAACGAAGATTCAAAGCGGAACCGGTGCAGCTGGCGGAACACGGCCAGGAAGGTTTCCTGCAGCAGGTCAGCCACCTGGTCGCGGTCGCCCACCATGCGTCCGATCACATGCGCGCAGGTGCGCTGGTGGGCTTCAACCAGTTGCGCGAAGGCCGACTGCGAGCCATCGATGATGGCCCGCACCAGGGCCTGGTCCGCGTCCAGCGCTTTGGCGGGAGCCGCCGTCGCCGCCGTATCCTCGCGGCGACGGCCCCGCAGTGCCGACAGCGCTTCGCCGAGCAGGCTCATGCGCGGGGCGCCCCCTGTGCCCGTGGCATGCGCCGGCTCAGCCCTTGCGTGCGGCAGGACGGGTGAAGTGCCAGGCCAGCAGCTGGCCCAGGCCGGCACTGCCGACCAGCGCGGCAGCGGCACCGAAGGTCAGGTCACGCGCACCGATGGCCTCCAGCAGGGCCATGGCCAGGGCCAGGCAGACCAGGCTGATGCCCCAGCGCAACGCCCCCTGGCGGCGCCGCTCTTCTTCCAGCACGGCCAGCGAGCGGATCACTTCCTCCGGCACGTGCGGGGCCACCAGCTTGCTGCGCGCGCGCGCATCGGCAATGGCATGGATCGCGTAGGCGATGCAGATGAAGAGGGTGATCGGGATCAGTTCCTGCATGGTCGGGCTCCTGTTCGATGGATGATGCGGGTTCAGGAGAATGGATGCGCGACCACGGCAACCGGTTGCACTAGCTGCCTGCCACCTCGTCGCTGGCGCCGGGCGTGTCCGCCGGGTCCGGGAAATAGGTCTCCACCTGGAAACCCAGCTGCAGGTCCGCCAACAGTCGCAGCAACTGCTGATCCAGCACAAAACCCGCCCATGCGGTCTTTCCAAAGATGCCGACACGCACGCCGATCGAAGCCCCCTCCTGCAGCAGTTCCCCGATCACATCGGCGCGTGCCCGCAGGAGATCGACCAACGCCGGCCAGGCATCCATCAGCCAGCCGTCCTTGCCCCTCTCCAGTACGAACACCACGCGGGTCTCCGCATGCCCGCTGATCAGGCTGCCGTCGCGATCCCGGTATCCGGTTCCGACGTCTCGGGAAAACGCCGGTTCCAGATCCAACCGGGCGGCAATCCCGGCGCCGGCCTCTGTTGGGTGCTGCACGCGCAGCGAGATCCTGTAGTCGTAGCAGTACATATCGGTTCCATCCGAACGGAATGGCCATCATGCCGCACACGCCGTCGCAGCGACCTGGAGGGGCCATTTTGCCGATTCCGCTGCCATGACCTGTGGCCCCTGCCCCGGGCCCGTGCGGCTGCTACGCTTGCCCGGTTTCCTCTACTGGTGCCGTCCGCCCATGTCCCGAGTGCTGCCCCTGTCCCTCCTGCTGTCGGCCGTGCTGGCCGCACCGGCTGCGCATGCCGCGCCGACGTCGATCACCATCGAACAGGCCATGGCCGACCCGGACTGGATCGGTCCGCCGGTCGAGAAGGCCTGGTGGTCGTGGAACAGCCAGCAGGTGGAGTACCAGCTCAAGCGCAACGGCAGCCCGGTACGCGATACCTTCCGCCAGCCGGTAGCCGGTGGCGTGGCCGCGCAGGTGGCCGATGACCAGCGCGGCACCCTGGACGTGGCCGAGCCGGTCTACGACCGCAGCCGCAGCCGCAGCGCCTTCGTGCGCAATGGCGATGTGTTCGTGCGCGACCTGCGCAGCGGCGCGCTGACCCAGCTCACCCGCAGCAACGAGCGCGCGGGCAACGTGAACTTTGCCGCCGACAACGGCGTGATCTGGCGCGTCGGCCAGAACTGGTTCCACTGGACCGCCGCCAGCGGCGTGCAGCAGGTGGCCAGCCTGAAAGCCGAGAAGGACCCGCGTACGCCGCCGAAGGCCGACGTGCTGCGCGACCAGCAGCTGCGCACGCTGGAAACCCTGCGCCGCGACCGCGAGCAGCGCGAGGCATTGAAGGACCAGGACCAGCGCTGGCGCCAGGCCGACCCGACCCGTGCGCCGGGCCCGGTCTACCTGGGCGCCGACGTCGAGATCGGTGACAGCGTGCTGTCGCCGGACCTGACCCACCTGATCGTGGTGACCAAGCCGAAGGACTTCGACGACGGCCGCACCAGCAAGATGCCGCTGTACGTGACCGAATCGGGCTACGAGGAAACCGAGGACACCCGCACCCGCGTCGGCCGCAACGGCTTCGAGCCACACACCCTGTGGTACGTGGACGTGCGCACCGGCAAGGCCGAGAAAGTCTCGCTGTCCAGCCTGCCGGGCATCAGCACCGACCCGCTGGCCGAGCTGCGCCGCAAGGCCGGCAAGGATGCGCTGAAGGGCGAGCGCAGCGTGCAGGTGATGAGCGACTTCATGGGCGGCGGCATCCGCTGGAGCGCCGACGGCCAGCAGGCCGCGGTGATGCTGCGTGCCAACGACAACAAGGACCGCTGGATCATCAGCGTCAACGCCGCCGACGGCCGCGTGCAGAACCGCCACCGCCTGACCGACAACGCCTGGATCAACTGGGGCTTCAACGATTTCGGCTGGATGGCCGATGGCCGCACGCTGTGGCTGCTGTCCGAGGAATCGGGCTTCTCGCACCTGTACACCCAGGCCGGCACCGCCAAGCCGCAGGCGCTGACCAGCGGCAAGTGGGAAACCTCGGCACCGGTGCCGTCGGCTGATGGCAAGGGCTTCTATTTCCTGTGCAACCAGCAGGCGCCGCATGACTACGAAGTCTGCGCGGTCGACACCGGCAACCGCCAGGTGCGCGAGCTGACCAGCCTCAATGGCGTGGAAGACTTCTCGCTGTCGCCGGATGGCCAGCAGCTGCTGGTGCGTTACTCCGGTGCCTACCTGCCGCCGCAGCTGGCGGTGCTGCCCAGCACCGGCGGCCAGGCACGCGTGCTGACCGACACCCGCACCGCCGACTACAAGGCACGCCAGTGGATCCAGCCGAAGCTGGTCGCGGTACCGTCCAGGCACGGTGCGGGCGTGGTCTGGGCCAAGTACTACGAGCCGGAAAACAAGGAACCGGGGAAGAAGTACCCGATCGTGATGTTCGTGCACGGCGCCGGCTACCTGCAGAACGTGCACCAGCGCTACCCGGCCTACTTCCGCGAGCAGATGTTCCACAACCTGCTGGTGCAGAAGGGCTACATCGTGCTGGACATGGATTACCGCGGCAGCGAGGGCTACGGCCGCGACTGGCGCACGGCCATCTACCGCAACATGGGCCACCCGGAACTTGAAGACTACAAGGATGGCCTGGACTGGCTGGTCGACACCCAGCAGGGCGACCGTGACCACGCCGGCATCTACGGCGGCTCCTACGGCGGCTTCATGACCTTCATGGCGCTGTTCCGTGCACCGGGCACGTTCAAGGCCGGCGCCGCGCTGCGCCCGGTGGTCGACTGGCACAACTACAACCACGGCTACACCAGCAACATCCTCAACACCCCGGACATCGATCCGGAGGCGTACCGCGTGTCCTCGCCGATCGAGTACGCGCAGAACCTGCAGGACAACCTGCTGATCGCCCACGGCATGATGGATGACAACGTGTTCTTCCAGGACTCGGTGAACCTGACCCAGCGCCTGATCGAACTGCACAAGGACAACTGGTCGATCGCACCGTACCCGCTGGAACGCCACGGCTACGTGCGTGCCGATTCCTGGCTGGACCAGTACAAGCGCATCCTCAAGCTGTTCGAGCAGAACCTGAAGTGAGCAACGCCGCGGCCACGATCCGGATCGTGGCCGCGGTCATCCTGGATGACCGCGGCCGGGCGCTGCTGGTGCGCAAGCACGGTGCCCGCCGCTTCATCCAGCCCGGTGGCAAGCCCGAACCCGGCGAAGCACCGCTGCTGGCGCTGGCCCGCGAACTGCACGAGGAACTGGGCGTGCAGCTGCGCGCCGAGACCGCCATCGCGCTGGGCACCTTCGAGGACTGGGCGGTGAACGAGCCCGGCCACCGCGTGCAGGCCCAGGCCTGGTGGGTGCAGGTGGACGGTACGCCACAGGCGTGCGCCGAAATTGCCGAACTGGCCTGGGTGCCGCTGCAACCACCGCATGGCCTGCCCTTGGCACCCTTGAGCGAACACCATATCCTGCCGGCGGTCGCCACCCGGGTGACGGCCCGCTGAGCAGGCGGGCGCCGACTGCAAGGACATCGGATGTCAATGTCGATCCCGTCGATCCCCTCGCTGCCTTCCCCGGCCTATCACGCCTGGGTGCGTCCTGTCGCACAGGCCTCGTTCTGGCTGTCACTGGTGCTGACGATCTACTTCGTGCTGCAGGGACTGGTGCTGTGGCCGTTGCACAACCTCGCGCTGTGGCGCCTGGTGGAAAGCGAAGTGCAGCACCAGCAGCTGCACAGCCTGATCTGGCTGCTGGCGCACCCGGTAGCCGCATCGATGGTCGTCGCGCTGTTGTGCCTGGCCTCGACCGTATCCAGCTGGGGCCTGCTGCGCGAACGGCGCTGGGGCCTGTGGAGCTTCGTGGTACTGCTGCTGCTGAGTGGCCTGACCAACTTCGCGGCCGCCTGGTGGCTGGACCTGTTCATGGGCGACTTCATTCCGCTGCTGGCCAATGACCCGGCCCTGCTGCAGGAGCTGCAGCTGAAACGCTGGCTGATCACGCTGACCGTGGTCGGCATGTCGTTCGTGCTTCTCGGCCTGCAGGGCTGGCTGGCCTGGCGCCTGCTGCGGCCGGATGTGCGCTCGCGCTTCCACTGAGTTCTACCGATCCCCGTTCGACAAGGACTGTCGCATGCGCTTGCTGATGCTTCTTCCCGCACTGCTGTTCGCCGCGCTGCCTGCCAGCGCCGACGCGTTGCAGTGTGGCGAATACCGCAGCGCCGATGGCGGCACGGCGCTCGTGTTCACCACCCCCAGCAGCGGCTACCGCCACAACGACATCCGTGAACGGGAGCCGCTATGGGTCGATCGCAGTGCGGCGCAGACCCGGTTGGTCATGCTCGACGATGGCGTGGCGCAACCGATCCGGATCAGTGCCGATGGACAGCGCATCGAGGACGACGTGGTGACCTACACGCTGAGCCACTCCCGCGCCTGCGCCATCGAGCCCAGCGTGATGGACGGCAGCTGTCGCGCCGCTGGCAGCCACTGCATCGCTCAGCTGCCCACGGCCTCACCCGGCCAGGCCCTGCGCGCGTGCAACGAAGGCGTTGGCGCAGGCTGCTCGACGCTGCTGCGACAACTGCGCGAGGACAGCGCAGCAGTAGCCGATGACACCGGCCCGGCCCGCTTCGAGCGCCCGGGCATCTGCCGCGAACCCACACCTGGGCATGATCCGGGGGCCTGCGAGACGCAAACCAGTGATGCGCTGGCTGCCGCCATGCAGCAATTGGGCGAACGTCTGCAACAGGTAGACGAAGACGCGCTGGATTCGCCGCTTCCGGGCGCTGCACGTGATCGTCTGCAGCAGCTGTGCCTGCAACACCGTGGTGGTCGCTTCTGCACCGAGGTTGCCGAGCAGCAGTTGATCGCGCTGGAACCCGCGCTGGCCGTGCAGGCGCTGCAGGTCATCTGCGATGCGGGGCGCGCCAGTGCCTGCGAACGTAGTGCGCCATTGCGTGAACTCGGCGCCGATCTACGCCTGGTGCCGCTCCGGCAGGTGCCGTGTGGCCGCTACCAGGCCGAGGGCGGCCAAGTCGACAGGCTCGACTTCGGCGACGGCACGCGCGGCCGCCTGTATGACGGCGCCATCCACCTGCAGCAGGACGGCGAAACCCTTGTCCTGCGCCAGCTGGGCAACGGCGACCTGCTTGGCATGGATACGCAGACCGGTTACCAGCGCTACCAGCCGGTGCCCGGCACGGCACAATGCACGCCCCCGCGCGAGGGCCGTGATTCGCCGTAGCGCCTGGAGTTTCCCGTTCAATCGTCAAGGAGACGACATGCATTCACCCGCACCGCGCCGCCGCTGGCTGGCCTGGGCGCTGCTGCTGGCCGCGCCGATGGCCGCCGCACAGTCACCGCAATGCGGCCTGTTCAAGGCCGACGAAGGCAGCGGCACGCTGCGCATCAGCTCACCGAACCGCGGCGAGCAGAAGCACTTCGGCAGTGCGCCGTCTCCGGTCGCGTTCCAGCAGATCGACGGAAAGCTGCAACTGGTGAACCTGGAGTACGGCCTGCCCAGCGCGTTGCAGGTGCGCGATCGTGGCCGCACCGTCGAGGTGGATGGCACGGTCTACATCCTGCAGGCCCCCGCACAGTGCGCCGCCGCAGCCAGGCCGGCTGAAGGCAGCTGCTTGGCCGATGCGGCGGCGTGCCTGGACAACCGCCGTGAAGCGCCCCCGGCCGCGCTGGAAGCAGGGTGCCGGGAAGGCGTGCCCGGCATGTGCCTGCAGCTGGCCGATCGCTGGCATGACGAGGCCAGGGCGCCGGCCACGCCGGATGAGGCGCAGCAACAGGCCATCCTCGATACCGCACTGGCCGGCATCGAACTGCCTGTGCCGTGCCGGAATGGCGGCTTCAGCAACGAGACACCGGCCTGTGCAGCGGCGCTGGAAGCGGATCCGGCGCTGCAGGAGCAGATCGTCAAGGCCGCGATGGGTGCGGCGATGGTCGAAGCCGTGAGCTCCGTGCTGTCACCCTCCACGCCGGTGGTGGTGCCGGCCGCGCAGCGCCAGCAGCTGTTGCAGTTGTGCCAGCAGGTCGGCCATGGCGGCTTCTGCAGCCGCGTGGCCGAGCTCTCGTGGGAATCCGACGACCCCTTGCAGGCGGTGCAGGCACTGACCACAGCGTGCGCGCCCGGTAAGGAAAGCGCCGCCTGCGAGCGCCTGCCTGCATTGCAGGCGCTGGGCGCCTCGTTGCGGCCGCAGCCGGCTACGGCGCTGCCCTGCGGCACCTTCCGCGCCGCAGGTGGCCTGATGGATACGCTGGACTTCGGCGATGCAGGACGGGTCGGCATCGGCTGGGACAGCCAACTGCGTGCTCGTGTCGAAGACGGCGACATCCGCATCCGCCACGACAAGGGCGGCGACTTCGTGCTGCGGCCGTTGCCCGGGGGCCAGCTGCTGGGCCTGGACACGTGGACACGCTTCCAGGTGTTCGTGCCGACCGGCGAGGGCGCGAGCACCTGCAGCCCGCCGAAACACTACACGGTGCTGCCGCTGCCGCAGGACTGCCCGCAGGCGCTGGCCAGCGGCGGTGCCGAAGCCTGCTGCGCGCAGGGCAAGCTGCAGGGCTGCAACATTCTTGGCAACCGTCTTGCGCTGTCCGGCCAGTGGCGGCAGGCGGCAGAGCACTACACCACCGTGTGCCGTGCCGGCGTGCGCGAGGGCTGCGAAAACCTGGTCGCAGCGCAGGGCCGCAGCAGCGACATCGACGCCCATGCGACGCTGGAGCGGCTGTGTGCCGCCGACCGCAGCGGGCGCCACGTCGCCTGCGACGTGCTGGACACCGGAAACTGGAGCGCCCTGGAGCTGGGCCGTGTCCTGCAGGAGGCGGTGGACGAAGCGACGGCCGAGGACACTCCGGCGCCGCACGCTTCCAACCGCAAGCGATGAGCCGGCCAAGGCCTGCCCGCAGCTTCGGGCGGGCCCTGCGGTAAAGTAGCGCCATGAACGAATTCGAGCGCGTGCGCACCTACCTCACCGACCTGCAGGACCGCATCTGTGCGGCGATCGAGGCCGTCGATGGCCAGGCCCGCTTCCAGGAAGACCTGTGGCAGCGGGCCGAGGGCGGTGGCGGGCGTACCCGCGTGCTGCGCGACGGCGCGGTGTTCGAGCAGGCCGGCATCGGCTTCTCCGATGTGGCCGGCAGCCGCCTGCCGCCGTCGGCCTCGGCCAACCGCCCGGAACTGGCCGGCGCCTCCTGGCGCGCCACCGGCGTGTCGCTGGTGTTCCACCCGCTCAATCCCTACGTGCCGACCACCCATGCCAACGTGCGCTTCTTCCAGGCGCAGCGCGACGGCGAAGTGGTGGCCAGCTGGTTCGGCGGCGGCTTCGACCTGACTCCGTTCTACCCGTTCGACGAGGACGTGCAGCATTGGCACCGGGTCGCACGCAACCTGTGCACGCCGTTCGGCGACGAGCGCTATGCCGCGCACAAGCGCTGGTGCGATGAATACTTCTTCCTGCGCCACCGCAATGAAACGCGCGGCGTCGGCGGCCTGTTCTTCG
This sequence comes from Stenotrophomonas sp. YJH_SMC_65, assembly GCF_059369475.1. NCBI lineage: Bacteria > Pseudomonadati > Pseudomonadota > Gammaproteobacteria > Lysobacterales > Lysobacteraceae > Stenotrophomonas > Stenotrophomonas sp. YJH_SMC_65. Next base: position 141,336 of record NZ_JCAFSR010000008.1, read on the forward strand.
ATGACCTGCACGGCGATTTCGAGCGCGATTTCGCTTATCTGCGTGCGGTCGGTGATGGCTTCCTCGACGCCTACCTGCCGATCGTGCAGCAGCGCAAGGACGCCGCATATGGCGAGCGCGAACGCGAGTTCCAGCTGTACCGCCGCGGCCGCTACGTGGAGTTCAACCTGGTCTACGACCGCGGCACCCTGTTCGGGCTGCAGAGCGGTGGCCGCAGCGAAAGCATCCTGATGAGCCTGCCGCCGCGGGTGCGCTGGGAGTACGGCTTCACCCCGGAAGCGGGCAGCGCCGAGGCGCGCCTGGCCGACTACCTGGTGCCACGCGACTGGCTCTGATCGTCCGGCGCCACGCCTGATCCGTGGCGCCTTCTTACGCCTGTGGTGCGCCCCGCGCCGGACAGGCCCTGCACTGCCTCCTTCAAGGATGACCCCATGCCTGCTGCTGTTCCCTTCCGCCCCCGCGCCGCGGGCTGGCGCTCCCTGCTGTTGCTTGCATTGGCCTCGGCCAGCCTGCCGGCCGCCGCGCAATCGATGGCCTGCGGCACCTACAAGGACGTCGACGGCAACACCACGCTGACCATCGAAAGTGAAGGCCATGGTTTCCTGTCCGGCCCCTACCAAGCCACCGAGCAGCTGCGCATCGCCCGCCAGGAGGACGTGCTCGGCACCGGCAACCTGTCCACCGGCCGCCTGGAAAACTGGTACTTCTCGGACAACGATCGCACGATCAGCACCCCCTATCGCGAATTCACCCGCGAGCACACCGCCGCCTGCAAGACGATGCCGGAGCCCATCGAGGGCGGCTGCGTAATGAACACCTCCGAGTGCCTGGAGGCGTTGCCGGAAGCCGAACCGCTGAAGCTGCATGCCTGGTGCGCCGAAGGCGTGGGCGCGGCCTGCATGCAGCTGCTGGAGACCTACCAGCGGCAGGCCAAGGACGCAGCGCCGGCGCCTGCACGTTCCGAGCCGCCGATGCCGGAGATCTGCAAGGAGGATTCGGCGTCGTTCAATGCCGAGGGCTGCAGGGCGATCGCCGAGGTGGTCGGCGCCGAGATGATGGGCAAGGCCGTGCTCGGCCTGCAGCATTCGAACGACCCTGTCTTGCCGTCCGCGCAGCTCGATGAACTGGCCGCACTGTGCCGGCAGCAGCACGGCGAGGCGTTCTGCGCCGACGTTGCCGAGGCGCTGTGGAGTGGTGGGCTCCTGTTGCAGGCCCATGACGCGCTGCAGCTGTCGTGCGCCCAGCGCGCGGAGGGCGTGGCCTGCGGCCGCGCCGAGGCGCTTGCCCGACTGGCCTCGGTACCGGCCGCCGCACTGGCCCCGGTGCCGGCTTCCGCGCTGCCCTGTGGGAGCTATGAAGCGGAGTACGGCGTGCTCTCGCAGCTGCGTTTCCTCGATGGTGGCCTGGTGGAAGCCGGGGGCCGCGACCAGCGCCTGCGCGCGAGCCTGCAGGACGGGCGCATCCTCATCCATCGCGACGTCGGCAGCGACTTCGTACTGCAGCCGCTGAAGAACGGAAACCTGGCCAGCGTCGACGGCGGCAACCGCTTCGCCTACTACGAGCGCAAGCCGGGCTCAGGCAATGCCAGCTGCGCACCGCCGGTGGCCTTCGCGGAGATCCCCCTGCCGCTGGACTGCCCGACCCTGGACCGCAAGGACGGCGCCAAGGCCTGCTGCACCGATGGCAAGCTGCTGGGCTGCAAGGTTGCCGGCGAGGCACTGTTCAAAAACGAACAATGGGCCGCATCGCGGTCCTACTTCCAGACGCTGTGCAGCGCGGGTGTGCGCGAAGGTTGCCTGGCAATGGCCGCGGTGTATGCGCATACCGCGGATCCGAAGATTCCGCAGGCCATGGCGGCGATCTGCGCGAAGGACGGCAAGGGCACCCACGTCGCCTGCGATGTGGACGCGACGCGCAACTGGCCGGCGCTGAAGGCTGAAGCCGCTCCCTGAGGCCAGGCACCTGTTGAGCCGGGCATGGGCCCGGCGCTACGAGGTCAGGTGCTCTTCCGCGCGATGATCGTGATGTGCCCGGTCGTCTCCAGCAAGGCGATCTGCACGTCCTCGATCCGCAGCCCGCCCTGTTGGCGCAGCGCGGCATCGAAATCGGCCCGGCTGATCAGTTCGCGGCGGAGAACGCCCTCCAACAGCCGGCCATCACGCGCGATCACGGTGGGCTCTCCTTCGATCATCCGCTCCATGCGCCGATTCCGGGTGGTCAACCAGCCCACCCCGTAGTTCAGCACGATCAGGGTGGCCGCCAGCAGCAGGCCACCGCCCAGCGAGGTGTCGGTGCCCAGCAGCGCGTTCTGCACCGCGTTGCCCAGCAGCACGATCAGCAGCACGTCGAAAGGCGTGATCTGCCCCAGAGCCCGCTTGCCGCCCAGCCGGACCATGCCCAGCACCACGACATAGACCACCACCGCGCGCAGGATGAATTCCCACCACGGCATGGCCAGGGCGAACAGGTCGGGCATGGTCTTCCCCTGCGGAACGGTGGCCCAGCCTAGCATCTGGGGTCAGATCCCTTTGCCCGGCGGGCAAAGGGATCTGACCCCCAGTGTGTGTTCCGTTGGCGCAAATAAAAAGCCCCGCTGACCAGGGGGAGGTCAACGGGGCCGGGGAACGGGCACTTGGGGAGGAGTCCCCGTTCCGAGATCTGCTCCAGGGGATGGGAGAGATCCACAACAGGCGTTGCGCCTGTCGGGAGTTATAGAAGCACTTCGAACACTAACGGTTCGTGAAGGGGCCCCATTTAATGAATTTCAATAGGGGCAACATTCATGGTCGAGTCAGAAACACCCGACTCATGAACAAATTCACGTCGTTTTCGGCCTGAAACACCGTCAGTGCGCTTCGTCCCAGTTGTTGCCGACGCCCGTGTCGACCACCAGTGGCACCCGCAGTTTGGCCGCTTGCGACATGCGCTCCACCACCTGCAAACGCAGGTCCTCGACGAAACTGCTTTCGGTTTCGAACACCAGTTCATCGTGCACCTGCAGGATCATCCGTGCCGGCGCCCCGCTGTCACGCAGCCACTGGTCCACATCCACCATCGCGCGCTTGATGATGTCGGCGGCAGTGCCCTGCATCGGCGCGTTGATCGCCGCGCGTTCAGCACCGGCACGCAGGCCCTGGTTGCGGGCGTGGATGTCGTTCAGGTACAGGCGACGGCCGAACAGGGTTTCCACGTAGCCCTGGTCACGGGCCTGCTGGCGCATCCGCTCCATGAAGTCGCGCACGCCCGGGTAGCGGCTGAAGTACAGCGCCACGTAGTCCTGCGCCTGGCCACGGTCGATGCCCAGGTTGCGGGCCAGGCCGAAGGCGCTCATGCCGTACATCAGGCCGAAGTTGATGGCCTTGGCGGCGCGGCGCTCGTTCGGGGTCACCTCCTCCAGCGTGCGCCCGAACACCTCGGCGGCGGTGGCACGGTGTACGTCGGCGCCCTGCTCGAAGGCACGCACCAGGCCCGGGTCCTCGGACAGGTGGGCCATGATCCGCAGTTCGATCTGCGAATAGTCGGCCGCCAGCAGCTGGAAGCCTTCCGGGGCGATGAACGCGCGGCGGATGCGGCGGCCGTCCTCGGTGCGGATCGGGATGTTCTGCAGGTTCGGGTCCGACGAGGACAGGCGGCCGGTGGCGGCACCGGACTGGTGGTAGCTGGTATGCACCCGGCCGGTGTCCGGGTTGACCATCTCCGGCAGCTTGTCGGTGTAGGTGCTGCGCAGCTTGGCCAACCCACGGTAGTCCAGGATGACCCGCGGCAGCTCATGCTGGTCGGCAATCGCCTCCAGCGCCTCTTCATTGGTGCTGGGCTGGCCCTTCGGGGTCTTCACCACCGCCGGCAGCTTCAGCTCGTCGAACAGCACCGCCTGCAGCTGCTTGGGCGAATCCAGGTTGAAGCTGCGCCCGGCCAGCTCGGTGGCCTTCTGCTGCGCGGCCAGCATGCGCGAGGACAGGTCCTGGCTCTGCCGGCGCAGTTCGTCGGTGTCGATCCGCACGCCATTGGCTTCAATGCTCGCCAGCACCGGCACCAGCGGCATCTCGATGTTGCGGTACACGCTGTCCAGCGCCGGCTCGGCCAGCAGCTGCGGCTGCAATGCGTGGTGCAGGCGCAGGGTGATGTCGGCGTCCTCGGCGGCGTAGCGGCTGGCTTCGTCGATGCCCACCTGCGAGAACGGGATCTGCTTGGCGCCCTTGCCGGCCACGTCCTCGAACTTGATGGTGCTGTAGCCCAGGTAACGCAGCGCCAGCGAATCCATGTCGTGGCGGGTGGCGGTGGAATTGAGCACGAAGCTCTCGAGCATGGTGTCGTCGTGGTAGCCCTGCACCGCCACGCCGTGGCGGCGCAGCACATGCAGGTCGTACTTGCCATGCTGGCCCAGCTTCTTCTTCGCCGGGTCCTGCAGCGCCGGGCGCAGTGCGTCCAGCACCTGCTGCATGGGCAGCTGGGCCGGCGCACCCGGGTAATCGTGGCCGACCGGAATGTACGCCGCCCTGCCCGGCTCGACGGCCAGGCTGATGCCCACCAGGCGCGCGCGCATCGCGTCCAGCGCATCGGTCTCGGTATCGAAGCTGATCAGTTCGGCCTGCTGCAGGCGTTCGACCCAGGCCTGCAGCTGCTCGGCGGTCAGCACGGTCTCGTACTCACCCGGCGCGGACAGTGCCGGATCCAGCGTGCCAGCGGCGGGCGCCTCGACGCTGCCACGGGCGAAGCCAGCGGCGGTGCCACGCAGGCTCGGGGTCGCCTCGCTGGCGGCCACCGGTGCCGGCACCGGCGCGCCCAGCTCCTTCAGCGCCTGGGTGAAGCCATAGCGCGTATACAGCTCGGTCAGCGCCGGCACATCCTGCTCGCGCAGGGCCAGCGTGGTCGGGCTGGCGTCCAGCTGCACGTCGGTACGGATGGTCACCAGCTCGCGGTTCAGCGGCAGCCGCTCCAGCGCGGCGCGCAGGTTCTCGCCGATCTTGCCCTTCATGGCCGGCGCGGCCGCCATCACGCCGTCCAGGTGCTGGTACTCGGCCAGCCACTTGGCGGCGGTCTTCGGCCCGCACTTCTCCACGCCCGGCACGTTGTCGACCGCGTCGCCCATCAGCGCCAGCAGGTCGATGATCTGGTCGGCGCGCACGCCGAACTTCTCCATCACCGCCGCATCCGAATCCATGCGGCTGCCGGTCATGGTGTTGACCAGCTCGATGCCCGGGCGCACCAGCTGGGCGAAGTCCTTGTCGCCGGTGGAAATGGTCACCTTCAGGTCCTGCGCCAGGCCCTGAAGGGCCAGCGTGCCGATCACATCGTCGGCCTCCACGCCGGGGATGCGCAGGATGCTGATGCCCAGCGCTTCGACGATGCGGCACATCGGCTCGACCTGGCTGCGCAGCTCATCGGGCATCGGCGGGCGGTTGGCCTTGTACTGGTCGTACAGGTCGTCACGGAAGGTCTTGCCCGGCGCGTCGACCACGAACGCGACGTAGGCCGGGCGCTCCTTCAGCGTCGAACGCAGCATGTTGACCACGCCGAACAGCGCGCCGGTGGGTTCACCCTGTGCATTGGACAGGGGCGGCAGCGCGTGGAACGCGCGGTACAGGTAACTGGACCCGTCGATCAGGACTAATCTGCTCATGTGCCGATTCTACGCGCCCGTGCCTGCACCGCGGCGACACGGCCCGTACACCGCGATGGGGCATAATCAGGGCTCTTTCCAGGCAAAGGCCCCGCCGATGAAGACCCTGATGCTGGCTTCCCTGCTCCTGCTCGCTGGCTGCGCCAGCATGGGTGGCGCGGGCGCTCCCCCGGTGGACGTCAAGGGCGCGGATGTATCCAAGCGCACCATGGACAACGGTGACACCATCGAGGAATACCGCGTGTCCGGCCAGCTGCGCATGGTCAAGGTGACCCCGTCGCGCGGTGCCCCGTTCTACATGTACGACAAGAACGGCGACGGCCGCATGGACAACGACAAGGACGGCGTGTCGCCGGTCTACTGGAAGCTGTACAGCTGGTGAGGTGACCGGGGTTGTGACCGGGGTCGGATCCCTTTCCACAGGAAAGGGCTCTGACCCCCTCGAAGCCACCGGCACGGCCCCGATCCCCCCACAAAAAAACAACGCCGGCGCGCATCCTGCGGCCGGCGTCGGGTCCCCTCCCCGGGAACGCTTGAATCAGCGGGTATGGATCAGCGGATGACCAGCACCGGCAGCGTGCTGCGTGCCAGCACTTCGGCGGTCTGGCTGCCCAGCAGTACACGGGTCACGCCGCGGCGGCCGTGCGAGGTCATCACGATCAGGTCGCTGTTGCGCTCACCGGCGGTCTCGATGATGCCGTCGGCCGCATAGCGGTCCAGCACGTGTACCGGGTTGGCGGTGATGCCCTGCTCGGCGGCCTTGGCCAGCGCCGGCTGCAGCACCTTCTGCGCGCCTTCCTCGCGGTCGGCCTTGTATTCGGGGCTGTTCATGTAGCCCACGCTCCAGCCCATGGCGTCGTACATGCCGACGGCCCACGGCTCGGAAACAGTGACGATATCGACCTCGGCGTTAAGGTCCTTGGCCAGCTCCAAGCCCTTGGCCAGGCCCTTGTCGGCCAGTTCGGACCCGTCAGTGGCAATCAGGATGCGCTTGTACATGGTGGGGCTCCGTGGCGGTCTGCCAGATGGGAACGACACCATTGCACACCGTATGTGCAGGCGGCGCCTTGAGCAGGATCAATCCGGCGCCGCGCAGCGGCGTGTGCGCACCGTCACGTGGTCCGGGGGACAGGCTCGGCCCGCCCTCTTCTGTAGAGCCGAGCCCGTGCTCGGCTGCTTCTGGCGGGAAGAGCAGCCGAACATGGGCTATGCCGGTCGTCCTGACCGGCACCCTTCGGGCCGTCGCAAGCGACGTTGGCAGCGGCTCCTGCCGCTACCTTCGGCTCTACAACAATGTCGCTCAGGCGATCTGCACGATGCGCGCGTTCTGGCACAGCGGGTAGCTGGCCACGAACTCGTCAATCGCATCGCGCATCGCCTCGAACGATTGGCCGTACATGTACAGCGCGGTCTCGGTCGGGCCCTGCCACCAGCTGCAGATCTCGCCCAGGCCGTCGATGTTCCCGGACAGCTGCTCGAACACGTGGTTGGAATCGCACTGTTCGTAGACCTCGTCCGGCAGGTTCAGGCCATCCAGGTAGATGCCCAGGCCTTCGGTCACGCCGAAGCTGCGATCGGCCTCGCCTGCGCCCTGTATCTGCGAACCCTTCGGTGCACCCAGCTGCTCCAGCAGGTCGATCAGCTTCGGCACGCCCGCGGCATCGACCAGTGCCACTTCGATATCGCCGTATTCGACCTCACCCAGGTCGGACATCGCGGTGCCGCCGCCGGTCAGCTCGCCCACCTGGGCCGCCTGCAGCAGCGCGTCGAGCGGATCCTCGAACAGTTCGTGGCGGTGCTCCGGCTGCAGCCGGGCGTTCAACTTCACGGTGACGTGCAGCGTGGGTTCGGTCATGGGGGCGTTCCTGGAAGAAGTGCCACCTATTGTAGAGCCGAGCCCATGCTCGGCTGCTTCTGGCCGGAAAAGCAGCCGAGCATGGGCTCGGCTCTACAACAGCCTGTCAACGCAGGAACGGCGTGACCTTGCGCTTCAGCAGTTCCACCAGCACCGGGTCCATGTACTCGTAGTCATCCGGAATATCCAGGCAGATCACCCGCTTGCCGTTCAACCAGGCCTTGTAGCGGCTGGACAGCCGATTGCGGTGGGCGCGCTCCATCACGAACACGATATCGGCCCACTGCAGCAGCTCGGGGCTGAGCACTTCCTCGGCGTCGGCCAGCAGCCCGGCCGAGGCGGTCTCGATGCCCGGCCAATCGGCGAATACCTGCTCGGCCGTCGGGCTGCGCAGGCGGTTCTGGCTGCAGAGGAAGAGCACATTGCGGGTCATGAGCGCAGCCTAATGGGGGCAGAGCCCTTTTCCAACGGAAAAGGCTCCGGCCCCAACCACGTGCATTCCGCGATGGGGTCAGAGCCCTCCCTGCGGGAGGGATCCGACCCCTCGACGGCGATCAGATCACCGTCAGGTTGGCGTAGGCCATCACCAGCCACTTGCTGCCGGCATCAGCAAACTCGACCTGCACGCGGGCGTGCGCGCCGCTGCCTTCGTAGTCGGTCACCATGCCTTCGCCGAACTTGGGATGGGTAACCAGCGCACCGAGCTTGACCGGCGGCGCCTCGATCGAGGCATGGCCCATCACCCGGCTGGCGCCCATCGAAGCCGGGCGCGAGACCTGCACCTTCGGGCGCACTTCGTGCAGCAGTTCGCGCGGAATCTCGCGCAGGAAGCGTGACGGCAGGCTGTAGTTGTCCTGGCCGTGGATGCGGCGCGATTCGGCATAGCTCAGCACCAGCTTCTGGCGCGCGCGGGTGATGCCGACATAGGCCAGGCGGCGCTCTTCTTCCAGCCGCCCGCTTTCCTCCAGCGAGCGTGCGCTGGGGAACAGGCCTTCTTCCAGGCCGGCCAGGAACACCAGCGGGAATTCCAGGCCCTTGGCCGAGTGCAGGGTCATCAGCTGCACGCCCTCTTCGCCTGCCTGCGCCTGGCCCTCACCGGCCTCCAGCGCGGCATAGGCCAGGAACGCGACCAGCTCGTCCATGTCCTCGCCCACTTCCTCGATGTCGTCGGCCCGGCGCACGAAGCGCGAGGCCACCGAGACCAGTTCGTCGAGGTTGTCGGTGCGCGACTCCGAGTCCAGCGCATTGCGGCTTTCCTTGCTCCAGTGCTCGCGCAGCTGCGAGCGGGCCAGCACGTGGTCCACGCGCTCGGCCAGGGTCATGTGCACGGTCTGCGCCTGCAGCTCGTTGACCAGCCCCAGGAAGCCGGCCAGCGCATTGCGCGCGCGTGCGGCCAGCGCGTTGCCCTGGGTGACCAGCATCGTTGCTTCCCACAGCGAGATACCCTGCGCGCGTGCCTCGCGGCGCACTTCGTCCAGCGTGCGGTCGCCGATGCCCCGGGTGGGCGTGTTGACCGCGCGCTCGAACGCGGCGTCATCGTTGCGGTTGGACAGCAGGCGCAGGTAGGCCAGCGCGTCCTTGATTTCGGCACGCTCGAAGAAGCGCATGCCGCCATACACGCGGTACGGCACCTGCTCGCTCAGCAGCGCTTCTTCCAGCGCGCGCGACTGCGCGTTGCTGCGGTAGAGCACGGCCACTTCGGTGTAGCTGCCACCGTCGCGCACCCACTGGCGGGCACGCTCGACGATGTAGCGTGCCTCGTCCATCTCGTTGTACGCGGCGTACAGGTCGATCGGCTCGCCGTCACCGCTGTCGGTCCACAACTGCTTGCCGATGCGATCCGGGTTGTGCGCGATCACCGCGTTGGCAGCGCCGAGGATGTTGGCGGTGGAGCGGTAGTTCTGCTCCAGGCGGATGGTCTGCGCGCCCGGGAAATCGCGCAGGAAGCCCTGCACGTTCTCGACCTTGGCACCGCGCCAGCCGTAGATGGCCTGGTCGTCGTCGCCGACCACGAACACGTGGCCGGAATCGCCGGCCAGCACGCGCACGAAGGCGTACTGGATGGCATTGGTGTCCTGGAACTCGTCCACCAGGATCTCGCGGAAGCGGGCGCGGTAGTGCGACAGCAGCGCCGGGTTGTCGCGCAGCAGTTCGTGCGCGCGCAGCAGCAGCTCGGCGAAGTCGACCAGGCCGGCGCGGTCGCAGCGCGCCTGGTACTCGATGTAGGCCTGGCGCATGGTCTCCAGCCACGCGTCGTGCGGTTCGGGCTGGATGTGCTGCGGGCGGCGGCCCTCGTCCTTCTGCGCGTTGATCCACCACGCGATCTGCTTGGGCGGGTACTTGCCGTCGTCCAGCTCCAGCGCCTGCACCACGCGCTTGACCAGCCGCAGCTGGTCATCCGAATCCATCACCTGGAAGCCTTCGGGCAGCTTCGCGTCCTGCCAGTGCAGGCGCAGCAGGCGGTTGGCCAGGCCGTGGAAGGTACCGATCCACATGCCACGGCTGCCATGGGGCAGCTGGGCATCGATGCGGTGGCGCATTTCGCCAGCCGCCTTGTTGGTGAAGGTCACCGCGAAAATGCCATGGGTCGGCACGCCATCGACTTCATGCAGCCAGGCGATGCGGTGGGTGAGTACGCGGGTCTTGCCGGAACCGGCACCGGCCAGCACCAGGTGGTGGCCGGGGGGAGCGGAGACGGCTTCGCGCTGGGCCGGGTTCAGGCCATCAAGCAGGTGGGAGACATCCATGCCCCCATTTTACGGCATCGCCGTCGCGGCTCCTGCGACCACCTGGGTGGCCAGTGCCTGCGCCTGCTGACGCAGTTCAGGCACCGCCAGGCTTTCCCACAGGCTGCCGATGCGCAGGCTGCCGAGTACGCCCAGCCGCGCCTGCGGCTGGCCACCGGCGGCACGCAGGCGGTCGCCCGGCACTGTGCTGTCCAGGCCCAGCCCGTGCGGGCCGGGGCGGGCCAGGCCATCGCTCTGCAGCTGTTGCAGCAAGGGATTGCGCAGCGCGCTGGCGCGGGTTTCCACGCCGGTGGCGTTGATCACGCCGCCGATCGTCCAGTGCTGATCCTTGCCGGAGGCGTCGCGACCCGACAGCCGCAGGGCATCGCCTTCGCGGCCGATGCGTTGCAGGCGGGACCGGTGAATACGCAGTTGGCCGCTTTCGATCAGCGCCTGCAGCTGTGCGTCGACCTCTTCGGCGATGCGGTGGCGGTGCACGTCCCAGTAGCGCACCACATGGCGCAGGAAGCGGCGCTGGTCGGCCGCGTCAAGGCTGCACCACAGCGCCTGCCCGTGCGGACGGATGCGGTCCATCACGCCCTGCCACGGCAGGCCGTCGGCCTGCGCCTGGCGCGCGAACCCGCGCAACGCGCGCAGGCGCTGGCGCAGGCTCATCGGCAGCAGCGCAGCCGGGTCGAACGCGGGCAGGCCGCCATGCGCATGCGGCAGCGGCAGCAGGCCATGGCGCGAGATCACGTGCAGCGGGCCGGTGTGGCCGGCAGCAACCAGCGCCAGCACGGTGTCGGCCATGCTCAGGCCGGAGCCGACGATGGCCACGGCCTGCTCACCGGCCAGGGTGCGTACGCCGTCGTAGTCCCAGGCCTCGATCACGTCATCGGCAGGCAGCGCATCGGCACCGGCCACCGGCAGCGGCCGCATGCTGTTGCCGGTGGCCAGCACCGCCTGTGCGGCGTGCAGCGTCTGGCCATCGCCCAGCAGCAGCCGGTAACCATGGTCATCCGGCTGCAGGCCCAGCACCGGCTGCGCGATCACCTGCAGCTGCGCCGGGCTGGCTGCGGCAGCCTCCTGCAGGCGCTGCTGCAGGTAGGCCGCAAAGTGGTGGCGGCACACGTAGCGCTCGCCCAGCACCTCGCGCGCCTCGCCCGGGTAGGCATTGGCGGCCATCAGGTAGTCGAGGAAATCGCCGGGCTGGTCGGCAAACGCACTCATCTTCGCCGCCGGCACGTTCAGCAGGTGCTCCGGCCACGGCGTGGCATAGGCGATGCCCTGCGCCAGCTGCGAAGCCGGTTCGAAGATGGCCAGCGCCAGCGGCGCCTGGGCCTGGCGCAACACCTGGATCGCCACCAGCACCCCGGCCGCACCACCACCGATGATTGCCAGGTCCAGTTCGCCATTACGCGGTGAATCAGTCATGCGCCGATTGTAGGCCATCGGCGATGACGGGCCGGATTGCCGAAGCGGGCGGTTGCCGCCGTTTCACATCAACGCATCGGCCAGCCGTGCGATGCCTTCGCGGCTGCGCCGCCACGTGGGACGGCTGCGCCACTGCTGCAGGTCCAGCTGCCGCGACTCGCGCAGGTAGCCATCCTCGATCGCGCACAGCTGCTGCACCAGCGCACGGTCGTAGCAGACCAGGCCGATTTCGGCATTCAGCGCGAACGAGCGGATGTCCATGTTGATCGAGCCGAGCACGGCGATGTCCTCGTCCACGCTCATGTGCTTGGCGTGCAGGAACTGCGGCTCGTACAGCGCGATGCGCACGCCACAGCGCAGCAGCTCGTCGTAGTAGGCCTCCTGCGCCCACGACGTCAGCCGCTGGTTGTTGCTGGCCGACAGGATCAGCTGCACCTGCACGCCGGACAAGGCCGCAATGCGCAAGGCGCTGAGCGTGGCTTCGTCGGGCACGAAGTACGGGGTGACCATCACCAGCCGGCGCCGCGCCAGGTGGATCAGCGCCGCCACCGCATCGCGTGCGTTGCTGTAGGGATAGGCGGGGCCGCTGGGCAGCAACTGGGTGGCGATGTCGTCGCTGCACTCGGGCACATCGGCGATCACGTCCAGGCGCTGGCCGGTTTCCATGTACCAGTCGCTGGCGAACACCGCTTCCAGATGCGCCACCGCCGGGCCGCGCACGCGCGCCACCAGCTCGCGGTTCGGGTGGCCAGGCACGAACTGCGGGCCGGCCAGGTTCTGCGAACCGACATAGGCCACTTCGTTGTCGATCACCGCGATCTTGCGGTGGTTGCGCAGGTCCATGCGCCCGCTGCGGCGCCAGCGCAGGCCACCGGGCAGCATCGCGCGCACTTCGATGTCGCGCGCCTGCAGGCGCTTGCGATAGGCACGCAGGCCGCGCTTGGCGCCCACCGCGTCGAGCAGCACGCGGCACTGCACGCCACGTGCAGCCGCACGCTGCAGGGCCTCGACGATCGCCTCGCCCACCGCGTCGTCGAACATCAGGTAGTACAGCAGGTGCACGCGGTCTTCGGCCTGGTCGATGTCGGCGATCAGCGTGTGCAGTGATTCGTCGTAGTCGGTCAGCAGATCGACGGCGTTGCCGTGCACCGGCATGAAGTCGCCCTGGCGCTGCACCAGCGGCACGATCTCGGCGCTGGCGGTGTCCGGCTGCGGTGTCCAGCGCAGGCGATGCTGCAGCGCCTGTTCCTCGCGGATGACCTGCGAGGCCTCGGCCTGGCGGCGGATGCGCTCGCGCGACAGCCATGGGTGGCCAAACAGCAGGTACAGCGGCAGGCCCAGCAGCGGCACGAAGCCGACCAGCAGCAGCCAGCTACGCGCCGCCCCCGGCGTGGTGCGGGTGGGGATCCAGCACAGTGCAACCAGCCGGATCAGCCAGTCGATCAGCAGCAGGTACGAACCCAGCAACCACTCGAACAGCATCGTGTCGCCCGTCGGGAGGTGATGGGCCATTCTGCCCACCGGCCCTTGTGGAGTCGAGCCGCGCTCGACGGCCTTCCGGTCCGACCGCACAGCAGCCGAGCGTGGGCTCGGCTCTACAGGATGGCTCAATGCCGCACCGGCACCTCGCACAGCCGCCGCACCGCGTCGGCATGGCGGCGGCCGTTGAGCGCCATGCAGGCGATCGCCTGTGCGGCCCGCTCCAGCTGCGCCTCCGGCAGCGGCGACGGCGCGCCGTTGGCCAGTGCCAGATGGTGGTCGCACAGCAGCAGCGCCATGCCCTTGATGCCTTGCAGCATGCGCTGCAGGCGCAGCCAGCCCAGTTCCAGGTCCTGCCGGTGTGATGGGGTGTTCATGCAACCTCCTTCAACGGATCTGGCCACCGTGAAGGTGGCGGACGATGCGTGGTTGCAATACCGGGGAACAAGCAACGGAAACCAAACCGGCGGGCACGCGGCCCCCACGCACCGCCCGCCATAAGGCAGAGCGGGTCGCCAGCCGCTGCACACGCAGAGACAGCGGCTGGCGAATTTACCGTTACTCGATTCCTCGGGATTGCAAGCCCGACCGCTGCAACCGCAGCGGCTCACCATCATGGGCACGGCCACGCCCGTCGTTCCAATCGATTTGAACCGTGCGAGGCGCCGGAACCGGTAGGAACAATCACTTATCGCATTCGGCCCTTCGCTCCAGGCATGGCGCCATTGGCGACAGCGTGCGCAGGAACTGCCCAGTGCCGACCAACGGTCGGCACCCACCACCACCACAGCAGCATCGGAACGGTCGGTATCCACCAGGTAAACGCAGGGCATGAAAAAACCCGCCACAAGGGCGGGTTTCTTCGCGGGGACCAGCAATCCGTGCGGATTACTTGATCTTGCCTTCCTTGTACAGGACGTGCTTGCGCACGACCGGATCGTACTTCAGGAATTCCATCTTCCCCGGGGTGTTCTTCTTGTTCTTGTCGGTCGTGTAGAAGTGGCCGGTACCGGCCGAGGAAATCATACGGACCTTATCGCGCTTGCCTGCCATGATGCTTTACTCCTCAGACCTTTTCGCCGCGCGCACGCAGCTCAGCCAGAACGGAATCGATGCCGTTCTTGTCGATGGTGCGCAGTGCATGCGCGGAAACACGAAGCTTGACCCAGCGGTTCTCGCTGGCCACCCAGAAACGGCGCTCGTGCAGATTCGGCAGGAAACGACGACGGGTCTTGTTGTTGGCGTGCGAGACGTTGTTACCCGTCTGCACTCGCTTGCCGGAAACCTGGCATACGCGGGACATTGCGCACCTCGATAGTAGTAGTTGTCAGCCCGTAGCCCGGGCGACGGCGGCCTCGATGGTTGCCCACCACACGTCAAGAGAATCAAAGGGTTACGCTGGCGTTGGGCGGCCGGGGACGTGCTCCCGGGAGCGCCGCCCGGTAGAAAACCGGACACAGCGAGCCGCGCATTATGCACGGGTTCAAGCACTTGCGCAAGTTACCCACAGGCGGGGACTGGACCGGCGGGGCGGGGGGACTTCGCCAACCGGCATACTGGCCCGGATCACTGCGGAGCTTTCCATGCGGCTGCTGGCCCTGACCTACGGAACCGAAGGCGATACGCGTCCGCTCGCCATGCTCTGCCATGGGCTGATCAGCGCAGGCCACGCGGTGACACTGCTGGCCGATGGCGGCACCTTGGGCAGCGCGCAGGCCCTGGATGTGCCCCACGCGGCCCTTGAGGGTGACATCCATGACGAAGTGGTCGCCCTTGTCTCGCGGGGCAACGGTGTTGCCGCCGCCAGTACCGGTCTGGCACGGATGGCGCTGCAGCATGTCAGCGGCTGGATGCGCCAGGCCGATGCCGCCGCCGAAGGCTGCGATGCGATTCTGACCGGCGGACTGGCGGCCCTTGTCGGCATGAGCGTGGGCGAACGTCGGGGTCTGCCGGTCATCGGCACCGGCATGATTCCGCTGACCCCGACGCGGGCCTTCCGCTCTCCGTTCCTGCCGCCCGGACGCTCGCCGGGCTGGTTGAACCGGGCCAGTTACGGGTGGGTCAACGGCCTGATCTGGCGCCAGTTCCGCCGGCCGATCAACGCGGCACGCCAGCAACTGGGGCAATCGCCGCGTCGCGCGCTGTGGTCCGGCCTGCCGATGCTCTATGGCATCTCGCCGCAGCTGCTGCCGCCACCGGCGGACTGGCCGGTCGACCACATCGCCTGTGGCCAATGGCGGCTTCCTGATGCGCCCTGGACGCCGCCGGCCGATCTGCAGGCCTTCCTCGATGCCGGGCCGCCGCCGGTCTATCTGGGCTTTGGCAGCATGACCGGATTCGATCGCGAGCGCGTGCTGCCGGCCCTGCTGCAGGCGCTGGCACCGCGCCGGGTGCTGCTGTTTCCAGGGTGGGCCGGATTGCCGACGGGTGCGCTGCCAGCAGAGGTGTTCGTGCTCGGCCCGACGCCACACGAAGCACTGTTCCCGCATTGCGCACTCGCCATCCACCATGGTGGCAGCGGCACCACGCATTCGGCCTGCCGCGCCGGCATTCCCTCGCTGGTGATGCCGTTCGCCGCGGATCAGTTCTTCTGGGCCGATCGCCTGTATCGGTTGGGCGTGGCACCGCCACCGTTGTCACCGAAGCGACTGGATGCAGCAACGCTGGCGGCAGCCATCACCTTCGTTGAAACCGACGCAACACGCGCACGCGCGGCGGCCCTGGGCGTGGCGATGGGCCATGAGGACGGGGTGGCCTGTGGCGTGGCGATGATCGAGCGCTGGTTACGGCCGGTGTAACAGCGGCCAGGCCTCAGCGCAGGTGCGGGATCACCTGCGCCAGCAGATGGGCATCCTTGAGCGCGCCGTGCAGGCCGCGCTGGCTGGGAATGCGCAGGCGCTGCAGCACATCGTCCAGCTTGTTGCCCTGGCCGGGCCAGCGCCCGCGCGCCAGCTTCAGGCTGCAGGTGATGCGGCAGTGCTGGGCCAGCGTGCCGGGAATACCGGACAGACGCAGCTCGTTGTCCAGGAAGCCCACATCGAAGGTGGCGTTGTGCGCGACCATCTCGCTGCCGCGCAGGAAGTCCAGCAGTTCGGCGGCCTTGCTGGAAAACAGTGGCTTGCCCACCAGCATCGCATCACTGATGCCGTGCACGCGCTGTGCACCCCAGTCGACCCTGCGCTGCGGCTGCAGGTAGGTGTGGAACTGGCGGCCGGTGAGCTGGCCATCGATCAGTTCGACGGCACCGATTTCGATCACCCGGTGCCCCAGGCGGTGGGAGATGCCGGTGGTTTCGGTATCCAGTGCGACGATGCGACTCATGCGTGGCGATGTTTCCTGTTACGTGCTGTGGTGATTTTCGCATGCCGGTAGAGCCGGGCCCACGCTCGGCTGGCGCGCGTAGCGCGGGCTTGGTGATGCCAGAAGCAGCCGAGCGTGGGCTCGGCTCTACAGATGCGCGCGCGCGATCAACCCAACGCCTCCACCACCCAATCGATGAACACCCGCAGCCGCTGGCTCATGTGCCGGTTCGGCGGGAACATCACATGCATCGGCATCGGCGGCAGCTGCCAGTCCGGCAACACCGGCAACAGCTCGCCGCGCGCCACGTGCGGCTCGGCCATGTAGCTGGGCAGCGCCACCACGCCCAACCCCGCCAACGCAGCGGCCAGATAGGCGTTTCCATCATCGAAGCCGACCGTATAGCGGCCCTGCACCTCAACGCGTTCATCGCCGCGCTGTGCAACGAACACGCGTGCGCGGCCACTGCGCGGGCTGAGGAAGCCGACCATGTGGTGGTCGGGTCCTTCCAGCGCGCGCGGATCGGTCGGCAACCCGAAACGCTGCACATAGCCGGGGCTGGCGTGGAAGCCGATCGGCAGCGCCGCCAGCGGCCGCGCCACCAGTGCCGGGTCGGCCGGGGTGCCACCCCGGATCACGCAGTCGACGTTGTCGGCGATGACATCGACCTCGCGGTCACTCACGCCGATGTCCAGCTGGATCTCCGGGTAGCGCGCCTGGAAATCCGGCAACGCCGGCACCAGCCGCAGCCGCGCGTACGGCCCGGGCACATCCACGCGCAGGCGTCCGCGCGGCTGGCTGGCCGCGTCACCCAGCCCGCCTTCCACTTCTTCCAGCTCGGCCAGCAGGCGGGCGATGCGCGGGTAGTAGGCCGCGCCGTCGGCGGTGACGCTGACCCGGCGCGTGGTGCGGTTGAGCAGGCGCAGCCGCAGGTGTGCCTCCAGTTGCTGCACCAGCTGGGTGGCCGTGGTGCGGCTGATCTGCAGGGTCTGCGCGGCGCGGGTGAAGCTGCCGGTTTCCACCACCCGGGCAAAGGCCCGCATCGCCTCGAAACGGTCCATGGCGGGCCATGATTGTTTGGAATTGACAATCAATCTAGGCCGATCATCGCGGTTTATCCAGACAGCGCTGACGGGGAGGATGGCGTTCTCTCCCACGGGATCTTCCCCATGTCACAGCGTGATGTCGTTTTCCCCGCCGGCCGCCAGGCCCTGTACGAGCGCAACCGCTACTCGCCTGCGATCCGTTCCAACGGCTTCCTGTTCGTATCCGGCCAGGTCGGCAGCCGTGAGGACGGCTCGCCCGAGCCAGACTTCGAAACGCAGGTGCGCCGCGCTTTCGAGAATCTCAATGCGGTGTTGGCTGCTGCCGGCTGCACGTTCGATGACGTGATCGACGTGACCGTGTTCCTGGTCGATCCAGAGAAGAACTTTGAGAAGGCCTGGGCAATCGTGCCGGAGTATTGGGGCGAGGCGCCGCACCCGACCCTGACCGGTATCGGCGTGACCTGGCTGTATGGGTTCCAGTTCGAGATCAAGGTGATCGCGAAGCTGCCGTGATACGGGTAGTGCCGGCCGCTGGCCGGCAACGCGGTGGGGTCGAAAAGCGTGTCGACCAAGGTCGACACCTACCAGAGCACATGTGCGCGGCGCACCCGAACGATGTGGTGGGGTCAGAGCCCTTTCCGGAGGAAAGGGATCCGACCCCGCGCCCGGCCCAGCTGAACGGGAGATTCCGACGAATTCCCGAAGCGTCCATTGATATTGTATCCGGCGAAAACCGCTTGCTAGCCTGCCGTCCATGCGCTGGATCACCCGCCACCTCCGTTCGACCCTGCTGATGCTGCTGATGGCGGCATTCGTGGTCGTGCCGGTGGCCGACGCGCTGGCCTGCACGGTGGAACCGCACGCCAGCACGGTGCATGTGGAGTCCGCACCGGATGCCGATGGCGATGCCGACGGCAAGCACGCCGGTGCCTGCAGCCACAACCACTGCCACCACTCCAATCTGAGCCTGCCGGCCAGTACCGTCGCCGCCTTCGGTGCGCCGCTTCCGGCGCGCTGGATGAATGCCGGCGACGCGGCGACCTATGCGGTCGCCCAGGATGAACTGACGCGTCCTCCCCGGGCGTGAGTTGAGCGCGTCCCGCATTCGCGGGCTTCGGTTCCTCTCACCTCCGGAAATTCTTCATGTCGACCCTGACACGTCGGCCGCTGCGTGCGGCCGGGCGGGTCGTCGCCGTGTTGCTGGGCCTGGCCCCGGCGGCATCGGTGATGGCGCAAGCCGCCCCTTCCTACGACACCCTGCTTGAACGCCTGGACCAGCTGCCCGGCACCCGCGTCGGTGCGGCGCTGGCCGAGGCCGCCGACGCGCGCGCCGACCAGGCCCGTGCGTTGCCCAACCCTTCCCTCTCTTACTCCGCCGAAAACGCCTGGGGCACCGGCTCCTATGGCGGCATGGGCAAGGCCGATACCGTGCTCACCCTGTCCCAGCCGCTGGAGGTCTGGGGCCAGCGTGGCGCGCGTGTCCGTGCCGCCCGTGCCGAGGCACAGGCCGCCAACCTGCGTGGTGCCCAAAGCCGCAGCGACGTGGCCAGCCAGCTGGCGGTGGTCTATGCACAGGCGGAAAGTGCACTGCGCCGCTACACCCTGGCCGAAGAAGCACTGAGCCTCACCCGCGCTGACGCCAACGCGGTCAACGCGATGGTCAAGCAGGGCCGCGAGCCGCAGCTGCGCGCCGTGCAGGCGCAGAGCGAAGTCGCCAACGCCAGCGCCGCGCTGGATGAGGCGCAGGCCTTCCGCGATGCCGCGCTGGCCCGCCTGGCCGGTGCCGCGCTGCTGGATGCGCCGGTGCAGTCGATCGGCGACAGCCTGCTCGACCGCGCGCCGCCGTTGCCACGCGGTGCCACCGATACCGCACTGGCGGTGCGCATCGCTGAAGCCGAAGCCGATGCGGCGGGCAAGCTGGTCGAGGTGGAGCGCAAGCGCGCCCTGCCCGACCTGAGCGTCACTGCCGCGCAGACCCGCTTCCGCGAGGGGGGCGAGCGCGCCTACAACCTCGGGGTCAGCCTCAGCATCCCGCTGTTCGACCGCAACCGCGGGGGCATCCGCGCCGCCAATGCCGACCAGCGCGCGGCCGAGGCACGCCTGGACCAGCAGCGCCGCGACAGCGAGGCGGCACGCCTCTCCGCGGTGGCCGGTTTGAAGGCCGCCGGCAGCCGTACCCGCGCCGCCGATGAAAGCGTGGTCGCCGCCGAAGAGGCGTATCGCCTGGCCCGCATCGGCTTCGACGCCGGGCGCATCTCGCAGCTGGAACTGCGCAGCACGCGCAGCGCCCTCATCGCCGCCCGCGGCACCGCCGTGGATGCGCGCCTGTCGCGCGTCGCCGCGGAAATCGATCTTGCCCGCCTTGAAGGGCGCGCACCTTTTGTGGAGGTCCCATGACGCTCTCCCGTACTTTCCCGCTGATCGGCGGCGTGCTGCTGGCCGCGCTGCTGGCCGGCTGCGCTGGCAACGCGCAGACACCTGCCAATGAAGACCCGGCTGCGGCCAAGGCCGGCACCGACGATGGCCACGGCCATGCCGCCGACAGCAAGGAGGCCAAGGCCGAATCCGCAAAGGCGCCCGCCGATGGCGATGAGGGTGTCGTGCAGCTGACTCCTGAGCAGATCAAGGCGTCCGGTATCGAAGTGGTCGCGGTCGGTCGTGGTGGCGGTAGCTCCACGCGCCTGTCCGGCCGGGTCGAACCGTCGGTCGGTGCACGCGCCTCGGTGGCGTCGACCGTGACCGGCCGCGTCGAACGCGTGCTGGTCGCACCGGGCACCGCGGTGAAGCAGAACCAGGCACTGGCGATCGTGGTCAGCGGCGAAGCGGCGGTGTTCCGCGCCAATGCGCTGGCCGCCTCGGCCGAAGCCGAGGCCGCGCGCCTGGCCTATGGCCGCGACAAGGCGCTGGTCGACCAGGGCGTGGTCGCCCGCCAGGAGATGGAAGCCTCGCGCGCACGGTCGCTGGCGGCACAGGCCCAGGCCGCTGCCGCGCAGGCCCAGGCCGCTGCCAACGGTGCGCCCGATGCCAGTGGCCGCGTGCGCATCACCAGCCCGGTGGCCGGCATCGTCGGCAACGTGCAGGTCACTCCGGGCGGTGTAGTCGCCGCCGGCAGTGCAGTCGCCGATGTCGCCGACCCGACAATGAACGAGCTGGTGTTCACCGCACCGCCGGCGCTGGCCGCACAGGTCACGCCCGGCATGACGCTGGAAGTGAGCGTGCCGGGTGGCAGCTTCACCGCCACCGTCACCGGTTCGGCCGCCGATGTGCGCCAGCAGGGCGGCGTCGCGGTGATCCGCGCCACCCCGGTGGATGCGTCGCTGCCGCCGGCCGGTTCGCCGGTCTCGGCCGTGGTGGTCACCGAAGGCCAGGACGGTTCGCTCAGCGTCCCGGCCGATGCAGTGCAGAACGTTGATGGCAGCAGCGCGGTGTTTGTCGCCGTCGAAGGTGGCTTCAAGGCGCAGCCGGTCCTGGCCGGGCGCCGTGCCGGTGACCGCATCGAGATCCTCGCTGGGCTGACCGGCAGCGAGCGCATCGTCGGTGCCAATGCCTTCCTGCTCAAGGCCGAGCTGGCCAAGGGCGAAGCCGAGCACGGCCACTGAGGAGGCGACCATGTTCAAGCTGATCATTGAAACAGCGGTGCGCCACCGCTGGCTGGTGGTGTTCATGGCCGCACTGATCGCCGCGGTGGGCCTGTTCCAGCTGGGCAAGCTGCCGATCGACGCGGTGCCGGACATCACCAACCGTCAGGTACAGATCAACACGGTGGCACCGGCGCTGACACCGGAGCAGATCGAGCGGCAGGTGACCTATCCGCTGGAAACCGCGCTGGCCGGCATCCCCGGCCTGACCACCACGCGTTCGCTGTCGCGCAATGGTTTCTCGCAGGTCACCGCGATCTTCACCGATGCCACCGACATCTACTTCGCCCGCCAGCAGGTGGCCGAACGCATGCGCGAGGCATCGGAAGACCTGCCCGATGGTGCATCACCGATGCTGTCGCCGGTCACCACCGGCCTTGGCGAGGTGCTGATGTGGACGGTGGACTTCACCGCGTTCGATCCGGCCAAACTGGCCAAACCCGATGAAGCGGGCTGGCAGGCCGGCGAGGTCTACCGCACACCGGAAGGCAACCTGCTGCGTACGCCCGAAGAACGTGCGACCTACCTGCGCACCGTGCAGGACTGGATCATCGCGCCGCAGATGCGTTCCAGCCCGGGGCTGGCCGGCGTCGATACGGTCGGCGGCTACGTCAAGGAATACGGCGTGCATCCGGACAGCGCCAGACTGGCCGCGCATGGCCTCGGCCTGGCCGACCTGGTCACTGCCCTGCAGCGTTCCAACGTGCAGGCCGGTGCCGGCTTCGTACAGCGTGCCGGCGAGGGCCTGGTGGTACGTGCCGACGGCCTGGCGCTGACCACCGACGACCTGGCACAGGCCCCGGTGGCGACCCGCAATGGCGTGGTGGTACGCGTAGCCGATGTGGCCACGGTGGAACTGAGCCGCGCGCCGCGGCTGGGTGCGGCCAGCCGCAACGGCCATGAAGCCGTGCTGGGCACCGCGCTGATGATTGCCGGTGGCAACAGCCGCACCGTGGCCCAGGCAGCGGCCGCGCGCCTGGAACAGGTAAACAAGTCACTGCCGGCCGACATCGTGGCGGCACCGGTGCTGGACCGCAGCGTGCTGGTCAATTCCACCATCAAGACCGTCGCCAGGAACCTCACCGAGGGCGCGCTGCTGGTGGTGGTGGTGCTGTTCCTGCTGCTGGGCAACCTGCGTGCGGCAACGATCACCGCGCTGGTGATTCCGCTGTCGTTCCTGTTCGCAGTGATCGGCATGAACCGCTTCGGCATCAGTGGCAACCTGATGAGCCTGGGTGCGCTGGACTTCGGCATCCTGGTGGACGGTGCGGTGATCGTGGTCGAGTCGACACTGCTGATGCTGGGCCAGCGCCGCGCCGAACTGGGCCGTGCGCTGACCGCGATGGAACGCCTGCGCGTAGCCGCCGATTCGGCCATGAAGATGGCGCGCCCTGCGGCCTTCGGCCAGCTGATCATCCTGCTGGTGTTCGCGCCGATCCTCACGCTGGAGGGCGTGGAGGGCAAGACGTTCCACCCGATGGCGGCCACGTTCATGCTGGCCCTGGTCGGTGCCTTCCTGTTTTCCTTCACCTTCGTGCCGGCGATGGCCGCACTGCTGGTGCGCGAGCCCAAGGTGAAGGACGGCGATGCGCACGCGGACGACGGCGAGCACGAAACCAGGCTGATCCGCGTGCTGCGTGCGCGCATCGAACCGGTGGTGCGCAAGGCCGTGGCGCACCCGCGCACGGTGCTGGCCGGTGCGGTGATGATGGTGGTGGTGGGCATCGGCGCGTTCTCGCTGCTGGGCCGCGAGTTCATGCCGACCCTGGATGAAGGCAACGTGGCGATGCAGGCCCTGCGCGTGCCATCGACCTCGCTGGAGCAGTCACTGGCAATGCAGCTGGCGCTGGAAAAGGCGATTGCCAAGCAGCCGGAAGTGGAAACCGTGTTCTCGCGCACCGGTACCGCCGAGGCGGCGATCGACCCGATGCCGACCAACATTTCCGACAGCGTGATCGTGTTGAAGCCACGCAAGGACTGGCCCGATCCGACGCTGGCCAAGGACGCACTGGTGGCGCGCTTCGAGAAACTGGCCGGGCAGCAGCTGGGCAACAGCTTCGAGTTCAGCCAGCCGATCGAGCTGCGCTTCAACGAACTGATTTCCGGCGTGCGTACCGACCTGGCCGTAATGATCTTCGGTGATGACTTCAGCCAGCTGCAGAAGGTGGCCGACCAGGTGGCGTTGAAGCTGCGTGCGGTGGATGGCGCGGCCGACGTGCGGGTGGAACAGATCTCCGGCCTGCCCACGCTCAACGTGGCGATCGACCACGTGGCGGCGGCACAGTACGGGTTGAGCGCTGCAGATGTGAGTGATGCGCTGTCCACCGGCATCGGCGGTACCACGGCCGGCAAGATCTTCGAAGGCGACCGCCGCTTCAACGTGGTGGTGCGCCTGGACGATGCCTCGCGCAACGATCCGGACCAGCTGGCCTCGCTGCCGATCGCCACGCCATCGGGGCTCGTGATTCCGTTGTCGTCGGTGGCGCGCATTACCGTGAGCGAAGGGCCGAACCAGATCAGCCGCAACAACGGCAGCCGCCGCGTGGTGGTGCAGGCCAACGTGCGCGGTCGCGATCTGGGCGGCTTCGTCGGCGAGGCGCAGGCCGCGGTGGCCGACGTGGCGCTGCCGCCGGGCGCCTACCTGACCTGGGGCGGTCAGTTCGAGAACCTGCAGCGCGCGGAGAAGCGGTTGGCAACCGTGGTGCCGGTGGTGTTCCTGCTGATCGGCAGCCTGCTGTTCATGGCCCTGCGCAGCGGCAAGGAAGCCATTCTGGTGTTCAGCTGCGTGCCGTTGGCGCTGGTCGGTGGCATCCTCGCGCTGCTGCTGCGAGGCATGCCATTCTCGGTATCGGCGGCAGTTGGCTTCATCGCCGTCTCCGGCGTGGCCACGTTGAACGGCCTGGTGCTGATGCAGGCGATCCGCGAACGCCTGGACGCCGGCGACCTGCCGCTGCAGGCAGCAATCAACGGTGCCTCCAGCCGCATCCGCGCGGTGCTGACCACGGCGCTGGTGGCGATCGTCGGCTTCATCCCGATGGCGATTGCCAGCGGTTCCGGTGCGGAGGTGCAGAAGCCGCTGGCCACGGTGGTGATCGGTGGCCTGATCACCGCCACCGTGCTGACCCTGCTGGTGCTGCCGACCTTCGCAGCACGGGTGGCCAAGCCGCGGCCGGTGGGGTGAGGCGAGAGGGGGTCGGAGCCCTTTCCACAGGAAAGGGATCCGACCCCGTGACCGGGTCGGGTTGCCGGCCAGCGGCCGGCACTACCCTTGCACGGTCAGGCCTTCTTGCGCTCGGCGATGTAGGCCTGGATCTGCTGTTCCAGCACCGGCAGCGGCACCGAGCCCTGCTTGAGCAGGGTGTCGTGGAAGCCCTTGATGTCGAACTTGTCGCCCAGCTCCTTCTCGGCCTGCGCACGCAGGCGCACGATGGCGATCTCGCCCAGCTTGTAGCTCAGCGCCTGGCCAGGCCAGGAGATGTAGCGGTCCACCTCGGTGGTCACTTCATGCTCGCTCAGCGCGGTGTGGTCACGCAGGTAGGCCAACGCCTGCTCGCGGGTCCAGCCCTTGCTGTGCACGCCGGTGTCGATCACCAGGCGCGCGGCACGCCACATCTCGTAGGTCAGGCGGCCGAAATCCTCGTACGGGGTTTCGTAGATGCCCATCTCCACGCCCAGTTTCTCGCAGTACAGCGCCCAGCCTTCGCCATAGGCGGAGATGTAGGCGTTGCGGCGGAACTCCGGCAGGTTCTTCTGCTCGGCGGCGATCGCGCCCTGCAGCGAGTGGCCCGGATCGGATTCATGCAGGGTCAGCGCCGGCAGGTTGTACAGCGGGCGCGACGGCAGGTTGTAGGTGTTGAGCCAGTAGGTGCCCATGCCACCGCGGCCGGCCGTCCAGAACGGTGCGATGTCCGGCGGCACCGGCACGATGGTGAAGCGCGCGCGCGGCAACGTCATGTACTTGCCCAGCTGGCCGTCCGCCCGCTTGGAGATCCACGCGGCACGCGACAGCAGCTCTTCCGGCGTCTTTGCATAGAACTGCGGATCGGTACGCAGGAAGGTCAGGAACTCGGCAAAGCTGCCCTTGAACTTCACCTGCTTGATGATGTCGTTCATTTCCTTCTGGATGCGCGCGACCTCATCCAGGCCGATGCGGTGGATCTCGTCCGGCGACAGGTCCAGCGTGGTGTACTCGTGGATCTGCTGCCGGTAGTACGCCTTGCCATCGGGCATCGCTTCGGCGGCCAGGGTGGTACGCGCCTGCGGCACGTACTCGTTGACGAAGAAGGTGCGCAGCTGCTGGAACGCCGGCACCACCTTGCCGCTGATCGCCGCGCGCGCCTGCGCCTGCAGCCTGGCCTGCTCGGCGGCCGGGATGGTGGTGGGCAGCTTCTTGAACGGCGCGTACAGCGGCGACTCGGTCGGGTCCTTCAGCTCGGCGACGGTGGCGATGGACACTTCGCGGCCATCGAGCACCGCGCGCGGCACGCTGAAACCACGCTTCAGGCCGGCGCGCATGTTCTCGGTCTGCTGGCCGAAGTAGCGCGGTACATCATTCAGGCGTGCGATGTAGTTCTGGTAGTCCTGCACGGTCTTCATCTCGCGCCGGGCCATGAAGGACAGGTTGGACCAGAAAGAGGAATCGGCGTTGAACGGCATCTCGTAGCCGCGCAGGCGCGTCTCTTCGGCCAGGTTGAACACCTGGTCGTGGTAGATCGCGTAGTTGACCTGGTTGTCGGCCGACAGGGTCTTCGGGTCGATCTTCTTCAGCGCGGCCAGGGTCTCATCCCACACCTTCAGGCGCGCCTGCTGCGCGGCCGGGCCGACGTCGGGCATGCGGGTGGCGTTGGCCGGGGCGTCCTCGTCCTCGCTGGCCTCGCCACCGCCCTGCTGGCGCCACTTCCATTCCTTCTCGTACAGCGCGCGGAAGGCGGCGTCGGCGGGCGATTCAGTGGCCACGCCGGACGGTGCGGCGGTGGCGGGCGGCGCGGCCAGGGCCACGGCAGGGGCGGACAGGGCGATCAGCAGGGCAACGGCAAGACGGGTTTTCACGAGCACAGGTTCCCGGGAAGGCAGACCCCGATCATGGCACCGCCCATCGCCCGTGGCATGGGACGAAGGTCCTGCCTGCGCAGCAGACCGGGGCCCCGGTAGCCAGGTACGCAGTAGACCCACGTCATGCGTGGATGCGCCGCGGATCCGGACAGGGTGATCCGGACGGGGTCAGAGCCCTTTCCCATGGAAAGGGATCCGACCCCCGGGGCCTCAGTGGCTGGCCTTGTCGCGCTTCCAGCCGCGGTGCTTGATGTCCAGGTGCAGGCTGTACAGCGCGGTGAACGCCGGGAACAGGTTCTGCAGCACGCCCACCGAGTCCTGCTTGGCCGAGAACAGGAAGTAGCTCAGCGTCATCAGGCTGCCGAGCACGCTCATGTACCAGAACAGGCGCGGGATCACCGGCTTGCCGGCGCGCTTGGACGCGACGAACTGGACCAGCCAGCGGCCGCCGAACATCAGCGCGCCGGTATAGCCGATCAGCTTCCAGCCGGTCACGTGCAGGCCGGTCCAGTACAGCCAGGTCAGCGGCTGGTCGAGCCAATGCAGCTCCAGATCCATCAGCGCTCCTCCACCGCGGTGCGCTTGCTGCGGGTGATCAGCCAGGCCACGCCACGCAGGTCGCGGATGCCGACCAGCGCGCGGCCGAGGTTGTTGTACTTGGACACGCCAGCGGTACGGTGGCGGTGGTTGACCGGCACGCTGGTGGTCTTCCAGCCGGCGCGCTGCATCAGCGCCGGCAGGTAGCGGTGCATGTGGTCGAAGTACGGCAGGTCGAGGAACGCGCTGCGTTCGAACAGCTTGATGCCGCAGCCGGTATCGGGCGTATCGTCGCGCAGCATGCGTGCACGGATGGCGTTGGCCCATTTGCTGGCCCAGCGCTTGCTGCCGCTGTCCTGGCGGTTGACGCGCCAGCCGGCGAACAGCTTCACCTGCGCCTCGGCGGCGTCGCGTGCGGCGAGCAGCTTGGGGATATCGGCCGGATCGTTCTGGCCATCGCCATCCAGGGTCGCGATCCACGGCGCGCGCGCGTGCTTGACGCCGGTGCGCACCGCGGTGCTCTGCCCGCTCTGGTTCACATGGTGCAGCACGCGCAGTTCCGGGGTGGTCGCCTTCAGTCCCTGCAGCACCGCCAGGGTGTCATCGCGCGAGTGATCGTCGATGTAGACGATTTCGAACGGCAGCCGGCCACGCAGCGCGGCGGTGATTTCGGCGACCAGCGGGGCGACATTGTCGCGCTCGTTGAATACCGGGACGACAACGGAAAGCTCGGGTTGGCTCATAAGGCACTCGGCCAAAGGGGGGACAAAGACCGCGCATTCTCCGCTGCCGAGGTTATCCGAAGATGAACCCCGCGGCGTGAGGATCCATCCTCAGGCGCGATCGCCAAAATACTCGCGGCACCACTGCACCACAGGCGGCAGGCCTTCTTCGATCGGGGTCACCGCATCGAAGCCGAAAGCGTCATGTGCGCGCCGGGTATCGGCCATCGTGCGCACCATGTCGCCGGGCTGCATGGGCTTGTACACCTTCTGCGCGGGGCGGCCGGCGGCCTGCTCGATCACGCTGATGAAGCGCTCCAGCTCGACCGGCGTATGGTTGCCGAGGTTGAACACCCGGTGCGGCACCGGGCCGTCGGCCGGATGCGCGAGGGCGCCGAGGATACCGGACACAATGTCGGAGACATGTGTGAAATCGCGATGCATGCGGCCTTCGTTGAACACGTCGATCGGCCGCCCGGCCAGCACCGCGCGGGAGAACAGCAGCGGTGCCATGTCCGGCCGGCCCCACGGGCCATACACGGTGAAGAAGCGCAGGCCGGTGGCATGCAGGCCGTACAGCTGCGCGTAGGTGTAGGCCATCAGCTCATTGGCCGCCTTGGTCGCCGCGTACAGCGAACGCGGCTGGTCTACGCGCTGGTCCTCGGAGAACGGCGGCGTGGCCGAATCGCCGTAGACCGAGCTGCTGGAGGCATACACCAGGTGCTGCACGCCGCGGTGGCGGCACAGTTCGAGCATGTTGACGAAGCCGACCAGGTTGCTGTCGACGTAGGCGTGCGGGTTTTCCAGCGAATAGCGCACGCCGGCCTGGGCGGCCAGATGGATCACCGCCGTCGGCTGCACTTCATCGAACAGCGCAGCCAGGCCCTCGCGGTCGGTCAGGTCCAGCGCGCGCAGGTCCAGCGACGGGCACAGCGCGGCCACGCGGTCGCGCTTGATCTGCGGGTCGTAGTAATCGTTGAAGTTGTCCAGGCCGACCACGGCCTGGCCGGCCTCCAGCAGTGCGCGGGCGGTGTAGGCACCGATGAAGCCGGCAGCGCCGGTGAGCAGGATGGTCATGGCAGGGGCCTGGAAACGAAGTTCAGGCCCCTGATGTTACCGGTCTCAGAACAAACCGAAACGCTTCTTCGCCACGTTGGTGCGGCCGGGTTCGATTACATCCTGGATCTTCTTCGCGTCGAAGCGGTCGAGCAGCGCCTCGGCGCCCTTCCTCAGCTTCAGGTCCATCTCTTCGGGGTACAGCGGGACCAGGCTCATGAAGCTGATGGTCTTGCCGTCGTCCAGTTCCAGCGTGGCAAAGTCCTCCGGGGTGGTTACCGGCGGCAGCACGATGGCGCCGTCGAAGCCCACGCCCGGCGCATAGGGCTCGCTGGGATGGCCGTTGGGAATGGTGTGGCCGAAGCCCAGCCAGGTGTCGTACTCGTGCGGCAACCGCGCCATGCCCTTCAGCAGGCGCACCGGCCAGTAATTGCGCTCGTCCTCGAAGGCGTCCTGGGAGATGGGCCAGTCCGCCGGCAGGGTCACCATCAGTTCCATGTAGCGCGGCACGTCCGCGTCCACCTCGGCGGGCACGGTCATCGGCAGGTCGCTCATGCCGGAGGTGACCAGGCGCAGGTAAGGGCAGTGGTCATTGGCCGGCACCACGTGCACGTCGATGTGCACCAGGTCGGAGATGATCTCGTGGAAGACACCGGACACCGGGCCCAGATGGCGTTCGAGGTGGGCGCTGATCGCCTCGATGTGGCGTTCTTCGCCGGTGGCGAGCACGAAGTCCTTTTCGCGGCGATGTACCAGTATCTGGGTGCCGTCCGGGCTGACGTCCTCGTATTCGTTGCTCATGTCCTGCTCCCTGGATGAGGCCACGGACCGGAAGGCAGTGCATTCCCACGGCGCGCGCGGCGGTACGCTCCCTGTCATTGGCGGGACACGGCAGGAACGGGCCGCGCCCCCTGTCACTGCGCCGGGCTCAGCCCTGGCGCGTGCGCAGCTTTTCCAGCACGCCGTCCAGGGTATCCAGGTCGGTGTAGTGGATGATCAGCTTGCCCTTGCCACCGCGGCCATGATTGATCGCCACCTTGGCGCCCAATGCTTCGGACAGTTCGGTTTCCAGCGAGGCGATGTCGGCCTGCTGCACCTTCGGCGTGGCCGCCGGGCGGTTGCTCGGCACCTTGCCGGCGGCGAAGGCCTGCGCCCGGCGCTCGACCTCGCGCACCGACCAGCCTTCATCGGCTGCTTCCTGGGCCAGCTTGCCGGCCAGCTCGGGAGCCAGGGTCAGCAGCGCGCGGGCGTGGCCCATTTCCAGGCGGCGGGTTTCCAGCAGCAGGCGGATCGCCACCGGCAGCTCCAGCAGGCGCAGCAGGTTGGACACCGCCGCGCGCGAGCGGCCGACGGCCTCGGCGGCCTCGGCATGGGTCAGGGTGAACTCGCTGATCAGGCGCTGCAGCGCCTCGGCTTCTTCCAGCGGGTTGAGGTCTTCGCGCTGGATGTTCTCGATCAGCGCCATCGCGATGACGGTGCGGTCTTCCAGCTCGCGCACCACCACCGGCACTTCGTCCAGGCCGGCCAGCTGCGATGCGCGCCAACGGCGTTCACCGGCGACGATTTCGTAGTTGCCTGCCGGCAGCTGGCGCACCAGGATCGGCTGGATCACGCCCTGCGACTTGATCGAGTCGGCCAGCTCGGACAGCTTGCCCTCGTCCATCTCGCGGCGCGGCTGGTACTTGCCCGGCTGCAGCTGGCCGACCGGCAACTTGCGCAGCACTTCACCCGGCAGCGGCTCGATCACCGCGGTGGTGGCCTGCACCTGGCTGACCGCGCCTTTCGGGCCCAACAGCGCATCCAGGCCACGGCCGAGGCCTCGCTTCTTGGCTGCCGGCTTGCTGCTGGTCATCAGACGATCTCCACGGCCTTGCCGGCCTTGTTGCGTTCGTTGTTGCGGCGGATGATCTCGCCGGCCAGGCCCAGGTAGGCCACGCCACCGCGCGAGGCGCGGTCGTAGCCGACGATGCTCTGGCCATGGCTGGGTGCCTCGGCCAGGCGCACGTTGCGCGGCACGATGGTGCGGAACACGCGGTCGCCGAAGTGCTCGGTGAGCTCGGCCGACACTGCGTTGGCCAGGTTGTTGCGCACGTCGAACATGGTGCGCAGCACGCCTTCGATCTCCAGCGCCGGGTTCAGGCTGGTGCGCAGCGCTTCGATGGTTTCCACCAGCGCGCTCAGGCCTTCCAGCGCGTAGTACTCGCACTGCATCGGCACGATCACCGAGTCGGCGGCGGCCAGCGCGTTGAGCGTCAGCAGCGACAGCGCCGGCGGGCAGTCGATCAGGATGTAGTCGTACTCGTCGCGGATCGGCGCCAGCGCGCGCTTCAGGCGCTGCTCGCGCTCGCTCTGGCCCATCAGCTGGATCTCGGCGGCGGTCAGGTCGATATTGCCGGGCAGCAGGTCGTAACCCTCGGCAGTCTGCACGCGTACGTCGGCAGCGCTGTTCTCGCCGAGCAGCAGGTCACAGGTGGAGGCGGCCAGCTCGCGTTTGTCCACGCCACTGCCCATGGTCGCGTTGCCCTGCGAATCCAGGTCGACCAACAGCACGCGCTTGGGTGCGTTGGCCAGGGAAGCGGCCAGGTTGACGGCGGTCGTGGTCTTGCCGACGCCACCCTTCTGGTTGGCGATGGCGATGATGCGGGCCATGCGGGTGTGCCTCGTCGACGTGTGCTGGGACCGGTCATTATGCGTACAACCGGCCCCTTGCGGAAATCGTGGATCGCCAACCCGTTGTTCCACAAGGGGCTGGCGGCGGGAATCAGGGGCCTGTAACAGTGACCAGGTGGCGTTCGCCGGCCAGGCCGGGCACGCTCAACGGGGTCACCTCGCGCACCTGCCAGCCCGCCGGCAGGTCCGCGATCTCCTCATGCGGGTAGACGCCCTTCATGGCCAGCAACACGCCGCCGGGGCGCAGCAGGTGGCCACCGACGCGGACGATGCCGGCCAGGGTGTCCATCGCGCGCGCGGTCAGCTGGTCATAGCGGCCGGCCTCGTCCAGCGCCTCGGCGCGCGACTCGGCCACGCGGGCGTTGCCCAGGCCGAGCTGGCGCACGGCTTCGCGCATGAAGCGCGCCTTCTTGCCGTTGCTCTCGACCAGGGTGACCTGCAGGCCCGGGCAGGCGATCGCCAGCGGGATGCCGGGCAGCCCGGGGCCGGTGCCAAGGTCGGCCAGGCTGCCGTCGGCCACGAACGGCTGCATCGCCAGCGAGTCGAGCAGGTGGCGGGTGACCATCTCCTGCGGGTCGCGGATGGCGGTGAGGTTGTAGGTGCCGTTCCAGCGGTGCAGCAGGGCCAGGTAGCGCAGCAACGGCGGCGCCAGCGCGGCGTCCAGGCCCATGCTGGCCAGGCCCTGTTCCAGCGTAGCAGACACGCTGGCGGGAAGTGGGTGTTCGCTCATGCCGGCATTATCGCCGGTTTTGCGCGCCGATTCCCCGCTTCAGTGTGGATACCAGGCCAATGCAGCGCGGAACTGGCCGCTGGCCTGCCACTCGTGCAGGTGCCAGCGCGCGGCCTCGCCCAGTTCCGGGTCGCACCAGCGCAGGTGCAGGGCGCCATCGGGCCCGGGCGCCAGCTGCAGGCGGTGCAGGCCGAACGAGATGCCCTGCCCGTGCGCCTTCAGCATCGCTTCCTTGGCGCACCACACGCGGAAGAACCAGTGCTCGCGCCCGGCCTCATCCAGGCGTTCCAGCCAGGCCACCTCCTGTGGGTGGAAGAAGCGCCGCACGATCTCCAGCAGGCGCGGTCGCGGCCGCAGCAGCTCCAGGTCCACGCCCAGCCGCACGCCTTCGCCCAGCGCCACCAGCAGCACCTCGCCGCTGTGGCTCCAGCCGGTGCCGTAGTGGGCCAACGGGCCGCTCAGTTCCGGCCGGCCCTTGTCATCACGGACCAGCGGCAGCGTCTGCGGGTCGGCGCCCAATGCCTGTGCCAGCACCTGCCGCGCCTGCGGTTCACCACGCTGGCCCGGCACATGCGGGCGCCGCCAGACCGTCACCGGACCGAAGCGCCACGGGCCATCGAGGGTGGCTGGCAGGCTCATCCGCACACGCCCATCACGCAATTCCACGACGGGTTCACAGCCCTGCGCGTCAACTGGTCACAGTTCCCCACCGGAGGTTCGATCATGGGCATCATCATCTGGCTGATCGTCGGCGGCATCGTAGGCTGGCTGGCCAGCATCATCATGAAGCGCGATGCCCAGCAGGGCATCATCCTCAACATCGTGGTCGGCATCGTCGGCGCGCTGATTTCCGGCTGGCTGTTCGGCGGCGGCATCAACGAAGCGATCACCCTCCGCACCTTCCTGTTCTCGCTGATCGGTGCGGTGATCCTGCTGGCGATCGTCAACCTGTTCACCCGCAAGAGCATACGGTGATCTGAGGGTAGTGCCGGCCACTGGCCGGCAGATGTTCCAGAACGGGCCCGGCAATCGTCGGGCCCTGTTCGTTCAACCGATCTGCACCCAGGCCGGCGCATGGTCACTCGGGCGTTCCCAGGTGCGCGGCTCGCGGTCGATGCCCGAGGCCACCGCACTGCCCTTCAGCGCCTCTGAGACCAGGGTCAGGTCGATGCGCAGGCCCAGGTTGCGGCGGAAGCCGGCGGCACGGTAGTCCCACCAGCTGAAGGTACCCGCCTCGTCGTTGTGCAGGCGGAAGCCATCGTGCAGGCCCAGCTGCAGCAGCTTGTTCAATGCGCCGCGCTCGGCGGTGGAGGTCAGGATGTGGTTGTCGTTCCACACCGCCGGGTCGTGCACGTCGCGCGCGTCCGGGGCGATGTTGAAGTCGCCCATCACGATCAGCTTCGGGTGGCGCTGCAGTTCTCCGGCGATCCAGGCATGCACCGCTTCCAGCCAGCGCAGCTTGTAGTCGTACTTGTCGGTGCCGATGTCCTGGCCATTGACCACGTACAGGTTGATCACCCGCAGGTCGCCGAAGGTGCCGGCGATGACGCGCTTCTGCTCGTCCTCGAAACCGGGAATGCCGATCTGCACGTCCTGCGCCGGCTCACGCGACAGCAGCGCCACGCCGTTGTAGGTCTTCTGGCCGGCGAACACGCTGCGATAGCCTGCGGCGATCAGCGCCGAATCGGGGAACTTGTGGTCCTCCAGCTTGGTTTCCTGGATACCGACGATGTCCGGGCCGAAGTCCTTGAGCCACTGCTCCAGGTGCGGCAGGCGGACATTGAGCGAATTGACGTTCCACGAGGCGATCTTCATGGGGGCATTCTAACCGGGTGGGCTTGGGTTGCCTTGTAGAGCCGAGCCCACGCTCGGCTGTGTCTGCCTGGACCAGCCAAGAGCAGCCGAGCGTGGGCTCGGCTCTACAGAAGAATCAGGCCCTGAATCAAGTGGAGCCACGCCATGCGTGGCTTCATCGCAGCAGGAACCGCAACAACCCCGCAATCCTCGAATACGGCGGCCGCAGCCGGTCGCTGGCCGCCCAGCGCGACTGCCACAGCACCGGCAGCCGCTTGCTCATCGCATCGAACCCGGCGCGGCCGTGGTACGCGCCCATGCCGCTGGCCCCTACACCGCCAAACGGCAGGCCATCGGCGGCGAAGTGCAGCAGCGTGTCATTCACCGTCACCCCGCCGGCCACCACCTGGCCAAGGATGCGCTCCACCGTCGCCGTGTCGTGGCTGAAGGGATACAGCGCCAGCGGCCGGTCGCGGGACAGCACGTCGCCCAGCGCGGCGTCCAGATCCGGGTAGGCCCGCACCGGAAGGATCGGGCCGAAGATCTCCTCGCGCATCAGGTCCAGGTCGTCCGGCGGGTCCAGCACCACGGTCGGCACCAGCAGGCGCTCGCGGTCGGCGCGCGCGTCATCCACCTGCGCCAACGGAATCACCGGCACCCCGCGTTGCCGCGCCTGTGCCAGATAGCCCTGCAGGCGCCGGTACTGACCTTCATTGATGATGCGGGTGTAGTCGTCGGCATCGCTGAAGTCGCCATAGCGCTCGCGCACCTGCTGCTGCAGCGCCTGTACGAATTCGCGCTGGCGAACGGTATCGATCAGCACGTAATCCGGCGCGATGCAGGTCTGGCCCGCGTTGAACCACTTGCCGGTGGCCAGCCGCGCAGCGGCTTTGTCCAGCGGGAAATCGCGACAGACAATCGCCGGCGACTTGCCGCCCAGCTCCAGCGTGACCGGTACCAGATGCTCAGCCGCGGCGGCCATCACCTTGCGGCCAACCGCCGTCGAGCCGGTGAACAGCAGATGGTCCAGCGGCAGCGACGACACCGCTGCGGCCACATCCGCCCCGCCCTGCACCACCGCCACCCGATCGGGCGGGAACACGCTGGCCAGCAGATCGGCCAGGAACGCGCTGGTGCGGGGCGTGTGTTCCGAAGGTTTCAGCAGTACGTAGTTGCCCGCAGCGATGGCGGTGGCCAAAGGCACCAATGCCAGCGTGACCGGGTAGTTCCACGGTGAGATCACCCCGACCACGCCCAACGGCGTCGGCCGCAGCTGCGCGCGCGCCGGCCACAGCTTCCATCCCGCCGATGCCCGCTGCGGCTTCGACCAGCGCCGCAGGTGGCGGCGCAGGTGGTCGATGGCCGACAGCACGCTCATGCCATCGGCCAGCTTCGATTCAACGTGGGCGCGATGCCCGAAGTCCTCGGCGATGGCCTGGGCCATTTCGTCCAGGCGCGGCTTCAATGCCTCGCGCAGACGGCGCAGGTCGGCTTCGCGCTGGTCGAGCGTGGGGCGCTGGGCCTGCCAGGCGCTGCGCAGGGTGTGCAGGAGGGCGGGAAGGTCTGCCGGCGTGGTGGTGGTCATGGGCCGACTATACGGGGTGCTGCGCAACGCAATGGTAGTGCCGGCCGCTGGCCGGCAAGGGCTTCATGTCCGCGGCGATTCAGGAGGTTGCCGGCCAGCGGCCGGCACTACCGGATGCGGGCCGAGTGGGCACGGCCCACAAGCAGAAAGGCCGCGGTCTGCACCGCGGCCTTTCCTTCACTGCATGGAACCCACCGGTTACTTGGTGATATCCACGTTCTTGGTTTCGCGCAGGAACAGGCCGCCGATCACCACCGACATCAGTGCGATCGCGATCGGGTACCACAGGCCGTAGTACAGGTTGCCGGTACCGGCCACCAGCGCGAACGAGATCGCCGGCAGGAAGCCACCGAACCAGCCGTTGCCGATGTGGTACGGCAGCGACATCGAGGTGTAGCGGATGCGGGTCGGGAACAGTTCGACCAGGTAGGCGGCGATCGGGCCGTAGACCATGGTCACGTACAGCACCAGCAGCCACAGCATGAAGATGGTGCCGGCGATGTTGATGCGGGCGCCATCGGCCTTGGCCGGGTAGCCGGCGGTGGTCAGGGCGGTCTTCAGTTCCGCACCGAACGCATCGGCCTTGGCCTTGCCTTCTTCCTTGGTCAGGCCGGCGGCCTCATACGAGGTGACGCTGGCGCTGCCCACGTTCACCATCGCCAGCGAACCGGCGGCGGCGGGCTGCACGTCGTACGGCACACCGGCCTTGGTCAGCGCGGCGGTGGCCACGTCGCAGGAGCTGGTGAACTTGCGCAGGCCGACCGGATCGAACTGGAACGAGCAGGTAGCCGGATCGGCCACGACCAGGGCCGGCGAGCTGCTGCGGGCTTCTTCGATGGCCGGGTTGGCGAAGTGGGTCAGGCCCTTGAAGATCGGGATGTAGGTGATGGCCGCCAGCAGGCAGCCGGCCAGGATGATCTTCTTGCGACCGATGCGGTCGGACAGCCAGCCGAAGAAGATGAAGAACGGCGTACCCAGTGCCAGCGCAGCGGCGATCAGCAGGTAGGAGGTGGTGGCATCGACCTTCAGCATGCTGCTGAGGAAGAACAGCGCGTAGAACTGGCCGCCGTACCAGACCACCGCCTGGCCGGCCGCCGCACCGAGCAGGACCAGCAGCATCAGCTTCAGGTTGCCACCCTTCAGGCTGTCGCGGAACGGGGTCTTGGAGCCCTTGCCTTCAGCCTTCATCTGCTGGAACAGCGGCGATTCGCTCAGCTGCAGGCGGATCCATACCGAAATGCCCAGCAGCAGGATCGAGACCAGGAACGGGATGCGCCAGCCCCAGGCTTCGAAGGCCTCGTTGCCCAGCGTCATGCGGCAGGCCAGGATGATCAGCAGCGACAGGAACAGGCCCAGCGTGGCGGTGCACTGGATGAAGCTGGTGTACAGGCCGCGCTTGTCGTCCGGCGCGTGCTCGGCCACGTAGGTGGCGGCACCGCCGTACTCGCCGCCCATCGCCAGGCCCTGGGCCAGGCGCAGGATGATCAGGATCACCGGTGCGGCGAAACCGATCGAGGCGTAGTTGGGCAGCACGCCGACCAGGAAGGTCGA
Source organism: Stenotrophomonas sp. YJH_SMC_65 (assembly GCF_059369475.1). Lineage (NCBI taxonomy): Bacteria > Pseudomonadati > Pseudomonadota > Gammaproteobacteria > Lysobacterales > Lysobacteraceae > Stenotrophomonas > Stenotrophomonas sp. YJH_SMC_65. The sequence continues at coordinate 178,131 of NZ_JCAFSR010000008.1, forward strand.
GATGCCCATGATCAGGATGGTGACCAGGAAGGTGTACTTGCGGCCGATGCGGTCGCCGAGGCTGCCGAAGAAGGCCGCGCCGAACGGACGCACGAAGAAGCCGGCAGCGAACGCCAGCAGGGCGAAGATCATGCCCGTGGTTTCATTGACGCCACTGAAGAACTGCTTGGCGATGATGGCCGCGAGCGAGCCGTACAGGAAGAAGTCATACCACTCGAAGACCGTGCCGAGGCTCGAGGCGAAGATGACTTTCTTGTGGCCCTTGGTCAGGGTGCCCGCCGCATGGTGCGGGCCTGGTGCAGTGCTGGACATAAGACGCTTCCCCTCCGAAGCAATCGTTGTGGGTGGGTGCCGACCGTTGGTCGGCACACAATCTCTGTAGGTGCCGACTTTGGCCGGCACCCCATCTCGGTAGATGCCGACCTTGGCCGGCACCTCATCTCGGTAGGTGCCGGCCGCTGGCCGGCACGCTCTTAGAAGCTGTACTTCGTAGTGAACTGCAACCGGGTGATGTCACCCTTGTTGCCGTTTTCCACTTCGCGACGGCCATACATCAGCTCGGCGCCGATATCGACCTTGGGCAGCGGCGAATAGAAGATGTTGCCGCGGATGCTCTGCACGCTCTTGGTCACCAGCGGGCCGAGGATGCTGTCGTTGTCGTAGTCGCTGCGCGCATAGATCAGGTTGGTGCGGAGCTTCGGCGAGAACGCATGCCGCCAGCCCACGTAGCCGGCCAGCACGCCGGTCGGGTTGAGCTCGTCGCGGGCCACGTCATAGGCACTGTCGGCAGTGATGCCCAGGCCGATGTAGCGGGCGATGCCTTCGCCACCGGTCAGCTGGTAATGCAGCGAATCGCTGTCACCCATCACCCACTTGCCGCCCAGGGTCAGGCCGCCAGCCACCTTGTCGGCCTTCGCGCCGGTGGCCTGGTTGTCCACCTTCAACTGGCGGACGATGCCGCCGACACCAAAGGTGCCCCAGTCGCCCTTCCAGCCATAACGCATGGTCAGGTCGGGCAGGCTGCCACGGTCGGAGTTGGCGCTGGCGTTGGTCCAGGCCCCGGTGACCGGGTTGCGGGTACCGGTGAGGGTGGTGGTTTCCGGGTTTTCCAGTGCGACGCTGAAGCCGCCCTGGGTGTAGCGCACCTGGGCCTGGCGCACGAAGATCACGCCGTCGGTGGGGCCGACGAAGTCGACCGCCTCCGGCAGCGCGGCCGCGTCCATGAAGTTGGACCAGGTCTGGCCGGCCATCCAGTTGTTCCAGTACATGTAGGCGTGACGCAGGGTCACGCCGTAGGTATTGGTGGCGGTCTGGTTGCCCAGCGAATTGCCGAAGAAGTCCATCTCGAAGAACGCACCGGCCTTGTTGCCCGATTCGCTCACGTTGTCGATGCCCAGGTTGAAGCGCGAGAACTTGGCATGGGCGTTGAAGTCGGTGCCCGAACGCTTGCCGCTGCCGCCGGCGCCTTCCACCGGGGTCTGGCCCGGCAGGTACAGCGAGCGGCCGGTGGCGTCGTCGGCCAGCTGGCCATCGCTGGTCTGGGTGGCCAGGAAGTCGGCCTTGATGAAGCCACCGATCTTGACCGTGGTGCCCGGCGCGGCGCCCGGGGTAATGGTGGTGACCTGGATCGGCTGCTTGCCCGCCGGCACCGAGGCGACCGGCTTCTGCCCGGCCTGCACCGTGCGCACTTCGGTCACCGCCTGCTGGGTCTGGCTGATCTGGGTCTGTTGTTGTTGCTGCGAAGACAGCAGCAGCTGGACCTGGCGTTCCAGTTCGGCAACGCGTGCTTCCAGTGCCTTCTCTTTGGCGGTCTCTGCGAACGCCATGCCCGGTGCGACCAGGGCGACCAACAGGCAGGCCGCCAAAGGTGTGCGCACGGCTTTCAACGTACGGTGGCTCATGTTGCCCTCTCTCCCAAGTGGCAAGGTGATGCCGCGCGTGGGGCACGGTCGAGCCGAGACTGCGGGGCGTTCGCGCACAGCGGCTATTGGCCATTGGTCGAACCCGGCCCTGCTGGGCGCTCACTTTCGACCATGGTCTAACCAGGGTGGTGACGCGGCCGGGGGTGAATGGGGCAAACTGAGGGGGATCGGTCGTTGCGATGCTGCGACCGCACATACAAAGTCAACGTGCAAGTGAGGGTGCCATGGCTGATATCTACCCCGTCGATCCGCAGTTCGCCGCCAAGGCACGCATCGACAAGACGTCGTACGAACAGCAGTACCAGGCGTCGGTGACCGACCCGGATGGTTTCTGGGGCAAGGCCGCCGAGCGCCTGCAATGGATGCGCAAGCCGACGAAGATCAAGAACGTCAGCTATGACCTGTCCGACTTCCACATCAAGTGGTTCGAAGATGGCGAGCTCAATGCCAGCGTGAACTGCCTGGATCGCCAGCTGGAAACGCGCGGCGACAAGACCGCCCTGCTGTTCGAGCCGGACGGCCCGGAAGCACCGGCCCAGCACGTGACCTATCGCGAGCTGTACGAGCGCACCTGCCGCCTCGGCAACGCGCTGCGCAACCTCGGCGTCAAGAAGGGCGACCGCGTCACCATCTACCTGCCGATGATCGTCGACGCCGCGGTGGCCATGCTGGCCTGTGCGCGCATCGGTGCGATCCACTCGGTGGTGTTCGGTGGCTTCGCGCCGAATTCGATCGCCGACCGCGTCAGCGACTGCCAGAGCAAGCTGATCATCACCGCCGACGAGGGCCTGCGCGGTGGCCGCAGGATTCCGCTGAAGACCAACGTTGATGCCGCGCTGAAGCTGCCGGGCACGAATACGGTTGAAACCGTGCTGGTGGTGCGCCACACCGGCGGCGCGGTGGACATGCAGGCCCCGCGCGACCGCTGGTTCCACGATGTGGTGGACAGCCAGCCGTCCACCTGCGAACCGGAACGCATGAACGCGGAAGATCCGCTGTTCATCCTCTACACCTCCGGTTCCACCGGCAAGCCCAAGGGCGTGCTGCACACCACCGGCGGTTACCTGCTGTACGCGGCCTACACCCATGAAGCGGTGTTCGACCTGCGCGAAGACGACGTCTACTGGTGCACCGCCGATGTCGGCTGGGTCACCGGCCACAGCTACATCGTGTACGGGCCGCTGGCCAACGGCGCGACCTCGCTGATGTTCGAAGGCGTGCCGAACTACCCGGACACCTCGCGTTTCTGGAACGTCATCGACAAGCACAAGGTGACCATCTTCTACACCGCCCCGACCGCCATCCGCGCGCTGATGCGCGAAGGCGAGGAGCCGGTGAAGAAGACATCGCGCGCGTCGCTGCGCCTGCTCGGCAGCGTCGGCGAGCCGATCAATCCGGAAGCCTGGCGCTGGTACTACGAAGTGGTCGGCGACAGCCGCTGCCCGATCGTCGATACCTGGTGGCAGACCGAGACCGGCGGCATCCTGATCTCGCCGCTGGCCGGCGCGATGGACCTCAAGCCGGGGTCGGCCACCCTGCCCTTCTTCGGCGTGCAGCCGGCGCTGGTCAATGCCGATGGCGAGATCCAGGACGGCCCGACCGAGGGCAACCTGATCATCCGTGATTCCTGGCCGGGCCAGATGCGCACGGTGTACGGCGACCACCAGCGCTTCATCGATACCTATTTCCGCACCTACCCGGGCAGCTACTTCACCGGCGACGGTTGCCGCCGCGACGAGGACGGCTACTACTGGATCACCGGCCGCGTCGACGATGTGATCAACGTGTCCGGCCACCGCATCGGCACCGCCGAAGTGGAAAGCGCGCTGGTCTCGCACCCGAAAGTGGCCGAAGCGGCCGTGGTCGGCTTCCCGCATGACGTGAAGGGCCAGGGCATCTACGCCTACGTCACCCTGGTGGCCGAAGAGGCACCGAGCGACGAGTTGCACAAGGAACTGGTTGCCTGGGTGCGCAAGGAAATCGGCCCGATCGCCACGCCGGACCACCTGCAGTGGGCGCCGGGCCTGCCGAAGACCCGCTCGGGCAAGATCATGCGCCGCATCCTGCGCAAGATTGCCGAGAACGCGCCGGACCAGCTTGGCGACACCTCGACCCTGGCCGATCCGTCGGTGGTGGCGTCGCTGGTGGACGAGCGCAAGGTGCGCTGACGTACGACCCGGGGCCGGATCCCGGGGTCGGATCCCGTTCCGCCAGGAACGGGCTCTGACCCCGGAGGATCTGGCCCCATGCAGTTTCCCCCCACGGTTCCCCCCGACCATGACCACCCTCCTGATTGCCGATGACCACCCGCTGTTCCGCGAGGCCCTGCGCGGGGCCGTGCAGCGGGTCATCCCCGGCGTGCAGTTGTTCGAGGCCGACAGCGTGGAAGCGCTGTATGCACTGGCCGACCAGCACAATGACGCCGACCTGGTCCTGATGGATCTCAACATGCCCGGTGCGCAGGGTTTCAACGCGCTGGTGCACATGCGCTCGCTGCATCCGCACCTGCCGGTGGTGGTGGTGTCCGCGCGCGAAGAAGCCACGGTGATGCGCCGTGCCCTCGACCACGGCGCGCTCGGCTTCATTCCCAAGTCCGCCGACTCGGACACCATCGGCCACGCACTGGGCACCATCCTCGATGGCGAGACCTGGGCACCGCCGGAAGCGCACAACGTGCCACCCACCGGCAGCGAAGAACGCGAAGTCGGCCAGCGCCTGCGCGAGCTGACCCCGCAGCAGTTCCGCGTCTTGCAGATGCTCGGCGCTGGGCGCTTGAACAAGCAGATCGCCTACGACCTCAATGTCTCCGAAGCGACGATCAAGGCCCACGTCACCGCCATCCTGCGCAAGCTGGGCGTGACCAACCGCACCCAGGCCGTGCTGATGGCCGGCAAGCTGGCGATCGACGACGACGCCATCGTGCTGCCGCCGGAAGAAGATTGATCGTAACGGACTGCGGAGCCGAGCATGTGCTCGGCTCCGCAGCCTTCATGATGCCCCTGTAGAGCCGAGCCCATGCTCGGCTGCTCTTGGCCTCAATACCGATCACCCCCAAAGCCGCCATCGACTCCATACATAGGGGTATTCCCCGATGCGCGTGGCCAGCCCAGCACGCACTGGATTGGCTGCAATGTACATCGCCTGCGTGCGCAGGCACTCGTCACTGCGCAGCGCATGATCGTAGAACCCCGCCTGCCAGATCGGTGCGTTCGCATCAACGCGCCTGGCGATGGATCTTCCACTCCGGGACTTCAGGATCTGCATGCAGCCGGCCAGCGTTCCGGTACGCAACTCGACCAACCAATGCAGGTGATCCGGCATGATCACCCAGGCGAGGGAGGAGGTCCGCCCCGTCCGCTCTACGGTGCGCAGCGCTTCGATCAGCAGATCGACATTGGCCTTGTCGTCGAACCAGGGACGGCGTGCGCGTGTCACAGCCGTGATCGCGTAGACATTGCCGGTCTGCGACCAGCGACCAAAGCGGAGTGCGGGACTGGCCATGCGAAGAGGCTATGGCACGCATGACAGCCTCTCCATCAGCGAAATGCCGTGCTGCATGTCGGCGAATGCTCCAATGTAGAGCCGAGCCCACGCTCGGCTGCCATGTGAAGCAGCCGAGCATGGGCTCGGCTCTACAGGGGCGGGCGTTACCCCACGCCGTGCAGGTGTTCGTACAGGATCGTTGCGCCGATGATCACCAGGATCACGCCACCGATGATCTCCGCACGCTTGCCGACCATGCTGCCCAGCACGCGGCCGAGCATGATGCCGACGGTGACCATGGTCAGCGTGCACAGGCCGATCACCGCAGCCATCACGCCGATATGTACATCCATGAAGGCCAGGCCGATGCCCACCGCCATCGCGTCGATGCTGGTGGCGAAACCGGTCAGCGCCAGCTTCCAGAAGCCGTGGTGTTGCGACGGATCTTCGTCGTCCTCAGCACTGTCGGGGCGCAGGCCGTTGTAGATCATGTGGATGCCCAGTGCGCCGAGCAGGCCGAAGGCGATCCAGTGGTCGAAGGCTTCGACGTATTGCAGGGCAGCCCGACCGAGCAGCCAGCCGATGATGGGCGTGATCGCCTCGATGACGCCGAAGATGATGCCGGCACGCAATGCATCGCGGAACACCGGCTTGCGCATGGCCGCACCCTTGCCGATTGCAGCGGCGAAGGCATCGGTGGACATGGCAAAGCCGATCAGGAGGATCGAAATGGGGGACATGGGCGGTGGCTGAGGTCGGGCTGGGACGGACGCACGGCCTGCGCTCGCGCCCAACCTGACGTTGCGCGCGCGGGCCGCTGGTCTCGCCAACCATCATGGTTGTCCACGCCACGGCGCACTGGCCGAGTATGTTGACGTGGACGATTCCTGCGAAGGAATCCGGCTACTCCCCAAGGGGACGCGAAGCTTAGCATCGCGATCCGCACGTGGCGCATTTCCAGCGAAACGCGCAGGCAGGGCTGGTTTGTATAGCGATGGCTATATCGGCGCCGCCATGCGTTCGGGAGCCGAGCACAGGCTCGGCTCTACAATTGCCGATCAGGCATCGCTATTGCCGGCATCGCGCAGCGCGCCCAGGAAGGCGCGCAGCGAGGCCGGCTTGATCGGCTTGGTCAGCACGCGGTGGCCGCGTTCGCGTGCCATCCGCTTCAGTTCGTCGCGGCCATCGGCGGTCAACAACGCACCCGGCAGCGGGTAACCGGCGGCTTCACGCAGCGCCACCAGCGCATCCAGGCCGTCCATGCGGTCGTGCAGGTGGTAGTCCACCAGCATCACCTGCGGCCGCTCGGCCACTTTCTCCAGCGCCTGATCCACCGTCGATGCCGTAATCACCTGCACCTGCCAGCGACCGAGCAGCGCGCGCATGCCGTCGAGGATCTCTTCGTCGTTGTCTACGCACAGCACGCGCAGGCCCGCCAGCGAATCGCTGCGCAGCGGCGCGGCTGCGGCCTGTACCGGCGCGGCCAGTTCGGTATAGCCCGGCAGCGGCGCCACCCGCGGCAGGATGATCGAGAACATCGAGCCCTTGCCAACCCGGCTGCGCGCATTGAGGCGATGGTCAAGCAGGCGCGAGATGCGCTGGCAGATCGACAGGCCCAGGCCCAACCCCTGTTCGCCCCAATCGAACGGCTGCTGGTAGCGGTGGAACTCGTCGAAGATCTGCCGCATGTGGTGCTCGGGAATGCCCGGGCCGGTATCCCATACCTGCAGCTCCACTTCGTTGCCACGCTGGCGCACCGCCAGCACGATGCGGCCCTGGCGGGTGTAGCGCAGCGCATTGGCCAGGAAGTTCTGCAGCACGCGGCGCAGCAGGCGGCGATCACTGCGCACCCAGGCCGGACGCGTGAACAGGTCCAGGCGCAGGCCACGGCCGGCGGCGACCGGCGTGTACTGCGCGGCCAGTTCGCGCATCAGCGCGCTCACGTCGAACTCGCCGATCACCGGGTGCAGGCCACCGGCATCCAGCCGCGACACGTCCAGCAGGCCATCAAGCAGTTCTTCGGCAGCACGCAGCGACGCATCCACGCGCTCGGCCAGGTGCTTCTGCTCGTCGCTCACATGGTCGCTGTCGCGCAGCGCCGAAGCAAACAGCCGTGCGGCGTTCAACGGCTGCAGCACGTCATGGCTGATCGCCGCCAGGAAGCGGGTCTTCGACTGCTGCGCGACCTCGGCCTCGTGCGAGCGCTCGGCCACGCGCTGTTCCAGCGTCTCGTTGGCCTCCAGCAGTGCCTTCTCCGCGTGCTTGTAGTCGGTGATGTCGTTGTAGCTGGTCACGTAACCGCCGCCGGGCAGCGCCTGGCCGCGCATCTCGATCACCTTGCCGTCGCTGCGGGTGCGCTCGAACACGTGCGGTGAGCCGGCGCGCATGTAGCCGATGCGGCGGTTGATCTGCACTTCGATATCGCCCTCGCCCAGCTCGCCGCGCTCGGCGTTGTAGCGGATCAGGTCGGCCACCGGGCGGCCCACGTAGAGCATGCCGTCGGGGTAGCCGAACATGTCCTGGTAGCGGCGGTTCCATGCGGTCAGGCGCATGTCCGGATCAACCACGCTGACCCCGGCGCTGATGTTCTCCAGCGTGGTCGACAGGATCTCGCGGTTGAAGCGCAGCTCCTGCCCCGCTTCGTCCAGCACCGCCACCACTTCGCCCAGGTCCATGCCCGAGCCACGCAGCAGGCTGGTCAGCAGCAGGCGCGCCGATGCCGCGCCGATCGAGGCCGCCAACAGACGCTCGGTGAACTGTACCCACGGCCGGTCCGCAGGCGCCGAGGATTGCAGCTCGCGGCCCAGCGACTGCGCCTGCTCGAAGAACGAACGCCGCGCGTGGCGCTCGCCGACCACGCGCGAGGCCAGTGCCAGCAGGTCGCCCACGTGCACGTGGCCGGGCCAGCCGCCGGCCACCGACGGGCGTTCGGCATACGGGTCGAGGAAGGGGGCAGCGCGCAGGCGCTCGTCGACGCCGGGTCGCCAGCGTGCGGACACCAGCATCATCGTCGCCGCATTGACCAGCAGCGACCAGAACGTGCCATGGGTCAGCGGATCCCAGCCGGTCATGCCGAACAGCTGCTGCGGGCGCAGCCACTCAATGCCGAACGGGCCGTGCTGCACCCAGGCGGCATCGACCCAGCCGGCCATGGTCATCGCCGGCAACAGCAAGGTGTACAGCCAGGTGGCGAAGCCGAGCAGCATGCCCACCTCGACGCCACGCCGGCTGGCACCGCGCCAGTACAGGCCGCCGATCAGGCCGGGCGCGAACTGCGCCACCGCTGCGAACGCCATCAGGCCGTACGAGGCCAGCGTGCTGTCATTGCTGCTGGTGCGGTAGTAGCTGTAGGCCATCAGCGCCAGCAGCAGGATCGCCAGGCGGCGGATCCACAGCACGCGCGAAGCGACGTCGGCGGCCTCCTGGTGGTCACCGCTCCGACGCAGCAGCACCGGCATCACCAGGTCGTTGCTGACCATGGTGGCCAGTGCGATGGACGACACGATGACCATGCCGGTGGCCGCCGAAAAGCCGCCCACGTAGGCGATCAGCGCCAGCGCATTGCGGCCTTCGGCCAGCGGCAGAGCCAGCACCATCGAGTCGTCGGCGACGCTGCCGCCGGTGCCGAACAGGGTCACGCCGGCGGTGGCGATCGGCAGCACCATGCCCGAGATCAGCACCAGGTAGCCGCCGAACATCCAGCGCGCGCGGCGCACGTCGCGCACATCGCCGCACTCGACCACGGCCACGTGGAACTGGCGCGGCAGGCAGATGATGGCCAGGAAACTGAGCAGCGTCTGCGAGATGAAGCCCACCGGCGGCAGGCCGGTGAACAGCGTATGCACCGACTCGACCACCGCGTCGGTGCGGTTGCTCAGCCACAGGTAGGCGAACACGCCCACGGCCAGCATCGCCAGCAGCTTGATCACCGATTCGAAGGCGATGGCCAGCATCATGCCGTGGTGGTGTTCGGTGGCATCGACCTGGCGGGTACCGAACAGGGTGGCGAACAGCGCCATCAGCAGCGCCACGTACAGCGCGGGATCGGTGAAGAAGCCGGTCGGGCCGGTGTTGCCGGTCAGCACCTGCAGGCTCATCGCCACCGCTTTGTACTGCAGCGCCAGGTACGGAATGATGCCGATCAGCGCGATGATCGCCACCAGCGCCGCCAGCCGCCGCGAGCGACCGAAGCGCGAGGAGATGAAGTCGGCGATGGAGACCACGTTCTGGCTGCGCGCGATCAGCGCCAGGCGCTCGATGATGCGCCAGCCGAACAGCAGCAGCAGCAGCGGGCCGATGTAGATGGGCAGGTAGCCCACGCCGTTGCGCACGGCGGTACCGACCGCGCCGTAGAAGGTCCACGACGAGCAGTACACGGCCAGTGCCAGGCTGTAGACCACCGGCCGCAGCCACGGCCGGTCGGGGTACATCGGCCGACGGTCGCCCCACCACGCCACGCCGAACAGCAGCGCGGCATAGGCAACCGAGACCAGCAGCAGGATCCAGCTGGAGACCACGCGTGCGTTTCCGTCAGGACAGGGGTCAGTAGATCACGACCGCTGGTCGTGCGGGTAGGTCATGGCGGTGGGTCACGACCATTGGTCCGTCTGGTGGGTCACGATCGTTGATCCGTCTGGTGGGTCACGACCGTTGGTCGTGACGGGGACATCCGTGCCCACTAACAGTGGGCACCTACCGGGAATCAATGGGCACCCACCAGGAAGCGGTGGGCGCCTGCCAGGTACCGGCGTTATTGGGCCGGCACGCCCATTTCCTTCAGCAGCTCGGGCGCCGGGTAGACCTTGGCCAGCAGCCAGCGCAGGTAGCGCATGTCCACGTGCACGGCGCGCTTGTAGCGCGGGTCGAACCACCAGCTGGCGCTGACCGACTCCCAGTTGCTGTCGAAGTTCAGGCCGATCAGTTCGCCCCTGGCGTTGAGCACCGGCGAGCCGGAGTTGCCGCCCGTGGTGTCCAGGTTGGTCAGGAAGTTGACCGTCTGGGTCTTCAGTGCCGGATCGGCGGTGCTGCCGAAGTCACCCTTGGCGATGGCGGCCAGCAGCGGCTTGGGTGCATCGAACGGGTAGGCGTTGGTGTTCTTCTCGACGATGCCGGCCACGGTGGTCACCGGCGAGTAGGTCACGCCATCGCGCGGGTGCAGCGCCTCGACCTTGCCGTAGCTGATGCGCAGGGTGCGGTTGGCATCCGGATACACCGCGCGGCCCTGCCTGGCACGCCAGGCGAACAGCGCCTGCATGTACGCCGGGCGCAGGCGCAGCTGCTCGCCTTCGCGGGTCTTGCTCTCGTTCTCGATGCGCAGCTGCGCGGCCACCAGCGGACCGGCCACGCTGATCAGCGGATCGGCGGCCAGTGCCTTGCCTTCGCGTGCGGCGGCAAAGCGCGACAGGCGCTGCGCTTCCTCACCCAGCTGGGTACCGGCATACAGGGTGTCCAGCGCCTTGGCCAGCTGCTGCGGGGTACGACCAAAGGCCGCGTCGAACTCGGCCACGCGCTGCGCGTCCGGCAGCTGCTGGTAGCGGGTCAGCAGGGTGGTCAGCAGGGCCTTCTCGACCTCCGGCGCGTAACGGCGCTGGACCTGCTTGAGCACCCCTTCGATCATCGCCTGGTCGCGCTGCTGGTAGCCGCTCTCGCGCTGCGCGTCCGGCTTGGCCGATTCGATGCGCAGGCGCTCCAGCAGCAGCGCCGAGCGCAGCAGCTGGCTCTGCGCGGCCATCTGCTCCAGCAGCAGGTCACGCTCGCCCACCGCCGCGCCCTGCGACAGGTTGGCCAGCAGCGCCTTGATGTCGCCCTGGTACCTGCGGTCGGTGGCAGCCAGCATGGCCGTCTCGTCGGCCGCACGCTGTGCCTTGGCGTCGCTGCGCAGCAGGCCTTCCAGTTCACCGGCGGCGCGCTTGCGGTTGTTCTTCAGCGACTGCAGCTGCGAGGCGTAGCGGGTACGCGCCTGCGCATCCTTGGCGCTGGCGGCCTCGATGGTGTCGATCATCTGCTGGAACACCGATACGCGGCGCGGCAGCACGGTATCGATCTGGCCGGCGAATTCGGCCGCGGTGCGGTGGCGGTAGGTGATGCCCGGGTAACCGGCCAGCATCGCGTAATCGCCTTCCTTCGGGCCTTCCACCGACATCTGCAGGTGTGCCGGCGCCTGGTAGGGTACGTTGTCCTTGCTGTAGGCGGCCGGCTTGCCGTCCTTGCCCACGTAGGCGCGCAGCAGGGTGAAGTCGCCGGTGTGGCGGGGCCACATGAAGTTGTCGATCTCATCGCCGTAGTTGCCGATCGCGCGCGGCGGCGCATACACCAGGCGCACGTCGCTCAGTTCCAGCTGGGCAATGCGGTAGAAATCGGTGCCGTAGTACATGTTGGCCACCGAGCAGCGCACGCTGCCGTCCTTCTCGCACTCGGCCACGATCTGCTTGCTGGCTGCATCCACGGCATCGAAGTAGGCACGGCCGGTCTTGCCACGGGCCTGCGCCAGCACCTGGTCGGTCACCTTGTCGAAGCCGACGGTGACCAGCACGCGGAAGTCCGGGTTGGCCGGGCGCTCGTCGGCACGGTCCCTGGCGATGAAGCCACCAGCGATCAGGTCGTGCTCGGGCGAGCTGTTGTACTGGATCACGCCCATCGCCACGTGGTGGTTGGTCAGCAGCAGGCCGTCGGCGGACACGAACGAACCGGTGCCACCACCGGCGCGCACCACGGCGCTCAGCGGCGGCGCGGTGACGTTGGCCAGGTCGGCCGGATTGCCCTTGAAGCCAGCGGCCTGCAGCGGTTGGGCCAGGTCCGGCAGCTGCGTCGGCATCCACATGCCTTCATCGGCGTGGGCGCCGGTGGCGAGGGTCAGGCCCAGGGCCAGGGCGGTGGGGAGGGCTTTGCGTGGTGACATGAGGCAATCCGGTACGACAGAACAGCCCGGGACCATAGCCCGTGGGGCGCTGTCGGGCAACGCCCGATAGTCAGGCCTGCGCCGCGCTCCTAGAATTGCCGTTTTCTGCACATCGGACGTTCGCAGATGATCGTCGGCATCGATCTTGGCACCACCCATTCCCTCATCGGCAGGCACACGGCAGCAGGGCCGCAGCTGTTCCCCAATGCCCATGGCGAGCTGTTGACCCCTTCGGTGGTCAGCCTCGTCGATGGTGCCGTACTGGTCGGCCAGCCGGCCCGTGACCGCCTGGTCAGCCATCCGCAGCAGACCGTGGCCCATTTCAAGCGCTGGATGGGCAGCGACCGTGAGACCCGGCTGGGTGAGCGCAGTTTCCGTCCCGAGGAGCTCTCGGCCATGGTGCTGCGCTCGCTGCTGGCCGACGCCGAAGCCGCCCTGGGCCACAAGGTGGAGGAAGCGGTGATCAGCGTGCCGGCCTACTTCTCCGACGCCCAGCGCAAGGCCACCCGGGCCGCCGGCGAACTGGCCGGCATCCGCGTCGAGCGCCTGATCAATGAACCCACGGCCGCTGCGCTGGCCTATGGTCTGCAGGAGCGTGACGGCGAAGGCCGCGTGCTGGTGCTGGACCTGGGCGGCGGCACCTTCGACGTCTCCATCCTGGAACTGTTCGATGGCGTGGTCGAAGTGCATGCCAGCGCCGGCGACAATTTCCTGGGCGGCGAGGATTTCCTGCAGGTACTCGTGCAGGCCTTCCACGCCGACCAGGGCACGTCCGCCAGCGACCTGTCCGCTGCCGAGCAGGCGCAGCTGCTGCGTCGGCTGGAACTGTTCAAGCGCGAACTCAGCCAGAGCGGCACTGCCAGCCTGCAGTTGCCCCTGGCCGGCAGCGAACGCCAGTGGCAGCTGGATGAAGCTCGCTACGCCCAGCTCTGCGAGCCACTGCTGCTGCGCATGCGCGCGCCCATCGAGCGCGCGATCCGCGACGCCCGGCTCAAGCCCGAGGCGCTGGACGACATCATCCTGGTCGGCGGTGCGGTACGCATGCCGATGGTCAGCAGGCTTGCGACCCGCATGTTCGGCCGGCTGCCGCTGCGCCATGTCCATCCGGACCAGGCGATTGCCTTGGGTGCCGCCGTTGCAGCGGGATTGAAGGCGCGCGACGAATCGCTGCGCGAAGTCGTGCTGACCGATGTCTGCCCCTACACGCTTGGCACGCAGGTGTCCCGCCAGGATGCTGCCGGTGGCGAGCGCAGCGGCTATTTCCACCCGATCATCCAGCGCAACAGCGTGGTGCCGGTCAGCCGCGAGGATCGCTTCTACCCGCTGCACGAGCGGCAAAGTGCCATCCGCATCGACGTGTTCCAGGGCGAGAGCCCGACGGTGGATCGCAACATCAAGCTCGGTGAGCTGACCGTGCCGCTGACCCATTCTGTCCCGATGCAGGAACGCAGCGTCACCGCCCGCTTCACCTACGACGTGAACGGGCTGCTGCAGGTGGAAGTCACCGAGGATGCCACCGGCAGGCGCCACGAGCTCATCCTGGAACAGAATCCCGGGCTGCTGTCACCCGAAGAGATCCAGCAGCGCCTGCGCGCGCTGGAAGCGCTGAAGATCCACCCGCGTGACGCCCAGCCCAACCTCGCGGTGATCGCCCGCACCGAGCGCCTGTACGAGGAACGCATCCATCACCGTGAACAGTTGCAGTCGTGGCTGAGCAGCTTCCGCCATGTGCTGGAGAGCCAGGATGCCGTTGCCGTCGAGCGTCATCGCCGTCAGCTGGACGAGGCACTCGACGCCCTCGAGCGCGATGCATGAGCTGGGCACTGCACGTCCTGGAGCTGGACCAAACGGCTGACGAGCGCGCGGTCAAGCGCGCCTATGCAAAGCGCCTGCGGGTGACTCGACCCGACGAGGATCCCATCGCCTTCCAGCACCTGCATGAGGCCTATCAGGCGGCATTGGACTGGGTCCGCCAGGAAGCGCTGGCCGATATCGCGGACGAAGACGAACCGGCGGAGCATGCAACCGACATCGCACCCTGGCCGCCCGACGCAGACGTGGCATGGGCGCCGCCCGAAACGCGTTCGTACTCGCCTCCATGGCCACCTCGCGGCACGCCTGTGCTGCTGCGCACGGCACCAGTGGCGGAACTGGAGGGAGCGGTCCACGTATCGGGCCATGCGCACACGATCCTGCGCATGGCCCATCTGTCTTCCCCTGAAGACTTCGGCCCCTGGCTGGAGGCCACGCCGGTGCTGTGGTCGCTGCGCTACAAGCCATTGGTGGGCGACGCGCTGCTGGATGAACTGGCACGCAGTCACAACAGCGTCAGCGCAGCCAACATGGGTCTGCTGGCACGCTGCTTTGGCTGGGATGATGTACACGATGGCGTGGATCCGGACAGGCTGGCATCGATCCAGTCGCGCGGTCATCGACGCTGGGCCGCCGAGACCGGGAATGCGGCAGAGCTGTCGGCACTGCTTGAACAAGAGGGCAGCCTGCGGCTGGGGAGGGTCACCCTTGCGCGTTGCCTGCGCTACCTGGCGCAGCCATGGCACGCGCGACGATCCCTCTGGCAGGCGCAGCTGCCCGAGCACATCATTGAGGTCAACGCGCTGCTGGATGCGCTGGAACGCGGCGGCCAGGAGCCATTGCCCGCCGCCTGGGATCGGCAGCAGGTGCAGTTCTGGCGCAGCCTTGCCGACGTTTCCCGTCCCAACCGCTGGCGTTGCCAGGTCAATGCGCTGCGGGGCGGCCTGTTGGCTGCCCTGACGCTCGCGATTGCCGGTGGCTCGACTCTCATGAGTCTTGCCCAGCGTGACCTGCGCACCGCCGCCGCGCTCGGCATAGGCGGCGTGCTGCTCGGGGTCCTGCTCGCCCTGGCCGGCGCTCTGTGGGTCCATGTCCGTTGGGCGCTGCGCCAGCTGACGCTGGATCTGCCCCCTTCGCGCTGGGGATGGCTGCTGGCGTTGCCAGCGCCGCTGATCGCCCTCGCCAGCCTGATCCTGGTCCATGGCCTGGATCTGCGGCTGGAAGGTACGTTGCTGCTGTTCCCTGGCCTTGCTCTGGCGACGGCACGCTGGATCCGGCGCGAGGATGGCCGGGGATTCCGGCCGCGCAACCTGATTGGACCGGGCATCGGCATGTTCGTCCCCGAAGTGGGCTGCGCCCTGGTCCTGCTGCTATGGACCACCTGGTTCCTGCGTGACAGGTGCCGTCGCCTGTCGATCGACCTGCCTCCACCTGCTTCTGGAAACACCGTGTGAACCGGGCACTGGACGCTCTCGGGCTCGACGCCAGCGCCGACGAAAAGGCGATCAAGCGCGCCTACGCGCAGAGACTGCGCGCGGCACGCCCGGACGAAGACCCGGTGGCATTCCAGGCGCTGCACGAGGCTTACCAGCAGGCCCTGCTGTGGGCACGCAGCCGCACGCAATGGCAGGAGGAAAGCAGTGCAGAAGCGCTGTCGACGCCACCTGCAGACAACAGCCCACCCGGCCCACCGGCGCCGTACGACAGCCATTCGCCGATGGACCACATGCCGGTGCTGCATCATCCATGCACGCCCGACACCGACATGCCGGACGATGTGGTGGAGCCATCATTGAACCTGCCCCGGTTTGCGCGCCTGCTGATCAACACCGCCGGCGACGCCGACCCGGCCAGCTTCGAGCACTGGCTGGCCCATCGCCCGGAGCTGTGGTCATTGGCCGACAGGCCGCGTATCGGTGACGTGGTACTGCAGCAGCTGCTGCACCAGGGCCAGCCGCTGTGCGAGTCCAACTTCGATCTGCTCGGTCGATACTTCTGCTGGGATGAGATCCGGGCTGATATCGATCCCTACCGGGTCCGCGCACGGCGCAACCTGCTGCATCGCCGCTGGCAGCTGCAGCCGCGCAACCACACGGCCCTCACCGCAGCCCTGGACCGACCGCATGACCGGGTGTCCGCTACCGAGGCCCATGCCCGCATGGAACGCTTGACCCGACCGTGGCACTGGTTGCAATCGCTGCTGTCGGCCAGCGTGCCCGGGCGTGCTGGCATCATGCGGCAAACGATGCAGCGTCTGGGAGTGCATGGTGTCCGTGACACGCTGGCGCCACTGGACACGGATCAGGTCGCCTTCTGGATGGCGGTATCCCAACCCGGGCACTTCAATCTCATGAAGATGCAGGTGGCCATTGTCCGCTGCCTGCTGGGCGCTCTCGTCGTGCTGGCCGTTCTGGCGGCGCTGGCATTGCTCGGTGATGCCGCTCGCCCTATCGCGATCAGCACGTCCAGCATGAAACACGTGGCAATCCATGTCTCGGTGGTCATCGTGTCTGGCGTCCTCATGCTGACGCCTTTCGTTGGAGGCACCCCATCGCGGACGGCGTCCGCGCCAGCGCCCGTCGAGCCACCGTCGGCGCTTGATGGGCACGGCATGCTCACGCACGGGCCTCGTCCGCGCAGGCCAGCCCCCTCCTTCGCCGTTGTCAGCCAGACCGATCCCGACACAGAGGGTGGTTGAGGGGCAGCGGGTTATTTCTCCCGCCGCCAGTTGATCGACCCGCGGTTTTCCACGGTGCTCGACTCCACTTCCACGTCGAACCCGCGGCGCAGCAGGTACTTCAGCGTGATCACCGAACCGGCACCGACCAGCGACACGCCGTAGCCGACGTACAGCTTGGGCGAGATGTACTTGCCGACACCGATCACCGAGCCGCCCAGCGCGCGCGACTGGCTCACGCCGGCGTCGTCCAGGCCCAGCTTGGCGCCCAGCTGCGAAGCCAGCAGGCCGCTGCCCGCCGAGAGCGCCGCCGAGGCCGCGTTGACCTGCTGCGCCTGGTCGCTGCTGGCACCGGTCAGGCTGCGTCCCAGCACCAGATAGGCCAGTGCCTCGGACTGCGACATCGCCGGATCGGACCACACGTCCGCGCGCGGCTGCTGCGCACGCCCGGTCACGTCGATGCCGGCGGTGACATCACCGATCCGGCGCTCGGCGCGGATGTTGATGCGCGGGTCGGACACCGCGTTGTAGTTCCAGGTGAGGTTGCCGCGGGTGATGGTCAGGTCCTGCCCATACGCCTTGTAGCGGCCGCTCACTTCCAAGCCGCCATTGGCGGTCATTTCACGGCCGGGCTTGGCCCAGACCTGCATCTTGCCGGTCAGCGCGCCCTTCAGGCCGAACCCGGTCATCTTCACCTTGTCGCCGAGGCTGACCGTCAGGTCCATGTCCAGCGGCGAGGTGCGCGACTCTTCCGGATCGGCCGGGTCCAGCACCACCACGTCTTCGGACACCGAGGTGCCACGGTCCAGGCGCTCCAGGTCGATGTCGGCCTCGGGCACGTGCACGGTGCCACGCAGCTCCATCGCCGCCTTGGCCAACGTGAAGTCGAGGTTGGGGTTGGCGACGATGCGCAGCTCGCTGGTGTTGGACAGCAGCACGTTCTCGCCGTGGATCTTCAGCTGCAGCGGCTGTGCATCACCGAACCACGACAGGCCGCCGTCGACATACAGCGTGCCCTGGCCCGAGTTGGCCTGCGCGGTGATCTTGGCCGAACCGTCGGGCTGGGCCACGAAACTACCCTTGCCCTGGTCGAAGGTCAGGCCAAGCGCGGGGAATTCGCCCTTGAAGTTGCTCAGCTGCGCGTCGCCGCCCAGCGACGGCTGCCCGCGCGTACCGCGCAGGCTGACGTGGCCTTCGATCAGGCCGGTCGGGCGCACGATGTCCGGCGAGAACAGCTCCAGCCAGTACAGCCGCGACATGTTGAGGTAGAGCTCACCGTTCAGCGGTGCGCTGGCTTCCCAGCCGGTCTGCATCTTCGCGTCGACGAAGCCATTGCCCTGGAAGCCCATGCCCAGGTAGCCCTTGATGCTGGCCGGGGTCATGTCGAGCTTCAGCGAGAACTGGTCATAGCGCACCAGCTCGCCGCGGGTGGTATCGCCCACGGTGTTGCGGTTCTCGCCCAGGCGCACGCCGCCTTCCTTCGAGCGCACTTCCACATGGCCTTCCCAGGCCGCGCCACGCGGGCGGATCTGCGCGTCCAGGCTGACGTCGCCGCGCAGGTAGATGCGGCGGCCGGACTGCGGCGGCAGCCACGGCTGCACCAGCGCCAGCGGCAGCGCGTCACTGCGCAGCACCAGGCCTTCTCGCGGCCAGTTGGCCTGTGCGCACAGCGCGCCGCTGCTGGCGGCGGCCAGGCAGGCTTCGGACAGGGTGTAGGTGCTGCCGGTGATCGCGAACGCCGCCGGTGCACGCAGCGACCACGCATCACCCTTCACCGGTGCGATGCGCAGCGAGGCCAGCTCGCCACGCCACTGCGCCCCCTGCTGGCGCACACTGCCCTGCAGCTCGATCGCGCCCATCTCATTGCGGGTCTGCGCAGCCAGGCGCAGGTTGGACACACTGCCCTGCGCATCCACGTTCAAGCGCTCCAGCAGCATGCCGGCGTTGACCTGCTGGCCCTGCACCGCCAGCGTGCCGCTGTCGCCGCGCCACGGCAGGTGGCCCTTGATGCTCACGCTCTCGGCGCCGTAGCCCTCCCAGTTGAGATTATTGCCGACCAGGTCGGCGGTGATGTCCGGCACATCGCGCGGCCCCTTCACCTGCACCTGGCCGCGCAGGCCGCCGTCGGCGCCCGGCAGCAGGTCACTCAGCTGCAGCGGTTCGAAACGTGCATCGATGTCGAGGCGGTCGCCGACCTTGCCCGACGCGGTCACCCGGCTGCTGCCCAGCGACAGCTTCAGGTCACCCTGGCCCTGCGCGCCCTGCAGCGCGAACTTGCCCTGTGCATCAAGGTTGCGCTGGCGCAGGATGCCCTTCAGCGACGGCAGGTCGACGGTGGCTTCCAGCGTGCCGGCCGTGCCCGGTGCGGCATTGGCCGGCGGCGGCAGCTGACGGCCCTTGGAGGCCAGGTTGCCGGACAGGCGGCCGTTCCAGCCCGGCACGAAATAGCCGGGGTCGAAGTCCTTCAGCGTGGCCTTGGCGTCCCATTCCAGCTGCGGCGCCCAGGCCACCTGGCCTTCCACCTGCAGCTGCCCACCCGGCGTCTGCGCCTGCAGCTGGTGGATCGACGCGGCCTGGTCATTGCCGCGTACGTCGAACTGCAGCTGCGCCTTCTGCGCCTCGCGTTCGATCTCGGCACGGCCGATCGCCGCCCAGGCCTTCAGGGTACCGGCCAGGCCGAAGCGTGCTTCCTTCAGGGTGACCGGCACCGGTGCGCTGCCAGCCGTGTTCGGGTCGGGTGCCGGCACGTAGGTCAGATCGCGTGCGACCACCGAGAAATTGAGTTTCTGCTGATCGTCCTGGCTGAAGTCGGCGGTGCCTTCCAGCCGCGCTTCGCCACCGAGGCCCTTCACCAGCAGCGGTGAGACCTTCAGCACCTGGTCCTGCAGCGACACCACCGACGGTGCCAGTTCCAGCTCCTGGTCGCCCTGCTTCACCCTGCCGCGCAGGTTGGCATTGCCGCCCTTGCCGGCGGCGGTGAAGTCCAGCGACAACGGCGCAATCGCCGAGCTCGCCAATGCTGGCGACAACAGCGCCAGATCCAGCTCGTCGCTGCGGGTGCGGGCGCTCCAGCTCGGGTCGGTGCGGCCATCGAACACCAGCATCGCGTGCAGCGGCTTCGGCGCGCGCCCGGCTACGGCCACTTCCATGTGCGACAGGTCGCCACGTGCGACCAAGCCCACCGTAGCGGCGGTGCGCCCACGCGGTGCTGGCAGCACCGCCGTCACCGTCACATCGGTGTCGTAGTCCTCGGCCGGAATGTAACGGCCCTGGGCGGTGAAGTTGCCCATGTCGCTGTCCACCACCAGCTTGTGCGCCTGGAACTCGCCATTGGCGATCTCGATGCCACCACGCACCCGGCTGATGTCGATCACCGGCTCGTTGGCCTGGCTGATGCGGAAGCCGTCGATGGCAATGTCATCGGCCTGGATCGCCAGCGGCATTTCGATCTGCGGCAGCGAATCGGGCCACGACGGCAGCTTGAACGGCTCGTCACTCTTGGCCAGGTTCAGCGTGGCGTTGGTCAGCTCCAGCTTGTCCAGCAGCAGCTTGCGGCCCAGCAGCGGGCGCAGGTCCGGCTCCAGGTGCGCACGCTCGGCGTGGAAGTGGATGTCGTCGTAGCGGAAGTCGACGTTGTACAGGGTCAGCGGACCGGCTACCGGGCCTTCCACCTTGTCCCAGGTGAAGCTGGCACCCACCGGCAGTCGCGCCACCACCTGGGCCAGCAGCACATCGCGGCCGGCCACGGTCTGCAGCAGCCAGTACACCGCCAGCAGGGCCAGCAGCACCACGCCGATCACGCCGACGCCGGACCAGGCCCAGAAGCGGCGGCGTCGGTAGAAGCGCACGCGCGGCGGTGGCGTGCCGGGGCTCGGTGCGGGCGTGCTCACAGGTCCGCTCCGATGTTGAGGTACAGCTGGAACTGCGAGTCCGGATTGTTCAGGCCGTGCGCGATATCCACCCGCACCGGGCCCACCGGCGATTTCCAGCGCACGCCGAAGCCGACGCCGGTATGCAGGTCAATGGTGTTGTCGAAGGCACTGCCGGTATCGACGAACACGGCCGCGCCCCAGGGGCCGCCATTGAAGTAGTGTTCGTACTCGGCCGAGCCGATCACCAGGTTCTTTGCGCCCAGCGCATATTTGTCGGGTTTGGGCGTGCGCGGACCAACTTCGCGGTAAGCGTAGCCGCGGATGCTGCGGTCTCCGCCGGCGAAGTAGCGCAGGCTCGGTGGCATCGCCACCAGGTCGCTGGTCCACGTGGTGCCGCCTTCACCGCGCAGGATCAGGCGGTTGCTTTCACCCACCGGGATGTACCAGCGCAGCACGGCGTTGGCCTGCACGAAGCTGGTATCCGAGCCGGCGCCTTCCACGCCGGCACGCACCGTCGCCGCGCCGCTGATGCCCTTGCGCGGGAACATCTCGTCGTCGACGTTGACGTAGTCGGCAACCATCTGCGGGTACACCAGCGTCGAGGTGTTGTAGACGGCGTCGGTGAATTCGGTGCCGGACGCGTAGCGCCAGCGCTCGCGCAGTGCGTTGATCGAGGCGATCGCGGTCCAGTGCTCGTTGATCTCGCCGCTGCGGCTGGCGATCAGCTTGAAGTTGCGCAGATCGATGTAGTCGGTCTGCTCGTCGTACGCGCTGGCGGCAAAGGTGTACCAGCCGTCGAGCCAGTTGAAGGCCGGAATGCGGTAACTGGTGACCAGGCTCTTGCGCTTCTGCGCATAGTCCAGCTGCGTGTTCATCTTGTGGCCGCGGTTGTTCAGGAAGCGCCGCTCGATGCCACCGCGCACACCCGGGCCGCTCTCGCTGCCGTAGCTCAGGCCGGCGGTATAGATGGTGCGCTTGGCGCGCGTCAGCTTCACGTCCACCGGCACTTCGCCGTTCTCGTCGGCCTGGTCCGGGCGCGGCTGGATGTCGATCACGCTGAAGTAGTCCAGCTTGGTCAGCGACTCGCGCAGCCGGTCCAGCTTGCCCTCGTGGTAGTAGCTGCCCTGGTCCCAGTAGACCAGTGGATCGAACAGCTTGTCGACGAAGTAGTCCTGCTGGAAGCGCACCGGGCCCATGTTGTAGCGGCGGCCGCTGTCCCAGGTCAGGTCGATGTCGGCGGCGTTGTCGGCGCGGGTGATCTGCACCTGGCGCTGGGTGTAGTCGGCGTCGAAGTAGCCGCGCTCGGCCAGGCGCCGGGTGATGGTGATCTTGCTGGCTTCGTACTGGGTGTGCTCGAAGCGCTGGCCCTTGCGCGGCTTGAACGCGGCCAGGTCATCCTGCAGGTACTGGTCGTACATCGCCGGACCGGTGATGTCGATGTGCTCCCGGCGCACGGTCACCGGGGTGCCCTTGTCGACATGGATCAGCACGCGCACGTGTTCGTCCTCGCGCGGTGCCTCGACCTTGATCACCGGGTTGTAGTACCCGAACGGTTCCAGTGCCTGGCGGGTCTGCCGCTCGGCCTGTGACAGCAGGTACTCCAGGCGTGATTCGCCCTGTTCCTTGCCGATCGTGTCGTACAGCGACAGCGATTCCTGGATGTTCTCGATGATTGCGGCGTCGTCGCCCTTGTCCAATCCCTTGATGTCCACCTTGTCGATGGTGCCGCGCGCGTGGGCCACGGAAGTGGCGGCCAGCGACAGGACCATCAGCGGCAGGGCGTATTTCTTTGGCTGCATGCGGGACAGCATACCGACCGAAGGTGACGATGCGAAATGCATCACGTCATTCGGGATCGGTTGTTAAGTGGCGGTCAAAATACGCACCTTTGTGGCGATCATCGTGAATGCAGGCGAGGATGCCGGCATCGTGCGCGATGCCGGCAATGACCCCGATGGACATCCACCGGCGATGCGGTGCGCGGGGTAATGCCGGCCAGCGGCCGGCACTACCGATACGGGCATCAGCTCGACAGATGCTCGATCGCCGCGACCTTGCCCAGGCGCTCGCCCAGCATCGTCAGCAGCGCCAGGCGGTTGCCACGCAGCGCCAGATCGTCCGCATTGACCATCACCCCGTCGAAGAACGCGTCGACCTGCGGGCGCAGGCGCGCCAGGCGTGCCAGCACGGCCACGTAGTCCTTCTGGTGCAGGCTGGCGCCGGTGTCGTCGATGGCGGCGGTGACCGCTTCGGCCAGCGCGCGCTCGGCGTCTTCCTGCAGCAGCGCCGGGTCGATCTGCGCCGGAATGTCGCCCTCGGCCTTGCGCAGGATGTTGCGGATGCGCTTGTTGGCCGCAGCCAGTGCTTCGGCTTCCGGCAGTGCGGCGAAGGTGCCGATCGCATCCAGGCGGCGGTCGAAGTCGTACAGCGAGGCCGGCTTCAGTTCGGCCACCGCGTTGAAGTGCGTGGCCGGCACGCCCTTGTCGCCGTAATAGCCCTTCAGGCGGTCGAGAATGAAGTCGTACAGCTCGCCGACATCGGCCTGCACGTTGCGCGCGGCCAGGCCGGCGTTGGCGCTGGCCAGCAGCGCGCGCAGGTCCAGCTCGAAGCCGCTTTCGATGATCGTGCGGGCCAGGCCCAGCGCATTGCGGCGCAGCGCGAACGGGTCCTTGTTGCCGGTCGGCTTCAGGCCCGCGGCGAAACCACCGGCCAGCGTGTCGACGCGTTCGGCGATGGCCAGCACCTTGCCCAGCGGCGACAGCGCGATGTCATCACCGCCGAAGCGCGGCTGGTAGGCCTCGTCGATGGCCAGCGCCACCTCGGTCGATTCGCCACCGGCCACGGCGTAGTGGCGGCCGGCGATGCCCTGCAGCTCCGGGAACTCGTTGACCATGCGCGACTGCAGGTCGTTCTTGGCCAATTCGGCAGCCCGCCTGGCCTGCACGGCATCGGCACCCACCTGGGGTGCGATCACTTCGGCCAGGGCGGCCACGCGCGCCACCTTGTCGGCCACGCTGCCGAGCTTGGCCTGGTAGGTCACCGTCTTCAGGCCGTCGCCCATCGACGCCAGGCCCTGCTTCAGGTCCTCGTCGAAGAAGAACTTGGCGTCGGCAAAGCGCGGGCGGATCACCCGCTCGTAGCCCTTGGCCACTTCGGCCACGTCCTTCGATTCGATGTTGGCGATGCCGATGAACTTCTCGGTCAGCGTGCCTGCGGCATCCAGCACCGGGAAGAACTTCTGGTTGATCTCCATCGTTTCGATCAGCGCTTCCTGCGGCACTGCCAGGAACGCGCGTTCGAAGCTGCACAGCACCGCCGACGGCCACTCGACCAGGTTCACCACCTGCTCCAGGTTGTCGTCGGTGATGCGGGCGCTGCCACCGGCCCTGGCCGCGGCGGCCTCGACCTCGGCGACGATGCGCGCACGGCGCTCGCGCGGGTCGACCAGCACGAAGGCGGCGCGCAGGGCTTCAACATAGTCCTGCGGCTGGGCCAGCGACACGGGCTGGTCGTGGTGGAAGCGATGGCCACGGCTGACACGGCCGGCCTGCAGGCCGAACAGTTCGGCCTCCACCACCTCGGTACCGTGCAGCAGCACCAGCCAGTGCGCCGGGCGGGCAAAGCCCCAGGTGTGGCCGCCCCAGCGCATCGGCTTGGGAATCGGCATCGCTGCAATCGCCTCGCGCAGGATCTCCGGCAGCAGGCTGGCGGTGCGTGCGCCCGGGGTCACCGCGCGGTGCACGAAGCGCTCACCCTTGTTGTCGGTGGTCTTCTCCAGCGCGGTCCAGTCGATCCCGGCCTTGGCGGCAAAGCCCTGCAACGCCTTGGTCGGCTGGCCTTCGGCGTCCAGTGCGATGTTCAGGTACGGGCCCAGCACTTCGCTGTGCTGTTCCGGCTGTTCCAGGCCCACGCCCGGCAGCAGCACGGCCAGGCGGCGCGGGGTCGACAGCGGGCGTGCATCACCCAGTTCCAGCGCGACGCCGCGCGTGCGCAGGCCTTCGACAACACCGTCGAAGAACGCCTGGGCCAGGCCCGGCAGCGCCTTGACCGGCAGCTCCTCGGTGCCCAGTTCGATCAGCAGGGGGGACAGTTGGCTCATCGGTTCGATCCTGTGGTGGGGGCGCAGCGCGCGACGCGTCCGGCGCCCCGGGTAGTTGATGAAAAGCGGGTGGGTGCCGACGGCCCGTCAGGCCTTCTTCGCGCCCGGGAAGCCCAGCTTCTCGCGCTGCTCGTAGTACGCCTTGGCCACCGCCTGGGCCAGCGCGCGCACGCGCAGGATGTAGCGCTGGCGCTCGGTCACGCTGATCGCGCGGCGTGCATCGAGCAGGTTGAAGGTGTGGCTGGCCTTCATCACCTGCTCGTAGGCCGGCAGCGGCAGGCCCACCTCGACCAGCTTCTGCGCTTCACGCTCGCAGGCATCGAAGCGGTGGAACATTTCGTCCACGTCGGCGTATTCGAAGTTGTAGGTGCTCTGCTCGACTTCGTTCTGGTGGTAGACGTCGCCATAGGTCACCGGTTGCCCGTCCGGGCCGTAGGTCCAGACCAGGTCGTAGACGTTGTCGCAGTTCTGCAGGTACATGCACAGGCGTTCGAGACCGTAGGTGATCTCGCCCAGCACCGGGCGGCACTCTAGGCCACCGGCCTGCTGGAAGTAGGTGAACTGGGTCACTTCCATGCCGTTGAGCCAGACTTCCCAGCCCAGGCCCCAGGCGCCCAGCGTCGGCGATTCCCAGTTGTCCTCGACGAAACGCAGGTCGTGCACCAGCGGGTCGATGCCCAGCGCCTTCAGCGAATCCAGGTACAGCTGCTGGATGTTGTCCGGCGCCGGCTTCATCGCCACCTGGTACTGGTAGTAGCGCTGCAGGCGGTTCGGGTTCTCGCCGTAGCGGCCATCGGTCGGGCGGCGCGACGGCTGCACGTAGGCCGCGTTCCAGCGTTCCGGACCGATCGCACGCAGGAAGGTGGCCGGGTGGAAGGTACCGGCGCCCACCTCCAGGTCGAGCGGCTGGATGAGCACGCAGCCCTGCTGGGCCCAGAACTGGTTCAGGGTCTGGATCAGGCCCTGGAAGGTGATCGGAACGGTCGGGGTCGCGGACATGCGTACGAGTCTTGGCCGGCAAGGGGGTGCGTTAGTATAACGGCCGACCTGCGGGGCATTCCGTACCCGGGAGGAGCAGGCAGATGGAACATCGGCTGCCGGTGGGCACGCCCGGCGAGCCAGGCGACATCCCGCTGCCGTGGGGCCGCCTGCATTTCGAACAGGTCTGCGCAGCGCTGCTGGCCGATGGCCTGGTGGCCGAGCACGACGTCGAGCGCATGCGGTTTTCCGCACAGGGCGCGCGCAACGCCAGTGAAGTGCACCCGCTGGTGTTGCTGTCCAACCTCAAGCTGGCCGCCCGCGACGGTGGCGAACTGACCCTGGAACGCCTGACCGAATGGCTGGCCCGGCGCACCGGCAGCCGCTACCTGCGCATCGATCCGACCCGGGTCGACGTCGCTGCGGTCACCGCGCTGGTCTCCCATGCCTACGCCCGCCGCCACCGCTTCCTGCCGCTGGCGGTGGATGCCGAACGGGTGCTGGTGGCCACCAGCGAGCCGCTGGTGCAGGAGTGGCGCCGCGACCTGCAGCACCTGACCCGCCGCAGCATCGAGCTGGCGGTGGTCAATCCGCTCGACCTGCACCGCTACACCATGGAGTTCTACGGGGTGACCCGCTCGGTGCGTGGCGCGCGCGGCGATGTCCGCGGCGAAGCCAGCACCACCCTGCCCAGCTTCGAGCAGCTGGTCGAGCTGGGCCGTACCGGCGACGTCAATGCCGACGACCAGCACATCGTGCACATCGTCGACTGGCTGCTGCAATATGCCTACGAACAGCGCGCCTCGGACATCCACCTGGAACCGCGCCGCGAGATGGGGCGCATGCGCTTCCGCATCGATGGCGTGCTGCACAAGGTCTTCGAGGTGCCCCCGGCGGTGATGACCGCCGTGGTCAGCCGCATCAAGGTGCTCGGCCGCATGGACCTGGCCGAACGCCGGCGCCCGCAGGACGGCCGCATCAAGACCCGCTCGCCGGGCGGCCGCGAGGTCGAGATGCGCCTGTCGACCATGCCCACCGCCTTCGGCGAGAAGTGCGTGATGCGCATCTTCGACCCGGATGCCGCCTTCAAGAGCATCGACCAGCTGGGTTTCAGTCCGCAGGAGGCCGCCGGCTGGAATGCACTGGTCGAACGCCCGCACGGCATCGTGCTGGTCACCGGCCCGACCGGCTCAGGCAAGACCACCACCCTGTATTCCACGCTGAAGCGGCTGGCCACGCCGGACGTGAACGTGTGCACCGTGGAGGACCCGATCGAGATGATCGCGCCCGAGTTCAACCAGATGCAGGTGCAGGCCAACATCGACCTGGACTTCGCCAGCGGCGTGCGCACCCTGCTGCGGCAGGACCCGGACATCATCATGATCGGCGAGATCCGCGATCTGGAAACCGCGCAGATGGCGGTGCAGGCCTCGCTGACCGGCCATCTGGTGCTGTCCACGCTGCATACCAACGACGCGCCGTCGGCGGTCACCCGCTTGCTCGACCTGGGCGTGCCGCACTACCTGCTGGCCAGCACCCTCAACGGCATCCTCGCCCAGCGCCTGGTGCGCACCCTGTGCCCGCACTGCAAGCAGCCGCACACCCTTGGTGCTGCCGACTGGGCGGTGCTGGCTGATAGCCAAGCCGCATATCCAGATGCCGCCACGCCCTGTCGGCCGGTTGGTTGCCTGGAGTGCCGGCGCACCGGTTTCCTCGGCCGCATCGGCCTGTATGAGTTGCTGCCATTGGGCTCGCGGCTGCGTGGGCAGATCCGCGCCGACATGGATCTGGCCGGTTTCACCCGTGCCGCGCGGGCTGAAGGGGTGCGAACCCTGCGCCAGGCCGGGCTTGAAAAGGTGGCGCAGGGGCTGACTACAATCGAGGAAGTCCTGTCAGTCCTGCCGCCCCCGGATGAACCCAGCCCCGTTCCTGATCCTTGAAACCGGCCGACCGGTGCCGTCGCTGCGCCGCTACGGGCGCTTCCCTCACTGGATCCGGGTGGCCGCCGGGCTGGAAGAGCACGAGACGGTGGTGGTCGATGTCGAACACGGGGATGCCCTGCCCGACCCGCATGCCTTCGCCGGCGTGCTGGTGACCGGCTCGGCCGCCTTCGTCACCGACCACGCCGAATGGAGTGAGCGCAGTGCCGCATGGCTGCGCCAGGCCGCCCACGACGACTTGCCCGTGTTCGGTATCTGCTACGGACACCAGCTGCTGGCGCACGCGCTGGGTGGCGAGGTGGCCTACAACCCGGCCGGGCGCGAGTCGGGCACGATCGAACTGGAGCTGCAGCCGCAGGCCGCGCAGGACCCGCTGTTCCAGGGCCTGCCGCAGCACTTCGCCGCCCACGCCACCCACCTGCAGACCGTGTTGCGCGCGCCCGACGGCGCCGAAGTACTGGCACGCTCGCCGCTGGATGGCTGCCATGCCTTCCGCTGGGGGCGCCAGGCCTGGGGCGTGCAGTTCCACCCCGAGTTCGCCACCCACCACATGCGCGGCTACGTGCGTGCCCGCGCCGACTGCATCGGCCGCCATGGCGGCTGTGCCCGCAGCATCGAGCGCGCGGTCAGCGCCGCACCGCTGGCGCGCCAGCTGCTGCGCCGCTTCGTTCGCCAGGCGCGGCTGTCTTCAGCCCAGCCGGCGGCAAAACAGGGATAATCGGCGGCACGGGCAAGCGCCCGGCCCCCTCCTGTCCTTCCCGGATGTCCATGAAAGAGATTCGCAAGCTGCCGGCCTCGGCGGGCGCCCAGTGGTTGCTGGATACGTTCTCGCTGTATCGGCGTGCGCCGCTGCAGCTGGCCCGGATCGGTCTGACCTGGCTGCTGGTGAGCTGGGTGGTCACCCTGTTGTCGACGCTGATTCCCGGCGCTGCCGGCATGGCCGTGCAGCTGATGACCCTGGCCATCTCGCCGATCATGTTCGGCGGCATGCTGTACGCCGTGGGTGAGATCGACGAAGGTCGCCCGGGCCTGGCCTCGCACCTGCTGCAGCCGATCCGCGACCACCGCGTCAGCCACCTGCTGGTGCCGCTGGCGATCCAGGTGCTGGCGGTGCTGCTGCTGGGCGCGCTGCTGTTCCTGATGATCGGCCGCGAAGGCTTCACCGCCTTCAGCGAGGTCATGACCAAGATGGAAGAGATCAGCCGCAGTGGCCAGCAGATCAAGCCGGACGATGCCGCGGCGCTGGTGGCCAACCTGCCGGCCAAGCGCATCGCACTGTGGATGCTGCTGGTGTTCCTGAGCGCGGTCGCACTGTCGCTGGCAATGTTCACCCAGCCGGCGCTGGTGGTGTTCGACAAGCAGAGCGGCATGCACGCGCTGCGCCTGAGCCTGCAGGGCTGCATCGAGAACATCGGCGCAATGATCGTGTTCGCCGTGCTCGGCCTGATCGCCGCGTTCTGCATCTACATCCTGTTCGTGATCGTGATCCAGATCGCGATGCTGATCGGCGGCCCGCTGGCCGCCGCCTTCATCGCCCAGCTGGTGCTGACCACGGTGCTGATGCCGCTGTATGTCGGCGCGGTCTACGCCGCGTGGAAGCAGATGTTCGTGCACCGTGGCAGCCGCGCCGCACCGCCGATCCCGACCACGCCGACCTCGAGCGACATCTTCCACGCCTGATGAAAAAAGGGGACGGAGGGGATTAAGTCGTTAGCTGCACACACTGGGCATAAACGACTTAATCCCCTCCGTCCCCTTTTTTCTTTCAGGCGGCGGGCTTCTTGACTGCCGACGACGGCACCAGCCAGCGTGCGGCGTGGATGCCCAGCTCATAGAGCAGGCACATCGGGATCGCCAGCATCAGCTGCGAAACCACGTCCGGCGGGGTCAGCACCGCCGCCAGCACGAAGATGCCGACGATCGCGTAGCCGCGGCCTTCCTTGAACTGCTGCGGCGTCACCCAGCCCAGCAGCACCAGGATCACCATCGCCACCGGCAGTTCGAAGCTGCCGCCGAAGGCGAAGAAGATCGCCAGCACGAAATCCAGGTAGGCATTTGCATCCGGGGTGATCGCAATCACGTCCGGGCTGAAGGTGGTGAGGAAGTGGAACACCGCCGGCAGCACCAGGAAGTAGGCAAAGGCACAGCCGGTGTAGAACAGCAGCACCGAGGACACCAGCAGCGGCACCGCCAGGCGCTTCTCGCGCGCATACAGGCCGGGCGCGACGAAGGCCCACAGCTGGTACAGCAGCCACGGCACCGCCACGAACAGGGCAACGAAGAAGGTCAGCTTCAACGGCGCGAAGAAGGCGCCGGCCGGATTGGTGGCAATCATCGTCTGCCCGTTCGGCAGCTGCGAGACCAGCGGCTCGGCCAACGCGTTGTACAGCTTCTGGGTGAACGGCAGCAGCGCCAGCAGCACCACGCCCAGGCCCAGCAATGCGCGCACCAGGCGGCCGCGCAGTTCCACCAGATGTTCGACCAGCGAGCTCTCGCCGAAATCCTGTTCACTCATGGCTGGCGCTCCGTGCGCGGCGGCGGCGGCGCACCGGCTTCAGGGGGTGTCGCCGGCGTCGGCTCGGGAGCGACGCCCTCCTGTACCGGTGCATCGGCACGGGTCAGGCCGCTCATATGCGGCGGCAGATCCGCAGGCGCCGGTGCGCGTACCTCCTGCGCCAGCGTATCGCCCTGCTGCTGCGCCTCCTGCGCTTCGCGACGGATCGCTTCGCCGCTGGCACGCAGCTGGTTCTCGGTGTCCTGCATGCCCTGGCGAACGTCCTGCATCTGCCGCTTGATCTCCTCGGCCTGCAGTTCGCGCTCCAGTTCCTGTTTCACCGAATCCCATTGATTGCGGGCGCGACGCACCCACAGGCCGGCAAAGCGGGCCGCCTTGGGCAGGCGCTCGGGACCGAGCACCACCAGGGCGACCACGGCGATCACCAGCAATTCGCTGAAGCCGATATCAAACACCGCGACCGCTCCGGATCAGCGAGGGGTGCGGTCGTGCTCGTCCTGCGCGGTGCGCGAGGCGTCCTGGCTGCGCGACTCGTCGCCCAGCTGCGCGTTCGGCTTGTCGTCGTCGCGCATGCCCTTCTTGAATTCCTTGACCGCCGAACCGAGGTCCTTGGCGCCACTGGTCAGGCGCTTGGTGCCGAACACCAGCAGGACGATGGCCAGCACGACCAACCAATGCCAGATGCTGAAACTGCCCATAAAGACGCTCGTTACGTTAGTGATCAGGCTGTCGAGCATAGCGCACCGGCTGTTAGCCGGCGCGCGTGACGAAAGTCAGTTTCCGCCCAGCGTTTCCGTGCGGATTTCGCCGTCGTTGACCGGCTGGAAGCCCTGCTGCTGCGGCGGCGGGTTCTGCGGAACGTTCTGCAGCGGCGCGGTGGTGGCTTCGGCCGGGGCCGCCGGTGCTGCCTGAACAGGCGCAGGCACAGGGGCGGCAGCCGGCGCCGGCGCCGGACGCGGTGCATTGCCACCGTTGCCGTTGCGGTTGTTGCGGGCGGCGTAGGTGGCCTCTTCCAGGCGATCGCGGAAGGCGACCACGTCCATCGACGGCGAACCGACGGCGCGACCTTCGAAGATCATGCGCGGCGTGGTGTTGCTGCCGTAGGCGTCAAGGTTGGCGGCATCGTCGATCTGCAGCACCGCGCCATCCAGCGCAACACCGGCGAACAGGCCGCGCGCGCGCGACCACGACCAGATCTCGGCCTTCAGCTGGCCGTCGGTGGCGGCGGCGGCATTGCGGCCGACCGGACCGGCGGCAACGCCGGCATCGGCGCCAAGCGTGAACTTGCCATTGACCAGGTTGTCCAGGCTGCGGTCGTTGCGGAACACCAGCACCACGTCCGAAGACTGGACGCCGGCCTGGAAGCCGATGCTGCCACCGGTCAGCTTGACGAATACCGGGCTGGACCAGGCGCCATTGGGCATGCGCACCGACATCAGCCCGTGGCCGCGACGACCGCCAATGACCAGGCCGGCCTTGATCGTGTCGGGAATGACGATGACCGCGCGGCCTTCGTCGAGCAACTTGTCCGGAATTCCCTGTTCAGGGATTTCCTGGATCTCCGCCAGCACGCGCACGGCATTGCGGGCGCGCTGGTCTTCCTGCGGTCCGGCCATGGCCTGGCTGGACAGCAGGCTGGCGGCGATCAGCAGGGCTTGGATCGGGCGACGCATGGCAGGCTCCAGAAGTCAGTCCATAGGAAGATATAGCAAGTGACTGAAATTAGTAGTGTTGTCATGAATCGCCAATGAGCGCTCCCCGCTCACATAGATGCCCGCTATGCCTGCAATCCGAACCCTGCATCCCGGTGCGACACCGGATCGGCGACAATGCACCCCATGCTCGACGCACCCGATACCGCCGTGCTGGCGGTCAACCTAGGCACGCCCGATACGCCGACGGCCCCCGCCGTACGCCGTTACCTGGCCGAATTCCTGTCCGAC
Organism: Stenotrophomonas sp. YJH_SMC_65; assembly: GCF_059369475.1. Taxonomy (NCBI): domain Bacteria; kingdom Pseudomonadati; phylum Pseudomonadota; class Gammaproteobacteria; order Lysobacterales; family Lysobacteraceae; genus Stenotrophomonas; species Stenotrophomonas sp. YJH_SMC_65. The sequence continues at coordinate 210,270 of NZ_JCAFSR010000008.1, forward strand.
CGCCGCGTGGTCGCGATCCCGCCACTGCTGTGGCAGCCGCTGCTGCGCGGACTGATCCTGCCGCTGCGCAGCAGCCGTTCGGCGGCCAAGTACGCCCAGGTCTGGCTGCCGGATGGCTCACCGCTGATGGTCCATACCCGGCAGCTGGCGCAGGCGATGCAGGCCCTGCTGCCAACCCTGAAAGTGCGCCACGCAATGCGCTATGGCGAACCGGCCCTGGCCCACGAGCTCGACCGCCTCGCCGGCGAAGGCGCACGCCGCATCGTGGTGCTGCCGCTGTACCCGCAGTACTCCACCACCACCACCGCCTCGGTCGAGGACCGCGTCGACGCCTGGCAGCGGCGCAACCCGGGCGTGACCGTCAGTCTGGTACGCGACTACTCGGTCGACCCGGGCTGGGTCGAGGCCGTTGCCGGCTCGATCCGCCGCTACTGGGAACAGCACGGCCGCAGCCAGAAACTGATGTTCTCCTTCCACGGCATCCCGCAGCGCCTGGCCGACGCGGGTGATCCGTATCCGCAGCGCTGCGAGGCCAGCGCGCAGGCCATCGCCAACGCGCTGGGCCTGGGCAAGGACGACTGGCAGATGGGTTACCAGTCGCGCTTCGGCCGCGAGCGCTGGCTGCAGCCTTACGCTGAGCCGAGCCTGTGGGCGTTGGCCGAATCCGGTGTGAAGCAGATCGACGTGGTCTGCCCCGGCTTCGCCACCGATTGCCTGGAAACGCTGGAAGAAGTCGCGATGGGCTTCACCGAAACGCTGGCCGAACGTGGCGCGACGATGCGCTACATCCCCTGCCTCAATGCCGAACCGGAACACGCGCGCGCCCTGGCACGACTGGCCGTGGCCTCGCTGGCATGAGTCTGCAACCCTTTGAACTCGAGGTGGGCGGCACCCGCGTCGCCGGCCTGCGCAACAGCGGCGACGGCCCGCGCGTGCTGGCCCTGCATGGCTGGCTCGACAATGCCGCCAGCTTCGTGCCGCTGGCGCCGCACCTGGCGTCGCTGCAGCTGGTGGCGATCGACCTGCCCGGCCATGGCCACAGCGCGCACCTGCCGGCCGGTGCCAGCTACACCACGGCGGCCGCGATCTGCCACGTGCTTGATGTGGCCGACGCCCTGGGCTGGGACCGCTTCAGCCTGCTCGGCCATTCGATGGGCGCCGGCATCGCCAGCCTCACCGCCTCGGTCAGCGACCGCGTCGAACGCCTGGTGGCGATCGAAGCTCTCGGCGGCCTGCGCGGCCCCGAAGAAGAGACCGCCCATCGCCTGCGCGAGCACGTGAACGCAACCCGTGCGTTGGCGCGCAAGCAGCTGCGCGTGTTCCCCGACCTGGCCGCGCCGATCCGCGCACGGATGATGACCAACCAGCTCAGCGAACCGTGCGCACGACTGCTGGTCGAGCGCGGCGTGGAACCGGTCGAAGGCGGGTATCGCTGGTGCAGCGATCCGCGCCTGATGCTGCCCACCGCGATCCGCCTCAGCGAGGGCCAGATCGACAACCTGCTGCAGGCCATCGCGTGCCCGACACAGGTGATCTATGCCACGCCGGCGCAGTCGTATTATCCCGAGCCGATGCGCAGCGATCGCCTGCAGCACCTGCGGGATGGCCGGCTGGCAGTGTTTCCCGGCAACCATCACCTGCACATGGAAGATCCGGAACAGATCGCAGGCGTGATCCTGCACTTCTTCAGCAACGACAACGCCGGCTGAGCGCAGGCGTCCGCGCGCTTCACTCCGCGCGTTTGCGGCCGATACATCAGTTGCGGGCCCCTGCGCCCGCTGCACGCGGGCCCGGTCGGTCCTGCGGCATGTGTCTGGTTCTGCAAGGAAGTCCGCATGCCCGCTCTGCTGCACCGTCACCCACAGGATGTGGCCGCGGTGTCCCCTCTCCGCGTCGCTGATCGCGCCGCATCCCTCGAATTCCCGGCACCCGCCCTCGTCACGCCCTGCTGCGTGCGTTGCGGCGTGCTCGTTGTCGTCTGCTGACCCAGGAGCCTCCGATGTCCATTGCATCCGCCCGTCCCCCCGATACCGCCCGCCTGTCGCACCTGCAACAGCTCGCCCGCGGTGCTGACCGCCGCCTGCTGACCGGCAGCGCGGCACTGGCCGTGACCGGGCTGGTGCTGGCCCTGCGCGGTCCGCACGGTGTGGCCGCCGCGTTGGCCGCGGGCGCTGTGCTGCCCGCCTTGTGGCTGGCCGGTCCGCTGGCAGGCCGCGGCATCGCCCGCAACGCCCTGGCGATCCTGGTGGCGCTGCAGCTGGCCCTGTTGTCCGCGATCACCGGCCTGTCGCCGGCGTTGCCGATCGCCCTGCTGCTGGGCGTGCTGCTGGGCCATCGCGATCGTCTGCCGGTGTGGCTGGCCGGTAGCATCGGCACGCTTGCACTGCTGGCCCCGCTGCCGGCCGGTGCTGCGGTGGGGCCGGCGCTGCTGCAGGCCGCGATGCTGGCCGGCCTGACCCTGTTCCTTGGCCAGGTCGCACTGCGGCTCCGCCAGCAGACCGAAGCACTTGGCCACGGTCCCCGCCGGCTGGCCGCGCTGGCGCGCGACATCGCCACCGGCGCCGATCTTGGTGCACATGCTGACACCACCGCCTACGCACCGGGTTCGCTGGCCCATGCGCTGGCCGACACCGCACGCCATGTGCAGGCCCAGCGTGGACGCGAAGCGGAGGCACACGCCGAGAACGCGCAGATCCGCCAGGCCCTCGATGCCTCGCGCACCGCGATGATGATTGCCGACAACGATCACGTGATCCGCTACGTGAACCGCTCGGTGGTGGCCCTGCTGCGCAACCAGCAGGCAACGTTGCGCCAGGCCTTCCCCGATTTCGATGCCGAGCGCCTGGTCGGTAGCAGCATCCATCGCTTCCACGCCAACCCGGACCGGATCCGCGCCATCCTCAATGGCCTGCAGGTCAGCCACAACGGCAAGGTACAGATCGGCCCGGTGCACTTCGCACAGGTGGTTACTCCGGTCTTCGACGCACAGGGCCTGCGCCTGGGCTTCGCCGTGGAGTGGCATGACCGTACCCATGAGCTCGCCTTGGAGAACGCCGTCGCCGGCATCGTCGCGGCCGCCGCCGCCGGCGACCTCGACCAGCGCCTGCAGGCAACCGAAGGTGCCAGCTTCCTCGATGGCCTCACCGGTGGCATCAACCAGCTGCTGGATACGTTGGGCAGTACGGTTGACGAGGTGCGGCAGATGCTCTCGGCGCTGGCCAGCGGCGATCTCGATCGACGCATGCATGGCGAGTATCACGGCGCCTTTGCCGCGATCCAGCGCGATGCCAACGCCACCGCCGGCCAGCTGGCGCGCATGGTGGGCCGTATCCAGCAGTGCGCGTCCTCGATCAGCACCGCTGCCAGCGAAATCGCTGCGGGCAATGGCGCGCTGTCCGAGCGCAGCGAGCGCCAGGCAGCGCACCTGCAGGAAACCGCCGCTTCGATGGAAGAGCTGACTGCCACCGTGCGCCAGAACGCTGCCCATGCGCGCGAGGCGAGCCAGCTGGCGATCACCACCCAGAGCGCCGCCAGCGATGGCAACGTCGCCATGCAGCGGGTCGTCGACACCATGCAGGCGATCGAGGGAGCCTCGAAGCGGATCGGCGACATCACTGGCGTGATCGATGGCATCGCCTTCCAGACCAATATCCTCGCGCTCAACGCGGCAGTGGAGGCCGCCCGTGCCGGCGAGCAGGGCCGTGGCTTCGCGGTGGTGGCCAGCGAGGTGCGCGTGCTGGCGCAGCGCTCCGCCGCCGCCGCACAGGAAATCAAGAAACTGATCGATGAGGCGGGTCGCCAGGTGGGCGAAGGTGCCCAGCTGGTGGCCGATGCGGGCCAGCGGATGCAGGGCATTGTCGGGGGCGTTGAGAATGTCAGCCACCTGATGCACGAGATCTCGGCGGCCTCGCAGGAGCAGTCGGTCGGCATCGAGCAGATCAACCAGACCGTGGTGCAGATGGACCAGGCGACGCAGCAGAATGCCGCGCTTGTGGAGGAAGCCACCGCGGCCGCACGCGAGCTGCAATCGCAGGCGGGTACGCTTACCGAGGCGGTATCGGTGTTCCGCCAGCAGGAACCGCACGAGGTCTCGCGGGCCGCCTGATCCGGGCCTGCAGTTCCATCCCGGTCAAGACGGCGCCCGCAGGGCGCCGTTTTTTTGCCTGCTTTTGCGTGATGGGTCAGGAAAGTCCGCTTCCGGACCTGCCGTGAGGAGCGACCAACCCTGGCTGGCGCCGCATCCACACACGGCGTGGATCTACTGTGCGCCCGCATGCCCTCGGTAGTCGCCAACCCTGGTTGGCGCTGGGGCTGCCCGCGGAGAATATCCACGCATGGCGTGCATCTACCGGCCGGTGTGCAGCTATGGCGGTGCCGGCCGGCGGCCGGCACTACCCGCATGTTCTGCGCACAAAGAAAAACCCCGCTGCGCAAGCAGCGGGGTTTTGGGTATAAACCCTGGCGATGACCTACTCTCGCATGGCTTGAGCCACACTACCATCGGCGCAGCTGCGTTTCACTTCCGAGTTCGGGATGGGATCGGGTGGTTCCACA
>NZ_JCAFSR010000009.1:0-197222 GCF_059369475.1 Stenotrophomonas sp. YJH_SMC_65
AGGCCAGAAGATGTGGCAGGTGAAGGAAGTGCGCGCGGCCAACGTCCGGCAGGCGAAGCGGTACGCCGAGCGCTGGTGTGCGGCCAGGCTCTATCCCGATCTGCCCCTGCGCCAGGCAGTCGCCCGGCTGACCGACAGCACGCCGATCCAGCCGCCGCCGCCACTGCCCGGCCTGCCGCCGACCCGCGAGCAGCAGCAACAGGCCCGACGCCTGGCCGAGGCTGGGTCGAAGGAGGTCGAGCGGATCAAGGCGGCGCTTGAACCGCGCAAGCCGCCGGCAGAGACGAAACCCCGCGCGAGGGACGCCCGCACCAAGGCGTGGGTGAGGGCAGGGCTGCAGCAGATGCGGCGGGGCGTGTAGGCCTCATCCTGCCCGCAGCTTCACCACGTTGCCGTCGCGCAGACCATCGAGGTAATCCGCCCAGACCTGCATCATCCGCACGCGCTCCTGCAGGTGCGATGTGCGGTTGTAGGCCCGGCCGTTGGGATCCTTCACCGCGTGAGCAAGCTGGTGCTCGATGATGTCCGGGCGGAAGTGCAGGACCTCGTCCAGAATGGTGCGAGCCGTCGCGCGGAAGCCGTGGCCGGTCATCATCGTGCGGTCGTAACCCATGTTGCGCAGCGCTGCGGTAACGGCGTTCTCTGACATCGGGCGTTTGGAATCGCGGGCGCCAGAGAACACCCACTTGTGCCTGCCGGTGATCGGCTTGATGTCCGCCAGTATCTGCAGCGCCTGCCTGGACAGCGGCACCAGATGTGCCGCACGCATTTTCATCTTGCTGGCAGGGATGGTCCACACGGCCGCGTCGAGGTCGAATTCCTCCCATTCCGCATGCCGCAGTTCTCCAGGACGCAGGAACACCAGCGGCGCCAGTCGCAGCGCCGTCCGGGTGATGGCAGATCCGCTGTATGCCTCGATGGAGCGCAGCAGGCCACCCAGCTGCACGGGGTCGGTAATCGCTGCGTGGTGGGCTTCCTTCGGCGGCGCGAGCGCTCCCTTCAGGTCGGCAACCGGGTTTCGCTCGGCGCGGCCGGTGGCCACGGCGTAGCGCATGATCTGGCCGCAGTTCTGCATGATCCGGTGCGCGGATTCGATCGCGCCGCGTTCCTCAATGCGCCGGGCCACCCGGAGGAAGTCCGGCGCGGAAAGGCCGGCGACAGAGCGCGACCCGATCCACGGGAATACGTCATTCTTCATCCAGGCTTCGACCTTCTCCGCATAGCTGGGCACCCAGGGGCGTGTGGCCAGCCACTCATTGGCGATTGTCTCGAAGCTGTCCGAGCCGAGGGCGGAGTGGGCGAGGGCGGCAGCCTTCTTCTGCGCGCCCGGGTCGACGCCTCGGGCCAGCAGCCGGCGGGCTTCGTCGCGGGCCTCGCGCGCGCGCGCCAAGGAGACATCCGGGTACAGGCCGATCGAAAGCAGCTTCTCCTTGCCGGCGATGCGGTACTTCCAGCGCCAGCTGCGCGCGCCGGTCGGGGTGAGATAGAGGTACAGGCCGCCACCGTCGGTGATCTTCTGCGGTTTGTCGCTGGGCTTGGCGCGCCTGATAGCTGCGTCGGTCAGAGGCATTGGGGGTATCGCTTCAGTGGGTGCGGTCGGATACCCCTTGATATACCCCCACCGTCTCATGGATTGAAACGGATTGCCCCGGTCTGCTGCGGACAATAAAAAAGCCCGGAAACCCTTGTGATGCGGGGGTTTCCGGGCTTCTCCGGTCCTTCACGGACCGTTCGTTGGTGGAGGTGGGCGGAATTGAACCGCCGTCCGAAGGCACTCCATCCCCAGCACTACATGCTTAGCTCACCGTTGGATCTCGTCCCCGAACAGCACGGTGCGCAAAGCGCATCCGGGAACCAGCCTGTTGTGTTCTAGTGCCGGACTGACAGGCAGCCATCCAGCGCGATTCCATGATAGTGACTCTACACCGCGAGCATGGACACAAGCGGTTTCGAGGCTTAGGCCTTAAGCGGCCAGAGCGTAGTTGTCGTCGTTGGCAACTAGAGTTTTGCAGCTGGATTTACGAGGAAAGCTACCCCCTCGGCATGCGCCAGGCGACTTCACAACCCCCGTCGAAACCAATGCACCCCCGGTTTCTTCAAGTTCTGCAAGGTACAAGGCCTGATTCGTGTCGCCACGGCCAGTGCCTGCCCAACGCTGCCAATGCTACGCCAAAACAGCTGAACAGTCACCGTGGCAATCCACAACATGTTGTAGAGCCAGCGGCATAGCGGATTGGTAACGTCACTGGCACGAATTTGCGACACACTGGCGGCGACCATCCGGGCCAGGACAGACACGGAGACTGTGGGTGACCGATGCAAGCCAACAACGCAGCCTGCGGCAGCTGATCGGGCCGGTCGGTGCCGACTACCAGCGGCGCGCCCTGCCGCCCGGCTGGGTCTGGGCGGTGCTGGCGGTGTTGCTTGCGGCCACCGCGCTGACCGAGCTGCCGGCGACTGCGGCCGCGGCATTGGTGGCCAGTGCGGTGGTTGTGCACTGGTCGCAGCGCGGTCGCATCCATTGGCTGGGCTGGCGCCTGCCGGGCCTGGCCGTGTTGGCGGCCCTGCTGTGGGGGCCGGAAGTGCTGTCGCAATGGTTCGAGCACGGGCTGGCCGTGGTCCTGATGTCGCTGGCCAGCCTCAGCATCGGCGTGCATGTATGGCAGGCGCGACAGATGGCGCGGCAGCTCCAGGGCGCGGCCGATTCGCTGGATGACGCCCAGCTGCTGGCCCTGCTGCCGGCCGACGCGGCCCAGCTGGCGCAGCGGTGGCGCGCCGGCGATGACCGGCATGCGCCGGAACTGGCAGTGGTGATGCACCTAGCCGTGATGCACGCAGCGCTGGCACCGCGCATGCGCGGGCAGGGCGTGCTGGCAGGGTGACCGGTCGGCGGTTTCCGCGGCCGCGGTCAGGAACCTGACAATGGCTTGCGCAGGTAGATCCGCTCGTGCCCGGGCGGGCAATCGGGCAGCCGCCCATAGACGGTGTAGCCCTGCCGCAGGTAGAAAGCTTCGGCCTGCCAGTCGAAGGTATCCAGCATCACGTTGCGGGCGCCAAGCTGGCGCGCGGCGGCTTCTGCTTCCGCCAGCAGGCGCTGGCCGATGCCTTGCCCGCGCAGTTCCGGATCCACCCACAGCACATGTACCTGCAGCCAGCTGGCACAGACGTCGGCCAGCACACCACCGCGCAGCGCGCCGTGCTCGTCATGCCAGGCCAGGCGGACTGGAGTCTCATCGAGTGAATCGCCGCCGTGGGCCTGGTTGAAGGCCAGCAGGCGCGCGCACAACGTGCGCGTTTCATCGGCGCTGGCAGTCACCATGGCGCCGATGGGGGCGGTCATGCGTCGCGGTTGCCGCGACGCATCACACGCTGCTTCTCGATCGCCCAGTCGCGGTCCTTGGCGGCATCGCGCTTGTCGTGGGTCTGCTTGCCCTTGGCCAGCGCGACTTCGAGCTTGATCTTGTTCTTGCTCCAGTACATCGCAGTGGGCACGATCGTGTAGCCATCGCGCTCGACCTTGCCGACCAGCTTGTCGATCTCGCTCCGGTGCAGCAGCAGCTTGCGCTCGCGCCGGTCATTGGCCACCACGTGGGTGGAGGCCTGGATCAACGGGGTGATCTGCGCGCCGATCAGGAAGATCTCGCCGTGCTTCACATAGGCGTAGGCGTCGATGATGTTGCCGCGGCCAGCGCGGATCGACTTCACCTCCCAGCCCTGCAGGGCCAGGCCGGCCTCGAAGCGCTCTTCGATGTGGTACTCGTGGCGGGCACGCTTGTTCAACGCGATGGTTTTGTTGGCCGTCGCGCTCTTTGCTTTATCCTTGCCGCTGTTCTTGCTCATTTCCGTATTGTCTCCGATTCGGGCCCGCCCGGTCGATTGCCGAAACGTCCTGTATTCATGCCTACTATCCGCCGCAGCGCCCTGGTCGAACATTCGGCCGCGCGCATGTTCGACCTGGTCAACGACGTCCAGGCCTATCCGCGCCGTTTCCGCTGGTGCTCGGCTGCCCAGATCCTGGAGCAGGGCGAGGACCGCCTGGTGGCGCGCCTGGACCTGGGCCTGGGCTCGTTCAGTACCTGGTTCCAGACTGAAAACACCCTGCAGCGCCCGCACAGCATCGACATGCAGCTGCGCGATGGCCCGTTCAAGCAGCTGCACGGCCGCTGGGAATTCCATGCGCTGGCCGAGGATGCGTGCAAGGTCACCCTGACCCTGGAGTTCGAACCCAGCTCGCGCCTGCTCGGTCCGGCCCTGGCGATCGGCTTCCAGGGACTGGCCGATCGCATGGTCAATGATTTCGTCCGCGTCGCCGACGAGGGCTGAGCGATGATCGAGGTCGAGGTGGTGCTGGCCTGGCCGGAGCGCGTGCTGTCGCGCCACCTGCAGCTGGAAGAGGGAGCGACCGTGGCCGACGCCATCGCCGCCGCTGCGCTGGAAGGTAGTGCCGACTGTCCGGCCGCCGCGGTGCATGGCGTGGTGGCCCGTCCACAGCAGGCGCTGCTGGACGGGGACCGCATCGAGCTGCTGCGCCCGCTGCTGGCCGACCCCAAGGACAACCGCCGGCGTCGCGCGCTCGGCGGTTGATCCCGGCAACCCGTCCCTGCGGACGGGCAGGCCTCAGCGGCCCTTCTTCTTCTTGTCCTTCGGCAGGTTGCGGCCGAACTGGCGCACCGTCTGCTGGGCCAGGGCCTTGTCGTTGCCCGGGAAGTAGTCGCCCTCCCAGCGGGTAACGGCGTCATTCTCGAAGAACACCACGAAGTTCTTCACTTCGGTGCGGCCGAGGCGGTTCACGCGCTGGCTGGAGGTGTAGTCCCAGCGCTGGGCGTGGAACGGGTCGGGGATGGACGGGGTGCCCAGCAGCGCGGTGACCTGCTGCTTGCTCTGCCCGACCTGCAGCTTGGCCACGGCATCTTCCCGGATCAGGTTGCCCTGATAGATGGGTTGCTTGTAGATGATGCCGCACCCGGTGGTGGACAGGGCGACGGCGGCGACCAACAGGAGATTGCGCATCGGGACTGGCGGTTGGGGAAATCAAACCGATGATACACTCCCGGCGTGCCACCGCGACCCAATCCGAGGCAGCTGGCGCTAAATCGCCAATGAACGGAGACCTATGGAAACCCACGACCTGCGTAAAGTCGGCCTGAAGGTGACCCATCCGCGGATGCGGATCCTGGCGCTGCTCGAACAGCGCAATGCCCAGCACCACCAGCACCACATGACCGCCGAGGACATCTACCGCCAGCTGCTCGAGCATGGCGACGAGATCGGCCTGGCGACGGTCTACCGGGTGCTGACCCAGTTCGAGGCCGCCGGCCTCGTGCTCAAGCACAATTTCGAGGGTGGCCAAGCCGTTTACGAGCTGGACCGTGGTGGCCACCACGACCATATGGTCGACGTGGACAGCGGCAAGATCATCGAATTCGAAAGCCATGAGATCGAGGAGCTGCAGCGCAAGATCGCGGCCGATCACGGCTATGAGCTGGAAGAACACTCGCTGGTGCTCTACGTGCGCAAGAAGCGCAAGTAGGCCGTTCCGGCCAGCCGCTAGCGACGAAACCCCGGGCTTGCCCGGGGTTTTTCGTTGCCGGGGTCAGGGCCCTTTCCCTCCAGGAAAGGGGGCCGGCCCCGGGCGCTCTGCGGGGTCGGATCCCTTTGCGCCAGCAAAGGGCTCTGACCCCTTGCAACCGAGCAGGATCTCCAGGTCCACCGCCTCGGCCATCGCCCGGTTGCCGGCATCCCCCGGGTGGAGGTGGTCGCCGGAGTCGTGGGCGGCGGCCATCCGTGACGGATCGGCCGGGTCGCGTAGCGCCGCGTCCAGGTCGATCACCGCGTCGAACGGGCTGTTGCTGCGCAGCCATGCATTGAGCTGTTGGCGCAGGGCCTCCTTGTCCGGGTGGTAGTAGTCGTCCAGCGGCGTGCCGGGCAGGGCGCCCGCGAACGGCATCAGGGTGGCGCCGAATATGCGTAGACCCCGCCGGTGGGCCTGTTCGGCCAGGGCACGATAGCCGGCCTGCAGCTCGGGCAGGCTGGGCCGGGGCTGCGCGCGGGCGAAGGCAGTACCGGGCCAGCTGATGTCGTTGATGCCGATCAGCACGATGACGCTGGCGACGCCGGGCTGATCCAGTGCGTCACGCCGCAGGCGGGCCAGAACCGACTCGCCCATGCCGTCGCTCAGCAGCCGATTGCCGGAAATGCCCGCGTTGACCACCGCGACGCCGCGCGGTGCCAGACGCGCGGCCAGATGGTCGGTCCAGCGCTGGTCCTGGTCGAGGCTGGCGGTGGCGCCGTCGGTGATCGAGTCGCCAATCACCACCACGCTACGCGCACTGGCGGCGGCCTCGACCTCGATCCCGGTGAGGAACAGGCGTGCGGTAGTGGAACTGGCACCCTGCAGGTCGCGCGCCCGGGCCTGATTGCCGCCGGCGATCCAGCTGGTCTGGCGGCCGTCCCAATGGAACGTCTGCACCGGCGTCGGCCCCGCCACGAAGACGCTGACCTGCAGCGCCTGGTGGTCTTCCGTGGCCACCGCCAGCGGATCGCTCAGCCGTTCCTGACCGGCACCGATCAACACCCCAGGCTGGCCGTCGAAGCTGAGCGGTTGCGGGGTGGCGCCCGCGCCCGCGGCCACGCTGGCCGCCCCGATCCGCAGCGGCTGGGTGCCGTAGGCATTGCTCAGCCGCACCCGCAGCCGGGGCCCGCCCAGGCTGATGCGCGCGGTCTGGCGGAAGGTCTGGTCCTGCAGCGTGGCCGGAACCAGGGTCGGGAACAGGAAATCCGCGTCCCAGACCGGTTGCGGGCTGGCCTGCCAGCTGGCGACCCAGTGCGGGGCGGATGCGGCACTGGCGACGCCGGACAGGGCGAGCAGGGCGGTGGCGGTGAGCTGGCTCAAGCGGTTCATCGGGCAATCCAGGTGGGAGGGAACGCCATGGTGATTCCGGGGTCATCTGTGAACTAGACTGCGCATGGACAATCATCTGTGAACTGGATTCATCGTCATGGCGCGACCCGACATCAACCGATCCGGCGAACTGGAAGTGTTCGTGCGGGTGATCGAGACCGGTGGCTTCTCCGCCGCCGCCCGCACCCTGGACATGACGCCGTCAGCAGTGAGCAAGCTGGTGGCCAGGCTGGAGCAGCGGCTGGGTACGCGCCTGCTGCAACGCTCCACCCGCCAGCTGCAGCTGACCCCGGAAGGCTGTGCGTTCTACGAGCGCGGCCTGCGCGTGCTGGCCGACCTGGAGGAGGCCGAGCGCTGTGCCAGTGCCCATGCCGAGCCGCGCGGACGGCTGCGGGTAAACTCCAACGTGCCGTTCGGCCAGCATTTCCTGCTGCCGCTGCTGCCGGCATTCCTCGAACGCAACCCGCAGGTAGGCGTGGACCTGACCCTCAATGACGAGGTGATCGACCTGCTTGAGCAGCGCACCGACGTGGCGGTGCGGGCCGGTCCACTGAAAAGCTCCAGCCTGGTGGCGCGGCGGCTGGGTGCGACGCGGATGATGATCGTGGCTGCACCGGCCTACGCGCAGCGGCACGGGCTGCCACGCACTGCCGAGGAGCTGCAGTCGCACAACCGGTTGGATATCGGCCATGCGCGCGCGATGCAGGGCTGGCCGTTGCTGCAGGATGGGCGCGAACGCATGCTGCTGCCCAGTGGCAACGCGCGCGCCAGCAACGGCGATGCGCTGCGCCAGCTGGTGCTGGGTGGGCTGGGCATGGCGCGGCTGGCAGCATTCCAGGTGCAGCAGGATATTGCCGCCGGGCGCTTGCTGCCGGTGCTGGAGGACGCCAATCCCGGTGACCTGGAAGAGGTGCACGCGGTGTTCCTGGGGCAGGGCGGCTACCTGCCGCTGCGGGTGCGCGCGTTTCTTGATTTCCTGGTGGAGAACGTCGATCTGACGCAGCCACAGGGGTAGTGCCGGCCGCTGGCCGGCAACCTCATGATCTTCATCCACCCGCATCGGGGTGCCGGCCAGCGGCCGGCACTACCGTGCGGAAGCCGAGCCAATGCTCGGCTCGGCCGGCGTTACACCTGCAGCAGCTTGCGTGCGGCGGCGCGCGCTTCCTTGCTCACTTCCACGCCGCCGAGCATGCGCGCCAGTTCTTCCTCGCGCGCCTTGCTGTCCAGCTTTTCCACTGCGCTCTGGGTCATGCCTTCCACCGGGGCCTTGCTGACCCGGTAATGGGCATGGCCCTTGGAGGCGACCTGCGGCAGGTGGGTCACGCACAGCACCTGGCGCTTCTCGCCAAGGGCGCGCAGCTTCTGGCCGACGATGTCCGCCACCGCGCCACCGATGCCGGAGTCGACTTCGTCGAACACCATGGTCGGCACTGCATCCAGGTCCAGCGCGGCCACTTCGATGGCCAGCGAGATGCGCGACAGTTCGCCACCCGAGGCCACCTTGCGCAGGGCACGCGGTGGCTGCCCGGCATTGGCCGCCACCAGGAATTCCACGCGCTCGGCACCCTGCGGGTCGGGCTTGCCGGCGTCCTGCGGTTCCAGCTCGATCAGGAACTGGCCGCCGCCCATGCCCAGCTCGGCGATGATGCCGGTGGTGGTGGCCGACAGCTCGGCAGCGGCGGCGCGGCGGCTGGCGGTCAGCAGCCCGGCCTGCACGCGCCAGGCCGCAGCGGCCTTGTCGATCTCGCCGGCGAGGCGCTGCAGGCGTTCGTCAGCCCCACGCAGCTGTTCCACTTCGGCGTGCATGCGCTCGCGCTGCGCGCCCAGTTCGTCCATCGGCACGCGGTGTTTGCGGGCCAGGTCGTGCAGGCGGCCGAGGCGACGCTCGTTCTCCTCGAACTGTTCCGGGTCGGCGTCGAGGTCGTCATGCACGCGGTCCAGCAGCGACAGGGCTTCGTGCAGCTGGATCGAGGCGTTCTCGATCAGCCCGTCCACCTCGCCCAGGCGCGGGTCGTGCTCGATCAGGCGCGACAGCTCGTGGCGCACCTGCTGCAGCAGGTCCAGTGCGGAACTGCCGTCGTCGCCGTTGAGCTGGTTGCTGGCCGCCTGGCAGGCACTCAGCAGGGCGCTGGCGTGGGCCTGGCGACGGTGGCTGGCACCGAGTGCGGCAATCGATTCGGGTTCCAGATCCTCGCGGTCCAACTCGCGCAGCTGGTGCTCCAGGAAGCCGATCCGGTCACTGACGTCGCCCTGCTGCGACAGCGCCAGCGATTCATCGACCAGCGCCTGCCAGGCCGCAGCGGCGCGGCGCACCTGGCGGCGCTCGTCCTCGTTGCCGGCATAGGCATCCAGCAGGGCCAGCTGCGACGGGCGCGTCAGCAGGGCCTGCTGCTCGTGCTGGCCGTGGATCTCCACCAGCAGCGAGGCCAGGTCGCCCAGCTGCGCCAGGGTCACCGGGCGGCCGTTGATCCAGGCCCGCGATCCGCCATCGGCACGGATCACGCGGCGCAGTTGGCATTGTTCTTCGTCGTCCAGCTCGTTGTCGGCCAGCCACTGGCGCGCGGCCTGCAGCTGGTCCAGCGCGAACTCGGCCGACAGCTCGGCGCGCGCGGCGCCGTGGCGGACCACGCCGCTGTCGGCGCGCAGGCCGGACAGGAAGCCCAGCGCGTCGACCATCAGTGACTTGCCGGCGCCGGTCTCGCCTGAAACCACGGTCATGCCTGGCCCGAACTCCAGTTCGGTGGCGCGGACGACGGCGAAATCCTTGATCGAAAGATGTCTGAGCATGGGTAAGGGGGTGTCAGCAGCCGCGCAACGCTAGCACGCGGGCGCGGGAGGTCCAATGACTTGCCAAGGTGATCCGCCGCCATTATCTAGTGTCCGTGTCTCACAGGTTGATTCCATGCACGGTTCTCCCGACCAGCTTGCCCCGCGTGCGCGCCATCTGCTGCGCACGCTGATCGCGCGTTACATCCAGGACGGTGAGCCGGTCGGCTCGCAGACGCTGGCGCGCGTGGCCGGGCTGGAGGTCAGTCCGGCCACCATCCGCAACATCCTGGGTGACCTGGAAGACCTGGGGCTGCTGGCTTCGCCGCACACCTCGGCCGGGCGCGTCCCGACCGCACATGGCTACCGGGTGTTCGTCGACAGCCTGCTGCAGATGCAGCCGCCGGGCGAAGGCGAGCTGGCCCGGCTGCGCCAGGAACTGGCCGGCGGCGGCAGCACCCAGGCCCTGCTTGGCAGCGCCTCGGAGCTGCTGTCGGCGATGAGCCACTTCGTCGGCGTGGTCAGCGCCCCGCGGCGCGAGCAGTTCGCGTTCCGCCAGATCGATTTCGTGGCGCTGGACGGGCGCCGGGTGCTGGCGATCCTGGTGTTCGCCGACAACGAGGTGCAGAACCGGGTCATCGAGACCCGCCAGGAGTTCGCGCCGGGCCAGCTGGAACAGGTCGCCAACTACCTCAACGCGCATTTCGCCGGCCTGCCGATGGCCGAGATCCGCACCCGCCTGCTGCTGGAACTGCGTGATGCCCGTTCGGAGCTGGAGCAGCTGCTGGCGCACAGCATCGAGCTGGCCGAGCAGGCCCTGCAGCCGGCGGCCGATGACATGCTGGTGGCCGGCCAGACCCGCCTGATGGGGGTGCAGGACCTGTCCGACCTGGAGCGGCTGCGCGAGCTGTTCGAGCTGTTCTCCAGCAAGCGGGAGATCCTGCAGCTGCTGGAGCGCACCATCCAGGCCCCGGGGGTGCGCATCTTCATTGGCGAAGAGACCGGGATGATGCCGTTGCAGGGGGTCTCGCTGGTCACCGCCCCCTATACCGCCAATGGCCAGGTGCTGGGCGTGCTGGGCGTGATCGGCCCCAAGCGGATGGCCTACGACCGGATGATCCCGCTGGTCCAGGCTACTGCCGATGTACTCGGCGCGGCGTTTTCGCCAGCCGGGCGCACTCCTGGAACATCCGACGCTTGAAACGCAGCATCCCGCCCACACTAGGGTGGGTGGAGGCGGAGACTGACCGCCAGGGACCCAGACATGAACCACGAACATCCAGATATCGAATCCCAGCAGACTGCCGCCGATGCGGCCGCCGCCGCCGGCGTCAACGACGAAGTGGAGCGCCTGCGCGCCGAGGTCGAGCAGATCAAGGCCGATGCGCTGCGTGAGCGCGCCGACCTCGAGAACCAGCGCAAGCGCGTTGCCCGTGACATCGAGCAGGCCCGCAAGTTCGCCAACGAGAAGCTGCTGGGCGAGCTGCTGCCGGTGTTCGACAGCCTGGATGCCGGCTTGAAGGCGGCCGGCGATGACCCGCATCCGCTGCGCGAGGGCCTGGAGCTGACCTACAAGCAGCTGCTGAAGGTTGCCGCCGACAACGGGCTGGTCCTGCTGGACCCGATCGGCCAGCCGTTCAACCCGGAACACCACCAGGCCATCAGCCAGGTGCCGGCCCCAGACGCCGTCCCGGGCAGCGTGGTGACCGTGTTCCAGAAGGGTTACCTGCTCAACGAGCGCCTGCTGCGGCCGGCGCTGGTGGTGGTGGCCGCCGACTGACCCCTCCAGGGCCGGAAGGCGGGAATGTCCCGTCACCCGGCCCGACGCTGAACGCGCCGGGCGACCGGAAACACAGCGTTCGGGAGATGGCTTGAATGTTCCACGAGCCTCCCCCACATCGTATTCATCCACCGGCCGAACGGCCGGACTGACCCCAACAAGCATCCTCAGGAGTCTCCCCCATGGGCAAGATCATTGGTATCGACCTCGGCACCACCAACTCGTGCGTGGCGATCATGGACGGCGGCAAGGCCCGCGTCATCGAGAATTCGGAAGGCGATCGCACCACCCCGTCGATCGTCGCCTACACCAAGGACGGCGAAGTCCTGGTGGGCGCCTCGGCCAAGCGCCAGGCCGTCACCAACCCGAAGAACACCTTCTACGCGGTGAAGCGCCTGATCGGCCGCAAGTTCACCGACGCCGAAGTGCAGAAGGACATCGCCCACGTCCCGTACAGCATCCTGGCCCATGACAACGGCGATGCCTGGGTGGCCACCAGCGACGGCAAGAAGATGGCGCCGCAGGAAATCTCGGCCAAGGTGCTGGAAAAGATGAAGAAGACCGCCGAGGACTTCCTCGGTGAGAAGGTCACCGAAGCGGTCATCACCGTGCCGGCCTACTTCAACGACAGCCAGCGCCAGGCGACCAAGGACGCCGGCCGCATCGCCGGCCTGGACGTCAAGCGCATCATCAACGAGCCGACCGCGGCCGCGCTGGCCTATGGCCTGGACAAGGGCGACAACAAGGATCGCAAGATCGTGGTGTACGACCTGGGCGGCGGCACCTTCGACGTCTCGGTGATCGAGATCGCCAACGTTGACGGCGAGAAGCAGTTCGAAGTGCTGGCCACCAACGGCGACACCTTCCTGGGCGGCGAAGACTTCGACAACCGCGTCATCGAGTACCTGGTTGAAGAATTCAACAAGGACCAGGGCATCGACCTGCGCAAGGATCCGCTGGCCCTGCAGCGCCTGAAGGACGCTGCCGAGCGCGCCAAGATCGAGCTGTCCAGCGCCCAGCAGACCGAAGTGAACCTGCCGTACGTCACCGCTGACGCCTCGGGTCCGAAGCACCTGAACATCAAGCTGACCCGCGCCAAGCTGGAAGCGCTGGTGGAAGACCTGATCAAGAAGTCGATCGAGCCGTGCCGCGTCGCCCTGAACGATGCCGGCCTGCGTTCGAGCGACATCAGCGAAGTGATCCTGGTCGGTGGCCAGACCCGCATGCCGAAGGTGCAGCAGGCGGTGACCGAGTTCTTCGGCAAGGAACCGCGCAAGGACGTCAACCCGGACGAAGCCGTGGCACTGGGTGCTGCGATCCAGGGCGGCGTGCTGGGCGGCGACGTCAAGGACGTGCTGCTGCTGGACGTGACCCCGCTGTCGCTGGGCATCGAGACCATGGGCGGCGTGTTCACCAAGATCATCGAGAAGAACACCACCATCCCGACCAAGGCCTCGCAGGTGTTCTCCACCGCCGAGGACAACCAGTCGGCCGTGACCGTGCACGTGCTGCAGGGTGAGCGCGAGCAGGCCCGCTTCAACAAGTCGCTGGCCAAGTTCGACCTGTCCGGCATCGAGCCGGCTCCGCGTGGCCTGCCGCAGGTGGAAGTGTCCTTCGACATCGACGCCAACGGCATCCTGCACGTGTCGGCCAAGGACAAGAAGACCAACAAGGAACAGAAGGTCGAGATCAAGGCCGGTTCGGGTCTGTCCGAGGAAGAGATCGCACGCATGGTCGCCGACGCGGAAGCCAACCGCGAAGAAGACAAGAAGTTCCAGGAGCTGGTGCAGGCCCGCAATCAGGCCGATGCCCTGATCCACGGCACCCGCAGTGCCATCACCGAGCACGGCAGCAAGGTCGGCGGCGATGTCATCGGCAAGGTCGAGGCGGCCCTGGCCGACTTGGAAACCGCGATGAAGGGTGACGACAAGGCACAGATCGAAGCCAAGTCGAAGGTGCTGGAGGAAGCCGGCCAGTCGCTGTTCGCCGCTGCTTCGGCCGACCAGGGCGGTGCCCCGGGTGCCGACGCCGGCAACGCCGGCAAGGCGCAGGACGACGTGGTCGACGCCGAGTTCACCGAAGTCAAGGACGACAAGAAGTCCTGATCCGGACCGACACGGGACGCTGGTCATCAGCGTCCCGTTGTCGCATCAGGGTCCTGACCGCCCACCGGCGTGTCGGGGCGCCCGACGCAAGAGCGGACCTGGTTCCGCTCTTCCGCTTTGACGAATCCCGACTTTCCGGAACTAGATTCACCATATGAGCAAGCGCGATTACTACGAAGTGCTGGGCGTTGCCCGCACCGCCACCGACGACGAGCTGAAGAAGGCCTACCGTCGCTGTGCGATGAAGTTCCACCCGGACCGCAACCCGGGTGATGCGGCGGCCGAAGCCTCCTTCAAGGAGTGCAAGGAAGCCTACGAAGTGCTGTCCGATGGCAACAAGCGCCGCATGTACGACAGCCACGGCCACGCCGCGTTCGAGCACGGCATGGGCGGTGGTGGTCCGGGCGGCCCGGACATGAACGATATCTTCGGCGATATCTTCGGCAACATTTTTGGCGGGGGCGGCGGTGGGCCGCGCCAGGCCCGTCGCGGCGCCGACATCGGCTACGTGATGGAGCTGGACCTGGAAGAAGCGGTACGCGGCGTCGAGCGCCGCATCGAGATCCCGACCCTGGCCGAGTGCGGCGACTGCGATGGCAGTGGCTCCGAAGACGGCAAGGTCGAAACCTGCAATGTGTGCCATGGCCGCGGCCAGGTGCGCATCCAGCGCGGCATCTTCGCCATGCAGCAGGCCTGCCACAACTGCGGCGGCCGTGGCCAGATCATCGCCAAGCCCTGCAAGACCTGCCACGGCAACGGCCGTGTCGAGGAAGACAAGGTGCTGTCGGTGAAGGTGCCGGCGGGCGTCGATACCGGCGACCGCATCCGCCTGCAGGGTGAAGGTGAGGCCGGTCCGGCCGGTACGCCGCCGGGTGACCTGTACGTGGAAGTGCGCGTGCGCGAGCATGCGATCTTCCAGCGCGATGGCGACGACCTGCACTGCGAAGTGCCGATCCGCATCTCGCAGGCAGCGCTGGGCGACACCGTACGCGTGGCGACCCTCGGCGGCGAAGCGGAAATCCGCATCCCGGCCGAGACCCAGACCGGCAAGCTGTTCCGCCTGCGTGGCAAGGGCGTGCGTTCGGTGCGCAGCCGCAGCGAGGGCGACCTGTACTGCCGCGTGGTGGTGGAGACCCCGGTCAACCTCACCAACGAACAGCGCAAGCTGCTGGAGCAGTTCGAAGCCACCTTTGTCGGCGAGGAAGCACGCAAGCATTCGCCGAAGTCGGCGACGTTCATGGATGGCGTGAAGGGCTTCTGGGACCGGATGACGTCCTGAGTTTTTCAACCGAAGCGTTGAGCGGTAGCGCCGGGTCATGCCCGGCGTTTTCGTTTGCGATCAGCGGAAAAACGCCGCGGGCGTCTGCCCCAGTTGGCGTTTGAACATGCTGGTGAACGCGCTGGGGCTGTCGTAGCCCATCGCCAGCGCCACATCGATGACCTTGTCGCCGACTGCCAATCGCTCCAGGGCGGCCAGGAGCCGCGCCTGCTGCCGCCACTGCCCGAAGGTCATGCCCAGTTCGCCGGCGAAATGGCGCTGGATGGTCTTCACGTCCACCTGCAGCGCCTGGGCCCAGTCCTGCAGCGTGGCGTCGTCGGCGGGATGCTTCTGGATGTGCTGGCAGATCCTCTGCAGGCGCGGGTCGGTGGGCGAGGGCAGGTGCAGCGGCAGCACGTCCATGCGGTGCAGCTCGTCCAGCAGCAGGCGCACCACGCGACCGTCGCGGCTGTCGTCCACGTGCGCGGACTCGATCAGGCTGGCCGCCAGCAGTAGTTCGCGCAGCAGCGGCGCCACCTGTACTGCGAACGCCCCATCCGGCAGTTGCGGTGCAAAGTCCGGTTCCACGTACAGGCTGCGCATGTGCACCTCGGCGATGCAGTCCACCGCATGCACCATACCGGCCGGAACCCAGATCGCGCGGGTGGAGGGCACGACCCAGCGGCCACCGTCCGCGCGCACCACCATCAGGCCGGACATGGCGAAGACCAGTTGGTGACGGCGATGCCGGTGTGGCGCGATGTGGGTACCGGGCGGGTAGTGCCGGGCGCGGCTGGTCACCGGGCGGTGTACCGGCACTTCGTTCCACGGCGCGGTCTCGCGGATCGGGCAGGGAGTGTCCTTTTTGCGATAGGCCATGACCCGAACGCGGCAGAAGGGAGTGGGGGCCCACCGTAGCATGCGTGGCTCGCCCCCAACCTGACTGTGTCCATGTCGACCCTGGCTTCTCCCGCAACGACCTCACGCCCGGTGGCTCCCGGCGTGCTGGCCGCCATCTCCACCTCGCATGTCGTCAACGACATGATGCAGTCCCTGATCCTGGCCATCTATCCGGTGATCAAGGGCGGCTTCAACCTCAGCTTCACCCAGATCGGCCTGATCACGCTGACCTACCAGCTCACCGCGTCGATCTTCCAGCCGTTGATCGGCATGGCCACCGACCGCCGCCCGGCACCGTACTCGCTGCCGATCGGCATGGCCTCGACCCTGTGCGGCATGCTGCTGCTCGGCTTTGCGCCGAACTACGCGGTGGTGCTGATGGCTGCGGCGATGGTCGGCATTGGTTCGGCCATCTTCCACCCGGAGGCCTCGCGCATCGCCCGGCTGGCCTCGGGCGGTCGCCATGGCTTCGCGCAGTCGGTGTTCCAGGTGGGTGGCAACTTCGGTACCGCGCTGGGGCCGTTGATCGCTGCGGCCGTGATCGTGCCGTATGGCCAGCGTGCCGCATCATGGTTTGCCGGCGCCGCGCTGATCGGCATCGCGCTGCTGACCTATGTTGGCCGCTGGTATGCACTGCACCTGGGCACACCGCGTCCGGCCAGCACCGCGTCTATGGCCCCGCGGCATTCGTCGCGCACCGTGGCCAAGGTGCTGGCGATCCTGCTGGTGCTGATCTTCAGCAAGTACTTCTACATGGCCAGCATCGGCAGCTACTTCACCTTCTACCTGATCCACCACTTCGGCATTCCGGTGGCACAGGCGCAACTGCATCTGTTCGCGTTCCTGGTGGCGTCTGCCGCCGGTGGTTTCCTCGGCGGCCCGCTGGGTGACCGCATCGGCCGCAAGCCGATCATCTGGACCTCGATCCTCGGCGTGGCCCCGTTCGCGCTGATGCTGCCGCACGCCGATCTGCTATGGACCACAGTGCTGGCAGTGCTGATCGGCTTCGTGCTCTCCTCGGCGTTCTCGGCCATCGTGGTGTACGCGCAGGAGATGATGCCGCACCGCATCGGCATGGTGTCCGGCCTGTTCTTCGGCTTTGCATTCGGCATGGGCGGGCTTGGCGCGGCCGTGCTGGGCATGCTGGCAGACAGGACCAGCATTGAATTCGTCTATCAGCTGACCGCGTTCCTGCCGCTGCTCGGTATCGTCGCAGCGTGGCTGCCACCGTCGCGGCCTGCTGCTCACTGAGGGGGTTGGGTTGCAGGGCTTGCAGCCCTGCACCTGCCGAAGCAACGTCAACAGCAGAAGCGGGCCATCCGTGGGTTGGCGGGGTGGGTTCGGTTGCAGGGGACGCCGTAAACCCATCCCTGGGGGCTTGGCCGCGGCATCCATGCCGCGGACACCCCTGCAACCGGACCCACCCCGCTTTCGACTGTTTTCCGCGATCTGTCGGAACAGCTCGTGGGGTCAGATCCGTTTTCCGAAGGAAAACGGATCTGACCCCGATTTATTTCGGTATCCCACAGATGTGCCGACCAACGGTCCTGACCACCCACACCGCCCCGCCATCCCACGGAATGCGGCTCTTGATCTTGCTTCGGCTTCGCCTTCGGCAGGTGCAGGGCTGCAAGCCCTGCCGAAAACTCCCTTGGGCGTAGAATGCGGCCATGAGCGAATCCCTTGATAACCACCTGGTCCACGGCCGCCGCCAGCGGCCGGATGGGCCGTCGCCGATCGATGTCATCTCGGTCCAGTCGCAACTTGTGTACGGCCACGCCGGCAACAGTGCCGCCGTCCCGCCGATGCGCGCACTGGGCGTGCGCGTCGCCGAAATCCCGACCGTGCTGCTGAGCAATGCGCCGTTCTACGACACTACGCGGGGCCGCGTGCTGCCCGCCGACTGGTTTGCCGACCTGCTGCTGGGTACCCACGAGCGTGGCCTGCCGCAGCGGGCGAAGATGCTGGTGTCCGGTTACTTCGGCAGCACCGCCAACGGTGCGGCCTTCGCCGACTGGCTGGACAACATCCTGCCGGCCTGCCCACAGCTGCGTTACTGCCTGGACCCGGTGATCGGTGATACCCATACCGGACCCTACGTGGAACCGGGCCTGGAAGCGATCTTCGCCGAGCGCCTGCTGCCGCACGCCTGGCTGGTGACGCCCAATGCCTTCGAACTGAATCGCCTGACCGGCATGCCGGCACTGGCCGAGGCCGATGCCATCGCCGCCGCGCGCACGCTGCTGGATCGTGGCCCGCACTGGGTGATCGCGCACAGCGTAGGCGGCAACCCGGGTGAGCTGGTCACCCTGGCGGTCGGGCACGAGGAAACCTGGCGCTGGACCTCACCGCTGCTGCCGGTGGACGTGGCCGGTACCGGTGACGTGCTGATGTCGCTGGTGGTGTCGTTCCTGCTGCGCGGTGAGTCGATGCAGCAGGCGATTTCGCGCGCGATTGCCGGCACCCATGCGGCGCTGGAGGCGACCCTGGACAACGGCTTCGAGGAGTTTGACGTGATCGCTGCCGCGCCGGCGGCGCTGGCCGAAGGAACGCGCTTCCGCGCTGAACGCGTGGCATGAGCGGCCTGGATCCACGCACGCCGCGCACGGTCGGCATCGTCGGCAGTGCTGGTGCCTATGGGCGCTGGCTGTGCCGCTTCTTCCAGCAGCACCTGCAGCTGCAGGTGATCGGCCATGACCCGGCCGACCCGGACTCGCACACGCCGGAACACCTGCTGGCGCAGGCCGATGTACTGGTGTTCTCGGCACCGATCCGGCACACGCCGGCGTTGATCGCCGAGTACGTGCGGCAATCGGCGGGCCGCGAGCAGGGCAGGCTGTGGCTGGATGTGACCTCGGTAAAGGAGGCACCGGTACAGGCGATGCTGGCCTCGCAGGCCGAAGTGGTCGGACTGCACCCGATGGCCGCGCCACCCAAAGCGCCGACCCTGAAGGGGCGGGTGATGGTGGTCTGCGAAGCGCGGCTGCAGCACTGGCGGGCATGGGTCGATACGCTGTGCACCGCGCTGCAGGCCGAGTGCGTGCGCGCGACGCCGCAGCACCACGACCAGATGATGGCGCTGGTGCAGGCGATGGTGCATGCCACCCACCTGGCGCAGGCAGGCGTGCTGCGCCAGTACCAGCCGCAGCTGGGCGATCTGGCCGCGATGATGCCGTACCGTTCGGCGTCGTTCGAGCTGGACACGGCGATCATCTCGCGCATCCTGTCGCTCAATCCGGCGATCTACGAAGACATCCAGTTCGGCAACCCGTACGTGGCGCCGATGCTGGAGCGGCTGGTGGGGCAGCTGCAGGCCCTGCAGGTGCAGGTCGGACAGGGCGACGACGGCGCACGGGCTGCATTCCGTGAGCAGCTGCTGTCAGCCAATCGCAGTGCCTTCGGCGAGCAGGCCCTGGCGGATGGCAACTACACGTTCGAACGCGTGGGGTATCTGCTGGCCGATCTGACCGAGCGCAACGCGCTGTCGGTGCACCTGCCGGAGGACCGGCCTGGCTCGCTGCGCGAGCTGTTGAACGTGTTCGAGCAGCATGGCATCAGCTTGGCTTCGATCCATTCCTCGCGCACGCCCGGCGGTGAAGTGCACTTCCGCATCGGATTCGTGGCCGGCAGCGATCCGGCGGCGATCACCCGGGCCGCGGCCGACGTGGACGCCAGCGGCATCGGACGGGTGCTGGGCTGAATTCATCCACAGGCGGTGTGGATGGTTTCTGAGCAAACGTGTGGATAACCCTGCGCAGCCCTTGTCAGGCAAGGCTGTCAAGATGCTTGGTGAAAAATTGATCACGCCTTCTTGTGGAGTCGAGCCTTGCTCGACTGCCCTTGGCAAAGCGCGTGTCGACCGAGGTCGACACCTACCAGAGCAGGGCGACACGGCCAGTGCCCACCAAGGTGCGCAGCCCTAGATCATCAACCGCAGTTCGCCACCGCTGGTGGTGAATTCGCGGCCATTGCGAACCAGATGACGCCCGTCATCCAGCTCGTAACGCGGCGTGGATTCAGAGTGATGCCCGCTGCCATTCGCCTCGGGCTTGAACTCGATGATGATGTGGCTTTCGCCATTGCTGTCGACTGCAGGGAACTGACGGAACGACATCGCGTACCTCCTTCAGCGGATGCTGCTGATGCGAGGCCAGCTTGGTCCGGCCGATGTTAGCCGGCCGTCATCAATCGATGAACTGCAGTCGTGCCAGTTCAGCGTACAGTCCGCCTTCGGCCAGAAGCTGGGCATGGGTACCTTCGGCCACGATGCGGCCCTGGTCCATCACCACGATGCGGTCGGCCTTGAGCACGGTGGCCAGGCGGTGGGCGATGACCAGCGTGGTGCGACCGGCCATCAGCCGCTCCAGCGCCTGCTGCACGCTGTGCTCGCTCTGTGCGTCCAGCGCGCTGGTGGCTTCATCGAGCAGCAGGATCGGCGCGTCCTTCAGCAGTGCGCGGGCAATCGCCACGCGCTGCTGCTGGCCACCGGACAGGCGCGCACCGCGTTCGCCCAGCTCACTGTCGTAGCCCTGCGGCAACGCGCGCAGGAAGCCATCGGCCTCGGCCGCACGCGCGGCAGCTTCGACCTCGGCGTCACTGGCCTGCAGGCGGCCATAGCGGATGTTGTCGCGCGCACTGGCCGCGAACAGCGTCGGCTGCTGCGGCACCAGCGCCAGCTGCGCGCGCAGCTCGGCCGGATCGACCTGGCGAACGTCGATGCCATCCACGCAGATGCGGCCGCTGGCCGGATCGTGGAAGCGCAGCAGCATCGACAGCACCGTGCTCTTGCCCGCGCCCGACGGGCCGACCAGGGCCACCGTCTCGCCCGGGCGGACATGCAGGTTGAAGTGGTCCAGCGCGGCCTGGTCCGGACGTTGCGGATAGTGGAACACCACGTCGTCGAACTGGATTTCGCCGCGCAATGGTTGCGGCAGAACGTGCGGCTGCGCCGGCGCACGGATCTCGATGTCTTCCTGCAGCAGCTCGCCAATGCGGCCCATGCCACCGGCTGCACGCTGCAGTTCGTTCCACACTTCGGCCAGCGCGCCCACCGAGCCGCCGCCGATCAGCGCGTACAGCACGAACTGCCCCAGCGTGCCGGCACTGAGGCGCCCGTCGATGACATCGTGCGCGCCCAGCCACAGCACGCCAACGATGGCGCCGAACACCAGCAGGATGGCGCTGGCAGTGACCAGCGACTGCGCACCGATGCGTCGGCGCGCGGCGCCGATGGCATCGCCCAGTGCCTTGTCGAAGCGTCCGCGCTCGTAAGGCTCGCGTGCATGTGCCTGCACCGTGCGCACGGCGCCCAGCGTCTCGCTGGCCAGGCTGTTGGCATCGGCGATGCGGTCCTGGCTGCTGCGTGCAACCGTGCGCAGCTTGCGCGCGCCGATGATGATCGGCAGTACCGCCAGTGGGATGCCGAGCAGCGACCATGCCGCCAGCCTGGGGCTGGTGACGAACAGCATGGCCAGGCTGCCGACCACGGTGACGCTGCTGCGCAGGGCGACCGACATGGTCGAGCCGACCACGCTGCGCAGCAGTTCGCTGTCAGCGGTCAGGCGCGAGACCAGTTCGCCGCTGCGGCTGCGGTCATGGAAACCGGCACCGAGCTGGATCAGGTGTGCGTACAGGCGGCTGCGCAGGTCGGCCACGACTTTTTCGCCAAGCAGCGACACGAAGAAGAACCGTGCGGCCGTTGCCAGCGCCAGCACCACCGCCACCAGCATCAGCAGGGCGAAGGCACGGTTGATCTGGCCACCGCTGGTGAAGCCGTGGTCGATCATCTGCTTCACGGCGGGGGGCAGGCTCAGCGTCGCGGCCGAAGAGACCGCCAGCGCCAGCAGCCAGGCGGTGAACAGCCCGCTGTGGCGGCGCACGAACGGCCACAGCGTCCTCAGGCTGCCGAGGCGGCGCAGCGGTGGGGCCGAGGCGGGGGCGTCGTCCTTGTCAGTCATCCTGGTCGTCGTCTTGTATGCGGATACGGTCACGGGTGGCGTCGCGCAGGCGGATTTTCAATGCATCGACCTGATCGGCCGGCAATTCGACCCGCAGGCACACGCCGTTGGCATCGAACTGTTCATCGCGCTTCACGGCGCCGAAGGTGGGAAGGGTGGCATGCAGGGTGCCCAGATCCTCGAAGCCGGCCAACAGCTGCAGCCGGGCCATCGCCACCAGCGGCAAGCGCGGGGAGGTACGCAGGCATTCGGCGGCGGCGCCACCGTAGGCGCGCACCAGTCCACCGGCGCCCAGCTTGATGCCGCCGAACCAGCGCGTCACCACCACCACCACCCGGTCGAAGCCCTGGCCGTCGATCGCAGCCAGGATCGGCCGCCCAGCGGTGCCGGCGGGCTCGCCATCGTCACTGGAGCGGTAGTCCTGGCCGTGCCGGTAGGCCCAGCAGTTGTGGGTTGCGTCGGCTACGGCCACCTGTTGCAGGAACGCCAATGCTGCCGCGGCGCCATCGATCGGCGCGGCATGGGCAATGAAGCGGCTGTGTTTGACTTCCAGCGTGTGGCTTACCGGCTGGGCGAGGGTATCGGGCATTCCCGCCATTCTACGGGGTCGCCAGAGGTCACTGCCCGCTTCAGTCGTCCAGCAGCGGGCGCAGGTCGCGCGGCAGGCGTGCTTCCGGATACTGCTGCACATAGCGCTCCAGGCTGGCGCGGGCCAGGTCGCGCTGGCCGTCATCGCGGCGCGCGCGGATCTTCTGCAGCCACTGCCGTCGCGGCAGCTGTGCATCGGCGTCCACCTCGGCCTGCACGGCATCCGCACTGAGCCGCGCGTCGGCGCCGCGGCGCATGACGCCGGGCGCGGAGCGGCTCGGGGCCTGCCGCTTCATCGAGGTGATCTCTACCCGATCCAGTGCCTGCGCCCGTTCTGCATCGGCAGCGTTGGCCACTGGCGCCTCGGCGGTGCGTGCTTTCAGCGCCCCTGCCGGGGCCGGCGCCAATGCCGGTGCAGGTGCCGAATAGGCAGCCGGTGCGGGAGGCGCGGGCGGTGCCGCTGCCGGTGCGGTGGCCGGACCAGGCGGGAGCGCGGCAAAGGACGTATCGGCGGCCGCATCCGCCGCCATCGATCGTGCAGCCTGGGCCGGAGCTTCAGCAGTCTCGGTCGGCGCAGGCTTGGCTACCCGCGCGACGGACGGCGCCGGGGGAGCGGCAACAGGGGCCGCCTCGGGTGCTGCAGGTTCGGTGGCCGTTTCCGATGCGGCAACCGCGCTGTCGGCTGGACTGCTCCCAGCGGCCTGATCGGCGGCCGCGACGTCTGCCGCAGCGGGCGCCGCGGCAACAGCGGCCTCGCCTGCCGGAACCGGCGGCGGTTCCGGGCGCAGCTGCCAGGCGATGCCGATGGCGAACACCATCGAGGCGGCGATGCCGAACACCGCCGGCCAACGCGGACGTGTGCGCTGCCTGCGCGGCGCCTCGGCGGAGACAGCAGCATCGGCCGCCGGTGCGTGCACGGCAGCGCGCGCCGCGGCCAGGATGGTGGCGTCCAGCGCGGCCGGCGGGGCCTGTTCGACGCGACGGCCGAGCAGGCGCGCCAGCTCGCGTTCTTCCGGCGTCAGCGGTTCGTCTCGGTTCATGCGTTCAATCCCGCACGCAGCTTGTCCATCGCATAGCGCAGCCGCGATTTCACGGTTTCCCGGCCTACGCCGGTGATCTGGCCGATCTCCTCCAGGCTCAGTTCCTGATCCAGCCGCAGCTGCAGCACTTCGCGCTGCTCGGGCGGCAGTTGCTCCATCGCCAGCTGGATGCGGCGACGTTGTTCGAATTCGGAAAGCTCGGCTTCCGGGGTCTGCCCGTCCTCGATCGCGGCCAGGCGCAGGTCGGCGTCGGCCGGTGCGGCAGGGCGATGGCGAGCGGCCCGCCAGTGGTCGTTCAGGCGGTTGTGGGCGATGCGGAACAGCCAGGTGCTGAATGCAGCGTCAGGCTGCCAGCCCGCGCGCGCGCTGATCACCCGCTGCCAGACATCCTGGAAGATCTCCTCGGCCAACGCGTTGTCGCGCAGTTGCCGCAGCAGGAAGCCGAACAGGCGCTTGCGATGGCGTGCATACAGGCTTTCGAACGCGCGCAGGTCGCCACCGGCCCAGGCCAGCATCAAGGCTTCATCGGTTGGCAGTGCGCTGGCTTCCACAGCGTACAGGGTAAGGCCTGCAGGCGGTGGCGCATAGCCGGTGACGGGGGCGGGCAGGGCGAGGTTCATGGCGTGGAAGCGGCTACGGGCAGGAGGAAAAACGTACGGGCGCACGATTCGGGGTTTACGGGCTTCCATTGCCCCCCGGGTGGCGCGCTATGCTCGGCGGCTCAGGGGAGGCGACGCACAGACGGCGCCAAGAGATTGTCATTTGTCCACGCACGTTGAACCGGCGGAAGAGCCACCACACGAGGCCGTGCTGAGCGCGGCGCTGGTGCGCGCATTGCATGCGCTGCTGCCGGACTCGGCCGTGGTCCGCGTTGGCTGGGATGACCCGCAGCTGGGCCGCGGACAGGGCGGCTGGCCGGCTGTCGCGGCGGCCGACGCGTTGACGGTGCCCGGCGTGGGCAACGGTTGCCATGGCTGGGAATATGACGGTGCCCGCCTGCAGTTGTCGGTCGAAGGTGCCGTGCCTTCAGCGGCGTGGTGGGGGCTGGCCCGGCAGGCCATGGAGCTGGCGCTGCAGCGCGGTCGCCAGGCCGGGCAGATCAAGGCGCTGGAAGAAGCTGAACGGCTGCAGCAGGCGCTGTTCCAGATCGCCGATCTGGCTGGCGCGGACCTCGAGATGTCGGAGATGCTGCGTCACGTGCACGGCGTGCTTGGCACGCTGATGTACGCGGAAAACTGCTACATCGTCGAGTACGACGATGTCCGCGACCAGATCCGCTTCCTGTACTTCGCCGACCAGGTCGATGACTTCGTCGCCGATCCGTCGCAGAGCCATGACGCCGATGAGATGCCGCGCAGCCTGACCGTGGCGTTGCTGCGCCACGGCAAGCCGCTCAGCGGCCCCTCGCGCGAGTTGCTGGCGCGCGTGGTCGAGCAGGAGCACGACCCGCAGCGTGGACCGGAGAGCCTGGACTGGCTGGGCGTGCCGATGCTGCGCGATGGCCGGGTATGCGGCGCCATCGTGGTGCAGAGCTATGAGCTGGCGGCCCGTTATGGCGAGGCCGAGCGGGCGCTGCTGGGTTTTGTCGCGCAGCACGTGCAGACCGCGATGGACCGGCGCCAGGCGCAGGTCCGGCTGGAACAGCAGGTGGAGCGGCGCACGCTGGAGCTGCAGCGTGCCAACCACAGCCTGCAGGATGAAGTGGCCGAGCGCCGCCGCGCAGAGCAGCTGCAGACCGCGCTGTACAACATCGCCGAGATGGCGATGTCGGCCGACAGCCTGGCCCAGTTCTACGGGCAGGTGCATGGCGTGGTCGGGCGCCTGCTTGACGCGCGCAATTTCTATATCGCGCTGGTGAACGGGGCCGGCAGCGGCCTGGACTTCGTCTACTCAGTGGACGAGCACAACGCCAGCCGCGCGCCACGCCCGTTCAGCCGCGGCCTGACCGAGTACGTGGTGCGCAACCGGCGTCCGTTGCTGGCTTCGCGGCAGCAGATCGACGCACTGCTGGCCAGCGGCGAAGTGCGCGAATCGGGCGCACGTTCGCATTGCTGGCTGGGTGTGCCGCTGCTGCGCGATGACGAGGTGGTCGGCGCGATCGTGGTGCAGAGCTACAGCGAGAACAGCACGTTCAGCGTGCACGATCAGCGCTTGTTGACCTTCGTTGCACAGAACATCGGAACCGGGCTGGCGCGCCAGCGCGACCAGCAGCAGCTGCGTTCGGCGCATGCCGAGCTGGAAAAGCGCGTGGAGGAACGTACCCGCGAGCTGGCCGAGGTCAACGAGAAGCTGCTCGGGCAGATCGGCGAGCGCCTGCGTGCCGAGCAGCGCCTGACCCATCAGGCCATGCACGATGCGCTGACCGGCCTGCCCAACCGCCTGCACCTGCTCGATCGCCTGCAGGATGCGCTGGCGCTGGCCAAGCGCGAGGGTGGGCCGGTGTTCGCCGTGCTGTTCCTCGACCTGGACCGCTTCAAGCTGGTCAACGACAGCATCGGCCACGCTGCCGGCGATCGCATGCTGGTGGAGGTGGCCAAGCGCATCGTATCGATGGCCGGCACCGATGACGTGGTGGCGCGGCTGGGCGGCGATGAGTTCGCGGTGCTGCTGCAGTGTCCGCAGGGGCTGGCACAGGCGCTGGAGTTCGGCCAGCGGCTGTTGCTGGCACTGCAGGAATCGATGTGGATCGCCGGGCGCGAACTGTTCCCGTCCGGCAGCCTGGGCATCGCCTTGTGGAACCCGCGCTACCGGACCGGTGAAGAACTGCTGCGCGACGCAGACGCGGCGATGTACCGGGCCAAGGCGCAGGGTCATGACCGCTGCGCGATCTTCGACGAAGACATGCGCGAAGAAGCGATGCGCAGCCTGGACCTGGAAGCGGATCTGCGGCGTGCGATCAACAACCGCGACTTCGTGCCGTTCTACCAGCCGATCGTGCGCCTGTCCGATGGCGAGGTGGTGGGGCACGAGGCCTTGCTGCGCTGGCGCCACGAGCGTCGTGGCCTGTTGCTGCCCGGGGCGTTCCTGGAGCTGGGCGAGGAAAGCGGCCTGATCGAGCAGGTCGACTGGCTGATCTACGAACAGGTCATCGCGGGACTGGCCGAAGGCGGCCGCGGCTATGTCTCGGTGAACGTATCGCCACGCCATTTCCGCTCGGCCGAGTTCAGTGGCCGCCTGTTCGGCCTGCTCGATGCATGCGGTGCCGACCCGCGCCGGCTGCGCCTGGAGATTACCGAGGTGGCGCTGCTGGATGATGGCCCGCACACGCTGCGCATCCTGCAGGGCCTGCGCGAGCGTGGCATCCAGGTGCAGCTGGACGATTTCGGTACCGGCTTCTCGGCGCTGTCCTACCTGCACCGCTTCCCGATCAGCACGTTGAAGATCGACCAGAGCTTCATCGCCGGCCTGCATGGGCCGGAAGTGCAGAGCACGCGCGCGCTGGTCGAGGGCGTGCTGTCACTGGCCCGCACCTTGGGCATCGAAACCATCGGCGAAGGCATCGAGACCGAAGCGCAGCGGCAGACGCTGCGCGAACTTGGTTGCGACTACGGCCAGGGCTACCTGCTGGGCCGTCCGGCGCCGTGGGACGGCGCGGTGGCCTGAGCCACCGCGCCGGGTCGCCTCAGCGCAGGGCGGAGCGACGCTTCTCGTCGATCCACTTGGAAGCCTGGGCCGGCTGGTAGTTCTGCATCCACTCCAGCATTTCCTCGATGTCCGAGCCGTACCACAGGTCCTGGCGCTGGTCCGGATGCAGGAAGCGCTCTTCCACCATGCGATCGATCATGCCGATCAGCGGGGCGTAGAAGCCTTCCACGTCGAGGAAGGCGCATGGCTTGTTGCCGATGCCCAGCTGGCGCCAGGTCAGCATCTCGAAGATCTCTTCCATGGTGCCGAAGCCGCCGGGCAGGGCGACGAAGCCATCGGCGAGGTCGAACATGCGCGACTTGCGCTCATGCATCGAACCGACGATCTCCAGTTCGGTCAGGCCGCGGTGGGCCACTTCCCAGTCGGCCAGCTGGCGCGGGATCACGCCGGTCACCTCGCCGCCGGCGGCGAGCACGGCATTGGCCACGGTTCCCATCAGGCCGACGTTGCCGCCGCCATACACCAGGCGCAGGCCGTCACGGGCGATGCGATCACCCAGGGCAATGGCGCGTTCGGTGTAGGCCGGCTTGCTGCCAGCGTTGGAACCACAGTACACACAGATCGATTTCATGGATCTTCCTGTCTCTTGGCCGGAAACGAAAACGCCCCGTCGCCAACCGCAGGGCGGTCAGGGACGGGGTGTCGGTGGATTATGAGGCCTTGACAGGCCTTCTGTAGAGCCGAGCCACGCTCGGCTGCGCTTCGTTCAGATCGCGGCAAAGGCTGAGTCGAGCATGGCTCGACTCTACAAACGCCAAGCAGGCTTACGCGGCAGCCGCCTGTTCGCGACGCGGGCCTTCACGCAGGGCGCGGCCCACCATGCCGACCAGCAGGTCCAGCTCATCGCTGTCCATGCCGAAGTGCGGGGTGAAGCGCAGCGAATTCTCGCCGCCGTGGATCACGTTGATGCCGTGCTGGCGCAGCCATTCCTCGGTGGAATTGGCGCCGTAGCACTTGAACTGCGGGGCCAGCTCGCAGGAGAACAGCAGGCCGGTGCCCTGCACCTTGGTGATCAGGCCACCCAGTTCGCTCTTGAGCTGTTCCAGCTTGCGCACGGCCTCGGCACCGCGCTCGGCGATGTTGGCACGCACCTGCGGGGTCAGCTGCGCCAGGGTGGCACAGGCCACGTCCAGCGCGCGTGGGTTGCTGGTCATGGTGTTGCCGTAGATGCCCTTGCGGTACAGCTGCGCGGCGTGCTCGGTCACCGCCAGCACCGACAGCGGGTACTGCGCGGCGTTGAGCGCCTTGGAGTAGGTCTCCATGTCCGGCGGATCCAGGCCTTCGAAGCCCGGGTAATCGACCACCGACAGCACGCCATGCGCGCGCAGGCCAGCCTGGATCGAGTCCAGCAGCAGCAGGCTGCCGTGCGCACGGGTCAGCTCACGGGCCACGGCATAGAACGCCGGCGGCACCGAACGGCCCGGGTCGCCTTCGCCCATTACCGGTTCCAGGAACACCGCCTCGATGAACCACTGGTTGCGTGCGGCGTCCTCGAACACATTGCGCAGGCCGGCCTCGTCGTACGGCGCCACGGTGATCACCGAATCCTCGCCGCGGTAGCTGGCCAGGTGCTGCATGTA
Organism: Stenotrophomonas sp. YJH_SMC_65; assembly: GCF_059369475.1. Classification (NCBI taxonomy): domain Bacteria; kingdom Pseudomonadati; phylum Pseudomonadota; class Gammaproteobacteria; order Lysobacterales; family Lysobacteraceae; genus Stenotrophomonas; species Stenotrophomonas sp. YJH_SMC_65. Next base: position 28,521 of record NZ_JCAFSR010000009.1, read on the forward strand.
GCTCTTGCGGCTGGAATCGGAATACAGGGCAGGGCGGTCGGTACGGCCATGGAAGCTGCCCTTGACCACCACGCGCTTGATCGTGGCGCCGGCGTGGCGCGCGCCCGGGTCGGTCTGCAGCTTGGCGTTGACGTCGGCGATGCGCGCGGCCAGGCCAACCGCCTCGGAGCCGGAATTCAGGCACATGAAGCGCGCGAACGGGCAGCCGCCACGGCGGTGGCCGATCTCGGCGCGCAGGGCCGTGATGAAGCGCTGCTGCGACAGGCTGGGGGTCATGATGTTGGCCATCACCTGTGGGCGTGCCATCGCCTCCAGCACGGCATCCGGGGTGTGCCCGAAGCCGAGCATGCCGTAGCCGCCGGCGTCGTACAGCACCGCGCCCTTCAGGGTGACCACCCAGGGGCCACGCGCGGCCAGCGCCACGTACGGGGTCACTGCATCATCGGCGTAGAAATTGACGAAGCCGTCCTGCATCGCGTCGATCTGCGCCTGTTCGTCCTGCGCCAGCAGCGGCCCCAGGTCGGCCTGCACGCGCGCGAACTCCTCGGCGGCGGCATCCACTGCGGCGATCAGCTGCGGGTGGCGGACGGACAGGGCGGTCAGGGTGGCGTCGTCCAGGCCGGTGGTGAGGCGGGTGCCGGGCTGGGTGCGCAGGGGGGCGAGGCGTTCGATGAAGCTCATTGCAGATCTCCTGAAACGATGGGTCGCACGGGCCTTCAAAAGCAAAACGCGCGTCAACGCGCGCTTGGGGACAGGCTCGTGCAGCGGACTTCCGACTCGATGCTAGCACTTGTTTTTTTGCGCGATAACCCCGCAAAAACCTGCTGCATAGCAGCATTTTGCGCGACGTTCGCCGCGAAGCACGCCGGCTCGCAGACGCTGGACGTACAATGCGCGCCATTGTCGACCTGTTGCCGCCCACTGCCTTGAAGAAGTCTGATTTCAACTACGACCTGCCGGCCGAACTGATCGCGCAGGCGCCCCTGGCCGAGCGTTCCGCCAGCCGCCTGCTGCTGGTGCCGCAAGCCCCCGCCGCGTTCACCGACCTGCAGGTGCGTGACCTTCCGTCGCTGCTGCAGCCGGGCGACCTGCTGGTGTTCAACGACACCCGGGTGATCCCGGCGCGCCTGTTCGGGCAGAAGGCCAGCGGCGGCCGCGTGGAGATCCTGATCGAGCGCTTGCTCGGCGGCCAGCAGGCCCGTGCCCAGGTCGGCGCCAGCAAGTCGCCGAAGGCCGGCAGCCGCATCGCGCTGGATGCCGGTGGCGAAGCCGAGGTGCTGGGCCGCGATGGCGAGTTCTACGTGCTGCAGTTCCACGTGCCCGAGTCGCTGGAGCAGTGGCTGCTGCATGCCGGCCGCCTGCCGCTGCCGCCGTACATCCAGCGCGAGCCGGGCGTGGACGACCGCGAGCGCTACCAGACCGTGTTCGCGCGTGAAGTGGGCGCGGTGGCGGCACCGACCGCGGGCCTGCATTTCGACGAACCGTTGCTGGCCGCACTGAAGGAAAAGGGCGTGGAGTTCGGCCACGTCACCCTGCACGTGGGCGCGGGCACCTTCCAGCCGGTGCGTGCCGAAGACCTGAAGGACCACGTGATGCACCGCGAGTGGCTGAATGTCGGTGCCGAACTGGTGCAGCAGGTGCGGCGCACGCGCGCCGCCGGCGGCCGCGTGATCGGCGTCGGCACCACCGTGGTGCGCGCGCTGGAAAGCGCGATGCGCGATGGCGAGCTGCTGCCGTTCGCCGGCGAGACGCAGATCTTCATCACCCCGGGCTACCGCATCCGCAGCGTCGACGCGATGGTGACCAACTTCCACCTGCCGGAAAGCACGCTGCTGATGATGATCTCCGCGTTTGCCGGCAAGGAGCGCGTGTTCGAGGCCTACCAGCACGCGATCGAGCAGCGCTACCGCTTCTTCAGCTACGGCGACGCGATGCTGCTGTTCCCGCAGGCGGGGTAGCGCGCCCCGGGAGGGCAGGGGCCCCCTGTGGGTGCGCACCTTGGTGCGCACGCCTTCTTGGGAGACAATAGGCAACTATTTGCCCCAATGACCGCTCCATGTCCCGACTGCAGTTCCAGCTCCAGACCCGCGACGGCCGTGCCCGCCGTGGCCGCCTGACCTTCCCGCGTGGCACGGTGGAAACGCCGGCCTTCATGCCGGTGGGGACCTATGGCTCGGTCAAGGGCATCCTGCCGGACCAGGTGCGCGCGCTGGGCGCCGAGATCATCCTCGGCAATACCTTCCACCTGTACCTGCGCCCGGGCCTGGACATCATCGCCGACCACGGCGGCCTGCACGGCTTCTGCCGCTGGGATGGCCCGATCCTGACCGACTCCGGCGGCTTCCAGGTGTTCTCGCTGGCGCACCGCCGCAAGATCACCGAGCAGGGCGTGACCTTCGCCTCGCCGACCGACGGCGCACGGGTCTTCCTCGGTCCCGAGGAGAGCATGAAGATCCAGAAGGTGCTCGATTCGGACATCGTGATGATCTTCGACGAATGCACCCCGTACCCGGCCACCGAGGACGTTGCCCGCCGTTCGATGGAGCTGAGCCTGCGCTGGGCGCAGCGCAGCCGCAACGCGCATGACGAACTGGGCAACGACGCGGCCCTGTTCGGCATCGTCCAGGGCGGCGTGCATACCGACCTGCGCAGCCGCTCGGCCGATGCCCTGCAGGCGATCGGCTTCGACGGCTACGCCATCGGCGGCCTGGCCGTGGGCGAGCCGGAGCACGAGCGCAACGCCATGCTCGACCACCTGGACCCGGAGCTGCCGGGCGACCGCCCGCGCTACCTGATGGGCGTGGGCCGGCCGGAGGACCTGGTCGAGGGTGTCGCACGTGGCGTGGACATGTTCGATTGCGTGATGCCGACCCGCAACGCCCGCAACGGCCACTATTTCACCTCGTTCGGCACCGTCCGCATCCGCAACTCCCAGTACGCGCGCGACATGGACCCGATCGAGCCGGGTTGTGGCTGCGTGGCCTGCACCGGCGGCTACACCCGTTCCTACCTGCGCCACCTGGACCGCTGCAACGAGATGCTGGCGCCGATGCTGGGCACCCTGCACAACCTGTTCTACTACGAAAAGCTGATGGCCGACATCCGCGCGGCGATCGAGGCGGGAACCTTCCTGGCCTTCCGTGAGTCCTTCTACGCGGCACGCGGGGCGGTGGCCCCGCCGCTGTAACCCGAACGCCCCCTGCCAAACGGCCCAAGGACGAACGTCCGGGGCCGTGGCATACTTCAAGGCTGACCCAGATCCGCGGTCGACACCCCCGTCCCTGAAGGGACGGGAGCGCCGCCCAACCAAAGGACCAACGATGAACCTGCTTGCTTTCCTGATTCCCGCCGCCCACGCCCAGGCCGCCGGCGGCCAACCGCAGGGCATGGGCCTGACCACGCTGCTGTTCCCGATCATCCTGATCGCCATCATGTACTTCCTGATGATCCGCCCGCAGATGAAGCGGCAGAAGGAACACAAGTCCATGCTGGAGAAGATCAAGCGTGGCGACGAAGTGCTGACCAACGGTGGCATCGCCGGCAAGGTCACCGACATCGGCGACAACTTCATCACCATCGAAGTGGCCGAGAACGTGCGCATCCGCGTGCAGAAGGGCGCTGTCGGCAGCGTGCTGCCGACCGGCACCCTGGATTCGGCCAAGTAAGCCACTCCCTTTCCGAAGCACAACCGCGGCGCCGGGGATGGCGCCGCGCGGGACCCAAGCAATGCTCGAATTTCCACGCTGGAAGTACGTCGTCATCCTGATCGTACTGGCGCTCAGTGCGCTGTACGCGCTGCCCAACATCTACCAGAAGGACCCGGCCATCCAGATCACCGCCAACCGTGGCGGGCAGATCGACGATGCGCTGCGCGACCGTGTGCTGGCCGACCTGAAGAAGGCCGGGGTCACTGCCATCGGTGCCGAAAAGGAAGGGGAAAGCCTGATCGTCCGTCTGCCGGACCTGAAGTCGCAGTCTGCGGCCAGCGATGCCCTGCGCGACACCGTCGGCGAGAAGTACACGGTGGCCCTGAACCTGGCCTCGACCGTGCCGGACTGGCTGGCCCGGCTGGGCGGTCGCCCGATGGTGCTCGGCCTGGACCTTCAGGGTGGCGTGCACTTCGTGCTGCAGGTCGACCAGAAGGCCGCCCTCGACAAGCGCCTGGATGCCTACACCGAAGACGTGCGCGGCACCCTGCGTGACGCCCGCATCGCCTACCAGTCGGTGGAGCGCCGTGCGGACAACAGCATCGTGGCCAACCTGAGCCCGTCCGCCGGTGACGACGCCGCGCAGCGTGCCCGTGCCGCCCTGGTCAAGGCACAGCCGACGCTCGGCTATGACGTCAGCGGCAACCGCATCACGGTCACCGTGCCGGAGACCGAGATCACGCAGATCGCCAACGGCGCCATCGAGCAGAACATCAACACCCTGCGCAACCGCGTGAACCAGCTCGGCGTGGCCGAGCCGATCATCCAGCGCCAGGGTGCCGACCGTGTGGTCGTGCAGCTGCCGGGCGTGCAGGACACCGCCGAAGCCAAGCGCATGATCGGCGCCACCGCCACCCTGGAGTACCGCGCGGTGGTCGAGGGCAATGCGCAGGACGCCATCAATTCCGGCCGCATCCCGCCGGAAGCGAAGGTCTACCAGCAGCGTGATGGCCGCGGCCCGATCCTGCTGAACAAGCGCGTGATCGTCACCGGTGACCAGATGGTCGGCGCGCAGGCGGTGACCGATTCGAACAGTGGCTCCCCGGCCGTCAGCGTGACGCTGAACAATGTCGGCGGCCAGCGCATGTTCGACTTCACCAGCGCCAACGTGAACAAGCCGATGGCGGTGGTCTACACCGAACGCGTGCCGACCGTGACCGTCGTCGACGGCCAGGAAGTGCGTGGCTTCAAGGTCAACGAGGAAGTGATCTCGGTGGCCAACATCAACGGCGTGTTCGGCAAGAACTTCCAGACCACCGGCCTGCAGAAGAAGGAAGCCGAGGACCTGGCCAAGCTGCTGAAGTCCGGCTCGCTGGCCGCGCCGATGGACTTCGTCGAAGAGCGCGTGGTCGGCCCGAGCCTGGGCGCCGAGAACGTCAAGAACGGCATGCGCGCGGTGGTGTTCGCGTTCCTGTTCACCCTGGTGTTCTTCAGCATCTACTACCGCATGTTCGGTGTGATCACCTCGGCGGCGATGCTGTTCAACCTGCTGATCGTGGTGGCGGTGATGTCGCTGTTCGGCGCCACCATGACCCTGCCGGGCTTCGCCGGCCTGGCGTTGTCGGTGGGCCTGTCGGTGGACGCCAACGTGCTGATCAACGAGCGTATCCGTGAAGAACTGCGCGCCGGCGTGCCGGGCAAGACCGCGATCGTGACCGGTTACGAGCGTGCCTCGGGCACCATCCTCGACGCCAACCTGACCGGCCTGATCGTCGGCGTGGCGCTGTTCGCATTCGGTACCGGTCCGCTGAAGGGCTTCGCGCTGACCATGATCATCGGTATTTTCGCCTCCATGTTCACTGCGATCACCGTGTCGCGTGCGCTGGCGACGCTGATCTACGGCCGTCGCAAGAAGCTCCAGAACGTGGCCATCTGACGGGACGACACGCACAATGAAACTGTTTCCGCTGCACATCCTCCCGAACGACACCAAGATCGACTTCATGCGCTGGCGCCATGTCGCCATGGCAGTCACCATCGTGGTGTTCCTGGCCTCGGTCGCCATCATCGGCATCAAGGGCTTCAACTACGCACTGGACTTCACCGGCGGCACCCTGATCGAAACGCGTTTCGAGAAGGCCGTGGACGTCGAGCAGGTCCGCGCCAAGCTGGAGCAGAACGGCTTCGACGGTGCCCAGGTGCAGAGCGTCGGTGGCAATACCGACCTGCTGATCCGCCTGGCGCCGCACGGCGAGCATGCGCCGGGCACCGGTGATGCCGCTGCCGAGGACAAGGCCACCGCCGCGGCCGTGGTGAAGGTGCTGTCCAGCGCCGACAACCAGGCCACGGTGATGAGTACCGCATTCGTCGGCCCGCAGATCGGCAAGGACCTGGCGAAGAACGGCCTGTACGCCACCATCTTCATGCTGGCCGGCTTCCTGATCTACATCGCGGTGCGCTTCGAATGGAAGTTCGCGGTCACCGCCAGCATCGTGGCGATGTTCGACCTGATCGTGACGGTCGCCTACGTGTCCCTGCTGGGCCGTGAGTTCGACCTGACCGTGCTGGCCGGCCTGCTGTCGGTGATGGGCTTTGCGATCAACGACATCATCGTGGTGTTCGACCGCGTCCGCGAGAACTTCCGCAGCCTGCGCGTGGACTCGATGGAGGTGCTGAACCGTTCGATCAACCAGACGCTGTCGCGTACGGTGATCACCGCGGTGATGTTCTTCCTGTCGGCGCTTGCCCTGTACCTGTACGGCGGTGCGTCGATGGAAGGCCTGGCCGAGACGCACATGATCGGTGCGGTGATCGTGGTGCTGTCCTCGATCCTGGTCGCGGTGCCGATGCTGACGATCGGCTTCCTGCGCGTCAGCAAGCAGGACCTGCTGCCGAAGGCGAAGGACGTCGAGGCCCTGGCCCGTCGCCCGTAAGCATCTGCTGCATGCGGCACACAGAGAACCCCGCGCAAGCGGGGTTTTTTGTGTGCAGGGCTTGCAGCCCTGCACCCAAGGTAGTGCCGGCCGCTGGCCGGCAACAGCAACAGCAACAGCAACAGAGTGCATTCCGTGGTTGGGCGGGACGGTGTCGGAGTGCGGGGACGCCGCAAGTACGTCCGTGTAGGCTTGGCAGCCGCATCCATGCGGCTGACACCCCGCACTCCGACACCGCCCCGCCTCTGACAGATTCCTGCGGCTGTTGGTAGGTGTCGACCTTGGTCGACACATCTATCAGATATCGATAATCAGACTGGAATCAGATCTACCATGTCGACCAAGGGCGACACCCACCAGAGCAGAAAGCCGTCCTGGCAGATCGCGGAGAACTGTCGAGGGCGGGGTGGGTCCGGTTGAGGGGGCGTGAGCCGCATGGATGCGGCGACCGAGCTTACATGGACGTACTTGCAGCGTCCCCCGCAACCGGATCCACCCCGCCAACCCACAGGAACCCCGCTTTTAATGCTGCTGTTGAGGTTGCCGGCCAGCGGCCGGCACTACCGCGTGTGCAGGGTGCAGCCCTGCAAAGAGAAACCCCACCCTACGCCAGCGTCGGTTGTGCAATCGTCCCCCGCGCACTACGATCCTGCGGTTCGCGCGCGCAGGCGCGCGCCCGTATTCCTGCTGAGCGCCCCGTGCGCCGCATCTGCCAACCCGAGGTATCCATGGTCATCAAACCGCGCGTCCGCGGCTTCATCTGCGTCACCACCCACCCGACCGGCTGCGAGGCCGCGGTCAAGCAGCAGATCGACTACATCCGCGCGCGCCCACCGATCCAGAACGGTCCCAAGCGGGTGCTGGTGATCGGTGCGTCGACCGGCTACGGCCTGGCCGCGCGCATCACCGCTGCCTTTGGCAGTGGCGCCGCCACCCTCGGCATCTTCTTCGAACGGCCGGGCAGCGAGACCAAGCCGGGCACGGCGGGCTGGTACAACTCGGCTGCGTTCCACAAGTACGCCGACGAAGCCGGCCTGTATGCCAAGAGCATCAACGGCGATGCCTTCTCCGATGAAGTGAAGGCGAAGACTATCGAAATGATCAAGGCCGATCTCGGCCAGGTCGACCAGGTCGTCTACAGCCTGGCGGCGCCGCGCCGCAAGCATCCGAAGACCGGCGAGATCATCAGCTCCTCGCTGAAGCCGATCGGCGAGCCGATCACCCTGCGTGGCCTGGATACCGACAAGGAAGTGCTGACCGAGACCCACCTGCAGCCGGCTACCCCGGAAGAGATCGCCGGTACCGTCGCGGTGATGGGCGGTGAAGACTGGCAGATGTGGATCGACGCGCTCGCCGATGCCGGCGTGCTGGCCAACGGCTGCACCACCACCGCCTTCACCTACGTGGGCGAAGAGATCACCCAGGCGATCTACTGGAATGGCTCGATCGGTGCGGCCAAGAAGGACCTGGACACCAAAGTGCTGGGCCTGCGCGAGAAGCTGGCCAAGATCGGTGGCGATGCACGCGTATCGGTGCTGAAGGCGGTGGTGACCCAGGCCAGCTCGGCCATTCCGACCATGCCGCTGTACCTGTCGCTGCTGTTCAAGGTGATGAAGGAAAAGGGCACCCACGAAGGCTGCATCGAACAGCTGGACGTGCTGTACGACATCCTCTACGGCGGCAAGGCCGAGGGCGTGGCGATCGATCGCCTGCGCCACGACCTGGTCGATGGCGATGGCCGCACCGTTGCGCTGATCGATGAGGAAGGCCGCCTGCGCGCCGATTACAAGGAAATGGCCGCAGATGTGCAGGGCAGGGTGGTCGCGCTGTGGCCGCAGGTGACCAACGAGAACCTGTACGAGATCAGCGATCTGGCCGGCTACAAGGCCGACTTCCTGCGCCTGTTCGGCTTCGGCGTGGAGGGCGTGGACTACGAGGCCGACGTCAATCCGGACGTGAAGATCGAAAATCTGGTCGACATGACCTGATCAACGAAAAGGCCGGCGAACGCCGGCCTTCTCGTTTGTGTAGAGCCGAGCCATGCTCGGCTGCTCTTCGCTTGAGTCCCGCAGCCGAGCGTAGCTCGGCTCTACAGAGAGGCGTCACCCGAACTCGAAGCCCATCTCCGGCAGCGCCGGGCCGACGAAGTCGCCCTGCACGTAATCCACGCCGGCACTGAACAGCAGCGTCATCGAGTTGGCATCGCTGACGAACTCGGCAATGGTGCGGATACCCGCTTCCTGTGCGCGCGCGGTGATCTGGCTGATGCGGTCGATGTTCTCGCGCGTGGCGGCCAGGTCGCTGGTGAAGCCCCGGTCCAGCTTGAGGAACTGCGGCTGGAAGTGGGCCAGCAGCTGGAATGAATCCAGCCCCGAACCGAACTGCTCCAGGCCGATGCGGCAGCCCAGCGGCGCCACTTCGGCTAGGAACTGCTGCGCACTGCGCAGGTGGGTGAAAACCTTCGCTTCCGGCGCATGCAGCCACAGCCGTTCGCCGGGCACGCCCTGTGCCTGCAGTTCGCGGCGCAGCGTGGCGATCATCTGCGGGTCCTCGAACGATTCCGGCGTCACCTTCACCAGCACCTGGGTGGCGCTGCCTTCGCGTGCCCGCTGGCCGAGCACCGCGATGGCCTGCGAGACCACCCAGCGGTTGATGTCGGCCAGCAGGCCGTGTTCCTCGGCGATGCCCAGGAACGCGGTCGGGCTCAGCAGCTCGCCATTGTTCTCCAGGCGCAGGTAGGCCTCGTACAGCTCCAGTGGCTCGCCCTGCAGGTTCAGCACCGGCTGGTAGTGCAGCTGGAAGCCGTCGCCGGCCAGCGCCTCGCGGATGCGCGCAACCCAGCGCTGTACGCGTTCTTCCTCGACACGGTCGGCGGCAGCCGGGTCGAAGATGCGGCAGGTGTTGCCCAGTTCGGCGGCGGCCTGGGTGCAGTCGCTGGCGCGCGCCAGCACCTGGCCGATGCTGGCGATCTTCTCGCCCACCTGCACGCCACCGATGCTGACCGTCACCGTGGCCGAGCGTGCGCCGATGCTGAAGACATGTGCGGCATAGGCTTCGCGGATGCGCTCGGCCAGCGCCACGGTCTGCGCGTAGGGCCCGGCCTGCAGCACGGCGAAATTGTGTTCGCCGAAGCGGGCCAGTTGCGCGTCCTCGCCGACCACCTCGGCCAGCAGGGCGGCGAGAGCGCCGATCAGGATGTCGGCCGACGCCAGGCCGATATCCGGCAGCAGGCGCGCGTAGTGGTCAGGCTCGATCAGCAGCAGGCCGAACTGACCCTCGCTGCGCCCGGCCTGGGCCACCGCGCTTTCCAGCTGCAGCATGAAGGTCGGGCGATTGAGCAGGCCGGTGACCTGGTCGCGCTGGCGCAGGTCCTCGACCTCGCGTGCCAGCTCGGGGTCGAACTCCATGCGGCGGCGGAGCACCACCTGCAGGCAGGACTCGCCCTCGTAGGTGGCCGCGGCAAATTCCATCGTCGCCGGGAAGGAACTGCCGTCCTCGTGGCGCGCGTCGAGCTGGTACTGCGGCGGCGGCGCCTCGCCACGGCTGAGGCCTTTGAGCAGCTGTTTGAAGCCCTCCACGTGCTGGGCGGCGACCATGTCCAGCAGCGAAATGCCTTCGATGTCCTCGAAATGATCGTAGCCGAACATCTCCAGGTAGGCGTCGTTGGCGCGGATGTGCATGCCTTCATGCACATAGGCGATGGGGTCGCGCGAGGAGGCGATCAGCGCGTCGCAGCGGCGCTCGGTCTCGCGCATCTGCGCCTCGATCCGGCGCAGGCCGCGACGCGCCTGCAGGTCGACCCACTGGTCGCGGACCACGGCGAGCAGATGCTCGGGGCGCTGGCGCAGGGCGAGGGCGCGGATGCCATGGCTGCTGGCCTGCACCAGTTCGTCCTCGTCGATGCGCTCGGCCAGCAGCACCAGCGGGATGTCCTTGCCGCTGGCGGCGATGTGCTGGGCCGCCAGCTGCAGCGGGATGCCCTGCGAAGGCGAGGCCAGCACCAGGTCGATGGCCTGGCTGGCCAGCACCTGGGCCAGCTCGGCCGCATCCTGCGGACGCCACGGGCGTACCGCGATGCCGCTGTTGCGCAGGGTGCTGACGATGGCTTCGGCATTCTCGCCGCTGTCATCGACGATCAGCAGGCGGATGGTGATGTCGTTCGCGTTCTGCATGCACTGCTCCCCAATCTGCGAATCTAGATACACGATGCGCGGCGAACCGTCCATGCGCGCACCCCTGGCGCGCGTCGAACGGCGAAGTGGTTCACACCACGCCGCCGGCTGCGTGGCCGCTGGCCCAGGCCCATTGGAAGTTGTAGCCGCCCAGCCAGCCGGTCACGTCCAGCACCTCGCCAACGAAGTGCAGGCCGGGCACGCGCTTGGATTCCATCGTCGAGGATGACACTTCGGCGGTGTCCACGCCGCCCAGGGTGACCTCGGCGGTGCGGTAGCCTTCGGTGCCGCTGGCCACCAGCGGGAATGCGCCCAGCAGCTGCGCGGCCTGGCGCAGCACCGGCTCGTCCAGCTGGCGCACGGGCCGGTCGGGCAGCCAGTGCTCGCACAGGCGTTGCGCCAGCCGCTTCGGCAGTACCTCGCCCAGCACCGTGCGCAGCTCGGCGGCCGGGCGGTCGCGCTTCATCTGGCGCAACCACTCGCCGGCATCCTGGCCCGGCAACAGGTCCAGCTCCAGCGCATCGCCGGGCTGCCAGAACGACGAAATCTGCAGGATGGCCGGGCCGCTTACGCCACGGTGGGTCAGCAGCATGAAGTTCTGGAAACTCTTTCCGTTGCAGCGCGCCTCGATCGGCAGTGCGACGCCGCTGAGGTCGGCCAGCCGCTCCTGGTGCTTGCCGCTGAGGGTCAACGGCACCAGCCCGGCGCGGGTCGGCAGTACCTGGTGGCCGAACTGGCGGGCCACCTCATAGCCAAAACCGCTGGCCCCCATGCTGGGAATCGACAGGCCACCGGTGGCAACCACCAGCGAGGCGCAATGGAACAGGCCCTGGGTGGTGTGCACGCGGAAACCATCGCTGCCGTGCTCGATGCGCTGCACGCTGCAGTCGGTACGGATCTGTACGCCGGCCGCCTGGCACTCGTCCACCAGCATCTTCACGATCTGCTTGGACGAGATATCGCAGAACAGCTGCCCCAGTTCCTTTTCGTGATAGGCGATGCCGTGCTTGTGCACCAGCTCGATGAAATGCCAGGGCGTGTAGCGGGCCAGCGCCGACTTGCAGAAGTGCGGGTTGGCCGACAGGAAGTTGGCCGGGGTGGTGCCGGTGTTGGTGAAGTTGCAGCGGCCACCGCCGGACATCAGGATCTTCTTGCCGACCTTGTTGGCATGGTCGATCACCTGCACCTGGCGGCCGCGCTGGCCGGCAGTGATCGCGGTCATCAGCCCGGCTGCGCCGGCACCGATGACCACCACATCGCAACGGATGGTGCTCATGCCTTGGCGCGCTTGCGCCAGTCCGGGATCACGTCGAGCTGGATCTGGTCGTTGAGCAGCTGCACTTCGCCGTCCTGGATCAGCACGCTCCAACGCATGGCACGCTGGATCTGCTGGCCCCAGCGCTCGACGAATTCGCCGTCCAGAGCGACCACCGAAAGATTGTCGAAGCGCGCCAGGCCCTTGCCCTGCTTGCTCCACCAGATCTCCGAGGCGTTGCCGCCGTAGTTGACCACCTGCACCTGGCGGCTGCGATTGCTGGCCTTGCGGATGCGCGATTCGTCCGGATGGCCCAGGTCGATCCACTGCAGGATGTCGCCGGTGTAGTCGTGTTCCCACAGATCGGGCTCGTCATCGGTACTCAGGCCGCGGCCGAACTCCAGGCGATCGCCGGCGTTCAGCGCGAAGGCGAGCAGGCGCACCATCAGGCGCTCGTCGGTCTCGGACGGATGCTGGGCCAAGGTCAGGTTGTGGGTCGCGTAGTAGCCGCGATCCATGTCGCTGATCTGCAGTTCGGCCTTGCGGATGGTGGCGGTAAGAGCCATGGGGGATCCGTGGACTAAAGAGGACAATGATAGAGGTTTGCTCCGGGGGTGTCCGTGGCCGGACTGTCTGCGCACCGTCAACGGTGGCACTCTTGCGCTCTTTCCCGTGGCCGGAGTGGACGCCATGACCTTGCCCAGCCGGCTGCAACTGCCGCCCGGCCCCTGGGCCACCCTGCTGGATGGCCTGTGTGCACGTTTTCCGCGCATCGCGCGCGCGCAATGGCAGGATCGCTTCGCGCGCGGCCGCGTGCTGGACGCACAGGGCAGGGCGCTCACTGCGGACATGCCCTGGCAGGTCGGGCTGGACATCCAGTACTTCCGCGAGGTGGCCGACGAACCGGTGATCCCCTTCACCGAAACCATCGTCCATCTGGATGCGCACCTGCTGGTGGCCGACAAGCCGCATTTCCTGCCGGTGACACCGGCGGGCGGGCATGTACGCGAGACGCTGCTGGCGCGGCTGGTCGCCCGCACCGGCAATGCCGATCTGGTGCCGCTGCACCGGCTGGATCGGCTGACGGCCGGGTTGGTGCTGTTCTCGACCCAGCGTGCGTCGCGCGATGCTTACCAGCGCCTGTTCCGTGAGCGGCGCATCGAAAAGACCTATGAGGCCTTGGCACCGGCGCTGCCGGGGCGGGAGTTTCCGCTGCAGCGGTACAGCCGCCTGGTGCCGGGCGAGCCGTTCTTCCGCATGGCCGAAGTGCCCGGCGAGGCCAATGCGCGCAGCCGGATCGAGCTGATCGAGGCCGAAGGGCCGATCTGGCGCTACCGGCTGCTGCCGGAAACCGGCCGCAAGCATCAGCTGCGCGTGCACATGGCCATGCTGGGGGCGCCGATCATGGGTGACGACCTGTACCCGCAGCTTCGCCAACGGGCACCGGACGTAGCCGAGGCGCCGCTGCAGCTGCTGGCGCGGGCCCTGGCTTTCGATGACCCGTTGAGTGGTGCACGACGGATGTTCAGCAGCGGCCGCAGCCTGAGCCTTCCGGCTTAGGGCGGCCAGGCGCTCAGCGGGCCGGGCGTCGCGCCAGCCAGCGGTCCAGCTCGGCAGCGAACAGCTGCCGGTCGCGGGGGCCCAGGGGCGGCGGTCCGCCGGTCTGGACCCCGGCGCCGCGCAGTTCCTCCATGAAATTGCGCATCGACAGTCGCTCGGCCATGTTGTTCGGTGTGTACAACTGGCCGCGCGGGTTCAGCGCGACGGCCTGCTTCTCCAGCACCAGCGCGGCCAGCGGGATGTCCTGGGTGACCACCAGGTCCCCCGCGGCGACCCGCTCGACGATGGCGCTGTCGGCCACGTCCAGCCCCTGCGGCACCTGGATCGAGCGCAGCCAGCGCGAGGGCGGGGTGCGGATCCACTGGTTGGCGACCAGGGTCAGTTCGATCCCGACCCGTTCAGCCGCACGGAACAGGATGTCGCGGATGACGGTGGGACAGGCGTCCGCATCCACCCAGATGCGGGGAGAGGCGTGTTCAGCGGGGGTTTCAGCTTCAGTCATTTACCCAGTGTAGGGTAGGAAAAACCTGAATGGGGACTCGGAGTTAGCCGCGAGAGGCTGCCAACCCTTGTCACGCCTAGCGGGTGACGTATTCCCATGAACGTCGGGGCTATCGCTTTTTGCAGAAAACACGCGTATCGTGCGACCCACTGTGTTTGCTAGGGTCACCGTGAATCGTGGCCTGGTGCAGTTGATCTCACGATCCGCTCATCGATCCGCTTTACCAACGCCTGCAACTCAGTCTCGGCCCCGATACCCGGTGGCTGCGATTTTTTTCAACATGTGTTTCAGGAGTTAGTAAAAATGTCTGAACGTCAGACCGGTACCGTCAAGTGGTTCAACGACGCCAAGGGCTTCGGCTTCATCACCCCGGAAAGCGGCCCGGACCTGTTCGTGCACTTCCGCGCGATCCAGGGCACCGGCTTCAAGACCCTGCAGGAAGGCCAGAAGGTTACCTTCATCGCCGTCCAGGGTCAGAAGGGCATGCAGGCTGACCAGGTGCAGGCGGTCTAATCCGTCTGCTACCGTTGGGTAGCCAGAACGCCGGAAGCGAAAGCTTCCGGCGTTTTTTATTGCCCGCCGTTTTTTTTGTAGAGTCGAGCCATGCTGGACTGCGCCCAAAGACAGTCGAGCATGGCTCGACTCTACAAAGGACATGCAGCCGGCGCGGTACGATGCGCGTCTCCCCAAGGGATCACCCCCATGCGCATCGTCCACCATCTGGAAAACTCCCGTTCGCTGCGCGTGCTGTGGATGCTGGAGGAGCTGGGGTTGGACTACGAACTGCGCCGCTATCCGCGCGATCCGAAGACGCTGCTGGCGCCGCCGGAACTGCGCAACGTGCATCCGCTCGGCAAGTCGCCGGTACTGCAGGATGGTGAGCTGGTACTGGCCGAGTCCGGCGCGATCCTCGACTACCTCGCTGACCGTTACGACACGCAACGCCAGCTGTCGCCGTCACCGATGCCGGCAGACGGGGCCGAACGCATCGCTTACCGCTACTGGCTGCACTACGCCGAAGGCTCGGCGATGCCACCGTTGCTGCTGACCCTGGTGATGGGCCGCATACGCAACGCGCCGATGCCGTTCTTCGCGCGCCCGATCGCACGCAGCATTGCCGACAAGGCCGAGCGCGGCTTCATCGGCCCGCAGCGGCGCCTGCACCTGGACTGGATGGAGCGCCGCCTGGCCGAAAGCCCGTGGTTTGCCGGCGAGCGTTTCAGTGCGGCCGACATCCAGATGAGCTTCCCGATCCAGGCCGCTGCCGCGCGCGGTGGTGGCCTGGACGACAAACCGGCACTGCGTGGCTTCCTCAAGCGTATCGGTGAACGCCCGGCCTACCAGCGTGCCGAGGCCCACGGCGGCCACCTGCAGGCGCTCGGCGGCAATTGAGGAGGGCGGCCGTCGCCCTCATCTCCAGCACCATGGATACCGACACTCCCCGTTTCGACAACCGCCTGCTGCACACCCTGCCGGGCGACCCCGAATCCGGCCCGCGCAGGCGCGAAGTGCTGGGCGCCGCCTGGTCGCCCGTGATGCCGACCCCGGTGACGGCGCCCACGCTGTTGGCCTGGGCGCCGGACGTTGCCGAAATGCTTGGCTTCGATACCGCTGAAGTCGAAAGCGAAGGTTTCGCGCAGGTATTCGGCGGCAATGCGCTGTACGCCGGCATGCAACCGTGGGCAGCCAACTACGGTGGCCATCAGTTTGGCCACTGGGCCGGCCAGCTCGGCGACGGGCGTGCGATTTCGCTGGGTGAGCTGGTTGCGCCGGATGGCCAGCACTGGGAGCTGCAGTTGAAGGGGGCCGGGCCAACGCCGTACTCGCGCGGGGCCGATGGACGGGCAGTGCTGCGCTCATCGATCCGCGAATTCCTGTGCAGCGAGGCGATGCATCACCTTGGCGTGCCGACTACGCGCGCGTTGTCACTGGTCGGCACCGGTGAGGACGTGGTGCGCGACATGTTCTATGACGGCCATCCGCGTGCCGAGCCAGGCGCCATCGTATGCCGGGTCTCGCCGTCGTTCCTGCGCTTCGGTTCGTTCGAACTGCCGGCCTCGCGCGGTGAAACCGCCCTGCTGCAGCAGCTGGTGGATGCCTGCATCGCCCGCGACTTCCCCGAACTGCAAGGGCAGGGCGAGGCGCTGTACGGCGACTGGTTCGCGCAGATCGCGGTGCACACGGCCGAGATGATCGCGCACTGGATGCGTGTCGGCTTCGTGCACGGCGTGATGAACACCGACAACCTGTCCGTGCTCGGTGTGACGCTGGATTACGGCCCCTATGGCTGGGTCGAGGACTTCGATCCGGACTGGACGCCGAACACCACCGACGCCCAGGGGCGCCGCTACCGCTTCGGCACCCAGCCGCAGGTGGCGTACTGGAACCTGAGCCGATTGGCGCAGGCGCTGTCGCCGCTGTTCGCCGATGTCGAACCGCTGCAGGCAGGCCTGGCGGCTTACCAGTCCACGTTCGTGGCCTGCACGCGTCGCGATGCTGCAGCGAAGCTGGGGCTGGCTGCTGCCGACGATGATGACCTGCAGCTCTACCAGCGCTGGCAACAGCTGATGCAGGAGGGCGCAATGGACATGACCCTGGCTTGGCGCGCACTGATGCGCATCGACCCGGCGGCAGCAGATGCGACGGTTCTGGACGCGGTGTACTACGACGAGGCGCGGCGACAGGCAGTGCAGGCACCGCTGCGGCACTGGCTGCAGGACTACGCAGCGCGCCTGCGCCGCGATCCGCTGGCGGCCAGCGAACGCCAGGCGAAGATGGCAGCGGCCAACCCGCTGTACGTGCTGCGCAACTGGCTGGCCCAGGAAGCGATCGACCGCGCAGAGCAGGGGGATCTCGGCGGCG
Source organism: Stenotrophomonas sp. YJH_SMC_65 (assembly GCF_059369475.1). Classification (NCBI taxonomy): domain Bacteria; kingdom Pseudomonadati; phylum Pseudomonadota; class Gammaproteobacteria; order Lysobacterales; family Lysobacteraceae; genus Stenotrophomonas; species Stenotrophomonas sp. YJH_SMC_65. Next base: position 45,452 of record NZ_JCAFSR010000009.1, read on the forward strand.
TCCATGCACTGCAGGACGTGCTGCGCGACCCGTACACCGAGCGTGCCGGCCTGGAACACTTCGCTGGCAAGCGCCCGGCGTGGGCCGACAATCGCGCCGGTTGCTCGATGCTGTCCTGCAGTTCCTGAGGGTGGGTTTCGGCAGGGCTGCGCCCTGCAGCTGCGGAGGCCAGATCAACAGCCAGAGCAAAAGCGGATTCCGTGGTTTGGCGGGGCGGTGTCGGAGTGCGGGGACGCTGCAAGGTGCGGGGACGCTGCAAGTACGTCCCTGTAAGCTTGGCAGCCGCATCCATGCGGCTGACACCCCGCACTCCGACACCGCCCCACCTCCGACAGATTCCCGCGGCTGTGGGTAGGTGTCGACCTTGGTCGACACATCTGTCAGATATCGAATGAAATTCCGGGGTCAGATCCGTTTTCCTTCGTAAAACGGATCTGACCCCATGAGCAATTCCGACAGATCGCAGGAAACTGTCGAAGGCGGGGTGGGTCCGGTTGCGGGGGCGTGAGCGCCATGGATGGCGCGACCGAGCCTACGCGGACGCATCTACGGCGTCCCCCGCAACCGGGCCCGCCCCGCCGTCCCCCGGGATGCAGGCAGTTGCAGTTGCAGTTGCAGTTGCTGTTGAGGTTGCCGGCCAGCGGCCGGCACTACGGCAGGTGCCGGGCGCAGCCCGGCCGGACACCACCAGCAGGCAGGCGGCGCCCGGAACAGGTACCCTATGCCGCCATCAGATAGCCAATGTGACATGACCGACGCCATCGTCGCTCCGCAGTGGGCCTCCCGCCTGCGCGACATCGCCGACTTCCCCAAGCCCGGCATCCTGTTCAAGGACATCATGCCGCTGCTCGCCCATGGCGAGGATTTCCGCGGCGCGATCACCGCGATGGCCGACCGTTGGCGCGACCAGAAGCTGGACGCAGTGGTCGGCATCGAATCGCGTGGGTTCATCCTCGGTGCCGCGATGGCGCTGGAGCTGGGCGTCGGCTTCGTGCCGGTGCGCAAGCCGGGCAAGCTGCCGGGCCAGGTCCTGCGCGAGGAATACACGCTGGAATACCGCAGCGACTGCATCGAAGTGCATGCCGATGCGCTGCCGGCCGGCGCCCGCGTGGTGATCATCGACGACGTGCTGGCCACCGGCGGCACGCTGGTCGCTGCGCTGTCGCTGGTGCGCCGCCTGGGCGTTGAAGTGGTCGGCGCCGGTGTACTGGTCGAACTGGACGGCCTCGGAGGTCGCGCCCGCTGGGAATCGGACCTGCCGCTGCACACCGAACTGGTGTTCTGACCGAAGGGTGGGTGCCAACCAGGGTTGGCACCTGCCAGCGCGAATGGCCGGGAGCCGGTCGTTGCCAACCTTGGTTGGCAGCACTTTTCGTGACGGGTGCCATGGACGGGCCAACCAAGGTTGGCCGCTACCAGGCCAGATCGTTACCAACCGTGGTTGGCAACGCTGCTTCAATCACATCATCCGCACGCGGAAACGACGGCCCTTGATCTTGCCGGCTTCCAGCTTGGCCACGGCCTTGTTGGCCTGCTCACGCGCGATCGCCACATAGGAGCGGGTCGGGAAGATCGCGATCTTGCCGATGAACTTGCTCGACAGGCCGGCATCACCGGTCAGCGCACCGAGGATGTCGCCCGGGCGCAGCTTGTCGGTCTTGCCACCGTCGATGCGCAGCGTGCGCATCGCGGCCTGCGGCAGTTCGGCCGGGCGCGAGGTTGCCAGCGGCGTCTTCTGCCAGTCCAGCGGCTGCCCCATCTGCGCTTCGATGGCGTCGGCGCGGGTCTTCTCGCGGCCGGCCACCAGGCTGATCGCCAGGCCGCTGGCACCGGCGCGCCCGGTACGGCCCACGCGGTGCTGGTAGCTCTCCACGTCGGTCGGCAGTTCGTAGTTGATCACCGCCGCCAGCTCTTCCACGTCCAGGCCGCGCGCGGCGACGTCGCTGGCGACCAGCACGTTGCAGCTGCGGTTGGCCAGCAGCAACAGCACTTCCTCGCGGTCGCGCTGCTCCATGTCGCCATGCAGGGCCAGTGCGGAGAAGCCGAACTGCTGCAGCGAGTTGGCCACTTCGTCCACGTCCTTGCGGGTGTTGCAGAACACGACCGCCGATTCCGGCGTGTACTTCAGCAGCAGGCCGGCCAGCGCCTTCTGGCGATGCGCCGGTTCCACCTCGCAGAACAGGTGGCGGATGGCCGGTGCCTGGTCGGCGCCTTCCACGGTCACTTCCACCGCGTCGCGCAGCAGGTCACGCGCCATGGCGCGGATGCTGTCGGGGAAGGTGGCGGAGAACAGCAGGCTCTGGCGGTCCCTATGGGTGCGGCCGGCGATCTCGCGGATCGGCTCCTCGAAGCCCATGTCGAGCATGCGGTCGGCCTCGTCCAGCACCAGCGTGCGCACCGCGCCCAGGTTCAGCGCGCGCTTGCGTGCCAGCTCCTGCACGCGGCCGGGCGTGCCGACCACCACATGCGGATCGTGGCCTTCAAGCGAGGCCAGCTGCGGGCCCAGCGGCACGCCGCCCACCAGCAGCAACAGCTTCAGGTTGGGGATGCCGGTGGCCAGCTTGCGGATCTGCTTGCCGACCTGGTCGGCCAGTTCGCGGGTCGGGCACAGCACCAGCGCCTGCACGCGGATCAGGCTGGGGTCGATGGCCTGCAGCAGGCCCAGGCCGAAGGCGGCGGTCTTGCCGCTGCCGGTGGGTGCCTGTGCGATCACATCACGGCCATCGAGGATGGCCGGCAGGCTCTGCGCCTGCACGGGGGTGAGGGTGGTATAGCCGAGGGCATCCAGGCCGGGCTGCAGGGCCGGGCTCAGCGGCAGGGTCGAGAAGTCAGTCATGGCGCATTGTACCTGCCTGCGCGGCCGGTCCCGCCTGATCGGATGGGGTCGAATCCCTTTCCGCAGGAAAGGGCTCCGACCCCATCGGAGTCGTCATCCACGCAGGGCGTGAATACACCCGGGGGGCATCCACGCATGGCGTGGATCTACGGGTGGATGCCGACCTGGGTCGGCACGCTCCTGCTCAGCCAAGCACCGCCAGTACACCCTGATGGATCGCCAGGCCACCGAACAGCAGCCAGGCGAACAGGATCAGCGCCAGCAGCAGCGGCTTCAGCCCGGCCTGGCGCAGCGCCGAGACGTGGGTGGTCAGGCCCAGCGCGGCCATCGCCATCGCCAGCAGCACGGTATCCAGCTGCACCAGCCCCGCCTGCAGGCCCGCCGGCAGCAGATGCAGCGAGTTGAACCCGGCCACCGCCACGAAACCAAAAGCGAACCACGGCACCACGATGCGCGCCTTGCTGCCGTCGGCGCTGGCCTTGCCGCCACGCGCCAGCCACAGCGACAGCGCGACCAGGAACGGCGCCAGCAGCATCACCCGCACCATCTTGGTGATCACCGCCGTGTCGGCCGCTGCTTCGTTGACCGCGCGGCCTGCCGCCACCACCTGTGCCACTTCATGCACCGTCGCACCGGTGAACAGGCCGTACTGCCGCGCGTCCATTGCCAGCCAGCCGTGCGATTGCACCAGTGCATACAACGCCGGGTAAAGGAACATCGCCAGCGTGCCGAACACCACCACCGTAGAGACCGCGACGGTGACCTGCGCAGCGCGGCCGCGCACCACCGGCTCGGCGGCCATCACCGCCGCCGCGCCGCAGATCGCGCTGCCGGCGCCGATCAGCATCGCCGCTTCGCGCTCCATCTTGAACACGCGCATGCCCAGCCAGCAGGCCAGCCCGAAGGTGCTGGCGACCACCAGCACGTCCATCAGCACGCCGGCCACGCCGACGTGGCCGATGTCCTGGAAGGTCAGGCGCAGGCCGTACAGCACGATGCCGGCGCGCAACAGCCAGTGCTTGGAGAAGCCGACACCGGCCGCGCTGCTCGGCGCCAGCCGCGGGTAAAGGGTGTTGCCGACGACGATGCCGGCGACGATGGCCACGGTCAGCGCGCTCAGGCCATGCGCCTGGAGCCAGGGAAGCTCGGCCAGGTACAGCGACGCCGCCGCGATCAGGCCCACCAGCAGCAGGCCGGGCAGGCGAGGCTGCCAGCGTTGGCGCAGGGCGGGCAGGGACCAGGAGGAGAGAGCGGTGGCGTTCATGGCGCGACAGGACTGGAGTGATGGGCCAAGCGTGCGCCTGTGTCACTGACCTGTAAAACGAATAATATGGGTGAAACCTACCTATAAATCGGGTAAATTCCATGCGCCTGACCTTGCGCCAGCTGCAGGTCTTCGTCGCCATCGCCGACCATGGCACCACCACTGCCGCCGGCCAGGCCGTCGCGCTCTCGCAGTCGGCCAGCAGCGCCGCCCTGCAGGAGCTGGAGGCGCACTTCGGCACCCCGCTGTTCGACCGCATCGGCCGCCGCCTGGCGCTGAACGGGCACGGCCGCGCGCTGCTGGAGCCGGCGCGCACCTTGCTGGTCAACGCCGCCGATCTGGAGCGGCAGCTGGCCGCCGGCGGCGACCCGTCGCAGGGCGCACCGCTACGGCTGGTGCTGGCCGCCAGTACCACCATCGGCAACTACCTGCTGCCGCCACGCATCGCCGAACTGCTGCGGCAGGCGCCGCAGGCCGAGGTCGATCTGCGCATCGACAACAGTGCCGGCGTGGTCGCCGCGGTACAGCGCCTGGACGTCGACGCCGGCCTGATCGAAGGCCCGTGCCATGAGCGTGGCCTGCAGGTGACCGCCTGGCAGCAGGACCCACTGGTGATCGTGGCTGCCGCCGATGCCCGCGCACGCTGGTCGCTGGATGAGCTGCGCCGCGCACGCTGGCTGCTGCGTGAGCCCGGCTCCGGCACCCGCGAAGCCGTGGAACAGGCCCTGCTGCCGCACCTGCGTGGCTTCGCGCAGACCCTGCAGCTGGGCAATACCGAAGCGATCAAGCAGGCCGCCATCGCCGGCCTCGGCCTGGCCTGCCTGTCGCGCCACGCGCTGGAAGAGCCGCTGGCCCTGGGCCGCCTGCGCGTGCTCGAGACTCCTCTGCCGGCCCTGCAGCGCACCCTGTGGCTGGTGCGCCACCCCGGCAAGCAATGGCTGCCGGGGTTGCAGGCATTGCTGGGGGAGGTGGGGTAGCCATCAGATTTCCAGTCGACTCCATCCATCGACCCTTCTTGTAGCGCTCATCCACGCATGGCGTGGATCTACCGAGTCGACCAAGGTCGACACCCACCAGAGCAGAATGTAGTTCCGACAGATTGCAGGAATCTGTCGAAGGCGGGATGGGTCCGGTTGCGGGGGTGTCCGCGGCATGGATGCCGCGGCCAAGCCCCCAGGGACGGGTTTACGGCGTCCCCCGCGACCGGACCCATCCCGCCATCCCACAGGAAACCAGCTTTTGACGTTGCCGTTGAGGTTGCCGGCCAGCGGCCGGCACTACCGCGGGTGCCGGGTGCAACCCGGCCGACGCCCCCAACCCGTACAATATCCGGATGCCTCTGATTACTCTGCAGAACGTCGACTTCAGCGTCGGCGGCCCGTTGTTGCTGGAAAAGGCCGAACTGTCGATCGAGCCGGGCGAACGCATCGCCCTGATCGGCCGCAACGGCGCCGGCAAATCCACCCTGCTCAAGCTGCTGTCGGGCGACCACAAGCCCGATGACGGCGAAGTCCGCGTGCAGCAGGGCGTGCGCGTCACCCGCCTGGAGCAGGAAGTGCCACACGGCGCAGCCGGCTCGGTGTTCGACGTCGTTGCCGATGGCCTCGGTGAACTGGGCCAGTGGCTGGCCGAGTTCCACCATCTCAGCCATGCCGAGGTCTTCGATGGTGAAGCCCTCGGCAATGTGCAGGCCAAGATCGATGCCGCCAACGGCTGGGGCCTGGACCAGCGTGTCAGCGAAACGCTGACCAAGCTCGACCTGGACGGCGATGCCGAATTCGGCCGCCTGTCCGGCGGCATGAAGCGCCGCGTGCTGCTGGCCCGTGCACTGGTATCGAGCCCGGACGTGCTGCTGCTGGACGAACCGACCAACCACCTGGACATCGAAGCCATCGACTGGCTCGAAGCGTTCCTGAAGGGCTGGAGCGGCAGCGTGGTGTTCGTCACCCATGACCGCCGCTTCCTGCGTGCGCTGGCCACCCGCATCGTCGAGATCGACCGCGGCCAGGTGACCAGCTGGCCGGGCGACTGGGCCAACTACGAGCGCCGCCGCGAGGAACGCCTCAACGCGCAGGCGCAGGAAAATGCCCGCTTCGACAAGCTGCTGGCGCAGGAAGAAGTCTGGATCCGCCAAGGCATCAAGGCGCGCCGTACCCGCGACGAAGGCCGCGTGCGCCGCCTCAAGGCGATGCGCACCGAACGCTCGCAGCGCCGCGACCTCAGCGGTAACGTCAAGATGGAAGCTGCGCAGGGCGTCAGCTCCGGCAAGAAGGTCATCGACGTCAAGGACATTTCGTTCGCCTTCGGCGAGCGCACCATGGTCCGCGATTTCACCACCACCATCCTGCGTGGCGACCGCATCGGCCTGATCGGCCCCAACGGCAGCGGCAAGACCACGCTGCTGAAGCTGCTGCTGGGCGAACTGCAGCCGGCCAAGGGAGAGGTCAATGCGGGCACCAACCTGCAGATCGCCTATTTCGACCAGTACCGCGCGGTGCTGCGCGAAGACTGGAGCGCGATCGAGAACGTGGCCGAAGGCCGCGATTTCCTCGAGTTCAACGGCAAGCGCAAGCACGTGCATGCCTACCTGCAGGACTTCATGTTCACCCCCGAGCGCGCGCGTGCGCCGATCACCCGCCTGTCCGGTGGCGAGCGCAACCGCCTGCTGCTGGCCAAGCTTTTCGCGCAGCCGTCCAACCTGCTGGTGATGGACGAACCGACCAACGACCTCGACGTGGAAACCCTGGAGCTGCTGGAAGAGCTGCTGGGCGAGTACACCGGTACGCTGCTGCTGGTCAGCCACGACCGTGACTTCATCGACAACGTGGTGACCTCCACGCTGGTGATGGAAGGCGACGGCGTGATCGGCGAGTACGTCGGTGGCTACAGCGACTGGCAGCGCTATGCGGCCAGCGTGGCTGCGCCTGCCGCGGCCCCGGCTGCCAAGCCGGCGACTGCTGCACCGGCCGCTGCTGCGGCCGCGACTCCCGCAGCCCCCAAGCGCAAGCTGGCGTACAAGGAAGCGCGCGAGCTGGAGCAGCTGCCAAAGACCATCGAGAAGCTGGAAGGCGATGTCGAAGGGCTGACCTCGGCGATGAACGACCCATCGTTCTACACCCGCAGCAGTGCTGAAGTGACGGCGCACACCCAGCAGCTGGCCAAGGTGCAGGCCGAACTGGATGCCGCTTACGCGCGCTGGGAAGAGCTGGAAGGCTGAGCGTTGACCGGCGCCAGCGATCGCGCCGATTGATGTAGAGCCGAGCCCACGCTCGGCTCAGCAGATCCACGCCATGCGTGGATATCCGGAATCTGTGCGGACCAACGGTCCGCACCTACCAACCGACGGTCCGCACCGACCGGGGGGCCGGCCGTCATTTGACCCCGTGCAGATCCCGCAGCTGGCTCGGCCGGCTGCCGAAGTACGCCGCCAGATCGGCGATGTCCTGATCACTCAGGTCCTTCGCCTGCGGCGTCATCAGCGCATGCTGGCGGTCACCGGCGCGGTAGGCCTGCAGCGCGTGCGCCAGGTAGTCACCGTACTGCCCACCCAGTTTCGGATAGGTCGGATCGATCGGCGCATTGCCGTCGGCCCCATGGCAGTCGATGCAGCTCTGGTTGGTGGCCTTGCCCTTCACCTTGGCGCGGGCTTCACCGGCGGCCTCGCGGCCAGCGGGCAGGCCGGCGGAGGACGATGAACCGTGCTCGCCGCTGGCATGGCCCGGGTCGGCGGCCGATTTTTCGCTGTTTTCCACCTGCGACTGTGAGCAGGCGGCCAGCAGCAGGGCAACGGACAGGGCGATGGCGTGACGCATCGGATGCGCGGCTTTCGACATGGGCGGGCCTTACTTGACGGTGGACAGGTAAACAGAGAGATCGGCGATCTCCTGTTCGCTGAAACTCATCGACTGCGCCTGCATCGTCGGATGCCGGCGCTTGCCCTGGCGGTACTCGGTCAGGGCCTGGGCCAGATACTGCTGGGTCTGGCCGCCGATCTTCGGCACCCGGTAACTGGGGTAGGCGTTCTTGTAGCCGGTGATCCCGTGGCAGCCTTGGCAGGTGTAGGCCAGGACGCGGCCATTGTCGAAGTTGCCGGTGGGTGCGGCAGGCGCTGGCGCAACGGCGGGAGCCGGGGCCGGGGCGGGTGTGGCAGGAGCAGGAGCGGGCTGTGCGGCGGCCCCAAGGGGCAGGAGGACGGCCAGAGCGAGACAAGCGGCGAGCGGCTGCGGGCGCATGGTGTCGTTTCCGGGGATTCGGGTCTGGTCGTTCCGGCGTGGGGTACGGAACGACCCGAGTATAGCCTCAGGTTTCATCTAGCTGAAATGGGGTCGGGCCGACCGGCGGCGTGAAGGCACCATGACCTTTGGGATATGGTGTTGCCGTGAAGTGGTGCATTACTTTGCTACCACACCTGTCCACGCATCCTTCAGGGACCCGACGATGTCGCACCCAACCTTCCTGTCCGGCCGTCGCAGCGGAATCTGCGCTGCCGCACTGCTGATCTCCACCTCCCTGCTGCTGGGCGGTTGCGCCGCAGGGCCCAATTCCGAAGCCAAGGCTGCCGAAACCAAGGAGGAGAAGAAGGTCGACGCAGTCCCGGTCGAAGTGGCGGTGGCCAGCCATCGTGCCGTCGCGGCCAGCTACACCGGCACGGCCGCGCTGGAACCACGCGCCGAGTCGCAGGTGGTCGCCAAGACCTCCGGCGTGGCGCTGGCGGTGCTGGTCGAGGAAGGGCAGCGGGTCACCGCCGGCCAACCGCTGGTGCGGCTGGACCCGGATCGTGCACGGCTGGCCGTTGCACAGAGCGAAGCGCAGATGCGCAAGCTGGAAAACAATTACCAGCGCGCACAGAAGCTGGTCGGCCAGCAGATGGTCAGCGCCGCCGATGTCGACCAGCTGCGCTACGACCTGGAAAACGTCCGCGCGCAGTACCGGCTGGCCACGCTGGAGCTGTCCTACACCACGGTGGTGGCGCCGATCTCCGGCGTGATCGCATCGCGCTCGATCAAGACCGGCAACTTCGTGCAGATCAACACGCCGATCTTCCGCATCGTCGACAACTCGCGGCTGGAAGCCACCCTCAACGTGCCCGAGCGTGAACTGGCCACCCTGCGCGCCGGCCAGCCGGTGACGCTGGCGGCCGACGCGCTGCCGGGGCAGAGCTTCACCGGCACCGTTGATCGCATCGCGCCGGTGGTGGATTCGGGCAGCGGCACGTTTCGCGTGGTCAGCGCCTTCGACGGCGCCGCACACGCGCTGCAGCCCGGCATGTTCGGTCGCATCCGCATCGACTACGACCAGCGTGCCGATGCGCTGGTCGTACCGCGCCTGGCGTTGCTCGACGACGGTGAGCCGGCGGTGTTCCGCGTGCGCGAAGGCAAGGTCGCACGCGTTCCGGTCAAGCTGGGTTACGCCGAGGGCCCGTGGGTGGAGATCCGTGATGGCCTGGCGGCCGGTGATCAGGTGGTCACCGCCGGCAAGGTCGCCCTGCGCGACGGCACCACGGTGCAGGTGATTGCCGATCCGAAGGCGAAGACGGTCGCTGCGGCCGCCAAGCCCGCAGACAAGGCCGGGAGCAAGCAATGACCGCCCCGGGCCACGACCACGGTGCCTCGCCGGCGAGCGACGGCGCCGCCGCCGGCATGCGCGGCGGCCTGGTGGAGTTTGCCACCCGCCGCCGCGTGACCATCGCCATGTGCACGGTCACGCTGCTGCTGTTCGGCCTGATCGCGCTGGGCAATCTCAAGGTCAACCTGCTGCCCGACCTGAGCTACCCGACGCTGACCGTGCGCACCGAATACACCGGTGCAGCGCCGACTGAAATCGAAACCCTGATCACCCAGCCGGTCGAAGAAGCGGTCGGCGTGGTCAAGAACCTGCGCAAGCTGAAGTCGGTCTCGCGCACCGGCCAGAGCGACGTGGTGCTGGAATTCGCCTGGGGCACCAACATGGACCAGGCCAGCCTGGAGGTGCGCGACAAGATGGAAGCGCTGAACCTGCCGCTGGAGGCCAAGGCCCCGGTGCTGCTGCGCTTCAATCCGTCAACCGAGCCGATCATGCGCCTGGTGCTGTCGAACAAGACGGCGCCGACCAGCGATGCCGATGCGGTGCGCGAGCTGACCGGCCTGCGCCGCTATGCCGATGAAGACCTCAAGAAGAAGCTGGAGCCGGTCACCGGTGTGGCGGCAGTGAAGGTGGGCGGCGGCCTGGAGGACGAGATCCAGGTCGACATCGACCAGCAGAAGCTTGCCCAGCTGAACCTGCCGATCGACACCGTCATCAAGCGCCTGAAGGACGAGAACATCAACATTTCCGGCGGCCGCCTGGAGGAGGGCTCGCAGCGCTTCCTGGTGCGTACCGTCAACCAGTTCGCCGACCTGGAGGAGATCCGCAACCTGCTGGTGACCACCCAGGCCGCCAATGGCAGCGCGGCGGACTCGGCGCTGCAGCAGATGTTCAACATCGCCGCGTCGACCGGTTCGGCGGCCGCCATCGCGGCGGCGTCGGCGGCACAGAGCGCATCGTCCGGCGGTGGCTCCAGCGTGGTTGCCAACGGCGTGCCGGTGCGCCTGAAGGACGTGGCCACCGTGCGCCAGGGCTACAAGGAGCGCGAAGCGATCATCCGCCTGGGCGGCAAGGAGTCGGTCGAGCTGGCCATCTACAAGGAAGGCGACGCCAACACCGTGTCCACCGCTGAAGCGCTGCGAAAGCGCCTGGAGCAGATCAAGGGCACGTTCCCGTCCGATGTCCAGCTGACCACCATCGAGGACCAGTCGCGCTTCATCGAGCACGCCATCGCCGACGTCAAGAAGGATGCCGTGATCGGCGGCCTGCTGGCGATCCTGATCATCTTCCTGTTCCTGCGCGATGGCTGGAGTACGTTCGTGATCAGCCTGTCGTTGCCGGTCTCGATCATCGCCACGTTCTTCTTCATGGGCCAGCTCGGCCTGAGCTTGAACGTGATGTCGCTGGGTGGCCTGGCATTGGCCACCGGCCTGGTGGTGGATGACTCGATCGTGGTGCTGGAGAGCATCGCCAAGGCCCGTGAGCGTGGCCTGGGCATCCTGCAGGCGGCGATCGCCGGCACCCGTGAAGTGAGCATGGCCGTGGTCGCCTCGACCCTGACCACCATCGCGGTGTTCCTGCCGCTGGTGTTCGTCGATGGCATCGCCGGGCAGCTGTTCCGCGACCAGGCGCTGACCGTGGCGATCGCCATCGCGATCTCGCTGCTGGTGTCGATGACCCTGATCCCGATGCTGAGCTCGCTGAAGGGGCGGCCGCCGCTGGCGTTCCCGGAAGAGGCGCCGAACGCAGCATGGCAGCCGCAGAAGCGTTGGCAGAAGCCGGTTGCACTGGGCCGCCGTGGCCTGCTCGCCAGCGTGCGCTGGAGCTTCTATGCGCTGGCCTGGCTCGTGGTGCGCCTGTGGCGCGGCGTGGTGGCGGTGGTCGGCCCGGTGATGCGCAAGGCCAGCGACCTGGCGATGAAGCCCTATGCAGGCGCCGAGCGAGGCTACCTGCGCCTGCTGCCGAGTGCGCTGGCGCATCCCGGCAAGGTGCTGGGCGTGGCAGCCATCATTTTCGTGGCGACCATGGCGCTGGTGCCGATGCTTGGCGCCGACCTGATCCCGCAGCTGGCGCAGGACCGTTTCGAAATGACGGTGAAGCTGCCGGCCGGCACGCCGCTGAAGCAGACTGATGCACTGGTGCGCGAGCTGCAGTTGGCGCATGGCAAGGGCGAAGGCGTGGCCTCGCTGTATGGCGTCAGTGGCAGCGGCACCCGGCTGGATGCCAGCCCGACCGAAAGTGGCGAGAACATCGGCAAGCTGACCGTGGTGATGGAAGGTGGCGGCAATGCGCACACTGAAGCGGCGATCACCGAGCGCCTGCGCGGCACCATGAGCCAGCACCCGGGTGCCCAGGTCGACTTCGCGCGGCCGGCGTTGTTCAGCTTTTCCACGCCGCTGGAAATCGAACTGCGCGGGCAGGACATGGCGACCCTGGAAGTGGCCGGCCAGCGCCTGGCGGCGATGCTGCGCGGCAACGCCCACTACGCCGACGTGAAGTCGACGGTGGAAGAGGGCTTCCCGGAAATCCAGATCCGCTTCGACCAGGAGCGCGCCGGTGCGCTGGGCCTGACCACCCGCCAGATCGCCGACGTGGTGGTGAAGAAGGTGCGTGGCGACGTCGCCACCCGCTACAGCTTCCGTGACCGCAAGATCGACGTGCTGGTGCGCGCCCAGGAAGGTGACCGCGCCAGCGTGGAGAGCATCCGCCGGCTGATCGTCAATCCGGGCAGCACCCGCCCGGTGACCCTGGACGCGGTGGCCGACGTGGTCGCCACCACCGGCCCCAGCGAGATCCATCGTGCCGACCAGACCCGGGTCGCGGTGGTATCGGCCAACCTGCGCGACATCGACCTCGGCGCCGCCATGCGCGAAGTGCAGCAGATGGTGGCCGAGCAGCCGCTGGGCGCGGGCGTCGGCCTGCACATCGGCGGCCAGGGCGAGGAACTGGCGCAGGCGGCGAAGTCGCTGATCTTCGCCTTCGGCCTGGCGATCTTCCTGGTCTACCTGGTGATGGCCTCGCAGTTCGAATCCCTGCTGCACCCGTTCGTGATCCTGTTCACCATCCCGCTGGCGCTGGTCGGCGCGATCCTGGCGCTGATGCTGACCGGAAAGCCCATCTCGGTGGTGGTGTTCATCGGCCTGATCCTGCTGGTCGGCCTGGTCACCAAGAACGCGATCATCCTGATCGACAAGGTCAACCAGCTGCGCGAGGCCGGCGTGGCCAAGCATGAGGCGCTGGTGGAAGGTGCGCGCTCGCGCCTGCGGCCGATCATCATGACCACGCTGTGCACGCTGTTCGGCTTCCTGCCGCTGGCGGTGGCGATGGGCGAGGGCGCCGAAGTGCGTGCACCGATGGCGATCACCGTGATCGGTGGCCTGCTGGTGTCGACGCTGCTGACGCTGCTGGTGATCCCGGTGGTGTACGACCTGATGGATCGTCGCGGCGACGCCTACTACCGTGAGCGCGGCCGCAAGCACGCCGGTGAGGGCCTGCATGGCGACGAGGGCGGCACAGCGGGTGTGGAGGAACCGGCATGAGTGTTGCCGAGTTCTCCATCCGCCGTCCGGTCACCACCATCATGTGCTTCGTGTCGCTGGTGGTGATCGGCCTGATCGCTTCGTTCCGGCTGCCGCTGGAGGCGTTGCCGGACATCTCCGCGCCGTTCCTGTTCGTGCAGATTCCCTACACCGGCTCGACCCCGGAAGAAGTGGAACGGACCATCATCCGTCCAGTCGAGGAATCGCTGGCGACGATGACCGGCATCAAGCGCATGCGCTCGTCGGCCACCTCCGAGGCGGCGCTGATCTACATCGAGTTCAGCGACTGGGACCGCGACATCGCCATTGCCGCGTCGGACGCGCGCGAGCGTATCGACGCGATCCGCAGCGACCTGCCCGACGACCTGCAGCGCTACAACGTGTTCAAGTGGTCCAGCAGCGACCAGCCCGTGCTGAAGGTGCGGCTGGCCAGCACCACCGACCTGACCACCGCCTATGACATGCTCGATCGTGAGTTCAAGCGGCGCATCGAGCGTATTCCCGGTGTGGCCCGCGTCGATATCACCGGTGCGCCGCCGAACGAGGTGGAGATCGCCATCGATCCGAACCGGCTCAACGCGCATGGGTTGAGCATCAACGAGCTGAGCGAGCGCCTGCGCACGCTGAACTTCTCGATCTCGGCCGGGCAGATCGATGACAACGGCCAACGCGTGCGCGTGCAGCCGGTAGGCGAGATCACCGACCTTCAGGAGATGCGCGACCTGGTGATCAACGCCAAGGGCCTGCGCCTGGGCGACATCGCCGACGTGCGCCTGAAGCCGGCGCGGATGAACTACGGGCGCCGCCTGGACGGCAACCCGGCGGTGGGCCTGGACATCTTCAAGGAACGCAGCGCCAACCTGGTGGACGTTTCGCGTGCGGCACTGGCCGAGGTCGAGGCGATCCGCGCGCAGCCGTCGATGCGCGACGTGCAGATCAAGGTGATCGACAACCAGGGCAAGGCAGTGACGTCCTCGCTGCTGGAGCTGGCCGAGGCCGGCGCGGTCGGCCTGATCCTGTCGGTCACCGTGCTGTTCTTCTTCCTGCGCCATTGGCCGTCGACGCTGATGGTGACCCTGGCCATTCCGATCTGCTTCACCATCACCCTCGGCTTCATGTACTTCGTCGGGGTGACACTCAACATCCTGACCATGATGGGCCTGCTGCTGGCCGTCGGCATGCTGGTCGACAACGCGGTGGTGGTGGTGGAGAGCATCTACCAGGAGCGCGAGCGCATGCCGGGGCAGCCACGGCTGGCCTCGATCATCGGCACCCGCAACGTGGCCATCGCGCTCAGCGCCGGCACGCTGTGCCACTGCATCGTGTTCGTGCCGAACCTGTTCGGCGAGACCAACAACATCAGCATCTTCATGGCGCAGATCGCGATCACCATCTCGGTCTCGCTGCTGGCCTCGTGGCTGGTGGCGGTCAGCCTGATCCCGATGCTGTCCGCGCGCATGGCCACGCCCAAGCTGGTGCACTCGCAGACCGGCCTGATCGCGCGCCTGCAGCGACGCTATGCGCAGCTGCTGGACTGGTCACTGCATCACCGCGGTTGGAGCCTGCTCGGCATCCTGCTCGTGGTGCTGGTCAGCCTGGTGCCGATGAAGCTGACCAAGGTCGACATGTTCGGTGGTGAGGGTGGCAAGGACATCTTCATCGGCTACATGTGGAAGGGCGCCTACACCTACCGCCAGATGTCCGAGGAAGTGGCGCGGGTGGAGAACTGGATCGACCAGAACCGCGAGCGCCTGCACGTGAAGCAGGTGTATTCGTGGTACAGCGAGCAGGAAGGCAGCTCCACGGTGGTCACCCTGGACGAAAAATACGCCAAGGACATCAAGCCGCTGCAGGAGGAACTGCGCAAGGGCCTGCCGAAGTCGGCACGCACCGATTACTTCGTCGGCAACCAGGGCGGCGATGGCGGTGGCGGCAGCAACCAGGGCGTGCAGGTGCAGCTGGTGGGTGATTCCAGCTCGATGCTGCAGGAGATCGGCCAGGAAGTGGTGCCGTTGCTGGCGCAGCGTGCCGAGCTGCGTGACGTGCGCATCGACAACGGCGAGAAGGGCGGCGAGCTGAAGGTGCGCGTCGACCGCGAGCGTGCCGCAGCGTTCGGCTTCAATGCCGAGCAGGTGGCCAGCTTCGTCGGCCTGGCGCTGCGCGGCGCGCCGATGCGCGAGTTCCGCCGCGGTGACAACGAAGTGCCGGTGTGGGTGCGCTTTGCCGGCGCCGAGCAGAGCAGCCCGGAAGACCTGGCCGGTTTCAGCGTGCGCACCGGCGATGGCCGCAGCGTGCCGCTGCTGAGCCTGGTCACCGTGGACGTTGGTTCGTCGGCCACCCAGATCGGCCGCACCAACCGCCAGACCACGTTGACCATCAAGGCCAACCTGGCCGAGCAGGTCACCGCGCCGGACGGGCGCAAGGCGATCGAAGCCGTGCTCAAGCCGATGAACTTCCCGGCCGGCTATGGCTTCACCTTCGACGGCGGCGACTACGGCAACGACGACGAGGCCATGCAGCAGATGGTGTTCAACCTGCTGATCGCACTGGTGATGATCTACGTGGTGATGGCGGCGGTGTTCGAGTCGCTGCTGTTCCCGGCGGCGATCATGAGCGGCGTGCTGTTCTCGATCTTCGGCGTGTTCTGGCTGTTCTGGATCACCGGCACCTCGTTCGGGATCATGTCCTTCATCGGCATCCTGGTGCTGATGGGCGTGGTGGTGAACAACGGCATCGTGATGATCGAGCACATCAACAACCTGCGGCGCAGCGGCATGGGCCGCACCCAGGCGCTGGTGGAAGGCTCACGCGAACGCCTGCGCCCGATCATGATGACCATGGGCACGGCGATCCTGGCGATGATCCCGATCTCGCTGACCGATACGCAGATGTTCGGCAATGGCCCGGAGTATTCGCCGATGGCGCGCGCGATTGCGGGCGGCCTGGCGTTCTCGACGGTGGTCAGCCTGCTGTTCCTGCCGACGATCTATGCGGTGCTCGATGACCTGCGCAATGCCGTGACGCGGTTGATCCGCCGTGCACGCGGGCTGGAGAGGATGGAGCCGGGCGCTGCCCGGCTGTAATGCGCGCCAACGTGTTGTGGTGTGGGGGAGGCCGGTCGTAGTGGGGCGGTCTCCCCCTTTTTTTCTGCTCGCCGCGTCGCGGCGTCGCCCGAGCATGGGCTCGGGCGCTACAGATTCTGTGGCCGGTTGAGAGGCTTACCCCGCCACCTTGCCCCACACCTTGAAGGTGGTCAGCCACAGGCCGAGCATGCTGCCGATGTTGGTCAGCATGAAGGTCAGCACCACGCGGGTAACGCGATTGCGGTACCAGCCCTTCAGGCTCTGCGCATCGTCGCGCAGCTTCAGGAAGTCCTCGTAGGCCGGCTTGCGCAGGCGCGCTTCCACCAGCGCCGAGAATGCGCCGGTCGGGATGCTCAGGCGGAACGGCTTGAACGGGGCCACCGCGATCGCGGTGAGAATGCTCAGCGGGTGACCGCCTGCCAGCAGGCAGCCCAGGCCCGCCAGTCCGCCGGTATACATTGCCCAGGTCGCCAGCAGCTCGGTGCCCACGCCCAGGCCGCCGCGGTAGAAGCCCACACCGATGCCGGTCGCCACGATCGCCAGGATGCCGAGCGTGAACCACGGGATGTTGCGCTTCTTCGGCACCGCCTCCAGCTCGGCGCGCAGCGGCGCCGGTGCCTCGGTATCGGTTTCCAGGTAGCGCGCCAGCCCGGCCAAGTGACCGGCACCGACCACCGCCAGCACTTCACGCTGCTGCGGGGTGTGCTCCTCGCGCAGGCGCGTGGCCATGTAGCGGTCGCGCTCGCCGATGATGGTTTCGTACAGCGCCGGGCTCTCGCTGGCGAACTCACCGAAGCTCGATTCCAGCATGTCGCCCTGCTTGAGCTTTTCGATCTCGTTCTCGCCCACTTCCTCGGACGAGAACAGGCCGGCGCCCAGCCCGGCAACCAGCTTCAGCTTGCCGAAGAACCCAAGCCGCTGCGACGCCCGGCGGAAGGTCAGGCCGACCTCGCGGTCGATCAGGTGCACCGGCAGGTCGCGTTCGCGCGCCAGTTCCACCGCGCGTTTCAGTTCCGCGCCCGGCTCGATGTCGAGCTGTTCGGCCAGGCGGCGCTGGTAGGCGGACAGGGCCAGGTTGGCGGCGAACAGGGCGACGCGGCCCTTGCGGATCACCTCGACCAGGTCGAGCTTGGCCAGCGTGTCCGGGTCGCTCAGCGCCTGCAGGCGCTGCGGGTCCAGCTCGACGGCAACCGCATCGAAGCGGCCGCTGTCGATGGCTTTTTCCACGGCCTCGACGCTGGCGCGGGAGACGTGGGCGGTGCCCAGCAGGGTGTAGCGCACGCCGTCGCGTTCGACGACGCGCACCGGCTGGCCGGCGAACAGGTCGTCACCGGTCTCGGGAAGGGTTTCGGTCATGGGTTCATTCATTGGAAGGTGCGGTGTCGGCGCCATCGCCGAGCGCGCGCTGCATCTGCACGGTGTCCAGCCAGCGGCCATGCTTGCGGCCGAGGCCACGGAACACGCCCACCAGTTCGAAGCCGAAGCGTTCGTGCAGCTTGATTGAAGCAGTGTTGGTCGGCTCGCCGATCACCGCCACCATCTGCCGGTAGCCACGTGCGATGCAGGCGTTGATCAACGCCTGCAGCAGGCCGGTGCCGACGCCCTGGCCCTGGAAGCGGGCATCGACGTAGACCGAGTTCTCAACGGTCCACTGGTAGGCGACGCGGGTGCGGTAGGTATTGGCGTAGGCATAGCCGGCGACCTGGCCGTCGATCTCGGCGACCAGGTAGGGGAAGCCGCGATCGACGATGTCGCGCATGCGGCGCAGCATCTCGGTCGCGTCCGGAATGTCGTACTCGTAGGTGTTGACGAAGTCAGTCACTTCCACCGCATAGATCGCGGTGATCGCGTCGATGTCGGCCGGGCCGGCATCACGGATGAGGACGGCCATGCGCGGGCTCCGGCTCAGTCGATGTAGCGCTTGAGCAGGTCGCCGTAGGCATCGATGCGGCGATCACGCAGGAACGGCCAGATGCGGCGCACGTGCTCGCTGCGCTGCAGGTCGACGTTGCACAGCAGCACGGTGGCCTCGGTGCCGGCCTCGGCCAGGAACTCACCCTGCGGGCCGAGCACGTGGCTGTTGCCCCAGAACTGGATGCCCGACGCGCCCAGCGGCGAAGCCTCGTGGCCGACGCGGTTGCAGCTCAGCACCGGCAGGCCGTTGGCCACGGCATGGCCGCGATGGCTCAGCACCCAGGCGTCGCGCTGGCGGGTCTTCTCGTCCTGCACGTCGTCCGGATCCCAGCCGATCGCAGTCGGATACAGCAACAGCTCGGCGCCGGCCAGCGCCATCAGGCGCGCCGCTTCCGGGTACCACTGGTCCCAGCACACCAGCACGCCCAGGCGGCCCACCGAGGTATCGATCGGCGTGAAGCCGATGTCGCCCGGGGTGAAGTAGAACTTCTCGTAGAAGCCCGGGTCGTCCGGGATATGCATCTTGCGGTACTTGCCGAGCAGCGTACCGTCCTTCTCGAACACCACGGCGGTGTTGTGGTACAGCCCGGCAGCGCGGCGCTCGAACAGCGAGCCGACCAGCACCACGCCATGCTTCTTCGCCAGCGCGCCAAGGCGCTCGGTGCTCGGGCCCGGAATCGGCTCGGCCAGGTCGAACTCGTCCACCGATTCGTGCTGGCAGAAGTACGGGCCGTTATGCAGTTCCTGCAGCAGCACCAGCTTGGCACCCTGCGCAGCCGCCTCGGCCACGCGTGCTTCGATCACCGCCAGGTTGGCGGCGGCATCACCGTGGTTGCGCTCCTGGATCAGGGCGACGGTAAGGGGGCTGCGCGAGTTCATGCGGGGCGTTCCTGCGGGGGAAAACCAGCATGTTAGCGCGGATGGGCGGCGACGGCGTGTCGCGCGCTGAATGGCGCAGCGGGTAGTGCCGGCCGCTGGCCGGCAATCCCGTGGATCCATCAGGCATTGCAGGGTTGCCGGCCAGCGGCCGGCACGACCGTTACGCCTTCAACAGCCCAGCCGGCAGCTGCATGGTGATGCAGTGCAGGCTGCCGTTCTGCCAGATCAGCGAGCGGCAGGGCACCTGCACGATCTCTCGGCCCGGGTGCGCCTGTGCCAGCACGTCGCGGGCCAGGTCATCGGCCGGGTCGCCATAGGCCGGCATCAGCACCGCGCCATTGACGATCAGGTAGTTGGCGTACGAGGCAGCCAGGCGACGGCCTTCGTCGATCACCGGCCGGGCCCACGGCAGCGGGAACAGGCGGTACGGCTGGCCATCCCTGGTGCGTAGCGCGGCCAGCTCATTGCCCATCGCCTGCAGTTCGGCGTAATGCGAGTCGCTCTCGTCGTCGCAGGCCTGGTAGACGATGCTGTCAGCGGAGGCGAAGCGGGCGAGGGTATCGATGTGCGCGTCGGTGTCGTCGCCTTCCAGGTAGCCGTGGTCCAGCCACAGCACGCGGTCCTGCTGCAGCCAGTCGGCCAGGTCGGCGCTCAGGCTGGCGCGGTCGCGGTCCGGGTGGCGCTCGTGCAGGCACTTCCAGGTGGTCAGCAGGGTGCCTTCACCGTCGGTCTCGATGCCGCCGCCTTCCAGCGCGAACGGAATGCTGCGGACCGGCGCATCGTTGAATACGCCGGCCTGGTCGAGCACGCCCACCAGCTGGTCATCCAGGGTGGCGTCGAACTTGCCGCCCCAGCCGGTGAAGCGGAAATCCAGCAGCTGGAAGCCGCCGTCGGCACGGCGCAGGGTGATCGGGCCGGAGTCGCGCAGCCAGGTATCGTCGTAGGCCGCCGTGGTGAAGTGGACCTTGTCCATGTCGATGCGGTTGGAGCGCAGTCGCATCTCGGCGTAGGTCTCCACATCGTCGTCGGCCACGCAGATCAGCACCGGCTGGAAGCGGGTGATGGCCGCGACTAGGGCGATGTAGGTCTCTTCCACCTGGCCCAGGCGGTCGGCCCAGTCGGTATCGGCGGTGGGCCAGGCAATCAGGACGCCGCTCTGGGCTTCCCATTCGGCAGGAAAACGAAGGGTCTGGTTCATGGTCTCGCTACACAGGCCCGCCCACGGCGGGTAATGGGATCAACGGATCGGCGGTTTCGGGCCGATTTCGTTCGGGTCCGCCTGGTTGGCCACCACGTCGATCACCTTCTGCTTCTCGAAGTAGACGGTGAACTGCGGGTACACCCAGCGGTTGATGGTCGGCCATTGCCGCTTCTGCCCGCCACGCGGCTGCAGCTGCTCGCTGGGCGCGCCGAACTGCGCCTGCACCTGCTGCATGCTCTGGCCGCGCACGGGCAGGGCACCGGCCGGCTTCTCGCGGGCGCGGTCGACAAGCAGGGTATCGGCCAGTGCCGGTGTGGCGGCGGCCAGGGTGGCCATCACGGCCAGGGCGGACAGGTAACGCTTCATCTCGATCTACTCCCCAGTGGTCAAGAAAGGCGATTACAGCAAAAACGGCAGGAAAAAGCCGCATAAACAAAAAACCGCCCGAAGGCGGTTTCTTGCATCGGGTCGGCCCCGCGTAGGGCCAGCCGCAGCCGGAAGGCTGTGAGGCTTAGCGCTGACGCGCCTTGAAACGCGGGTTCGACTTGCAGATGACGAAGATCTTGCCACGACGACGCACGACCTTGCAGTCACGGTGACGGGCCTTCGCCGACTTCAGGGAGGACAGGACTTTCATGGCATACCTCGGCGTAAACAGTAGTTGTTCGGGTGGAGCGTGGCCGCGATATGCGAAAGACAATCGGCAGTTGACGCTCGTTCAAGCCCGCCATTCTACCGGGCTTTTCCTCGTGGTTTCAAGTGGTTGCACAAAAGATCCCGCTGGGGGCGTCTGGCAGGGGCTAGAATGGCCTCTTCACACGCTCTGGGACCCCCATGAATCCACTCGCTCCCGTCCTGACCATCGACGGCCCATCCGGGGCCGGCAAGGGTACCATCAGCCGCATCATCGCGCGCCGGATGGGCTGGCATTACCTGGATTCGGGCGCGCTGTACCGGGCGGTGGGCGTGGCCGCAAGCTGGGCCGACATCGATACCTCCGACGCCTCGGCGCTGGTGCGTTGCACCTTCGATACCCACGTTCAGTTTGTCGAGCAGGGCGATGCCATGCGGGTCATGGTCAACGGCACCGATGCCACCGACGAGCTGCGCCTGGAGACCACCGGTGCGCTGGCCTCGGCCATTGCCGCCATTCCCGAGGTCCGCGCTGCCCTGAAGGAGCGCCAGCGCGCATTCAGGGAGCTGCCGGGCCTGGTCGCCGACGGCCGCGACATGGGCACGGTGATCTTCCCGGACGCCTCCTACAAGGTCTTCCTGACCGCCAGTGCCGAGGAGCGCGCCGAGCGCCGGCATAAGCAGTTGAAAGACAAGGGGGTTTCTGTTAACTTTGATGACCTCCTGCGCGAGATCATGGCCCGCGACGCCCGTGATGCCCAGCGTACCGTGGCGCCCCTGAAGCCGGCAGACGATGCTGTCCTCATCGACACCACAGGCATCGGCATCGATGATGTCGTTGCCAGAGTGATGGATCTGCTTCCGGTTCCGGCTGCCTGATCCGTTCGCGCGGGAGCGCTGCCAGCAGCATCGGCGGTGGTCGCGCATAGCAGTGCTGTACCAGCTCCGTCGCGCAATGATGCGTGGCGGTTTTCCTACTACACACGACCTGCGTTTCCGGGGTCGACCAACAGGCGGGCGGTCGCCATTCCCCTGAAGGGGACGCCACCGACCCATGTGTCCAACAGAGTAAATCTAATGACCGAATCATTTGCCGAACTGTTTGAAGCCAGCCAGGCCAATCTGGCCAAGCTGAAGCCGGGCGCCATCGTCAGCGGTACCGTTGTTGAAGTCCGCGGCGACGTCGTGGTGATCAACGCTGGCCTGAAGTCCGAAGGCATCGTGCCGATCGAACAGTTCCGTAACGACGCTGGCGAAATCGACGTCGCCGAAGGCGACATCGTCAAGGTCGCCCTCGACTCGATCGAGAACGGCTTCGGCGAAACCGTCCTGTCGCGCGAGAAGGCCAAGCGCGCGATGGTGTGGGACGAGCTGGAAGAAGCGTTGGAAAAGAACGAAACCATCACCGGCCGCATCAGCGGCAAGGTCAAGGGTGGTTTCACCGTGGACATCAAGGATGTCCGCGCCTTCCTGCCGGGTTCCCTGGTCGATGTGCGCCCGGTGCGCGATCCGGCCTACCTGGAAGGCAAGGAACTCGAGTTCAAGCTCATCAAGCTGGACCGCAAGCGTAACAACGTCGTGGTCTCGCGCCGCGCTGTCGTCGAAAGCGAGCACTCGGAAGAGCGCGAGCAGCTGATGGACAAGCTGCAGGAAGGCGCGATCCTGAAGGGTGTCGTCAAGAACCTGACCGATTACGGCGCGTTCGTGGACCTGGGCGGTATCGACGGCCTGCTGCACATCACCGACATGGCGTGGAAGCGCGTGCGTCACCCGTCGGAAGTCGTGAACGTCGGCGACGAGCTGGACGTCCGCGTGCTGAAGTTCGACCGCGAGCGCAACCGCGTTTCGCTGGGCCTGAAGCAGCTGGGCGAGGATCCGTGGGACAACATCGGCCGTCGTTACCCGGCCAACAGCCGCGTCTTCGGCAAGGTCTCCAACGTCACCGATTACGGTGCGTTCGTTGAGATCGAGCCGGGCGTCGAAGGCCTGGTGCACGTCTCGGAGATGGATTGGACCAACAAGAACGTCAACCCGTCCAAGGTTGTCCAGGTTGGTGATGAAGTCGAAGTGATGGTGCTGGACGTCGATGAAGAGCGTCGCCGTATCTCGCTGGGCATGAAGCAGGTTGCCGCCAATCCGTGGGAAACCTTCGCTGCCACCCACAAGAAGGGTGACAAGGTGTCGGGCCAGATCAAGTCGATCACCGACTTCGGCATCTTCATCGGCCTGGACGGCGGCATCGACGGCCTGGTCCACCTGTCCGACATCAGCTGGAACACCACCGGCGAAGACGTCGTTCGCAACTTCAAGAAGGGCGATACCCTGGACGCCGTCGTCCTGGCTGTCGATCCGGAGCGCGAGCGCATCTCCCTGGGCGTGAAGCAGCTGGAGCAGGATCCGTTCGGCCAGTACATGGCTGCCAATCCGAAGGGCTCCAAGGTTGAAGGCGTGGTGAAGGAAGTCGACGCCAAGGGCGCGATCATCGAGCTGGCTGACGGCATCGAAGGTTACGTCTCGGCCCGCGACATCGCCAACGAGCGCGTTGACGACGCCACCCAGCACCTGAAGGTCGGCGACAAGGTCGAAGCCAAGTTCGTGGGCATGGACCGCAAGGGCCGTACCCTGCAGCTGTCGATCAAGGCCAAGGACGACGCGGAAATGCGCGAAGTGCTGGAGGAATACCAGTCCTCTTCGGCTTCCAGCGGCACCACCCAGCTGGGCGCGCTGCTGCGTGCACAGCTGAACGGCAACAAGTCCGAGTAATCGGCCTTACGCTGTTCGTTGTTTCCTGGACGGCCCGGGCATTGCCCGGGCCGTTTCAGGCTGAGATGCCCCTGATGTGAGCCGGTAATGACCAAATCCGAACTGATCGAAATCCTTGCGCGCCGCCAGGCGCACCTGAAGGCCGATGATGTCGATCTGGCGGTGAAGTCGTTGCTGGAAATGATGGGCGGATCGCTGTCCGCCGGGGATCGCATCGAAATCCGTGGATTTGGCAGCTTCTCGCTGCACTATCGTCCGCCGCGCCTGGGTCGCAACCCGAAGACCGGCGAATCGGTTGCCCTGCCGGGCAAGCATGTCCCCCATTTCAAGCCGGGCAAGGAACTGCGCGAGCGGGTCAGCAGTGTGCTGCCGCTGGACGCCGATCCGGCCTGAGCCTTCCGTCGCGCCACCGCGTGCGAATCCAGCCGCGAGTCGGATAAGCTACGGACTCCTGCCACTGGAGCTGTCGCATGAAGGTTTTTCGTCTGCTGGTCCTGCTGGCGGTACTCATTCTTGGGTTGATCATCGGTGCCATGAACATGGACGAGATGACCATCAACCTGCTGTTCACCCAGCTTAAGACCTCGGTCGGCGTGGCCATCATTGCCGCGTTGCTGATCGGCGTCATCGTTGGCGCTGGCCTGGTGCTGGTGAGCGTGGTCATTCCGCTCTACAGCCAGCTGCGCCGCGCCAACAAGTCCGCTGCCGCCACGCCGGCACCGGTTGCTTCCCCTCAATCTTTTGATGGACGCTGATCGAAGATGGATTTCGTCACCGAGTGGTTCTGGTTCTTCCTGTTCGTTCCGCTGGCCGCCCTGGCTGGGTGGGTGATCGGGCGGCGCGGTGGTCAACGCCACGGTGACAGCCAGGTCAGCCGCCTGTCGAGCACCTATTTCCGTGGCCTGAACTACCTGCTCAACGAGCAGCCGGACAAGGCCATCGAGCTGTTCCTGCACATCGCCGAGCTGGACAAGGAAACCTTCGAGACCCAGGTCGCGCTGGGCCACCTGTTCCGCCGCCGCGGCGAAGTCGACCGCGCCATCCGCCTGCACCAGGGCCTGGTCAACCGCCACGACCTCAGTGATGCACAGCGCGTGCAGGCCCTGCTGGCGCTGGGCGAGGATTACATGAAGTCCGGCCTGCTGGACCGTGCCGAGACCGTGTTCACCGAGCTGGCGCAGCTGGATCAGCGCGCACCGCAGGCGCTCAAGCACCTGATCGGCATCTACCAGGCCGAGCGCGACTGGGAAAAGGCGATCGACAACGCGACCCGTTTCGAGGACGTCACCGGCGAGCCGATGGGCAAGCTGATCGGACAGTTCGAATGCGAACTGGCCGAACGTTTCCGTGGCGCCGGCAAGCTGGAAGAGGCGAGGGCAGCGATCGCCCGCGCCTACCAGGCCGACGCGATGTCGGTGCGCGCCGGCATCATCGAGGGCCGGCTGGAAACCGACGCGGGCAACCCAGAGGCCGCCGTGCGCGCCTTCGAGCGCGCCGCGCGCAACGACCCCGAATACCTGCCGGAACTGCTGCCGGCACTGATGCAGAACTATCGCAGGGTCGGCGATCTGGCAGGTGCACGCGCGTTCCTGTCGGAGATGACCGAGCACTACCGCGGCATCGCCCCGGTATTGGCGCTGACCCGGTTGATGGAAGAGCAGGAAGGTGTGGCGCCGGCCCGTGCCTACCTCGGTCGCCAGCTCAAGGATCGCCCGTCGGTACGTGGCGAATCCGCGCTGATCGATCTGACCCTCGCCGAGGGAGCCGATTCCACCGCCACCCTGCATGACCTCAAGCACATCACCGACCAGCTGCTGGTGCGCAACCCGGCCTATCGCTGCACGCGCTGCGGCTTCGGTGCGCGTACCCACCACTGGCAGTGCCCGAGCTGCAAGGAGTGGGGGACGGTCAAGCCGCTGCTGAACTACGCGGTGCTCTGATCCATGCCCTGGCTTGTGATGGGCGCGCTGCTGGGGCTCGCCCTGCTCAGTGCGTTGCTGACCTGGGCTGCGCGGGGCTATGCACTGCGCCAGCAGTTGATGGACCAGCCGGGCGAGCGTCGCAGCCATAGCGTTGCCACCCCGCGCGGTGGCGGCATCGCCATCGTCATCAGCCTGCTGGTGACCGCCGGCGTGGCCATCTGGGCCTGGCCCGAAAGCACGCCGACGGTGCTGGTGGCCAGCCTTGGGCTGGTGCTGGTGGCCGGTATCGGCTGGTGGGACGACCACAAGCCCCTGCCGGCGATGCGTCGCCTGCTGGTGCATTTCATCGCCGCAGCGCTGTTGGCCGGCCTGGTCAAGGTGAATGGTGGCAGCTGGCTGTTGGCGGTGCTGGTGCTGCTGTTCACCGCGTCGCTGATCAACATCTGGAACTTCATGGACGGCATCAATGGCATCGCCGCCAGCCAGGCCGTTGTGGCGATGCTGGGGCTGGCGCCGGTACTGCCGTGGCCCTATTCACTGGCCGCCGTGGCGCTGGGCCTGGCCTGCCTTGGATTCCTGCCGTTCAACTTCCCTCGCGCCCGGATCTTCATGGGCGATGTTGGAAGCGGCGCGCTGGGGTATGCGGTCGCAGTGGTGCTGGCGATCGCCAGCGTGCGTACCGATATCAACTGGATCCTGCTGCTGGTACCGGTTTCGCCGTTCCTCGTGGACGCGGGCTTCACACTGCTGGCGCGCATCATTTCCGGACAACGCTGGATGGAACCCCATACCCAGCATGTCTACCAGCGCGCGGTGCAGGCAGGAGCCAGTCACCCGCAGGTGACAGGGATGTACTTTGCTTTGGGTCTGTTCAGTATTACAGTGTTCAATGTCTGCTCCAATTTGCAGCCGAGGTGGGAGGCTGTCGTGGCGATCGCGTGGTTCATCGCGCTGAGCGTCCTCTGGCTCCTCCTGCGCAATGGAATGCGCCACCGACAAGGAATTACCTGAATTATGGCTTCACCCTGGCGGGACAGAATCCTCGGCCTGATGCCGCGTTCGGCCATCGTCTGCCACGACCTCTTCATGGTCTGGGCATGCTGGCAGCTGCTCCATGCAGGGCGTTACTCGATCCTGCCCAACGCCCCGGCGCTGCCCCTGTGGAACGTCGATACCACCCTGGTCCTGCTGCTGCAGGGCCTGGTGTTCTGGCGCGTGGGCCTGTACCGCGGCCTGTGGCGGTTTGCCAGCGTCAGCGACCTGCTGAACATCTTCAAGGCCAGCTTCATCGGCATGGTGGCCATCATCCTGGTGCTGATGTGGAAGCGCTTCGACGGCGTACCCATGTCGGTGCTGGTGATCTACCCGTTCGCGCTGTCGGCACTGCTCGGCGCGCCGCGCCTGCTGTACCGCGCCTGGAAGGACTACCAGGCACTGCAGTCCGATTCCAGCGCCCGCCGCGTGCTGATCCTCGGCGCCGGCCAGGCGGCCGAGACCCTGGTGCGCGACCTGCGCCGCTCCGGCAACTTCGAGCCGGTCGGCCTGCTCGACGATGCACCGCACCTGCGGGGTGCCAAGCTGCAGGGCCTGCCGATCCTGGGTACGCTGGATGACGCGCCAACGGTGGTCCGCGAGACCGCTGCCAAGCTGCTGGTCATTGCCATGCCGTCGCTGGACGCCGCAGGCATGCAGCGCGTCGTCGCGATCTGCGAAAGCACCGGCGTGCCGTTCCGTACCGTGCCCAAGCTCAGTGACATCCTGCAGGGCCAGTCGCTGCCGGGCCAGCTGAAGGAAGTGGCGATCGAGGACCTGCTGGGGCGCAAGCCGATCATGCCGGACTGGAACCTGATCCGCGGCTGGTTGGGTGGGCGCACCGTGATGGTTACCGGCGCCGGTGGTTCGATCGGCTCGGAGCTGTGCCGCCAGTGCGCGCGGCATGGTGCCGGTCGCATCATCCTGCTGGAGATCAGCGAGCTGCTGCTGCTGACCATCGAGGGCGAGCTGCGTCGCAGCTTCCCCGATGTCGAGATCGAGGCGGTGCTGGGCGACTGCGGTGACCCAGCGGTGATCCGCCACGCGCTGTCGCTGCACCCCGTCGATACCGCTTTCCATGCGGCCGCCTACAAGCATGTACCGGTGCTGGAACGCCAGCTGCGTGAAGCAGTGCGCAACAACATCCTGGCGACCGAGAACGTCGCGCGCGCCTGCCTGGAAGCCCGCGTGGAGCATTTCGTGTTCATCTCCACCGACAAGGCGGTCGACCCGGTCAATGCGCTGGGCGCAAGCAAGCGCTACGCCGAGATGATCTGCCAGAGCCTGGACCAGAAGTCCACGCATACCCGTTTTGTCACGGTGCGCTTCGGCAACGTGCTGGCGTCGGCCGGCAGCGTGGTGCCGCTGTTCCGCGAGCAGATCCTGCGCGGTGGCCCGGTCACGGTCACCGACCCGGAAGTCAGCCGCTACTTCATGACCATTCCCGAGGCCTGCCAGCTGATCCTGCAGGCGGCCGCATCGGCGTCGCATGGTGCGATCTATACCCTCGACATGGGCGAGCCGGTGCCGATCCGCGTGCTGGCCGAACAGATGATCCGCCTGACCGGCAAGCAGCCGTACAAGGACATCCAGATCATCTATACCGGCCTGCGTCCGGGCGAGAAGCTGCACGAGACGCTGTTCTATTCGGACGAAGATTACCGCTCCACCGCGCACCCGAAGATTCTTGAAGCCGGCGTGCGTACGTTCTCGCGCGACCTGGTGCTGGGCAACGTTCCGCGCCTGCGCGAGGCGATTGCCAGCTACGACACCGCCCGCATCCAGGAAATCCTGTTTGCGACGATGCCGGAATTCTCGCCAATCGAACAGGATGCTTACATTTCATCCGCTAAAGTCGTGCCTTTTCCGGCACGTGAGGCCAACAGGCACCAATGAGCAAGCGAATTCGCAAAGCAGTTTTCCCGGTGGCAGGATTGGGGACGCGTTTTTTGCCAGCAACCAAGACTGTGCCGAAGGAGATGCTGCCGATCATTGATCGGCCGCTGATCCAGTACGCGGTGGATGAGGCGATCGAAGCCGGCTGTGACACGCTGGTGTTCATCACCAACCGCTACAAGCACGCCGTTGCCGACTATTTCGACAAGGCGTACGAGCTGGAGCAGAAGCTTGAGCGCGCTGGCAAGCAGGAGCAGCTGGAACTGATCCGGCACGTGCTCCCCAATGGTGTGCGCGCGATCTTCGTGACCCAGGCCGAGGCGCTGGGCCTCGGGCACGCGGTGCTGTGTGCCAGGTCGGTGATCGGTGACGAGCCGTTTGCCGTACTGCTGCCCGACGACCTGATCTGGAACCGCGGTGCGGGCGCGCTGAAGCAGATGGCCGACCTCAACGAAGCCAGTGGCGCCAGCGTGATCGCGGTTGAAGACGTGCCGCACGATAAGACCGCCAGTTACGGCATCGTCGCCACCGACGCGTTCGATGGCCGCAAGGGCCGTATTTCGCAGATCGTCGAGAAGCCGAAGCCGGAGGACGCGCCGAGCGATCTGGCGGTGGTGGGCCGTTACGTGCTCAGCCCGAAGATCTTCGAGCTGCTGGAACAGACCCAGACCGGTGCCGGCGGCGAGATCCAGCTGACCGATGCGATTGCCGAGCTGCTGAAGACCGAAGAAGTCGATGCCTATCGTTTCGAGGGCACCCGCTTCGACTGCGGCACGCACCTGGGTCTGGTGGAGGCGACGATCCGCTTCGCGCTGGACAACCCGAAGCTGGCTGGCCCGGCGCGGGAGAAGCTGGCGGCGATGCTGGCGGAATAAGGGTTTTATCAAGCGCTCCGTGCGGCGCCTTGATTGATACGTGGGGGAGAGGGCGGATGGCCCTCTCCAAAACACGCCAAAGCCCTTCCATGGTGCTCGATGGCGCCATCCATGGCGCCAACGGTTTTGGAGAGGGCCATCCGCCCCCTCTCGACAGTTTCCGTGTGGCGCGGACGGGAAGGGCGGAATCAAAGGCAGAAGCAAAAGCAAAAAGGCAGCCACTGGCTGCCTTTTTTCGTGGGTTGGGGTCAGATCCCTTTGCGCAGCAAAGGGATCTGACCCCAGCCTTTGACCCTGCCTTTGCTCATCCCTCCGCCGCGGGGAGGCTGGAAGGGCCGGGTTGGCAGGGCTGCCCGGGACCGTTGGCGCCATGGATGGCGCCATCGAGCCCCCATGGAAGGGTTCACGGCGTGTCCCGGGCAGCCCTGCCAACCCGACCCACGCCATGAAGCCCAACGAGGCAACGCCTTGAACCTTACAGCGCCTCGAAAATACCCGCCGCACCCATGCCGGTGCCGATGCACATCGTCACCATGCCGTACTTCTGCTGGCGACGACGCAGGCCGTGCAGCAGGGTTGCGGTACGGATCGCGCCGGTCGCACCCAGCGGGTGGCCCAAGGCAATCGCGCCGCCCAGCGGGTTGACCTTGGCCGGGTCCAGGCCGCAGTCACGGATCACCGCCAGCGACTGCGCGGCGAAGGCTTCGTTGAGCTCGATCCAGTCCAGCTGGTCCTGGGTCAGGCCGGCCTGCTTCAGTGCCTTCGGGATCGCGGCGATCGGGCCGATGCCCATCACTTCCGGACGCACGCCGGCCACCGAGAAGCTGACGAAACGGGCCAGCGGGGTCAGGCCGTAATCCTTGATCGCCTGCTCCGAGGCCAGCAGCACGGCGCCGGCGCCGTCGCTCATCTGCGACGAGTTGCCGGCGGTGACGGTGCCGCCGAACTGGCCGTTGCGGAACACCGGGCGCAGCTTGGCCAGGCCTTCGGCCGAGGAGTCCGGGCGGGGGCCTTCGTCGGTGTCGGCGATCTTGTTGCGGGTGATGATGCGCTGGCCGTCGGCCAGGTCCGGCAGGTGCGAGACGATCTCGTACGGGCTGATCTCGTCCTTGAACTCGCCGTTCTGGATCGCGGCCATGGCCTTCTGGTGCGAGGCCAGGGCAAAGGCGTCCTGGTCTTCGCGCGAGACCTTCCACTCTTCGGCGACCTTCTCGGCGGTGATGCCCATGCCGTAGGCGATGGCAACGTGGTCGTTGTCGAACACGCTCGGCGCCATGGCGATCTTGTTGCCCATCATCGGCACCATCGACATCGACTCGGTGCCGCCGGCCAGCATCAGGTCGGCGTTGCCCAGGCGGATCGCGTCGGCGGCCTGCGCCACGGCCTGCAGGCCGGAGGAGCAGAAGCGGTTCACGGTCTGTGCGGCGATGGTGTTCGGCAGGCCGGCCAGCAGCACGCCGATGCGGGCCACGTTCATGCCCTGCTCGGCTTCCGGCATGGCGCAACCGATGATGGCGTCATCGATGCGGTTGACGTCCACGCCCGGGGCCTGGGCGACGACGCTGCGCAGCACGTGCGCAAGCATGTCGTCGGGGCGGGTGTTGCGGAACATGCCCTTGGGCGCCTTGCCAACCGGGGTACGGGTGGCGGCGACGATGTAGGCGTCCTGGATTTGCTTGGTCATTGCAGTGATCTCTTGAATTTTTTAGCCGGAGTGCCGACCAACGGCCGGCACCCACCGGAAGCAGGGATGGGCGATCAGTTACGCAGCGGCTTGCCGGTCTTCAGCATGTGCGCGATGCGGGCCTGGGTCTTTTCCTGCTGGGCCAGTTCGACGAAGTGCTTGCGCTCCAGGGTCAGCAGCCACTCTTCGTCGACCAGGGTGCCGCGGTCGACCTTGCCACCGCACAGCACGGTAGCGATGCGCTCGGCGATCTCGTAGTCGTACGGGCTGATGAAGCGGCCTTCCAGCATGTTGACCAGCATCATCTTGAAGGTGGCGATACCCACGTCACCGGCCACCTGGATGCGGCGTGCCGGCAGCGGCGGGCGGTAACCCGCTTCGGCCAGGGCGCGTGCTTCGGCCTTGGCGATGTGCAGGGCCTCGTAGCTGTTGAACACCACCTTGTCGGTGCTGCGCAGCAGGCCCAGTTCCTTGGCGTTGACCGCCGAGTTGGACACCTTGGCCATCGCCACGGTCTCGAAGGTCTTCTTCAGTTCGGCGAACACGTCGCCGCCCGGGCCCGCGGCCTGCGAGGCGCGCACGGCCAGTTCCTTCAGGCCACCACCGGCCGGCAGCAGGCCGACGCCGGCCTCGACCAGGCCGATGTAGCTTTCCAGGAAGGCCACGGTCTTGGCGCTGTGCATCTGGAACTCGCAGCCGCCACCCAGGGCCAGGCCGCGCACGGCAGCCACCACTGGCACCAGCGAGTACTTGATGCGCTGGCTGGTGCGCTGGAAGTTGGCAACCATTTCTTCGAACTGGTCGACCTTGCCGGCCTGCAGCAGGCCCAGCGCGCCGGCCAGGTCGGCACCGGCGGAGAAGGGTTCCTTCTGCTGCCAGATCACCAGGCCCTGGAAGTCCTTCTCGGCGCGGCTCACGCATTCCTGCAGGCCGTCCAGCACCTGGTCGGACACGGTGTTCATCTTGGTCTTGAAGCTGACCACGGCGATGCCATCGCCGTCGTGCCACATGCGCAGGCCGTCGTTCTCGAACACGGTCTCGCCCGGCGCGAACGTTTCGCCCAGCAGCGGATCCGGGAAACGCTGGCGCTGGTACACCGGCAGCGACGAGCGCGGCAGCTTGGCGTTGCGCGACGGGCTGTAGCTGCCCTCGGCGGCGTGCACGCCATCGCGGCCATCGAACACCCAGTCCGGCAGCGGCGCGTTGCTCATGCTCTTGCCGGCGACGATGTCATCGGCGATCCACTGCGCCACCTGCTTCCAGCCGGCGGCCTGCCAGGTCTCGAACGGGCCCAGCGACCAGCCGTAGCCCCAGCGGATGGCCAGGTCGACGTCGCGCGCGGTCTCGGCGATGTCGGCCAGGTGGTAGGCGCTGTAGTGGAACAGGTCGCGGAAGGTCGCCCACAGGAACTGCGCCTGCGGGTGCTGGCTCTCGCGCAGCTTGGCGAACTTCTCGGCCGGGTTCCTGATCTTCAGGATCTCGACCACTTCCGGCGCGGCAGCGCGATCGGCCGGACGGTAGTCCTGCTTCTCCAGGTCCAGCACCACAATGTCCTTGCCGACCTTGCGGAAGATGCCGGCACCGGTCTTCTGGCCCAGCGCGCCCTTGGAAATCAGCGCGTCCAGCCACTTCGGCGACTTGAAGAATTCATGCCACGGGTCATTCGGCAGGGTGTCGCCCATGGTCTTGATGACGTGGGCCATGGTGTCCAGGCCGACCACGTCGGAGGTGCGGTAGGTGGCCGACTTCGGGCGGCCGACCAGCGGACCGGTCAGGCCGTCCACTTCATCGAAGCCCAGGCCGAACTGCTGGGTGTGGTGGATGGTGGACAGGATCGAGAACACGCCGATGCGGTTGCCGATGAAGTTCGGGGTGTCCTTGGCGTACACCACGCCCTTGCCCAGGGTGGTGACCAGGAACTCTTCCAGGCCTTCCAGCACGGCGGCGTCGGTGGTGGTGGCCGGGATCAGCTCGGCCAGGTGCATGTAGCGCGGCGGGTTGAAGAAGTGCACGCCGCAGAAGCGGTGGCGCAGCTGCTCGGGCAGCACGTCGGCCAGCTTGTTGATGCCCAGGCCCGAGGTGTTGGAGGCCAGCACCGCGTGGTCGGCCACGAACGGCGCGATCTTCTTGTACAGGTCCTGCTTCCAGTCCATGCGCTCGGCGATGGCCTCGATGATCAGGTCGCAGTCCTTCAGCTGCTCCAGGCCGGACTCGTAGTTGGCCGGAGTGATGGCTTCGGCCAGCGACTTGCTGGCCAGCGGTGCCGGGCTCAGCTTGCCCAGGTTGGCGATCGCCTTCAGCACGATGCCGTCGGCCGGACCCTCCTTGGCGGGCAGGTCGAACAGCACGGTGTCGACGCCAGCGTTGGTGAGGTGGGCAGCGATCTGGGCACCCATGACGCCGGCACCCAGCACGGCGGCGCGGCGGACTAGCAGGGAATTGGACATGGTGTAGGGCCTTTGTTGGTCAGCAGTTACTGGGTGGAATCAAAGGGAAGCGGGCAGGGCGCTGGCGCGAGCGGCGGCGCGGAACCCGGCTTCGGCGAAATGGATCAGTTCGTGGGCGGCATGGGCACGATGCGCCGCTTCAGTGACACCGGCGGGACGCTTGATCAGCCCGAAGTCGGCCATGGCATAGGTGAGCGAGCCGGCCAGGAAATCCAGGCGCCAGTACAGCTCTTCCTTGCTCAGGTCGGGTACGCACTCGCCGATGGCCTTGCCGAACGCACGCAGCACGTGGCCGTAGTGGTCGGACAGGAACTTGCGCAGGTTGTCGTTCTTCTCGGCGTAGGCGCGGGCGATCACGCGCACGAAGGCACCGCCGTTCTGGCGGTCCTGGGCCAGCGCCAATGCCGGCTCGACGAAGGCGGCCAGCACCGGGCGCAGCTGCCCGGGGTGTTCGCTGCGGGCGCGTTCGAGCTGCGACAGGCGGGCGCCGGTCATCTCGTCCATGCGGCGGCGGAACACCTCGTTGACCAGGTTCTCCTTGGAGCCGAAGTGGTAGTTGACCGCTGCGATGTTGACGTCGGCCTGGCTGGTCACCTGGCGCAGCGAAGTGCCGGCGAAGCCGTGCTGTGCGAACAGCTCCTCGGCCGCGCCGAGAATGCGGTCCTTGGTCGAGAAGTGGGCGGGTTTGGCCATCGGCGGGCGGACCTTAATCAAACGATTGTTTGATACTAGGACCAGACGGTAGCGTATGGCATTTTGCAGTGCAGCAAAATCGGCCGGTCCGGTCAGATTTCACTCAGGTGGGTGAATGGGGTAGGGGTCGGATCCCCGCAGGGGCTCCGACCCCGACACTGGGCCCGGAATGGGGTCAGAGCCCCTGTGGGGATCTGACCCCTGCCATGAGGGTTTGCCGGCCGGCGACCGGCACTACCACGCCAGCGCTTTATCTTTTACAATTCGCCTACGTTTATCAGGCTAAGCCCGCGTCCCGACGCGGGTTTTTTTCATGTTACCCTTCGGGCCATCAGCGGCCCGATTCCATTGGAGACATCCCATGGCGCTGGAGCGCACCCTTTCGATCATCAAGCCGGACGCCGTTGCCAAGAACGTCATCGGCGAAATCTACGCCCGCTTCGAGAAGGCCGGCCTGAAGGTCGTGGCCGCCAAGTACAAGCAGCTGTCGCGCCGTGAAGCCGAAGGCTTCTACGCCGTGCACCGCGAGCGTCCGTTCTTCAACGCGCTGGTCGAGTTCATGATCTCCGGCCCGGTGATGATCCAGGCCCTGGAAGGCGAGAACGCCGTCCTGGCCCACCGCGACCTGCTGGGCGCCACCAACCCGAAGGAAGCCGCGCCGGGCACCATCCGCGCCGACTTCGCCGAATCCATCGATGCCAACGCCGCCCACGGCTCGGACTCGGTCGAGAATGCCGCGATTGAAATCGCCTACTTCTTCGCCGCCACCGAAGTCGTTTCGCGCTGAGAGTAATGCCGTGAACGAGGTCGTACAGTCCCCCGCCATCCAGCCGCTGCCGAAGTCGGCACCCACGGCTGGCAAGCAGAACCTGCTCGACCTCGATCGCGCGGGCCTGGAGAAGTTCTTCGTCGAGGTTCTCGGCGAGAAGAAGTTCCGTGCCCATCAGGTGATGAAGTGGATCCACCATCGCTACGTCACCGATTTCGATGAAATGACCGACCTCGGCAAGGTCCTGCGCGCCAAGCTGCAGGCCCATGCCGAGGTGCTGGTTCCGAACATCGTGTTCGACAAGCCCTCCGCCGACGGCACCCACAAGTGGCTGCTGGCGATGGGCGTGGATGGCAAGAACGCCATCGAGACCGTGTACATCCCGGACAAGACCCGCGGCACGCTGTGCGTGTCCTCGCAGGTCGGTTGCGGCCTGAACTGCACGTTCTGCTCCACCGCCACCCAGGGCTTCAACCGCAACCTGACCACTGCCGAGATCATCGGCCAGGTGTGGGTTGCCGCGCGCCACCTGGGCAACGTGCCGCACCAGATGCGCCGCCTCACCAATGTGGTGATGATGGGCATGGGCGAGCCGCTGATGAATTTCGACAACGTCGTGCGCGCCATGAGCGTGATGCGCGACGACCTGGGCTACGGCCTGGCCAACAAGCGCGTGACCCTGTCGACCTCCGGCCTGGTGCCGCAGATCGACCGCTTGTCCGCCGAGAGCGACGTCTCGCTGGCGGTGTCGCTGCATGCGCCGAACGATGCGCTGCGCGAAACCCTGGTGCCGCTCAACAAGAAGTACCCGATCGCCGAGCTGATGGCCTCGTGCGCACGCTACCTGCGCGCCAACAAGCGCCGCGAGTCGGTCACCTTTGAATACACCCTGATGAAGGGCATCAACGACAAGCCCGAGCATGCCCGCGAATTGGCCCGCCTGATGCGCCAGTTCGACAACGCGGTGCAGGCCAAGGATTCGGGCAAGGTCAACCTGATTCCCTTCAATCCGTTCCCGGGCACCCGCTACGAGCGTTCGGAAGAAGCGCACATCCGCGCCTTCCAGAAGATCCTGCTCGACAGCAACGTGCTGACCATGGTCCGCCGCACCCGTGGCGACGACATCGACGCCGCCTGTGGCCAGCTCAAGGGCCAGGTGATGGACCGCACCCGCCGCCAGGCGGAGTTCAACAAGACGCTGCAGGCGGGGAAGGGGAGCGATGCCGCGGCCTGACCGCCTCTGGCTGGCGCTTCTCGCAGGCGTGCTGGCCGTTGCGGTCGGCGGCTGCAAATCCCATCCCAAGGCCAAGCTCGGTCCGAGCCAGGCGCCGGTCTATTCGGTGGGTGACCCGGAAAGCGTGCGGCGCGAAGTGCGCTGGCGCGACCTGTTGACGCTGGCGACCCGCGACATGCAGGTCGGCAATCTCGATGCCGCCGAGCGCAAGGTGCGCGAAGCACTGAAGCTGGCGCCCGAGGCGCCCGATGCGCTGGTGCTCCAAGCCGGCATCGATGACCGTCGTGGCCGCACCCGCCAGGCCGGTGAGAACTTCCGCAAGGCCGCCGAACTGGCGCCGCAGCGCGGCGACGTGCTCAACAATTACGGTGCCTGGCTGTGCCAGCAGGGCCAGCCGGCCGAATCGCTGGTCTGGTTCGACCGCGCGTTGCAGGCGCCGGGTTATGCCACCCCGGGAGAAGCCCAGGCCAATGCCGGCAGCTGCGCACTGGACGCGGGCCAGCTTGAACGCGCCGAACGCGACCTGCGTGCGGCGCTCGTGGCGGCCCCGGCCAACCCGGTCGCGCTGGAGTCGATGGCCCAGCTGAGCTACCGCCAGGGCCGCTACATGGAGGCCCGGGCCTTCGCCGAACGTAGGATTGCGGCTGCACCCGCAACGCGTTCCGTGTTACAACTTGCGTCTCAAATCGAAGTGAAGCTGGGCGATCGGGCGGCATCTGATCGTTATCTGCAGCGGATTCGACAGGAATTTCCGCAGGACGCGGGCTCCTAACTCCAGGGTTGATGCATTGTGATTGATGACCAGACTGTGAGCGCTCTCGAGACTGCGGCCGGCTGCGGCACCCGCCTGCGCCAGGCCCGCGAAGCGGCCGGACTGACCCTCGAAGATGTCGGCTCGCGCCTGCGCATGCCGGTCCAGGTGGTCAAGTCGCTGGAAGAGGAACAATGGCAGAAGCTGGGGGCGCCGGTGTTCGTGCGTGGCCAGCTGCGTAGCTATGCGCGCCTGCTCAACGTGGATGTCGGCCAGCTGCTGGAACAGGCCCAGGTCGGCCCGGTGGTTCCGCCCACCCTGGTCAGCCATACCCATACCCCGCGTGCGCGCCGCATCGCCGAGAACCTCGGCCGGCGCGTGCTGTATGTCGGCATCACCGCCGTGCTGGCGGTGCCGGTGTGGTTCGCCACCCGTGGCCACTTCGACGGCAGCGCGACCCCGTCGCCGAGCACCGCCTCGCTGGATGTGATCCCGGCCGCCGTGCCGGTCACCCCGTCCACGGCCGGTGCCGAGACTGTCGCGCCGGCCGAAGCGGCCACCGCCCCGGCCAGCAAGCCCGCGGCCACCCCGTACGTGGCCTCGCTGGCCCCGGTGCCGCGCCCGGCGCCGGCTCCGGCGGCTGCCGGCAACGCGCTGGAAATGCAGTTCAGCGGCGACAGCTGGGTCGACATCGGGGGGCCGGACGGCAGCACCGTCGAGAAGGCGCTGATCAGGTCCGGCGAGACCCGCAGCTTCACGCCGGGCCAGGTGACCCGGGTGACCCTGGGCAACGCCTCGGCGGTCCAGGTTCAGCAGAACGGCGCTATCGTCGATCTGACCCCCTACCAGCGAGCCAACGTGGCACGCTTTCAGGTATCCTCTGAAGGCTCCGTTGTCCCGGTTTCGCACTGAGGCGCGGTTTCACCACCTTCGATAATCCCAATGGTCCCTCCCGACGGGCGGGGCGAGAGTACGCATGGCGATCGACGATCTGCTCGACGAGCACGAACAAAGTGAACGCGTCCGCAGCTGGCTGCGGAAGAATGGCGCCAGCATCCTCGGTGGCGTAGTCATCGCCATCGGTGCCATTGCCGGCTGGCAGTGGTACCAGAAGGATCAGGGCGGCAAGCTGGCCTCGGCCAATGTCGAGTACCAGAAGGCCCTGCAGGGCCTGCAGCAGAACAAGCTTGACGATGCCGCCAAGGCGGTCAAGGCGCTCGAAGCCGGCCCGTCCAGCATCTACGGCGACCTCGCGGCGCTGCAGCTGGCCAAGGCCCAGGTCGACGCCGGCAAGAATGAAGAGGCACTGGCGACCCTGCGCAATGTGAAGGTCGAAGGTGACCTGCAGCGCGTGGTCGACCAGCGTGTGGCCCGCCTGCTGGTGGCCACCGGCAAGAGCGACGAGGCCATCAAGCTGCTGGGCAGCGCGACCGACAGCAGCAGCCTGGAAATCCATGGCGATGCGCTGATGGCGCAGGGCAAGCGTGATGAGGCCCGTGCACAGTACGAGAAGGCGCTGAAGACGCTGGACGTGGCAGCGCCGCAGCGGCGCCTGCTGGAAACCAAGGTTATGGACGCCGGCGGCACCGTCGCCGCCCCTGCGGAGTCGGTTTGATGAGTCAGAAGGTCATGATCACCCGCGTCGCCACCGTGCTCCTGATGGGCATGGCCCTGACCGGCTGCAGCACCATGAAGGGCTGGTTCGCCGGCAAGGACGCGGCCGCGAAGAAGGCACAGGAACCGGCTGAGCTGGTCAAGTTCGAGCCGACCCTGAAGGTCAGCAAGGCCTGGTCGGTCAACCTCGGCAAGGGCGAGCGCCGCATCGGCGTGCGCCAGGGCCCGGCGGTCGCCAACGGCCACGTGTTTGCTGCCGCGATCACCGGTGGCGTGCACGCCATCGACCTGCAGACCGGCAAGAAGGTCTGGACCTGGGAGCCGAAGAAGGAAAAGAAGAAGGCGAAGCTGCGCCTGTCCGGCGGCCCGGGTGTCGGTGAGAACCTGGTCGTGATCGGCACGCTGGATGGTCAGGTCATCGCGCTGGATATCAACGATGGCAGCGAGAAGTGGCGCGCCCGTGTTCCGGGTGAAGTCATCGCCGCGCCGGCCGTTGCCCAGGGCATGGTCTACGTGCGCAGCAACGACGGCCGCGTTACCGGCTTCGATGCCGGCAACGGCACCCAGAAGTGGTTCAACCCGAGCGAGCTGCCGGCGCTGACCGTGCGTGGCAACGCGCCGGTGGTGACCGGCCCGGGCGTGCTGTTCATCGGCAAGGACGAGGGCGCGGTTGCGGCCCTGGCCCAGCAGGATGGCCGCACGCTGTGGGAACAGAACCTCGGCAACGGCGAAGGCCGCACCGAGCTGGAGCGCATGGCCGACGTCGACGGCGCGCCGGTGCTGGAGGGCAACACCCTCTACGTGAGCAGCTTCAAGAACCAGACCATGGCCATCGAAGGCCCGACCGGTCGCCCGCTGTGGGCGCGCGACCATGGCGGTGCCGGTGGCGTGGCGGTGTCGTCGGGCAATGTGTTCGTCACCGACAACAAGGGCGGCGTGTTCGGCCTGGACAAGGCCAGCGGCGCGGCCATGTGGTCGCAGACCGCGCTGGCCCGTCGTTCGCTGACCGGCCCGGCGCTGCACGGCGACTACGTGGTGGTCGGCGACTACAAGGGATACGTGCACTGGTTGCAGGCGTCCGATGGTGCGATGGCGGCACGGGCAAAAAGTGGCGGCGACGCCCTGCTGGCCCAGCCGGTCGTCGCAGACGGGGTGCTGCTGGTGCAGAACGTTGATGGCAAGCTGACCGCCTTCCGGTTGGCAAATTAAAAATTGGAGTAATCGCGATGCTGCCTTTGGTCGCCCTGGTTGGACGGCCGAATGTCGGCAAGTCGACTATTTTCAATGCGCTTACCCGCACCCGTGACGCGCTGGTCCATGACCAGCCCGGCGTCACCCGCGACCGCAACTACGGTGTCTGCCGGCTGGACGAGGACAATCATTTCCTCGTCGTCGACACCGGCGGTATCGCGGAAGAGGAAGAGGGTCTGGCAGGGGCTACCACCCGCCAGGCCCGCGCCGCTGCGGCGGAAGCCGACCTGATCCTGTTCGTGGTCGACGCCCGTGAGGGTACCTCGGCGATGGACGACGAGATCCTGGCCTGGCTGCGCAAGCTGTCGCGCCCGACGCTGCTGCTGATCAACAAGATCGACGGCACCGACGAGGACACCGTGCGTTCGGAGTTCGCCCGTTACGGCTTCGGCGAGATGCTGACCGTGTCGGCCGCGCATCGCCAGGGCCTGGACGACCTGCTGGACGAAGTGATCCAGCGCCTGCCGGAAGAAGGCAGCGGCGAAGAGCTGGACAACGATCCGAACCGCATCCGCATCGCCTTCGTCGGCCGCCCGAACGTGGGCAAGTCGACCCTGGTCAACCGCATCCTCGGCGAGGAGCGCATGATCGCCTCCGACGTGCCGGGCACCACCCGCGACTCGATCGCGGTGGACCTGGAGCGTGATGGCCGCGAGTACCGCCTGATCGATACCGCCGGCCTGCGCCGTCGGTCGCGCGTGGACGAGGTCGTCGAGAAGTTCTCGGTGGTCAAGACCATGCAGTCGATCGAGCAGTGCCAGGTGGCCGTGCTGATGCTCGACGCCACCGAAGGCGTGACCGACCAGGACGCCACCGTGCTCGGTGCCGTGCTCGACGCCGGCCGCGCACTGGTGATCGCCATCAACAAGTGGGATGGCCTGACCGAGTACCAGCGTGAGCAGGCCGAAACCATGCTGTCGCTGAAGCTGGGCTTCGTGCCGTGGGCCGAGTCGGTGCGCATCTCGGCCAAGCATGGTTCGGGCCTGCGTGAGCTGTTCCGCGCGGTGCACCGCGCGCACGAATCGGCGAACAAGACCTTCACCACCAGCGAAGTGAACAAGGCGCTGGAAGTGGCCTACGAGACCAACCCGCCGCCGACCATCCGCGGCCACGTCTCCAAGCTGCGCTACGTGCACCCGGCCGGTTCCAACCCGCCGACCTTCATCGTGCACGGCACCCGCCTGAAGGAGCTGCAGGAGTCGTACAAGCGCTACCTGGAGAACTTCTTCCGCAAGCGCTTCAAGCTGATAGGCACGCCGGTGAGCTTCATCTTCCGCGAGGGTACCAACCCGTACGAGGGCAAGAAGAACGTCCTCACCGAGCGGCAGGTCAAGGCCAAGCGGCGCTTGATGAAGCACGTCAAGGGCAAGTGATTCACGAGAAGGCGGCCGCAGGGCCGCCTTTTTCGTTGCGGAGAATGGGGTCAGATCCCATTTCCTCCGGAAAAGGGATCTGACCCCGGGTGCAGGGCGGGCGCTACCGCAGGCCTGCGGTGGACCCGTAGAGCCGAGCATAGGCTCGGCTCTACAGATGCTGGTCAAGGCGGCCTGCCGCCACGTGCGCGATAATGCGGCCATGAGCATCCAAGAGCTTTCCCCCGCGCAGGCGCGCGAGCGCCTGGCCCATGGCGCGGTGCTGATCGATGTGCGCGAGGCGCATGAACGGGCCGGCGGCATGGCCGAGGGCGCGCGCGGCGTGGCAAAGGACGAGCTGCATGCCGACCCGGCCGCACACCTGCCGCGGCACGACCAGGAGATCCTGCTGATCTGCCAGAGCGGCAAGCGCTCGGCCGATGCCGCGCAGTTCCTGCGGGAGGCCGGCTACACCCGCGTCGCTTCCGTGGCGGGCGGCACCGTGGCCTGGCGTGAGCAGTCTCTGCCCTTGGTGCAGCCGCTGGCCAGCGCCGCCGACCGTGACTTCTTTGATCGCTATTCGCGGCACCTGCTGCTGCCGCAGGTGGGCGAGGCCGGCCAGCGCCGGCTGCAGCAATCACGCGTGCTGGTGCTGGGCGCGGGTGGGCTGGGCGCGCCGGCTGGTTTCTACCTGGCCGCCGCCGGGGTAGGGCACCTGCGCTTCGCCGACCATGACCGCGTGGAGCGCAGCAACCTGCACCGGCAGATCGTGCATACCGAAGCCAGCGTCGGCCAGTTCAAGGTCGATTCGGCGCGCGAGCGGCTGCTGGCGTTGAACCCGTCGATCGACGTCGAGGCGGTGCCTGAGCGGGTCACGTCCGAGAACGTGGATGCGCTGCTGGAGGGCGTGGACGTGGTGCTGGATGGGTCGGACAACTTCCCGCTGCGCTACCTGCTCAACGACGCCTGCATCAAGCACGCCACGCCGCTGGTGTATGCCGCCATCGAGCGCTTCGACGGCCAGGTAAGCGTGTTTGACGCTGGCCGCCAGCGTGGCGTGGCGCCGTGCTACCGCTGCCTGTTCCCCGAGCCGCCGCCGCCGGAGTTCGCGCCGAACTGTTCCGAGGCGGGTGTGCTGGGCGTGCTGCCCGGCCTGGCCGGCGTGCTGCAGGCGACCGAGGTGCTGAAGCTGCTGCTGGGCATCGGTGAGCCGCTGGTTGGCCGCCTGCTGCGCTTCGACGCGCTGGGCATGCGCTTCCGTGAGACCGGCATTCGGCCGGACCCGCATTGCCCGGTGTGCGCGCCGGGCGTGCCGTTCCCGGGATATATCGATTACGCCGCGTTCTGCCGGGGTGGGTGAACCCGGCCGGGCGTCATCCACGCATGGCGTGGATCTACTGTAGAGCCGAGCCCATGCTCGGCTGCTTCTGGCCTCGGCACGAAGAGCAGCCGAGCGTGGGCTCGGCTCTACAGGTTGTGGTTGTGCCAACCAAGGTTGGCACCCACCGACGCGGATGCATGGTTTCGGGATGATGCTGGGGGTCACTCCCGGTATCGTTCCATCTCCAAGACAATCCGGCGCAACATGCGTGCTATTGCCGTCATCGGCATTGCTCTATTGTTGAACGCGATTCTGGATCTTGGGGAAAGCACCGCATGGCGGTAGAAGCAGCGACCAGCGAGCTGGTCAAGGTCGTCGCCCTGTTGGGCGCGGCGGTGGTGATGGTGCCTTTGTTCCGCCGGGCCGGCCTGGGCTCGGTGCTGGGCTACTTCGCCGCTGGCCTGGCGATCGGACCGTTCGGGCTGGGCTGGTTCTCCGACCCGCAGGCGATCCTGCATACCGCCGAACTCGGCGTGGTGATGTTCCTGTTCGTGATCGGCCTGGAGATGCGGCCCTCGCACCTGTGGAGCCTGCGCAAGGAAATTTTCGGGCTGGGCACGCTGCAGATCGTCACCTGTGCGCTGGTGCTGACCAGCATCGCCAAGCTGTTCGGGTTGCCGTGGCAGGTGGCCTTCATCGG
Source organism: Stenotrophomonas sp. YJH_SMC_65 (assembly GCF_059369475.1). Classification (NCBI taxonomy): domain Bacteria; kingdom Pseudomonadati; phylum Pseudomonadota; class Gammaproteobacteria; order Lysobacterales; family Lysobacteraceae; genus Stenotrophomonas; species Stenotrophomonas sp. YJH_SMC_65. The sequence continues at coordinate 88,667 of NZ_JCAFSR010000009.1, forward strand.
TGCCACCGGCTTTGTGCTCACATCCACCGCAGTGGTGATGCAGCTGCTGGCCGAGCGCGGTGACATCGCGCTGCCGTCGGGGCAGAAGATCGTCTCCATCCTGCTGTTCGAAGACCTGCTGATCGTGCCGTTGCTGGCGCTGGTGGCCTGGATGGGTCCGAGCGCGGGCAGCGCCGACGGCGAAGGCTCACGCTGGCTGTCGGTAGCGATCGGCGTCGGCGCCATCGTCGGCCTGGTGCTGGTCGGCCGCTTCCTGCTCAATCCGCTGTTCCGCGTGCTGGCCGAATCGAAGGCGCGCGAGGTGATGACCGCCGCCGCGCTGCTGGTGGTGCTGGGCGCGGCGCTGCTGATGCAGCTGTCCGGCCTGTCGATGGCGATGGGCGCGTTCCTCGCGGGCGTGCTTCTGAGCGAGTCGACCTTCCGCCACCAGATCGAGGCGGACATCGAACCGTTCCGCGGCATCCTGCTGGGCCTGTTCTTCCTCAGCGTGGGCATGGCGCTGGACCTGGGCGTGGTGGCTGGCAACTGGCAGCTGATCCTCGGCCTGGTGCTGGCGCTGATGGTGGCCAAGGCGCTGTGCATCTACGTGGTCGCGCGCATCATGGGCAGCGACCACGCGCAGGCGCTGGACCGGGGCGTGCTGATGGCGCAGGGTGGCGAGTTCGCCTTCGTGCTGTTCTCCGCTGCCGCCTCAGCCGGCGTGATCAACCTGGAGATCAATGCCAACTTCACCGCGGTGGTGGTGTTGTCGATGGCGTTGACCCCGCTGGTGGTGCTGGTCTACAAGCGCATCGCGCCGAAGCCGACGGTGAACATGGACGGCGTGGACGAGGCCGAGGGCCTGTCCGGTAGTGTGCTGCTGATCGGCTTCGGCCGCTTCGGCCAGGTCGCCAGCCAGTCGCTGCTGGCGCGCGATGTGGACGTGACCATCATCGACAACGACGTGGAGATGATCCAGAGCGCCGCGCGTTTCGGTTTCAAGATCTATTACGGCGACGGTACGCGACTGGACGTGCTTCATGCCTCGGGCGCGGCCACCGCGCGTGCGATTGCGGTGTGCGTGGACAAGGCCGAGGCCGCCGACCGCATCGTCGAACTGGTGTCGCACGAGTTCCCGCAGGCCAAGCTGATGGTGCGCTCGTTCGACCGCGAGCATTCGCTGCGGCTGATCCATGCCGGTGTCGATTTCCAGATCCGCGAGACGTTTGAATCGGCGGTGCTGTTCGGCCAGGCCGCGCTGGTGGAGCTGGGCGCGGATGAGGACGACGCGGTGGAGATTGCCGAGCAGATCCGTCGTCGCGATGCCGAGCGTTTCGAGCTGGAGATTGCCGGTGGTGGCTTGAATGCCGGCGCCAAGATGGTGTTCGGCAATTCAGCCCAGGGCGTGCCGACGCCGACGCCGTTCACCGCGCCGAAGCGGGCAAGCAAGACGTTGAACCCGCAGGACGTGCCGGAAGAGGAAGAATAACGTTTGCGGGTCGAATCCCTTTCCAGCGGAAAGGGCTCTGACCCGCTACGTCGTGCTGGGCTCAGAGCCCTTTGCCTGTGGCAAAGGGATCCGACCCCGTCAGGACCCCATCCTGCGGTGGGCGAGGGGGCCTGAATCAGGGACAATAGCGTCCCCGCCGCCCCACGCCTGCTCCCGATGACCGATTCCGCCCCCCAGCACCCTGCCCGCATCCTTGATGGCCGCCGCATCGCCGAGGACCTGCTCGACAGCCTGAAGGTGCGCGTCGACGCCCGCGTGGCGGCCGGTGGCAGCCGCCCGGGCCTGGCCGTGGTGCTGGTCGGTGGCGACCCGGCCTCGACCGTATACGTGCGCAACAAGCGCCGTGCCGCCGAGAAGGTCGGCATCGAGGCACACGACTACGATCTGCCGGCCGGTACCACCGAGGCCGAGCTGCTCGAGCTGATCGACCAGCTCAACGCCGATCCGAAGATCAACGGCATCCTGATCCAGCTGCCGCTGCCGGGCATCCCCGATGCGCGCCGGCTGATCCAGCGCATCGACCCGCGCAAGGACGTGGACGGCTTCCACCCGGAAAACGTCGGCCACCTGGCCCTGCGCGAGTTCGGCCTGCGCCCGTGCACCCCGCGCGGCATCACCACGCTGCTGGGCCACACCGACCAGCCGGTACGCGGCCGCAACGCCACCATCGTCGGCGTGAGCAACCACGTCGGCCGCCCGATGGGCCTGGAGCTGCTGATTGCCGGCTGCACCGTGACCAGCTGCCACAAGTTCACCCCCAAGGACGTGCTGGAACAGGCCGTGCGCAACGCCGACATCCTGGTGGTGGCGGTGGGCCGCCCGGGCATCGTGCCGGGCGAGTGGGTGAAGCCGGGCGCGGTGGTGATCGACGTCGGCATCAACCGGTTGGACGACGGCCGCCTGGTGGGCGACGTCGGGTTTGAGGCGGCTGCCCAGCGGGCGAGTTGGATCACCCCGGTGCCGGGTGGCGTGGGCCCGATGACCGTGGCCACGCTGATGCAGAACACCCTGGAAGCGGCGGAAGCGCTGAGCTGACCATTTTGGGTGGGTGCCGACCGTTGACCCGCTCCTGGTAGGTGCCAACCTTGGTTGGCACACATTCATCGGGGCCATCGGCCCATCTGGGGTGCCGGTGCCGGACGGATCGTGCCAACCAAGGTTGGCACCTACCAAAGGCGGTTCCGTGGGGGTTCCCAAGAGGCGCGTGGCCCCGGTCCGTCGCCCTGAACCAATCGCCGCCGGCGCGACACTGCGTCGCATCTACCCCCTGCCACGCGGCGCGAAAAAGGGGTAAAATGTCGCGCTTCCCCACATCTCGGGTATGCCGATGCTGCGCATCCAGGCTGAAGCACTCACTTACGACGACGTCTCGCTCGTCCCCGCCCACTCGACCATCCTGCCCAAGGACGTCAACCTCGAAACGCGGTTGACCCGAGACCTGAAGCTGAAGCTTCCGATCCTCTCCGCAGCCATGGACACCGTCACCGAAGCCCGCCTGGCCATCGCCATGGCCCAGCTCGGCGGCATGGGCATCATCCACAAGAATCTCAGCCTGGAACAGCAGGCCGCGGAAGTGGCCAAGGTCAAGAAGTTCGAGGCCGGTGTCATCCGCGACCCGATCACCGTCGGCCCGGAAACCACCATCCGCGACGTGCTGGCCCTGACCCAGGCGCACAACATCTCCGGCGTGCCGGTGGTGGGCAGCGACGGCCAGCTGGCCGGCATCGTGACCCACCGCGACATGCGCTTCGAGACCGAGCTGGACGATCCGGTCCGCCACATCATGACCAAGAAGGATCGCCTGATCACGGTCAAGGAAGGCGCCGCGTCTGACGAAGTGCTGCAGCTGCTGCATCGCAACCGCATCGAAAAGGTGCTGGTGGTCAATGATTCGTTCGAACTGCGTGGCCTGATCACCGTCAAGGACATCCAGAAGAACACCGACTTCCCGAACGCTGCCAAGGATCTGTCGACCCGCCTGCTGGTCGGCGCTGCCGTCGGCGTGGGTGGCGATACCGATCGCCGCGTGGAAGCGCTGGTCGCCGCCGGCGTGGACGTGATCGTGGTCGATACCGCGCACGGCCACTCGCAGGGCGTGCTGGACCGCGTCAGCTGGGTCAAGAAGAACTTCCCGAACGTGCAGGTCATCGGTGGCAACATCTGCACCGGCGAAGCCGCACTGGCGCTGCTGGACAGCGGCGCGGACGCAGTGAAGGTCGGCATCGGCCCGGGCTCGATCTGCACCACCCGCGTCGTCGCCGGCGTCGGCGTGCCGCAGGTGACCGCGATTGATCTGGTGGCCGAAGCGCTGCAGGACCGCATCCCGCTGATCGCCGACGGTGGCATCCGCTACTCGGGCGACATCGGCAAGGCGCTGGCCGCCGGTGCCTCGACCATTATGGTCGGCGGCCTGCTGGCCGGTACCGAAGAATCGCCGGGCGAGACCGAGCTGTACCAGGGCCGTTCGTACAAGAGCTACCGCGGCATGGGCTCGCTGGCTGCCATGGAGAAGGGGTCGAAGGACCGCTACTTCCAGGACGCCGCCACCGCCGACAAGCTGGTGCCGGAAGGCATCGAAGGCCGCGTGCCGTACCGCGGCCCGGTGGGCGGGATCATCCACCAGCTGATGGGCGGCCTGCGTGCCACCATGGGCTACGTGGGTTGCGCCACCATCGACGAGATGCGCAGCAAGCCCAAGTTCGTGAAGATCAGCGGCGCCGGCCAGCGTGAGAGCCACGTCCACGACGTGACGATCACCAAAGAGCCGCCGAACTACCGCGCCTGATGCGCTTGCGAACTGCTCTTGCGATTACGGGCAGCCTGCTGATGGCAGGCTGTTCGTTGTCCGAACCGCCGCCGCGCTCCGGGTCTCCGGGCGCGGCGGTTTCGCAATTGCAGGACGTACAGGCGTGCCAGAACGCGTTCTCGCTGCCGACAGGCTGGCAGGTGCAGGCCGCCGGCGAGCAGCGCTGGCTGCTGAAAGGCACCGGCGAGCGCCCGCTGCAGGTCATCCTGCGGTGCGTTACCGATCTGGGTGACAGGCTTGAAGATCCTGTGGTCACCGCCGAGCTGGGGCCCTTGGAGCCGAAACGGATGAGCGCAGCGATGGCCGATTGGGGTACCGCGAAAGCATCTGGTTACCCGATGCACGCCTTTCAACGGCGCATCGTGCCCGGCACCGAAGTGCAGGAAATCGCCGAACTGCCGCGCGCCGACCGCGCCAACCCCAACGCACCGCACGGCCTGCTGATGCTGCGCTGGGACGAGGAAGATCCCTCACATATTCAACAACGCGAGGCGTTCATCGCCACGCTGACGCAGAGCCTTGAAGCGCCGGGCGCTGCGAAAAACACCACTGGAACGGCACCATGACCAACATCCATAACGACAAGATCCTCATCCTCGATTTCGGCGCGCAGTACACGCAGCTGATCGCCCGCCGCATCCGCGAGCTGGGCGTCTACTGCGAAATCTGGGCTTGGGACCACAACCCGGCCGAGATTGCCGCGTTTGGCGCCAAGGGCATCATCCTGTCCGGTGGCCCGGAATCGACCACGCTGCCGGGTGCGCCGGCCGCGCCGCAGGAAGTGTTCGACAGCGGCCTGCCGATCTTCGGCATCTGCTACGGCATGCAGACCCTGGCCGCGCAGCTGGGCGGTGCCACCGAAGCGGCGGACCAGCGCGAATTCGGCCACGCCGAAGTGAACGTCATCAACCCCGATGCGCTGTTCAAGGGCCTGAGCGACCACGGCGGCGAGCCGAAGCTGAATGTCTGGATGAGCCACGGCGACCACGTCTCCGTTGCGCCGCCGGGCTTCACCATCACCGCCACCACCGACCGCATTCCGGTGGCCGCCATGGCCAACGAAGAAAAGCGCTGGTACGGCGTGCAGTTCCACCCGGAAGTGACCCACACCCTGCAGGGCCAGGCGCTGCTGCGCCGCTTCGTGGTGGATGTGTGCGGCTGCCAGACCCTGTGGACCGCCGCCAACATCATCGACGACCAGATCGCCCGCGTAAGAGATCAAGTGGGCGATGACGAAGTGATCCTGGGCCTGTCCGGCGGCGTCGATTCGTCCGTGGTAGCTGCGCTGCTGCACAAGGCCATCGGCGACAAGCTGACCTGCGTGTTCGTGGATACCGGCCTGCTGCGCTGGCAGGAAGGCGACCAGGTGATGGCGATGTTTGCCGAGCACATGGGCGTAAAGGTGGTGCGCGTGAATGCCGCCGACCGCTACTTCGCCGCGCTGGAAGGCGTGAGCGACCCGGAAGCCAAGCGCAAGATCATCGGCAACCTGTTCGTTGAGATCTTCGATGAAGAGTCGAACAAGCTGAAGAACGCCAAGTGGCTGGCGCAGGGCACCATCTACCCGGACGTGATCGAGTCGGCCGGCAGCAAGACCGGCAAGGCGCACGTGATCAAGAGCCACCACAACGTGGGCGGCCTGCCGGAGCACATGAAGCTGGGCCTGGTGGAGCCGCTGCGCGAACTGTTCAAGGACGAGGTGCGTCGCCTCGGCGTGGAGCTGGGCCTGCCGCGCACCATGGTCTACCGCCATCCGTTCCCGGGCCCGGGTCTGGGCGTGCGTATCCTCGGCGAAGTGAAGCGCGAGTACGCCGAGCTGCTGGCCAAGGCCGATGCCATCTTCATTGATGAGCTGCGCAAGGCCGACCTGTACGACAAGACCAGCCAGGCGTTTGCCGTGTTCCTGCCGGTGAAGTCGGTGGGCGTGGTGGGTGATGCGCGGGCTTATGAGTGGGTGATTGCGCTAAGGGCCGTGGAGACGATCGACTTCATGACCGCGCATTGGGCGCATCTGCCGTATGAGTTCCTGGGTACGGTGAGCAACCGGATCATCAATGAGTTGCGGGGGGTGTCGCGGGTGGTTTATGACATCTCGGGGAAGCCGCCGGCGACTATTGAGTGGGAATGAGTTGAGAGAACGAGGGCGCCGAGAGGCGCCCTTTTTCTGGTCATCAGTTTTCGAAGTGAACAGAGCCAATGAGGTCGAATCAATCGAGCGCATCCTGCCTCTTAACCGGAAGACCCCGCCGGATGCTGAAATAGAATAATCGGGCGGGTGCCGGATGGGAGCGCTAGCGCAGGGCCGTTCTCGACGCCTACTCCGCCATGGTAGTTTGTAGTCCTTCAAGGATAGGCGGGGGCAATTCAAGAGTGGCGTATCCGAAGTTTTGGGATCCGTGATGCAACTTCAGGCTTCGGTCTTTTTTTGCAAAGGTTTTCCATTCAAGACAGGTTGACGCGAGTGTTCCTGCGCATCTGCTGATGAGCATCACGCAGAATGAATTGATTGGCATCGATTCGCGTAATTGACAATTGACTAATGACTAAATCGACTTCTATGGTTAATGGAATTTCTGGTACTGAGGCCACGTCAAGCAAGCGGGGCTATTATTATCAGGACATCGTCACTGCGGTTGCTTGGTGTAGGCTCCGTGCGGGAGAGGAATTGTACGTTGAAGTTGCCGAAGATTACGCAGTTGCTGGTTGCGAGAATGTGGAGGTTACACAGGTTAAGGACCTCGAATCATCCTTAACTCTGGTGAGTGGTGCGGAATATATTGAGAGAGTGCTCAAGATCTTCAAGGAAAATGTCGGAAGAGCAATGTCGTTCGTTTATCTGACGACCTCTCGCGTTGCTATTGAGAAGAGTCCAGATCTGAGGCCTGAGGGCATTGCTGGAATCGAATACTGGCGGGATGTTCAGGCTGGTGTTCGTCCGCCGGATCCGCTGATCAAATCTCTCAAGGCGCTGCCTAATAAAGGCGCCCTCCTGCAGAATTTTTTGGACAATAGATCTGATGAAGAAGTTATCAATCAGATCATAATGCGTATCACCTGGGCTACGCGCGCTCCAGAAAGCGATTTTCTCAAGTCCGAATTATGCGATCGGGTTGCCGAGATTGCCTATCAAGAATGCAAGCTTGAGGCAACAGAGGGGCGTCGTCTATGGCCGGCGGTAATTGACGCTGTGACGTCAGCTTCAACATCGGCTAATCCGAGGATGCGGATCCTGAGTTACAAGAGTCTGCGAGATCTGCTGAGGGAAGAATCTACCGTGACCCTCACCAAGAGAAAGTACGAGCGCCTTCTTGGTGATGCTGAATTTGCAAAGAATCCTCCGGTTGGTCAGGTCGACAAGGATATACGGGATAGGATTGATTATATTCAAAAGACCAGATTCCTAACGGAGTCGGCGGCGGACGATTTGGCTCGAGCACTGGGTAAAGACGTCGCAGAAGGTGGCGCATGCCAGATCGGTGACCAAAAATTGCGCGCTTTGGCTCTAAGCTGGTGCGCTCGAGCTTTGCTTGAGATCGATTCATCTCTGGCCGCATCGATGCTAGACGACTCTGTGCGCTTGTTTGTCATACCCGAGCAGATTCTGGTGCAATCGCTTCTTTTGGCAAAATCCGATAAGCATGCTGCACTTCGACTTATCTCATCCGATCTCTCGGACGCAGCTGGAACGGTTCGGTACGGGATACATCGGCAGGAAGGTGCAGAATTCGCTTTGGATTATTTAATAAAAGCGGATGTTCAGGTTTGTGATTTAGATTGCCACGGGATGCTTATTGTACTTTTTGATCTCCTGCGCAGTGAGAAATGGAGCGAGGCGATTGGTTGGTTCGAGCGAGTCCCTGAGTCGGCGCTTAATGCGTACCCTGCGTTGCAGTGGGGCGGAGCCAATGCTCTTCTTGCCTGGGCTACAGCCGATGTGGCGCGAGGCTCCTCATTATCCGGACCGCCAATTGCTGATGAAGTTCCTTTGCGCGATGACCTCACGGCTATTGAGGCACGCCGGCGGGCTGTCGATCTCTTTCAGTCATTCAGACAGGCGGCACTGGGTTGGGGACTTGAAAAAACGGCTGAGCTAGCATTGGAGTACGCTCTTTGGCTAAAGTTGGAAGATCGGCTAGCGCAGTCTTCTGCTACAGCAGAAGTATCCCGCCTTTGGTTCGAGTCCGATCACGCGTCTCGATGGATTCCATTAGTTATAAGAGCTGGATTGGAAGTCGACAAGCGGGCGCTTTCCGAGAGAATTGATCGGAACTTCGTACGGTATGGCTCGCTCAGTTTGGATGATGCTCGTGCACGGATGGCTTTGCTTATATCAATGCCTGCAGAGGAATGGATTGATTCGTGGCAGGAAATTCGAAATGCAGTCTCATTCCACTTTGCCGAAGCGTTCTTGGAACATATAGAAGTTCAAGGCCTCCTGCATGCAGGAAGAGTCGACGATGCGAAGAGTGCGCTCGCAAAAGCAAGCAATCTGCCAGAAGCGGCGCGGACTCGATTTGAAATAGAACTTGGCGAATCCAATGAGGGGGCCATTCAGGAGTATCGAGAGATAGTCGAAAGGGATGGCACACCCGCATCTCTTCATAATCTTGTACGTGCACTTGTAAGGCGAGGAAACTTGCGTGACGCTGCTGCTTTCGCGCTGCAGATGTACGAAAAAACTCGTGAGCATGAAAGTGCAGAAGAATATGTTAGGATTGCGCGGCGCCAGGGAGAATGGGCTGGTGTGCTAGCGTTTCTTGACGGACACAAATTCTTGTTGGAGCAGTCCGAAGTGCTCGCCAGGATGTATGTGGATGCACTTCTTCGCCATGGACGTTGGAAGGATGCGGAAGATATTGCCGAAAGCTACATGGAGCTGGGGGCGGAGAAGTTGGACTTCAGTCTCCAAATTTCCATTAATTCTGGCGCGTGGGAGGATGTTGGGCGCCTGCTCGAAAACTCTTTCGCGGAATCGGACATATCTGAGAAGGAATTAATCAGATTGGCAAGCATCTCGACAAGTATCGGGAATGTGGCGCTCGCTAAGCGCATGGTCAGGCGTGCGACTGAAAGAAGTCCTATCGACCCAAATATAGCGTGGTCTGCGTACATGGTTGCCGTGAAGGGCAATTGGGAGCGTGACCCCGAGGTTCGAGAGTGGGTAAATATAGGTATAGCTTCTGCTGACACTGAGGGAAGTTCGGTTCAGAGCGCCACGCTCAGTGATCTTATGAAGCTCGCTCCAAGGTTGAAGGAGCAGTCAGAAGCCTTGGAGAAAGGTGTCGCGTCCGGCGAAATGTTCTTGGCATTGGCAGCAACCCAGGTAAATCGCCCTCTCGTTAGTATAATTGTGGGTTCAGCAATTTCGAATGAGAGTGAGCCGGAATTTCGAAGCTTAAGTCCTGTCCCGCTGTACGCTGGAATTGCAAGGAAGGATATCGAATTCCGGATAAGGTCGGTTGCACTTGACGTTACGGCAATTTTAACGCTGGTACGCTTGGGTCTTCTGCAGCGCATATTAGAGTTCTTTGAGACGATCTATGTTCCTCATAGCATAGGAGTGTGGCTGTTTTCGGAAGCTTCTCGAGTAAGGTTCCATCAGCCGGGTCGCATTGTAGAGGCACGCAAGCTTCTTCATGCGATTGCGCGGAAGGAGCTAAGAATAATGGATGCGACGGCTGGATTCTCGCAGCTTGTGAAGAATGAGGTTGGAGTCGATCTGGCGCAGCTCATTCATGTTTGTCAGTTTGATCGAGAGGCTGGGAAGGATGCTTTCGTGGTTCGGCCAGCGCCGCTCCATCGCGTTGGATCGCTCTTGGAGGAGAATGCAGACGTCTCGAGTTTCAGTCAGATTCTTCGCAGCGTGTCGCAGCTTGTCAAATCACTGCATTTCTATGGTGGTATATCTGACAGAGAGTACGATGATGCAGTTTCCTATCTCGATCGTGTTGACCATGGATGGGCTGGTGATGAATTAATTCCGTTGGGTTCAACCATATATTTGGATGATCTTAGCATAAACTATTTGCAGTATTTGGATCTAATAAAGCCTTTGTCTGATGCAAGGTTCGACTTGGTTATGCATTCGGACGTGCACGCACAGGCAGTCTCCCTGAACTCTCTGGAGGAGACCAATGATAAGCTGGGTGTGGCTGTTGAGGAGATCAGGAAGTTCTATTTCGACGGGCAGGCAAGAGATATTGTCCGTCCTCTTCCAATGCCCGACCGAGATTTGAAGACGGGTGGGGAGGAGCATGAAACGCTCTTTGAGGCTACTCCTGTCTCGCTATTGTCGCAGATGTTCGCTAGAGCTCAGGGTGTAGAGGCAATTATCTTCGATGATCGGAGCATGAATCGCCATCAGAATTTTTCGTATCCTGATGGAGTTGTCGCTCCAATATTTAGCACTCTGGATGTAATCGATTGGATGCTGGCTGCCGGCGTAATTGAAGGCCGGGAGTGGTTGAGGGGTAGAACTACTCTGCGCCGATCCGGCTTTATATTCATTCCGCTGAAATTTCATGAGCTGCGTTCGGCGCTCGATACATCGAGTGTGCACTCTGGAGAACTGATCGAATCGCTGGCTGCTCGTGCAATTAGAGAAAATGTACTTCTCGCTCAAGCATCGAGTATGCTCCGGATCCCGGACGAGGGTTATTGGATTAGTAGTTGTGGTCAGGAAGTATTTAGGGCGGTAACGGATCTTTGGAATTGCGATGGCCCGGAATCTGCTATATCCGTAAAGGCGGATTGGCTACTCGGACTCTCCAGGCTGGATGGCTATGCCGATCGAATGTTGGGTGGTGATGAGGATACTAGGTGGATAAATTTTGACGCTCTGCATTTTGTCAGATTGGTCATAAATCCGGATGTGGATGAGTCGCGGCGTGTCGCCTATAACGCGTGGTTGGAGAGTAAGTATTTGACTGACATGGCTCTTGGTAGGCCAAGGGTTTTTGAAAGTCTATGCGCAATGGTGCGCCGGAATATCCTTGATCTCTCGGCCGCGACTGGTGGCGATGACGATTTGAGGCTGACCGACGAAGTCAGGCAAGCGGCGGTCGCTATCATTCGAAAAGACCTGATTAACGGTCTCCCCTCTTCGGTCCGAGAGGCTGTTCTCGAGAATTGCGAGGTACTTGAATCCCTGGGGTTGAGGCAGGACACGGTCATTGGAGTTAATTTGGCTGGTAGCCCATCTTTCTTGGCGGAAGACTTGTACTCTGCAGCACAGCGGATTTACGCGTCCGGCGAGGAGCAAGCCGTTGAAGACCAATCTGGCAATAATTGGGAAATTCGATTGGGCGTCGAGGGCGTTGTCGAGTGCATTGACGTGGTAGGTGATAGAGTTTTTAAAGTTGCGCACTCCCCTCTCGTGTCGAATGATGTTTCTTCTCGTATTGAGTATGCGGAAAGATACGCTAAAGAAGTCGGAGTTTCGCTGGCGGGTGTTTCCAGTTGGCTCACTGTGTTGATGGATCGCCCGCTCCGTGTCGGCGAGCTGCCAATGCTTGAACGAGATTTTCAAAACTGCCCGAAGTGGTTGATGGGTAGATTCTCAGAAGCGCTCAAAGATGGAAGTGTTTCTGGTGAGGATATTGCGCCTGTCAGTCGAGATTACTACCATCGCTTAGTTGGCGTGTGGGGCGGTGAGCGAACTATTCGAGAATTTTCCGATAAGTTTAAACATGTCATCGATATTCCTGGCTATCCGCTTGGCGCACTTATTTGCTCGTCTCACAGTTCTCTGGCTCCTACGGAATACATTCGGACGGCAGATGCTCGGTTGCTGCAGGATGAGATAGCGCAGCTTTTGGGTAGTGCAGATCTTTGGTCGCTAGTTGGTTTAATCGAGGGGCTTGCGGCAAGACCCGATGCCTTCACCGATCTCCTGGAAATGACATCATCGGCACTGGATTGCTTCGTCATTGCGGTGCGGGATCAAATCCGGCTGGAGGTGACTTCTGGGCTTGCAAGCATGATTTGCTCAAGACTGATTCTGTCAGGCGTATGGACGGACGTGCCTGTTTTCTGGAGGCGCTTTGCAGCTATTGCTCAAGCTGGGTTGGTGGAGAGAGTGTTGCTCTCTTCTTCAGCGGATTTGAGTGATTTTGCAAAATGGGTTAGCGGCAGCCTCTCGATCTTTCAGATTGGATGTCTTGCGGAGCTGGATTTGGAGCCTCGTTGGAATGGCTTTATGCTTAATCCGAAACAGCTTCAGCAGGAGCTTGTTGGGCGTGTACTGTTCGCACTGGAGCCGCGAAAAGCTGACCTTGAGAGTGTCGGACTCGCAGTTCGCATTTTTGCCGATGATTCAGAATCTCTTGCGTCAATTAGGAGCTTTTTCTTTAGTGTGCTGCCTGGGCCGCTTGAAGGGGGCGAGGATTGCATTTCCTTGCTTCCAGAGCAGTTTGTGCGCTTGCTCGAAACGAACATGAATGATGCTGATCAGTCAATTATGAACAGGGTTGCTATGGCGTCGCAGTTTGCATGCATAGGACGTTTACCCGATGGGTTTCTGAGTAGATTGACTGAGGCGGTGGGCGAGTTGAATAAGACGGATCTTGCGAGTGAGGCAGGAGATGGCTTGTCCAGTCTTTGCATGACTCTATCTCTCGCTGCTGCGGCGAATCGGGATGTTTCGCTTTCCGAGGCAGTACAGCGGCTAGTTCTGGGGCAGTCTGATTTCCCATTTGCCCTTCGTGTCCTATCGGGGCTTACTGCCTGCGCGGCAGAGAGCGATCGTGTTCGATGGTCGGCTGCAGTGGGCTTGGTGATTTCGAATTGCACTGCTATGGTGAAAAGTTCGCAAGATGCCGATTATCTCTTGTACGTCGTGAGAGCGATTTGTGATGTGCAGTCAGACTTAAGAAGGGTTGTGTCGAAGTCATACGCCCAGTTGTCGGCAATGAGTAGGAGACTTCTCTAGTCGATCCTGTCGTCGTCGGTGCATCGCTCCTGAACCTCGAGAGCTTGCGTGGTCGTCGTGCCGCAGGACACATCTTTGATGTGCGAAGTCGCCTTCCTTGGTCAAATGGATTTCGGCCTGTCTGGTTTGCAACCCCCGTCTCAGGCTTTGGAGCATTCTGAGGAGCAGCTGCTTTTGTCCGGCCCGGCCTCGCTTGACCAAGGCCGGTTGTTGTATCGGAAACGTGCATCCCGGAGGGAATGTACTGGTGGTCGATGTCGATCCCAATGCAGATCGGCGGTGATGAGCAAGCGTGCAGAGGGAAACCAATTGATCTGGCGAAGGACTGAGAAGTTACTCGGGTCTCACCTCCCTACAAGCCCACTCAACCAACCCTCGGCACGCCAGAAACAACCCATCAACCACCCCTTCATCCAAATGCCGCTCCGGCTCCGCTGCCACCCGGCAGCGGTCGGCAGCGTGCAGCAACTCCAGAACCGTCAGCGCACCCACCATCGCGCGCTCGCTCCTGGCGAGGCTCACACGTCGGCCGGGTGACACATCGGTTTCTGGCCAGGGATGCCCATCTGCAGCTTCGCAGCCGCGCATGCGCTTGAGGATGCCGAGCAGGGAGTTCAGGTCGGGCAGGAGAGTGTCGTCGTTGATGGGCTCAACAATGGTGTACGAGGAAAAGGTGTCGGATTCGTTCATAGCGTCGGCTTCCGTGGCTGTGCTTAACAGCGCCACCGCGATGGGGTGGCGGACGGTGCGGGTTCCAAACCGGGACAGACAGTTGTCAATAACCGGCGGGTCCGAAGACCCCCACGCACCGCCCGCCATAAAGGCCGACGGATTGCCCGCCGGCACCGGTTAAGGACGGTGCCGACGGGCAAGCGTAAACAACTATCTGTCTCGGGTTTGGACGCCCGCTGCCACCCGTTGTCGGTGGCGCGCCATGGTGTTTACGCAGCCGCTTCGAATGCCAATAGAAATTCGCGAAGGAATCGGCGAACTCGAGAGCGAAGGACTATTGTTGCACGCACCATTCGTGCAGCACGCGACGCCAGCAGACGCATTCGCGCGGCTGCTCTGCTGATAGCGAATCAAAGTGGCGCAATCGCCCGCGCCACAAGCGAATAGCGCGACGGCCTTCTTTGCAACAGTTCTTAGTTCGCCTCGCCAAGCAACGGCGCCCGATCAGCCGCACATCCCGAAAAGCGGTTCAAACCCGACATCGCCAGCGCGCCTCGCGGCCTCAACAAGTGCGATCCTCAGCCGCATTCCCCACCAGCAATTCAATCATCGCCCGCGCCGCCGCCGACTGCCGCCGATGCGGCGCGTAGATCACCGAGAACGGCCGCGATCTCCCTCGCAGCTGCGGCAGCACTTCCACCAACTGCCCACGCTGCAACCGCTCCCGCACGATGAACTCATAGCTCTGGCAGATGCCAATGCCCTGTTCGGCCAGCGACACCACGCCCAGCACATCGTCAGAAGTCTCGATGGACGAGCGCGGCAGCCAGTCCACGTCGCGCCCGCCGTCGCGGAAGATCCACAGCGCCAATCGCCCGGTACGCGGCATCACGAACGGCAGGCACAGGTGCTGCTGCAGGTCGTCCAGCGTCTGCGGCGTGCCGCGGCGCTGCAGGTACTCCGGCGCGGCCACGAGCAGCAGCGGGGCGTCTTCCAGCTTTCGCCCCACCAGCCCGCTGTCCGGCAGCTGGCCCAGGCGGATGGCCAGGTCGAAGCCTTCGGCCACCAGGTCCACGTTGCGGTTGGTGATGTTCAGTTCCACCTGCACCTGCGGGTACTGCTGCGCAAAGCGCGCCAGCACGGGCGGCAGCCGGTAGTGGCCATAGGTGGTGGGCACGCTCAGGCGCACGCGGCCGGCCAGCGCACCGTCCTGGGCCAGTACGTCGCGCTCGGCGTCGTCCAGCAGGCCGAAGGCGGTGCGCACCTGTTCCAGATAGAGCCGCCCGGCGTCGGTCGGGCCCACGCGGCGGGTGGTCCGCTGTAGCAGCTGCCGGCCCAGCCGCGCTTCCAGGCGTGTGACCGCGCGACTCAGCACCGAGGGCGTGGTGGACAGCGCCACGGCGCCGGCGGTGAACGAGCCATGCTCGACCACCGCCAAGAACACCTCCACATCGCCCAGGTAGTCGAACTTGCGGCTCATTTGGCTCTCTGGGGAACAGATGTTTTGCGATGGAGCCAATTTATCGCCGCTGGGGCGATGAATAAAGTGGCGGCCATTCCCCGATAGGAGCTACCCCATGAACCTGATGACCCGGCTGGCCGCAGCGCTGGCCCTGACCCTGGCCGCCAGCGGCGCGCATGCCGCCAACGTGCTGGTGGTGCTGTCCGACGAAAACCACCTGGACCTGAAGGACGGCAAGGTGCTGTCCACCGGCTTCTATCTCAACGAGCTGATGCAGCCGGTCAAGCTGCTGCTGGACGCAGGCCACGAGGTGACCTTCGCCACGCCGCAGGGGCGGGCGCCGACGGTCGATGCGTCCTCGGTGGCGCCGGCGTACTTCGGCAACGATGCCGCGCAGCTGACGCTGCACAAGGAGCTGCTGGAGAAACTGGCGCTGACCTCGCCGACGGCCTCGCCGGTGGTCAGCCTGGCGCGCATCGAGCAGCAGGGCTACGCGCGTTTCGATGCGGTCTACATTCCCGGTGGCCACGCGCCGATGCAGGACCTGCTGAAGAGCCCGGCGCTGGGCCGGCTGCTGGCCGACTTCCACCAGCGCAACAAGACCACCGCGCTGGTCTGCCACGGACCGATCGCACTGCTGTCCACGCTGCCGGATGCGGCGGGTTTCGTGGCAAAGCTGGAAGCGGACGCGATGCCGGCCACGCCGAAGTGGATCTACAGCGGCTACCGGATGACGGTGATCAGCAACCAGGAAGAAGCGCAGGCCAAGCCGCTGCTGGGCGGCGGTGAGATGAAGTTCTACCCGCAGACGGCGTTGCAGAAGGCGGGTGCGACGTTCAGCAGCAACACCACGCCGTGGACGGGGCATGTGGTGGTGGATCGGGAGCTGATTACCGGGCAGAACCCGGCGTCGGCGCTGGAGGTGGGGCAGCGGTTGGTGGAGCGGTTGAAGTAAGGCGGGGTCTGCACAGCAGGCTGCCAGCCTTGTGGGCCGAGGGGCCAGCGCCTCGGCCTGTCTATGGAAGTGCCAACGTGGTCGGCAGAGAGGGCGTCAACCCTTCGCGAGCGCTGCTCCTGACAGATCTTCAATCTGGGAAAGCGCGTGACGCGTTACGGCCCAATCGCCGGCGTGCCTGATCGCCACGCCTCCGGCCGCTGTCCAGGCATCACAGTTCGCTTCGAAATCGTCGATCAGAACATCGCCCGGCTGGTGCATGAAAAGAGGCTTGTGCCTGCCGCCGAGCACAGGCAACACCAGGCAGGTTGCTGACAGGTGTTCGCGGACCCACTGCCGCTTCTGCATGGCAGCGAGTGGATAGTTCGATTTCGGGCAGGCCGTGAGAATCACCGGGTTCAAGTGGTGGATGCTGTGGAAGAACTCCACTGCACCGTGCATCAGCGGAAGGTCGCGGAAGAATGACGGGTGGTTGTTGATGTGCCCCCACATTTCATCGTCGGCAAGCACGCGGTGGTCCAGGCCAAACAGGGCGGGAAATGCCGCGTCGAAGTCGGCCATGACACCATCAAGATCTACGTAGATGGTGCGTCTGGATGCACTCGATCCACCTGTGTGTTGGTTGGCGGGCGGGTCCATCACCGGCATGGTCTTCACATCGTCAGCGTTCATTTGCGCGTTCTCCTTTCAAGAGTGGGCTTTCTTCTTCATCGGTTCCCCAGTAGCGGGGCAAAGTGCTTGGCAATTGCGACAGACATGGCAGCAATCGCGATGCCGCTGGCGTCGGTCCAGGGCGAAAGAGTGATGGCCTGCAACCCCACCAATGCGGAACGCCAGAGTGCCTCTTGAGTCCATCAGGCGCTGCTGCAGCGGGACGGTGCACCGCGCCGTAACAACACAATACGGGCACCACCAACCAGAATTGAAACTGAGATGGGCATCGCCTCACGGCGATGCCGCCCGGCAGATGCCGTAATCGGCACGCTTGAAATGCGGTATATATCGCGGCGATTCTTCAAAGGCGTGCCGAGTGGCTGCTCTGGCCGTTGCCCAAGACGCATGGCGCCAGCCACTGGCTCATCTCGCGAACCAAGGAGCAATCTGGCGCGCTGGTGATTGGATAATCCCAACGCGCTACGGAAAGGCCGAACGGGGATATGCCTGTGGCGCTCGTTCCAGACTGATCCAGGAACGTCACTGAACGTGGATGTCCAGGCGCACTCAATATATCACGCCGACCAGCGCCAGCGGCTTGAACCCGCTCGATCTCCAGCAGCTTGATTGGGCAGGGCAAGGCCGGCATGGCACCATGATGGGCTGGCCTCGTCCTTCCGGCCGGGGCCGTTTTCCCAGGGAAGCCCACCAACACGACATGCGAACGTCCTTCTTCATTCTCTCCGCCCTGTGCCTTGGCCTGCTGCCTGGCTGTGCCAGTGGCCCGGAGGAGCACGCCTCAAGCCGCGAGATCACCAGTGCGTTCGTGGCCGACGACGGCCAGCTGTACCTGCTGCCGCGCTATGACGAGCCGATGCGCTTCAATGCCGCTCCGTTCCGCGAGTACCGCGCGCTGATGGACAGCCCGCTGCGCGAGGCGGTGGCCTGCGGGCAGATGTACTTCCATGAAGACTGGCGCGACCCGGCGAACAAGGCCAAGGTGCACGGCAGCTATGCGCTGCTGCTGCGGCCGGAGCAGGTGACGGCGCAACAGGCCGCGCAGTTCAAGCTGGAGCGGATTGAGGTCCCCCCGCGTGAGGCCAAGGCCGTGGAGGAGCGGTCGCGCTACTACCTGCCGATGGACCGGACCCGCTACGCGCTGGCGTTTGACCGCGCCTGCAATCTTTCAAGGAAGGGCGGCAGCTATTACAGCGCGCTGTTCGAGGGCGACGGCGAACGGGTGCAGTTGTCGGATGCTGCGGTGCTGGCGGAGAAAGGGAAGCTTGCACAGCCGATCAATGCGCGGGCGCAGCGGATCCTGCCGGAGAGGGAGGACAAGCCGGGTGCGGGTTCGGCGGCGGGCAAGGTGCTCGGCGCGGCGCTGATTCCAGTGGCCGTTCCGGTGTTTGTGTTGAGCCTGCCGTTCCTGGGGCCGGATCACTGGAAGTGAAAGGGCGTTGGGGGAGAGCCATCCACGCGTGACGTGGATCTACTTGGGTATCGCCTGAAAGTTCATCCTGGAGATCTGTGTGCCCAGCACGCTGGAAACTGTTTTGAAGACTGTAGGTTTCATTGTCCTCGCGGCCCTTCCGTTGGTGATCCTCTGGTTCACCCTTCGGCGGATGTCAGCAACTGCTCGCTCGTACGTGAAATCGGGGCTGCATTTGCATGCCCCGCGCAGGATTTCCGGCAGGTCCATGACCTTGGTGATGGTGGATGGAAAAGAGGATCGCGAGCACTATTTCTTTGATACAGAATCCTTCTACCTGCGGCGTGGGCCGGTGCCCACGGCGGTTCCGCTTTCGCAGATCACCTCAGTCACACGAACGTCCGACAGGATCTACGGGCGTTATGTCTGGCAGGTGCGCTTCAGCAAAGCATCGGGCAGAAAGTGCGTGATGTTCACCAACAACCTGACGCTGTTCAATCGGGATTTCCTGCTGTTCCTGGAGGCGGTGCGGAAAGCCAATCCGTTGGCGACCGTTGATCGGGTGGGCATCCTCTTCTAGAGCGTGTTTGAAGTTCGGTATGAACAGTGTCACTGCAATGGCATCACAGCGCGCAGCCCCTGTGTGACCGATGTAATCGATGAGAAATGGGCGTTTGTTGCGCGGTATCTGATACCGAAGCATTCTCATGCGTGGCAGTGCAAGCATGATCTGCGATGAACACGCAAAGCCCGTAACATGGAACGAGGTCCGCTCGTTCCTGCGCGCGACGCAAAGCGTGGGCCTTGGTACCTGTGACGAAGACGCATTTGAGATAATTGTCGAGACGACTTACGTTTACGGCATGCGGTCAATCTCTGCGGAGTAGTTCATGATGATGTGCCGATCCACGCTGGACGTCTCCCTGATTCATGCCTATGCGCTTCCTCTCGGCATATGCGTGGCAGCAGCCGTGGTTCTGATCGCAGTATGGCTGGCACCCCGCTCTGGCTGGGTGCCAGCCAGGAATATTGCGCTCGGCTCGGCGCTGGCCGTTGTTGTCGTAGTTGCCTTTGGCCTCGTATATCAAGCGCGGACAGCGTACATCGCCATTACAGATGGCCAGCTGATTGGGTCAGCAGCGTTTGTCCGACTGCAGCTCCCGCTTTCCAGTGTCGCGTGGCAGGACGCTTCCGATGCTTCAAGGATCACGCTGCCTCACCGGCAACTTGGGACCAGCACCGGGGGCGTTGAACTTGGCAAGTTCGGCATGCAGAACGGTCGCAACGTCTTCGTGCTGCGCACGGATCGTAGCTCTGTTCTCGTCACAGCCAGAGGGGATATTGACTTGATTCTGGACCGGCGTCTTTACGAACAGCTCAAAGCATGCTTGGATCAGGTGAGTGAGACCGGCGGCCATCGAGGAACACTGCAATGATCAGCAGGAAGTACTGGTTTACCAGGAAGAAGTACGGATGGGGCTGGGGGATGCCGTGCGCGTGGCAAGGCTGGCTTGTGTACGCAGTCGCATTCGGCTTGCTACTGGCGGGTCCGTTTCTGTTCTCTCCATTTCGCGAGCCCATCGCGTTTCAGCTCTACACGTGGGCCGTGGTGTTGGTGCTTGTCCTTATCTGCTGGATGAAAGGCGCCCCGCCCGGTTGGCGGTGGGGGGAGTAGAACGGCCGCAGAAGCTATTTTCGGACGTGTTCGATCCGCCGGGCAAAGCATGGATGCATTGCCCTTGTGGGAGTCGGACAGCATCGCCAGCGGGCCACGGATGCGTCCCCTCTGAGGCGTACCGTCCGTTTTGAAAGAACGCTGGACACTTCCCTCGGCGGCTACCCAACGCGTTCTAACCGTTAATTGACCAATGTAGCGTCGCTGAAGCGGGGCGCCGGCAAAGCTACACTGACCACCTACGCCCAATGGAAACTCACCCATGTTCAGTGGAAAGGTTGCGGTGGTCACCGGCTCCACCAGCGGTATCGGTCTTGGCATTGCCACCGCGCTGGCCCGGCAAGGCGCGGACATCGTGCTGAACGGCTTCGGCGATGCGGCGGAAATCGAACGCATCCGTTCCAAACTGGAAGCCGAGTTCGGCGTGCGCGTGGCGCATGACGGCGCCGACCTTTCCCATGGCGAGGCGGTGCGCGGGATGATCGATCGCGCCGTTGCAACGATGGGCCGCATCGACATCCTGGTAAACAACGCCGGCATCCAGCACACGGCGTCGATCGAGGAATTCCCCGTCGAGAAGTGGGACGCGATCTTGGCGCTGAATCTCTCGGCGGTGTTCCATGCGACGGCGGCGGCCTTGCCCCACATGAAGCAGCAGGGCGCCGGCCGCATCATCAACATTGCGTCGGTGCACGGGTTGGTGGGCTCGGTGAACAAGTCGGCCTACGTGGCGGCCAAGCATGGCGTGGTGGGCTTCACCAAGGTGACCGCGCTGGAGAATGCGGGCACGGGCATCACCGCCAATGCGATCTGCCCGGGCTGGGTGCGGACGGCGCTGGTCGAGCAGCAGATCACCGCGTTGGCCGAGCGCGAAGGCACGGATCAGGAGACCGCCGCGCGTGAGCTGCTGGCTGAGAAGCAGCCGTCGTTGCAGTTTGTGACGCCCGAGCAGCTGGGCGGGATGGTGGTGTTCTTGGCCTCGGACGCTGCGGCGCAGATCACCGGAACGGCGCTGCCGGTGGATGGGGGCTGGACGGCGCGCTAGCTGGCTGGCTGTGCTTTACGCTGCAGCATGGGCAATGCCACCAGCGTGGCGAGAATGGTGAACAGCACCAGCGACGAGCCTACCGTGCCGAAGCCCAGGCCGCCCTTTTCCAGCGGCTTGGTGAGCAGGTCGCCGAAAGTGGCGCCAAACGGGCGGGTGAGTACGAAGGCGATCCAGAACGGGATGACCCGGTTGATGCCCTTGATGCGGCTGGCCAGTGCGGTGAGCGCGATGAGGCTGCCGATCAGCAGCGCGCCACCGGTGAAGCCCAGTCCGGAATCGTCGGCGAGGAAGTCGCCCAGCGCGGTGCCGAGCGTGTTGGAGAACAGCACGGCGGTCCAGTAGAAGCCTTCGGCGCGGCGCGATGCGATGTTGCTGACCGAGATCGACTTTTCCAACACCCGCCAAGCCAGCAGCACCAGCGCCAGGCAGCCGGCCAGCAAACTGGCGCCGGTGGCGTAGCCCAGGCCGAGCGTGCGGTCGATCAGGTCGGACAGGGTGGTGCCAGCGGTGCTGGTCGCCAGCACCACCGACCAGAACAGCACTGGGTGGAAGCGCCGCGCCGACAACTGCATGCCCAGCAGGCCGGCAAAGATCGCCAGCAGGATGGCCGAGCTGGCCACGTAGCCCAGATTGAGCGTCATCGACAGCAGATCGCCCGCAGTCTCGCCGAGGGTGGTGGCGGCGATCTTCATCACCCAGAAACCGAGGGTGACCGCCGCCACTTTGCTGTGCAGGGAATCTGCGTCTGAAGCACGCATCGAACGTCGCCCGGGGAGCCCGCCGGTGATGCTGCGGCGCGCGGCGTCGAAGCCCGGTCGGAACCCGGTTCGGTGAGGGTGAGCGTGGGGGCGGCGTTCAGCCGGCGCTGGCGGGGGCCGAAAGGCGCGCCAGCAGGGCGTCCCAGCCGGCCACGAAGCAGCCGTCGCGGCCGCGGTTGCATTCGGTGATCCACGCGTCCAGCGATTCGCTCTGTGCGCGGTAGGCGCTGACATCGCCCAGGACGGCGAAGTGCAGGCGGTAGTTCACCAGCATCTGCAGCCATTGCCCGGCCATGCCGGAGCGCAGCTCGAAGAAGTCTGCCGAAAGGCGCTGCACCGGCACGGCGATCCACTCGGCCTGGTGCCCAAGGGCATCGCCGACCAGGTCGCGCAAGGCGTTGCCATCCAGCAGCGGGCCTGTATCGGCGCTGCGCAGGACGCGGGTGCTGCCGATCTGTTCTACATGTGTGTGCATCGTGCGCTCTGAAGTTCGTATCGTCCGCCCAGTATGGCCATGGGAGAGGCCGACAGTAAGCAGATGCAGCATGAATCTGGCGAACGAACGCGCTAGGCTGCGCCGGGCGCCCGCACGAGGCGGGTTCACGATACCGGGGAAGGGCATGGCAGGGTGGAGGAGTCGTTCGTTGTTGAGCACGGTGCTGGTGTGTTCGGGGCTGCCGGTTGCAGCCGCCGAGCTGTGCACGGTCAGTGCCTACGGTGACGGGCAGGGCAACCTGGTGGTGCTGGGCGCACCCGCTGCGGCGCCGGCCACAGGCCAGCGCTATCTGATGCTGGACGGGCGACGTGGCGCCACCGGTGATGCCAACGCGCCGGTGAGCTGCAGCGGCGATGTGGTCAGCTTCAGGTCGCCTGCGGGAGCGCCGCAGCGCTGGCAGCGACTGCCGACCCGCGATACCGAGACGACCTTCAGCAGTGCCGGAACAAAGCTGGTCGGGCAGCTGATCGAACCAGCCGGTCCGGCCGACCCCAAACGGCCGTTGGTGGTGCTGGTACACGGCTCGGAACGCACGATGGCGGTGGCGGCGATCTACCAGCGCATGCTGGTGGCGCAGGGTATTTCGGTGTTCGCTTACCAGAAACGTGGCACCGGCGATTCGGAAGGCGAGTACACGCAGAACTTCGAGCTGCTTGCCGACGACGCAGCGGCGGCGCTTGCCAAGGCGCGCGAACTGGCGAGAGGCCGGTTCGGCCGCGCCGGCTACTTTGGTGGCAGCCAGGGCGGCTGGATCGCGCCGCTGGCGGCGACCCGCTCGCAGGCGGATTTCGTGGCGATCGGCTTCGGGCTGGTGGTGTCGCCCATCGAGGAGGACCGCGAGCAGTTGTTCGATGAGGCACGGCGCATGCAGCTGGATGCGGCGGCGATGAAGCAGGTCGGCCAGCTTTCAGACGCGACCGCGCAGTTGATGCGCACGCATTTCAATGAAGGGTTCGAGGCGCTGGCGAAGGTGCGTACGCAGATCGGTGCCGCACCGTGGGCAAAGAACATCAGCGGCGAATACAGCGGCGACATGCTGCGCATGAGTGACGCTGACCTGCGCCGGATCGGTCGCGCGCGATTCGACAACCTGGAGCTGATCTGGGACTACGACGCCGAGGCCGCGCTGCGCCGCCTGAAGGTGCCGTTGCTGTGGGTGCTGGCCGAGCAGGACCGGGCCGCGCCGATTGCAGCCACCCGCAGCATCCTGGGGCGCCTGCGCGCATCGGGGCAACCGATCGACACCTACCTGTTCCCGGATACCGACCACGGCATGGTCGAGTTCCGCACCGATGCCGAGGGCAACCGCGTGTCGACGCGGATCACCGACGGCTACCTGCGCCTGCTGGCCGATTGGATCAAGCAGGATGTGCGTGGCAGTTATGGGCGTTCGCGCAGATTGAGCGATTGACCGGCCAGGGAGCGCTGGCGGCGGGTGGCGCTCCGCCGCCGATTGCGGCACGACTCAGTTCGGCTTCGCAAACACATCCAGCCCCTTGCCGGTCTCCAGCAGCGACTTCAGGCTCGACAGCACGATCGGCCAGCCCTGGCGGATGCCGGTATCCATGCCGCTGCCAGGTTCCAGCTCCTCATGGGTAACCGTCAGCCGCACCATGTCCTGGTAGGGCACGATCTCGAAGGTCACCCGGCTGTAGGCGTCCGGGTTGTCGGCCTGCGAGGCGGCGGCCCAGGTGATGACCAAGCGCGAGGGCGGGGTGCTTTCCACCACTTCGCCGACCAGCTCGACCGAGCGCGTTTCGTTGGCGCGCACGTGCTGCCAGCGCGAGCCCGGTTTCCAGTCCGAGACGTTCTCGTGACCCCAGTAGCGACTGGCGATCTCGGGGCGGGTGATGGCCTCGAACACCTTCTGTGGCGTGGACGCGATATAGATCACGTGGATGAAGCGGGTTGACTCTGCGGACATCGTCATTCTCCTTCCAGTTCGCGTTTCAGGTCATGCAGCAGGCTCAGGCGCTGCTGCTCGAACTTGCGTACCCAGCGCTCATAGACTTCATGCAGCGGCACCGGATTGATGAAGTGCAGCTTCTCGCGGCCACGGCGCACGGTGCTGATCAGGTTGGCGTCTTCCAGCAGGCCCAGGTGCTGGGTGACCGATTGCCGGGCCATGTCCAGGTGTTCGCACAGCTGGCCCAGCGTCTGCCCGTTGTCCTTGCAGAGCAGATCCAGCAGCGTCCGGCGCGTGGGATCGGCCAGTGCCTTGAACACCTTGTCTGCGTCGCGCAGGTGGTCTACCGCCATGGGGAGGTCTTCAATTCCAGTTGTCGATCCTGACGTCGTGTGGGTTGGGCTGGCCCTTGCCGGTTTCCAGCAGTGCCTTCAGGCTCATCAGGAACACCGCCCACTTGGTGCTGCAGTGGGAGGTGAACTCGACACGCTCCTTCCAGCCTTCGTGCGTGAACAGCACGATGCAGTAGTCGCCTTCCTGCTTCAGCGCGAAGCGCGCGTAGGTGCCGATCCATTCGGCGGGGCCGGCGAGGAACCGCCACAGCACGAGCTCGCCTCGAACAAGCTGCTCAAGCTTCATCTCCATGGCGCCGATTTCCTGGCCGTTGTTGGTGAAACGGACCTTGACCGTGCCGCCGGCTTCGCGGTCGCCGTGCGCGTCTTCGGCCCACCAGGCGGCCACGCCTTCGGGGGTGGCCAGCGCCTGGTACACCTGGCTTGCGGGGGCCTTGATGCCGACCCTGTGTGCGATATCCACCATTGCAGGTTCCTCGCGATGGGCCGGCAGGCGCCGCCCTTGAGTGGACTATATGCAGGTAAATGCCTGCATGTCAAACCCCGCCACGAACGCCCGGGCGTGGTAGTGCCGGCCGCTGGCCGGCATCCCGGTGGCGTTGGGTGCGTGCAGTTGCCGGCCAGCGGCCGGCACTACCGGGGCGATGCTTCAGTTCTCGCCGTCCTGAAGGGCGGCATGCAGTTTGTCGGTGATCCGCTGCAGTGCGGCACGATCATCCGCGGAGAGATGGTCGAGAAAATACCGGCGGACACCGGCGGCGTGTACCGGCCGTGCCGCGCGCAGCTGCGCGTGCCCTTCTGTGGTCATGCGGATCACTACGACGTTTTCGCTGTCGGTATCGCGTTCGATCAGGCCACGGCCCGCCATGCGGGTCAGCTGGTGCGAGAGGCGCGTCTTGTCCCATTCCAGGTAGTCCAGCAGTTCGCGCTGGCGGCGGCAGCGATCCTTGGACTGGTTCAGCTCCATCAGCACGATGAAGTCGGCCCTTGAGAGCCCGGTGCTGCGGGTGATGTCCTGGACGATGCGGCCGGAGGTGATTTCTGCCATGCGCCGGAAGCCGCGCCAAGTGGCCCATTCGTCGGGTGTGATGCTGGGGGAGGTCATGGCCGAACGTTGCCGGGCAATGGTTGACATGTCAACCCTCGCGGCATACGGTTGACGTATCAACTAACCTGGATCGCGCCATGCAGCACCCTCCCCGTATTGCCGTCATCGGCGCAGGCCCCGCTGGCCTCACCGCTGCGCTCATCCTGCATCGGGGCGGTCACCCCGTGAGCGTGTACGAGGGCGAAGCATCCGGGCAGCAGCGCACACAGGGCGGCACGCTGGATCTGCACGACGATTCCGGGCAGGTGGCGCTGCAGCGCGCGGGCCTGCTGGAGGCCTTCCGTGCGGTGGCGCGGCATGAGGGGCAGGAGGCGCGGATGGGCGACCCGTGGTCCGGGGAGATCACCACCGGCGGGTTCGGGCCGGAAGGGAGCAAGGACAAGCCGGAGATCGACCGCGGCGACCTGCGCCAGCTGCTGCTCGACGCGCTGCCGGCGGACACGGTGCAGTGGGGCCACAGCCTGACCGCGCTGGTATCTGCACAGGCGAACGGCCACGGCCTGCGATTCGCCAACGGCGTGCAGCGCGAGGCGGACATCGTGATTGGTGCCGATGGTGCGTGGTCGAAAGTGCGCGCGGCCTTGAGTACGTGCCAGCCGGTGCCCACCGGCATTACCTTCTTCGAAGGTTGGATCGCACAGCCTGCTGCGGACATCGCAGCGATGGTCGGGCAGGGCAGCCTGTTCTGCTTTGGCGGCGAGGAGGCCCTGTTCGTGCAACGCAACAGCCGCGATCGGCTCTGCGTGTATGCGGCGCTGAAGCGCTCTTCCGAGTGGCTTGATGCGCAGATCGCGCAGCAGGGCATACGGACGCTGGTGACAGGCTGCTATACCGGGTGGGCCCCGAACCTTCGGCGCCTGCTGGAGGCCTGCACGGACTTCGTGCGGCGGCCGATCTACAGCCTGCCAGCGGATTTTTGCTGGACTCCGCGCGATGGCGTGACCTTGATCGGCGATGCGGCGCATCTGATGCCGCCGGTGGGCGTGGGCGTGAACCTGGCGATGCTGGACGCGTCGGATGTGGCGATGGCGTTGTGCGCGCGGCCGGATGCGATCAGCGCGATGCGCGACGCCGAAGTGTTGGTGCGTGAACGCGCCCGCGCCCTGATGCCGGATGCGATCGAGGGGTTCCAGCGCTGGTTCACTACCGGAGGGGATGCTCCACGCGGTTGATGAAGCATCGAGTCTGTACGCACCTGCGACACTGGGAACAGCAGCAGATTCCTGGCGGCGCGCTGGAAGTCACATGGACTTCCGACTGCTTTGGTCCGGTACAGGTAGCCACGCTGGGGCACGCGCTAGACTGGTTGAACCGGCCGACGCTCCCCTGTTTTCCAGGGTTGGGGAGCGTGGTATGACAGGAGCGGAACGCATGACTGAAATTGGAAAGGACGCCTTGAACATCCGCCGCGCCAGCGCGGCCGATGCCCCCGCAGTGTTGGGGCTCTTTGACGAGGTGATCGAGTGGTTCGTGTCGATCGGCAATGTGCAGCAATGGGGCAGCGAACCGTGGTCGACGATGCCGCGCCGGATTGCCCAGGTCACCGAGGCGTGTGCACTGCCAGGCGCATGGGTGGCGCAGAACGAGCAGGGCGACGTGCGGGCGTTCCTTGCACTGGGCGAGTCGATGCCCTATGTGCCGGCGCCCACCGGGCCGGAGCTGTATGTGCGGGTTCTGGTGGCCTCGCGTGATGTGCGCGTGCGTGGCATCGGCCGCCGCCTGATGGCGTTTGCCGACGAGCAGGCGCGCGCTGCCGGTGTCGACCATCTGCGTGTGGACTGCTACGCCGGAGGCAGCGGCGACCTAGTGCGCTTCTATGAATCCTGCGGGTATACGCGCATCGCGCCGTTCAACGTGGACGGCTGGCCAGGCATGCTGCTGGGAAGGACGCTCTGACGCGGCTGCGTCAGAGCGTCGCAGCCTGCGTGCAGGAAACGATACATCGGTTCGGCGCTAGAGTAGGGGCATGACTTGCATCGGATGGCTGTGTCATTCCGCTGCCGGTTCCTGATGACCCCCCTCCAGGAAGGTGCAACGCATGTATTACAGCAGTGGCAACTACGAAGCCTTCGCGCGCCCGCGCAAGCCGGCCGGTGTGGATGGCAAGCGCGCCTGGTTTGTGGGCTCGGGCCTGGCCTCGCTGGCCGGCGCCGCGTTCCTGGTGCGCGACGGCCGCATGGCCGGTGAGCGCATCACCATTCTCGAGCAGCAGCAGATTCCCGGCGGCGCGCTGGATGGCCTGAAGGTGCCAGAGAAGGGCTTCGTGATCCGCGGCGGCCGCGAGATGGAAGACCACTTCGAGTGCCTGTGGGACCTGTTCCGCTCGATTCCGTCGCTGGAAATCGAAGATGCCAGCGTGCTGGACGAGTTCTACTGGTTGAACAAGGACGACCCGAACTATTCGCTGCAGCGCGCCACCATCAATCGCGGCGAAGATGCGCACACCGATGGCCTGTTCACGCTGACCGAGCAGGCCCAGAAGGACATCATCGCGCTGTTCCTGGCCACCCGGAAGGAGATGGAGAACAAGCGGATCGACGAGGTGCTGGGCCGCGACTTCCTGGACAGCAACTTCTGGCTGTACTGGCGCACCATGTTCGCGTTCGAGGAATGGCATTCGGCGCTGGAGATGAAGCTGTACCTGCATCGCTTCATCCACCACATCGGCGGCCTGCCGGATTTCTCGGCGTTGAAGTTCACCCGGTACAACCAGTATGAATCGCTGGTGCTGCCGCTGGTGAAGTGGTTGCAGGACCAGGGCGTGGTGTTCCAGTACGGCACCGAGGTGACCGACGTCGACTTCGATCTGCAGCCGGGCCGCAAGCAGGCCACGCGTATCCACTGGATGCGTGATGGTGTAGCCGATGGCGTGGATCTGGGCGCGGATGATCTTGTTTTCATGACGATCGGTTCGCTGACCGAAAACTCGGATAATGGCGATCACCACACCGCGGCGCGTTTGAACGAAGGACCGGCGCCGGCCTGGGACCTGTGGCGTCGCCTCGCCGCGAAGGATGCGGCGTTCGGTCGCCCGGACGTGTTCGGCGCGCATATCCCGCAGACCAAGTGGGAATCGGCCACGGTCACCACGCTGGATGGACGCATTCCGGCCTACATCCAGAAGATCGCCAAGCGCGACCCGTTCAGTGGCAAGGTGGTGACCGGCGGCATCGTCAGCGTGCGCGACTCGCGCTGGCTGATGAGCTGGACGGTGAACCGCCAGCCGCATTTCAAGAACCAGCCCAGGGACCAGATCGTGGTCTGGGTGTACTCGCTGTTTGTGGATACGCCGGGCGACTACGTGAAAAAGCCGATGCAGGAGTGCACCGGCGAGGAGATCACCCGCGAGTGGCTGTACCACCTGGGCGTGCCGGTGGAAGAGATTGATGCGCTGGCCGCGACCGGTGCGAAGACGGTGCCGGTGATGATGCCGTACATCACGGCGTTCTTCATGCCACGCCAGGCCGGTGACCGCCCGGACGTGGTGCCGGACGGCGCGGTGAACTTCGCCTTCATCGGCCAGTTTGCCGAATCGAAGCAGCGCGACTGCATCTTCACCACCGAATATTCGGTGCGCACGCCGATGGAAGCGGTGTACACCCTGCTGGGGATCGAGCGCGGCGTGCCGGAGGTGTTCAATTCCACGTATGACGTGCGCTCGCTGCTGGCCGCCACCGGTCGCCTGCGCGATGGCAAGGAACTGGATATTCCCGGGCCTGCGTTCCTGCGCAATCTGCTGATGAACAAGCTGGACAAGACCCAGATCGGTGGCCTGCTGCGCGAGTTCAAGCTGGTGCAGGAAGACTGAGCGGGCAGGGGGACGCCGCCGGTGAGGGCATCGGCGGCCTCAAGATCTCACGCTACGCCGTCGGTCGAACGGCTCAGCTGTTCCCACGCGTCGATGCTACCGGCCATCGATGCCAGCTTTGCCCTCACCAGCTGCAGTGCATCACTGCCCAGCAGCAAGTGGCGGGGAGGAGCGTCGCTGTCGATGACCTGCAGCATGGCCTGCGCAGCCTTCACTGGATCACCGGGCTGGTGGCCACTCTTCGCCTCACGCGCGCTGCGGATGGGATCGAACAATGCGTCGTAGTCGTCAATGCTGCGCGGTGCCCGCACCATCGAGCGGCCTGCCCAGTCGGTGCGGAAAGAACCCGGCGCGACGGCCGTGACGTGGATACCAAACGGCGCGACTTCCTTGCCAAGCACTTCACTGATGCCCTCCAGCGCGAACTTGCTGCCGCAGTACCACGCGATGCCCGGCATCGTGATGAAACCGCCCATGGAGGTGATGTTGAGGATATGGCCGCGGCGCCGGGCGCGCATGTGCGGCAGCACGGCCTTGATCAGCGCGGCCGGAGCGAACACGTTCACCTCGAATTGTTGCCGCAGCTCGGCGAGCGTGGATTCTTCGAGGATGCCTTCGTGGCCGTAGCCAGCGTTGTTGACCAGCACGTCGATGCTTCCGATGTTGGTTTCGATATCGGCGACGAGCGCATTGATGGCGGCGGTATCGGTTACGTCCAGCAGGCGACCGAATGCGCGGCCGGGAGCGAGCGCTTCGAGTACCTGGCGGTCAGTTTCGTTGCGCACGGTGCCGATCACGCGGTGGCCGGCCAGCAGGGCCTGCTGGGCAAGGGCGCGGCCGAATCCACTGCTGACACCGGTGATGAGGAGAAAGCGGGAAGGGGGCATGAGGGGGCGTTGGTGGTGGGCAGGGCTTGCACGTTAGTTCTTGAACGACCGGGGTCACAGGCCTAGGATTCGGCCATTCTTGCCAATTCCTCTGGAGTGCCTGTGCCTGTGGTCGATTCCCTGCAACGGCAGGTGCAGGCGCGCATGGTCGGCCTGCTGAAGACGCTGGCGGTGGAGGAGGGCTATACGCTCACGCGCCTGCCGGGGGTGCGGTTGCTGCGATCGGACCGGCCACTGGCGCGCACGCCGGTGTTGTACGACCCCGGCATCGTGATCGTCTGCCAGGGGGTGAAGCGTGGCTATCTGGGCGGGCAGGTCTACCAGTACGACGCCCAGCACTACCTGGCAGTGTCGGTGCCGGTGCCGTTCACGATGGAAACCGATGCGTCGGCCCAGGCGCCGCTGCTGGCGATCTACCTGCACCTGGATCTGCAGCTGGCGGCGGATCTGCTGATCGAACTGGGTGAACAGGAGGGCACCCCGGCGACACCGGCGCAGAGCATGATGTCCAGCCCGATGCAGGCGCCGATGCAGGCCACGGTGCTGCGCCTGCTGGAGGCACTGGCTGAACCGTTGGAGGCTGCCGTGCTCGGCCCTGCGTTGGTGCGTGAGGTGTACTTCCGCGTGCTGACGGGTGCACAGGGCGGCGCAATGCGCGAGGCGCTGGCCATGCGCGGGCGCTTCGGCAGCATCGGCAGAGTGCTGCGGACGATCCATGCCGGATATGCCACCACCCTGGACGTGGGGCAACTGGCCACCGAAGCGGGCATGAGTGTGGCGACCTTCCACGACCACTTCCGCGCGATTACCGGCACGTCGCCGATGCAGTACGTGAAGTCGACCCGCCTGCACCAGGCACGGTTGCTGATGCTGCGGCAGGGGATGACTGCCGAAGCGGCATCGCTGGCGGTGGGGTATGCCAGCCCATCGCAGTTCAACCGTGAGTTCAAGCGCCTGTTCGCGTTGCCGCCGGCGGCCGAGGTCGCGCGGATGCGGCGCAGTTTCGCGCTGCCACCTCCGCCAGCCGATGCGGTGTACGTATCTTCGCATTGAGGGGCAATCAAAGGTCACGTTGCCAGCAAGCCGGCCAGCGGCCGGCTCTGCCGGGAATGATGCCTGGCGGGTGCAGCAGAGAGGGGTTGACAGGATGTCTACCTACTAGTAGGTTTATTGCCATGAAGGAATCTCTCTCGCCCAAGGCCCAGGAAATCCTGGCCCATGCCCGTGCGCTGCTGGAAGCCGGTGGCTACAACGGCTTCAGCTACGCCGACGTGTCGGCGCGGGTGAACATCAGCAAGGCCAGCATCCATCACCACTTCCCCAGCAAGGCGGATCTGGTGCGCACGGTGGTCGAGCTGTACCGGGCCGAGGCGCGCGAAGGCCTGGCGTTGCTGGACCGGCAGTTGGCCGACCCGCTGCAGGAGCTCAACGCCTATGTGGATTACTGGTCCAGCTGCATTGCAGGGGGCACGTCCTCGTTCTGCATCTGCGCGATGCTGGCCGCCGAAGCGCCGATGATCCCGGCAGAGATCGCTGAGGAAGTGCGCGGCCATTTCGAGGACCTGAGCGGTTGGCTGGCAGTGACGCTGGAGAAGGGCGTTTCGATGGGCCAACTGCAGTTGCAGGGCTCGGCGGCCGATGAGGCCAAGGCGTTCATGTCATCGGTGCACGGCGCGATGCTGGCCGCGCGCGGTTTCGGTGATGCGGCGACCTTCGCGGCACTGGCGCGGTTGGCGATTGCGCGGGTGAGCGCGGCGTCCTGAGAGATGTGTGGTGGGCCTGCGGCGACGCGGGCCTTCTTTTTGAACTCAATGCCTACCTACTAGTAGGTTCATTCTGTCCTTGGAGATGTCCCATGTCCCACCCTCTGTCCACACTTGGCGTGATCCATACCGCTGTCAGCCTGATCCCGGTGTTGAGTGGCCTGTATGCCTTCATTCGCCATCGCGCAATCGATCCCGCCACGCGCGCGGGCAAGCTGTACCTGGTGGGGCTGGTGCTGTCGGTGGCCACCTCGTTCACCGTGTCCAGCACGGGCGGGATCAACCCCGGCCACGCATTCGGGGTGATCGTGCTGCTGGTGGCATTCGGCGGCGTGCTGGCCGCGCGGCTGCGCTGGCTGGGGCGCGCCGCGCGTTACCTGTCGACCTTCGCACTGTCGTTCAGCTTCCTGCTCTCGTTGGTGCCCGGCGTCAACGAAACGCTGACCCGCCTGCCGGCGGCGCATCCGATTGCGGCGGCACCGATGGCCCCGGTGGTGCTGCACACGCTGCTGGCCTGCCTGGTGGTGTTCGTGATCGGCTTTGCCGCGCAGTGCTGGAGGCTGCGAAACCGTGGTTTGGCAGGACGATCCTGAGACGCCGCCGGTCACCCCGGCGCGGCAAGTGCGCCCAGCAGTGCCGCCGGTTCGATCAGTGCAGCCGAGCGCGCCGGATCGAGTTGAATGTGCCGGCTGCAGAAGCAGAACGATTGGCCCGCTGCAGGCTCGGGGGTGTTCGCGCTCGCGTCCGGCGTCTCGATCTCCAGCACTTCGTCCACGGCCAGCGCCAGGGTTGCGGTGCCGGCGTTGATCAACAGCATGGCCGGGCTGCCACCCTCGAATGCCGGTTGGCCGCTCATGCGGCGCAGGTCGACGACGGGTAATGGCTGTCCACGAACTTCCAGGGTCGGCCTGCCGTTGCGGTCTGCAGGGCCGAATGCCTCCGGACCGCGGATTTCGACCGCTGCCTGGATGTCGATGGCGAACAGGACGGTGCCTGCACGCACGACGACGATCTCGAACAGGTCGGCAGGCGATGCGCGTGTTTCCGTTACAGGGTGGGCGGGTACGGGCATGCGATGAGCGTGGCGAAGACGATGGGAAAGGAGATCTGGATGATGACGCCTGGACGCAACGCGCGGCCGCGTCGGCGTGCGCGTGCAAGGCGATGGTTCAGTGTCTATCAGGCGGCTGCGCGTGGCGCGCCGACGGTGCCGACGCGTGGAAAATGCGGACGCAGCAGGCCGACGAGCTGGTCCATGCCCGGAATGGAGTGGCCGAACTCGTCCCAGCGCGCATTCACCAGGCCGGACACCACGATCTGCCCGGTCTCGATGTGGGTCATTGCCCAGTACGGAACGGCACGCGCGCTGATGGCCATGTCCAGTACCGGCACGACGGCAGCATGCGAGCGGCTGTCATGGATGCGGCGCTTGACTGCTTCCAGGGCGTCGGGCGGACCTTCGATGTACTGGAAAAACCGCTGCCCGTCGACGATCAGCGCACCGGTAACGTCCACCCGGCGATTGAACGTGGCAGATTGCGAGACGATCTGGTGGAGGGCTTGATTGGACAGCCCAGCCGACATGCGGCTGGAGTAAGCAAATGCATGGAGCATGGAAGGGGCTTCTTGTGACGCACGTCACTATACGCACGCAAGCCCGGACCGTCGTGAGGCTTTGCTCACGCCACGCCTGGCTCCGCGCACTGGATCAACAGCCCACCAACCGGTCGGCACCGAGACCGCCGCGATGCTGGCTGCGGTACTCGGTAGGGCTCGCGTCGACCTGACCGCGGAAGTGCCGACGGAACGATTCCTGCGAACCAAAGCCGGCCTGTTCTGCAATCCACTGCAGCGGTCGGTCAGTGGTTTCCAGCAGCTCGCGCGCGAAAGCCACGCGTTCGCGGATCAGCCAGTCGATCGGCGACAGGCCGGTGGCGTCCAGGAACTGCCGCTGCAGCGTGCGTTGGCTGAGCGCGGCCTGCTCGGCGAGGCTGCCCAGTGAGTGGGGCTCGCGCAGGTTGCGGCGCATCCATTCCATCAGCTTTGCCAAGCGGGTGGGCTCGCCGTGGGGAATGGCGCGGCTGACGCGCTGGCTGCGCCCGGCATCACGCCACGGTGCCAGGACCAGCCGTTCGGCCACCAGGTTGGCCACGCGCGCGCCGTAATCCTTGCGCACCATGTGCAGCATCATGTCCATGCCGGTGGCCGAGCCGGCCGAAGTGATGATGCTGCCGGTATCCACGTACAGCGCATCCTCGCGCACATCGATGCGTGGGAACTCGCGTGCCAGCGCTTCGGTGAGGCGCCAGTGGGTGGTGGCCTGGCGGCCATCGAGCAGCCCGGCCCAGGCCAGCACGAAGGCACCGGAGCAGATCGAGGCGATGCGCGCGCCACGTGCGTGGGCACGGATCAGTGCATCGAGCAGTGCCTGCGGTGGGCGCTCGCTGGGTTCGCGCCAACCGGGGATGACGATGATGTCGGCGTCATCAACCGCGCTGAGATCGTAGGGAAGCTGCACCTGCGCATTGCCGAGCATGCGCAGCGCACCGGGTTCGCCCGCGCACAGCTGGGTGCGGTACCAGGCCACGCCGAGTTCCGGCCGCACCGGCGCGAACAGGCCGACCGCGCAGCCGAATTCGAACAGCCCCTGGCCGTGGCAGGCGACGATGGCAACGAGCGGCGCGGTGGGATCGGCGGGTGGGCTGGGCATGGCCTGATGCTACGGGTGGCGGTGCGTGGCGTTGCGTGATGCGCGGGCATGAGGTGATGCCGGGCGGGCATATGGGAACCGGGGTCGGATCCCTTCCGCAGGAAGGGCTCTGACCCCGTGGTGGGGAGGCGTGCGTGAGGTCAGAGCCCTTTCCTATGGAAAGGGATCCGACTCCGTGGGGGACCCCGTGCGTGTGCGCCGCCTAACGTCATTACCAGCGGTCATGTGGGTGGCCGGATGTTACGGCTGGGTGACGCGATCGCGCCTGTCGCACCAGGTGAACAGGCCCTTGAATGGAAGCGTGTTTCCGGCCCACCCCCACGAGCCCCCATGCCTGCCGCCCACGCCCCTGTCCTGAGCACTCTCGCTGTTCTGATCACAGCCATCCTTGCCGCCTCGCCCAGCCATGCGGCTGAAGCAGACGCAGATCCTGCTGCCACCGCCGCGACGGCCAACGTGGCCGCGTCCACGCTGGATGCGGTGGTGGTCACCGGCTCACGCACCAGCACGCGCACGGTGAAGAACAGTTCCACGCCCATCGATGTGATCTCTGCAGAGGACCTCGCCGCCACCGGGCAGGGCAACCTGCTGGAAGCGCTGCAGCGCAGCCTGCCGTCGCTGAGCCAGATCGGCGGCTACCAGAGCGACCAGGAGAGCCTGATCCGTGGCTACCAGCTGCGCAACCTGTCACCGGGCTACACGCTGGTGCTGGTGAACGGCAAGCGCCGCAATGCCAGCGCCTATGTGAGCGGTGCCAATGGGGGCGGCTTCCCAGGCCATGCGTGGGCGGACCTGGCGTTGATTCCGGTGTCGGCCATCGACCACGTGGAAGTGCTGCGTGATGGTGCGTCGGCCATCTATGGCTCGGACGCGATCACCGGCGTGGTCAACGTGATCCTGAAATCGCAGGCGCACGGTGGCGATGTGTCGGTGGAGAGCGGGCAGAGCATCGATGGTGATGGTTCGCGTACCAGCGTGCGCGCCAATGTCGGCCTGCCGTGGGGCCAGGATGGCTTCGTCAACCTGTCCGGCGAGAACACGCGGCAGCACCACGCGATCCGCACCCGTCGCTACATCGATGGCTACCTGAGCTATCCGGCAGTAGATGCCAACGGCAACCGGGTCGCACTGCGCCCGAACAATCGCTTGCCGACGGGTGCATCGCCGAACCCGGCCGAGGCCAACCGCGATGCCGAGGCCAACACCATCCTCAGTTCGCCGTCGTACGCGTTGAAGGCTTTCGCAGTGAATGCAGGCCATGGCCTGGGCGAGAGCGCGCAGTTCTACGCCAACGCCACGGCCAGTGACCGCACCGCGCAGGCGATCCAGAACTTCCGCCTGCCGGCGACCATCTTCACCACCTACAAGGCACCCGGCGTGCTGAGCGTGTTTCCCGATGGCTTCCTGCCGGTGCTGGAGACGAAGGAAAAGCAGTACACCGGCACTGCGGGCGTGAAGGGGCAGATCGCGGGCTGGGATTACGACGCCAGCCTGACCGGCAACCGCAGCACGGTGCGCACCTATACCCGCAATTCGGTGAACTACTCGCTGCCGTATCCCGGTTCGCCCACTGACTTCTATGACGGCAAGCTGGACTACCAGCAGGGGATCGCCAACCTCGACCTGCGCCGTGGCTTCGAGGTGGCGGCCTTTGCGTCGCCGCTGGAAGTGAGCGCAGGCGCCGAGTACCAGCACGAACAGTACGAACGCGGGGCCGGGCAGTGGGAGTCGTACACCGGCTTCGGTGCAGCCGCGTTCGTGGGCTACTCCACCGCCGATGCGGTGAAGGCGACGCGCAACAGCAAGGCGGTCTATGTGGGCGCGGCCAGCAACATCACCTCGCGCTGGTATCTGGATGCAGCGGCGCGCTGGGAAGATCATTCCGACTTCGGCAGTGTCTCCACTGGCCGCCTGACCACGCGCTTCGACTTCACCGACGCGTTGGGTGTACGCGCGACGGTCAGCAACGGCTTCCATGCGCCCAGCCTGGGCGCACAGTTCTACCAGGCCACGGGCAGCTGCCCTTGCGGGACCACGCTGGTGGCGCAGGTGTCTTCACCGGCGGCGGTTGCGCTGGGTGCTACGCCGCTGAAGCCCGAGAAAGCCACCAACTACAGCCTGGGCGTGACCTGGGACCCGAGCCCCGCATTCCATCTGGCCGTGGATGCGTACCAGATCGACATCCGTGGCCAGCTGGGCCAGTCCAGCCAGATCGGCTACAACGCGCAGGATCCGGCGCGCATCACCGACAACAGCGGTACGGTGCTGAGCGCGGCGCAGAAGAACACCATCGATGCGCTGCTGGGTTCCGCCGGCATCAGCATCCTGCCGGGTGATGCGTTCTACGCCAGCTACTTCACCAATGTGGGCAATACCCGCACGCGCGGTGTCGAGCTGACCCTGGAAGCCAACCAGGACACTGCGTGGGGCAAGCTGCGCTGGAGCTACGCGGCCAACGTCGGCCGTACCACCATCCAGAAGGTGAGCGACATTCCGGCGGCGCTGCAGGGGCTGCCGAACATCAACCTGCTGACCAAGAGCAGCGAATACGCGCTGCGCTTCCGCACGCCCAGCTACACCCAGGTAGCCGGGCTGGGCTGGCAGAACGGGCGCTGGCGCTCGAACGTCGATTTCACCTACTACGGCCCGATCAAGCGCCTGAACAACGGCGTGGAGTACAAACAGCCGCCGGTGCTGGTGACCAACCTGTCCGGCGGCGTGGAGCTGGGGGCGGGCTGGAGCGCGGCGCTGGGGATCAACAATGTGTTCGACAAGCGCACGCGCAAGGTGCCGGAGTACGCGCGCAGTGCTACCGATGTGGCCAGCATCGAGACGACCTGGGACAACGGCGACGTGTTGGGCAACGTCGGGGCGTATTGGTATGGGCGGATCAGTTACCGGTTCTGATCTGGGGCAGCCGAGCATGGCTCGGCTCTACAAAGGCGGGAAGCAGCCGAGCATGGCTCGGCTCTACAAAAGACGAAGTGCGGCCGGAGGTAGTTCGGCATTATCGAGGAGCAGTTCATGTCTTCTGCATTGAAGGTGGTTGCATTGGTGGGGTCACCGACCAGTTCGGCGACATCGCGCACGTTGCTGCTGGTGCGGCATCTGCTGGCGTCGCTGCAGCAACGCGTGCATGCCAGCGTGGAGCTGGTGGAGCTGGCGCCGATCGCGCGCTCGCTGGGCCAGTCGTTGTCGCGCGATGAGGCGGGGCCGGAGGTGGAGCAGGCGCTGCAGAGCATCGAGGCCGCAGAGCTGCTGGTGGTGGCCGCGCCGGTCTATCGCGGCTCGTATCCCGGGTTGTTCAAGCACCTGGTCGACTTCGTCGGGCTGGAGGCGCTGGTGGATACGCCGGTGCTGCTGGCGGCGACCGGTGGCAGCGAGCGCCATGCGCTGGTGATCGACCACCAGTTGCGGCCGTTGTTCAGTTTCCTGCAGGCGCACACGCTGCCGATCGGGGTGTATGCCACGCCTGCCGACTTCGACGGCGAGCACATCAACAGTGCTGCCTTGCAGGCACGCATCGCGCTGGCAGCCGAGCGTGCGGCCGGCCACCTGGCGACGCAGGCGCTGGCGGTAGCGGCGCCGCTGCGACGCATCGCCTGACGCCATAACCGGCGGCGCTTTGCTTATGGCCACGCTGCATCTGCATGGCCGGATCTGACCGCCGATTGTCGCCAGGCGTCGCTGCCGCAGCCGCAGGCATCTCTAGCATCGATATCGAAGCGGCATCGCATTGCCGGCCCAGATGAGGACCCCCCCAGTGAAGCTCGACGCAGCAAGCAAACCCATCCTGTTCCTGCTCGATCGCGAGTTCGAGGACGGCCAGATTCCCGGCCAGCGCTTCTTCTGCCGGCACAGCCTGTTACTGGAAGGTGCACTGTCGAGCATCGACGGCCTTGATGCGCAGCTGGACGTACGTCGCATCGGCTTCGCGCGGCCGCGCCGCGAGGTGATCGCCGAGATCGGCGAGCAGGACCAGTCGTTGCCCAAGCTGGTGCTGCCGCAGGGCGTACGCAGCGACCTGGCCAGTGGCGCGCACCAGGACCGGCAGTACATCTCCGGTGCCGAACCGATCCTGGCCGCACTGAACGGATTGCTCGGCATTCCCGTGGCCCACCCCTGAGCGAGGACGCGACCGTGAGCTATCAGATCAGCGTGCTGGACAAGAGCCCGGTAGCCGAGGGCGCTTCGCCGGAGCAGGCGCTGCGCAACAGCCTGCAGCTGGCGCAGCGCGCCGAACAGCTGGGCTATCACCGCTACTGGTTTGCCGAGCACCATGCCGCACCGACGTTGGCCAGCCCGGCACCGGAAGTGCTGGCGGCCTGGGTGCTGGCGCAGACCCGGCGCATCCGCATCGGCAGTGGCGGGGTGATGCTGCGCCACTACGCGCCGTACAAGGTGGCGGAGAACTTCAACCTGCTGGCGGCGCTGGCGCCGGGGCGCGTGGATCTGGGCGTGGGCAAGGCCCCCGGCGGCCTGCCGGCCTCGACTGCCGCGCTGGCAGCCGGGCGTCCGCCGTTCGCTGATTTCGACCAGCAACTGCGCGACCTGGAGGGTTATCTGGCCGGCGCCGAAAGCGAGGCGCTGGCGCGGCCGCTTCCGCAGCAGGCGCCGGAGCGTTTCCTGCTCGGCGCAAGTCCACAGAGTGCAAAGCAGGCGGCCGAACTGGGCTGGCGCTTCGTCTACGCCGCGCACTTCGATGGTGACCCGAAGCACATCGAGGCCGCGTTCGACGCCTACCGCAGCGTCGCCTCGCAGCCGCCGCTGCTGGCCACGGTGGCCTTCGCCGCACCGACTGCGGAAGCCGCTTCGCGTCATATCGGTGCGCTGCGCGTCTACAAGCTGCACCTCGGTCCCGGGCAGGCGGTGAACCTGCCCAGCGCCGAGGCAGCTGCCGAGTACGCGCGCCAGGTGGGGGTGGCCGACTTCCGCATCGAGGAAACGCGCCCCAGCGTGCTGTCCGGTGATG
This sequence comes from Stenotrophomonas sp. YJH_SMC_65, assembly GCF_059369475.1. NCBI lineage: Bacteria > Pseudomonadati > Pseudomonadota > Gammaproteobacteria > Lysobacterales > Lysobacteraceae > Stenotrophomonas > Stenotrophomonas sp. YJH_SMC_65. Next base: position 128,547 of record NZ_JCAFSR010000009.1, read on the forward strand.
CGCAGCACGTGCGCGGCGAACTGGATGCGCTGCACCGGCGTTTCGGCGTGGGCGAGTTCATCCTCGATGCGCCGGTGGCCGACCTCGACGCACGCCTGACATCCCTTGAACTGCTGTCGCCCGCGCCGCGCGCGGCGGTGGCCTGACCTGCAGGAGCGTTTCCCATGAGCACGACCCCGCGCCACGTTCCGTTCGGCATCATGCTGCAGGGCCCCGGCAGCCACATGCATGCCTGGAAGCACCCGTCCAACCCGGCCGATGCCAGCGTCAACCTGCAGTTCTACATCGACATCGCTCGCACCGCCGAAGACAATGGCATCGCCTTCGGCTTCGTGGCCGACGGCCTGTACATCAACGAGAAGTCGATCCCGCATTTCCTCAACCGCTTCGAGTCGATCTCGCTGCTGTCGGCGCTGGCCACGGCCACGAAGAAGATCGGCCTGGCCGGCACGCTGTCGACGTCCTACAGCGACCCATTCACCGTCGCCCGTCAATTCGCCTCGCTGGATCTGCTCAGCGGCGGCCGCGCCGGCTGGAACGTGGTGACGTCGCCGTTGGAGGGCTCGGGTCGCAATTATGGCCGCCCACATCCCGAGCATGCACTGCGCTACCAGATCGCCGACGAGTACCTGGAGGTGGTGCAGGGGCTGTGGGATTCCTGGGATGACGATGCCTTCGTGCGCGAGCGCGACAGCGGTACGTTCTTCGCGCCGGAAAAGTTCCGCCGCCTCGACCACAAGGGCCGCTTCTTCCAGGTGGAAGGCCCGCTCAACATCCAGCGTTCGCCACAGGGCCAGCCGGTGATCTTCCAGGCCGGTTCGTCCGACGATGGCATCGCGCTGGCCGGCAAGTACGCCGATGCGGTGTTCACCCATTCGCCGTCGCTGGAAGAAACCCGCGCGTTCACCCAGAAGGTGAAGAACTCGGCGATCGCGCATGGCCGCAGCGGCAACGACGTGAAGATCTTCCCGGGCATCGGCCCCATCGTCGGCCGTACCGCAGAGGAGGCCGAAGCCAAGTACCAGGCAATCGCCGCACTGGCCACGCTGGAGGATGCACTGGCGTACCTGGGACGCTTCTTCGATCACCACGATTTCAGCCAGTACGATCCGGACGCGCCGTTCCCGGAGCTGGGTGAGATCGGCAGCAACTCGTTCCGTTCCACCACCGATCGCATCAAGCAGGATGCGCGGGAGAAGGGGCTGAGCCTGCGCCAGGTGGCACTGGAAGCCGTGAGTCCACGACCGAACTTCATCGGCACGCCGGAGCACGTGGCCGATGAGTTGATCCGCTGGTTCGATGCCGGTGCCAGCGACGGCTTCATCCTCGGTTTCGCGGCGCAGCGCGAAGGCCTGGACGATTTCGTGACCCAGGTGCTGCCGATCCTGCAGGCGCGCGGCTACCACCAGCGCGAGCTGGAGGGGCAGACCCTGCGCGAACATCTGGGCCTGCCGTACAAGGCCAGCCGTCATTCGACCGATGCCGAGCCGGCGCGGAAGGCGGGGTAGGGCAATGAGCGGAGACACTGCGGTAGCACCGGGGCATGCCCGGCGGATTTCCCAATCGACGGGCATATTGCCCGAGATCGCGGCACGCGCCGAGGCCACCATCGCGATCCGCCATGACCTGCACCGCCACCCGGAGCTGGCCTTCGAGGAGCACCGCACCAGCGCCCGTGTGGCCGAGTTGCTGCAGCAGTGGGGCTATGAGGTGACCACCGGTCTCGGCGGCACCGGCGTGGTCGGCACGTTGCAGCGTGGGCAGGGCAGCCGTCGGCTGGGGCTGCGTGCGGACATCGATGCCTTGCCGATCCACGAAGACTCGGGGCTGGCCTACGCCAGCCAGACCGACGGCCTGATGCATGCCTGCGGCCATGATGGTCACACCGCCATCCTGCTGTCTGCCGCGCATTACCTGGCCCATCACGGCACTATCGACGGCACCTTGCAGCTGGTGTTCCAGCCAGCCGAGGAAACCGGCTCGGGTGCATCGAAGATGATTGCCGACGGCCTGTTCGAGCGCTTCCCGGTGGATGCGATCTATGGGCTGCACAACTGGCCCGGCGTACCGGTCGGCCACTTCGGCTTCGTCGACGGCCCGGCGATGGCGTCGGTCGACTGGGCGCGGCTGAAGGTGATCGGCAAGGGCGGCCACGGTGCCGAGCCGCAGGGCAGCGTGGACCCGATCCTGGTCGCCGCGCACATCATCACTTCATTGCAGAGTGTGGTGTCGCGCAATGTCGACCCGCGGCAGATGGGCGTGGTCACCGTCGGTTCGATCCACGGTGGGCAGGCCGCCAATGTGATTCCGGACGTGGTCGAGCTGAAGCTGACCGTGCGCGCCTACCTGCCCGAGTTGCGCGACACGCTGCGCCGCCGGGTGACCGGGATTGCCGAGCAGACCGCTGCCGCTTTCGGGGCACGCGCTGAAATCGAGTTCCCGCGTGGCTTCCCCAGCGTGATCAACCACCCGCAGCAGACCGCCTACATCCGCGACGTGGCCGTGCAGGGCTTCGGCCACGAACAGGTGGTGCCGGAGTTCGCGCCGCGCACCGCCAGCGAGGACTTCGCTTTCCTGTTGCAGGCGCGGCCCGGGAGTTTCGTGTTCGTCGGCAACGGCGACAGCGCGCCGTTGCACAGCCCGCGCTATGTGTTCAACGACGCGGCCATCGCACCGGCCGCCAGCCTGTGGGCGCGACTGGCCGAAGACTATCTGGTGAAGGACGTGGCATGAGCAGCAACGAACGCTTCCTCTATACCTCGGTGGATGATCCATTGGCGCGGCCGCTGTTCGATGGCCTGGAGCAGGAGTACGACAGCCGCTACGCCGACGTGCGCCGACGCATCGGCGGCAGCGCCCGCGAGGAGCTGCAACGCTATCCGGCGCAGGCCTTCGCGGCGCCGGTAGGCGCGTTCGTGCTGCTGCTGCGCGATGGTGTGGCGATCTCCGGCGGCGCCTTCATGCCGCACCGCGATCCGGACACCGCCGAATTCAAACGCATCTGGACGCTGCCCGGGCTGCGCAGGCAGGGCATCGCGCGTCGCGTGCTTCAGGAACTGGAAGACCAGGCGGCGCGGCAAGGGTACCGTCGGGTGTTCCTGACCACCGGCTTCCGCCAGCCTGAAGCCGTCGGCCTGTACCTCAGCCACGGCTATACCGCGCTGTTCGACCTGCAGGCCGACCCGGAAACCATCGCGCACCTGCCGTTCGAGAAGCATCTACGTGCGCCGGCGCCAGTGCTTTCGCCGTCGCAGACCGTGCTGCACGGAGCCCACGCATGAGCACGCCTTCGACTGCGCTGGATGGCATTGCCGCACCCCCCGCGCCAGCACCGGCGTTGAAGATCGTGCCGGCCCGGCATCCGCTGCAGGTGGTCGGAACCCTTCTGGCGTTGGCGTTGATCCTGATCGGGCTGCAATCGGTGCTGGGCAATCCGCGCTGGGGCTGGGGCACGTTCGCCGAGTGGTTCTTCGCGCGCCCGGTGCTGGAAGGCCTGGGTCGCACGCTGCTGCTGACCGCACTCGGCACTGGCCTCGGTTTCGCGCTGGGCACCTTGCTGGCGTTGGCCCGCGTGTCCGGCTCGCCGCTGCTGTCGGCGGTGTCGTGGGGCTATGTATGGCTGTTCCGTTCGATCCCGCTGCTGGTGCTGTTGCTGCTGCTGAACAACCTGGGCTACCTGTACAGCACCATCGAGCTGGGCGTGCCGTTCACCGGCATCAGCCTGTTCTCGTACCCGACCACGCAGCTGATCGGCGTGTTCACCGCCGCAGTGCTGGGCCTCACCTTGAATCAGGCCGCGTTCTCGGCCGAAGTGATCCGTGGTGGCATCCTCTCGGTCGACCATGGCCAGTACGAGGCGGCAGCGGCACTTGGCCTGCCGCGTGGCCGCCAGGTGCGCCGCATCATCCTGCCGCAGGCGATGCGTTCGATCCTGCCGGCCGCGTTCAACGATGTGATCGGCCTGGCCAAGAGCACCTCGGTGGTCTACGTGCTGGCGCTGCCGGAGCTGTTCTACACCGTGCAGGTGATCTACCGCCGCAATCTGGAAGTGGTGCCGCTGCTGATGGTGGCCACGGTCTGGTACCTGGTGATCCTTACCGTGCTGTCGCTGTTGCAGCGGCGCGTGGAGCAACGCTTCGCGCGCGGCCAGCTGCAGCGCGAGCGCTCGGTGTCGCGGGTGTCATCGCCCCCGCGTGTGCAGGGCGAAGCCGCACCGCGCGTAGCAAGCCGCCCGCGTATCGCCACCCAGGTTGAAGCGGGCGAGGGCGCGGCGGTGTCGCTGCATGGCGTAGGCAAGGTGTTTGGCGACCAGCCGGTGCTGGAAGACGTGAACCTGGACCTGCGCGCCGGCAGCGTGACCGTGCTGATCGGCCCTTCGGGCGCCGGCAAGTCCACGCTGCTGCGGCTGATCAACCACCTGGAACGCGCCGACGGCGGTTACGTGACTGTCGGCGGCCAGCTGATCGGCTACCGCCGCGAGGGCGACACCCTGTACGAGCTGCCCGAGCGCGAGATCCGACGCCGCCGTGCAGAAGTGGGCATGGTGTTCCAGGGCTTCAACCTGTTCCCGCACCTGACCGCGCTGGAGAACATCATCGAGGCACCGATCGCGGTGCGTGGCGTGCCGCGCGCGCAGGCCGAGCAGCAGGCGCGCACGCTGCTGGAACGGGTCGGCCTGGCCGACAAGGCCGATGCCTTCCCGCGCCAGCTGTCCGGTGGCCAGCAGCAGCGCATCGCGATTGCCCGCGCGCTGGCCCTGCAGCCGAAGGTGCTGCTGTTCGACGAACCGACCTCGGCGCTGGACCCGGAACTGGTGGCCGAGGTGCTGAGCGTGATCGAGGAGCTGGCCCGCTCCGGCACCACGCTGGTGATCGTCACCCATGAGCTGAGCTTCGCCCGCCGCGTGGCCGACCACGTGGTGATGATGGACCAGGGCCGGGTGATCGAGCAGGGCACGCCCGAGGTGCTGTTCGAACGCCCGCGCCAGCAGCGCACCGCCGATTTCCTGGCCAAGACCCTGTAACCGAGAAAGGAACACCATGAGCCCTGCAGCACCGCGTCGTCCCTCACGCAGCACCCTGTCGATCGTGGGCGTGCTGGTCATCGGCATCACCGGTATCGTCTATTCGCGCGTGCGGCAGGCACCAGATGCCGGCACCGTGGCCGCGACCAGCCTGGCCGGTGCGAACACGGCGGTGTTGAAAGGCACGTTCGATCCAGAGGCGCAGTCATTGATCCCCAAGGGGTATCGCTTCGTCACGCCCGGGTCGTTCACCGTGGCCACCCATCCAGGGCAGCTGCCGCTGGCCGACTACGGGGCCGACAGCAAGGACGTTGTGGGCATCGAGCCCGACATCGCGCGCCTGATCGCCGATGCGCTGGGCCTGAAGCTGGTGATCGTGCCGGTGGCCTGGGCCGACTGGCCGCTGGGTCTGGAATCAGGCAAGTACGATGCGGTGCTGTCGAACGTGACGGTTACCGAAGAGCGCAAGAAGAAGTTCGATTTCTCCAGCTACCGTTTCGACCTGCTGGGCATCTACACGCGCGCAGACGGGCCGATCCAGAAGATCGAGAAGCCGGCCGATGTGGCCGGGCTGAAGGTGGTGGTGGGTGCCAGCACCAACCAGGACCAGATCCTGCGGCAGTGGGACCAGCAGAACATCGCGGCGGGATTGAAACCGGTGGAGTACCAGTACTTCGATGACGCCGTGGTCGGGCGGCTGGCGGTGATCACCGGCCGCGCCGATGTGTCGTTCGAGCCCAACGCCACCGGCGCCTATTCCGCACGCGACGGTAAGGTGCGGCGCGTCGGCCTGTTCCCCGGTGGCTGGCCGAACGCTGCGGCGATCTCGGTGACCACGCGCAAGGGCAGCGGCCTGGCTGATGCAGTGACGCAGGCGCTGAACACCCAGATCGCCAGTGGCACCTACGCGCAGGCGCTGAAACGGTGGAACGTGGCCGAGGAAGCCGTGCCGCAGTCGCAGACCAACCCGCCGGGATTGCCGACGTTGCAATGACACCGGGCGTGGCCCGGCGCGACCTCCGCTTTTGTAGAGCCGAGCCATGCTCGGCTGCTTTACCAACGCGCCTCCAGCGTTCTGAACGGTTTCGCCAGGCGCACGCCCTCGGCGTCGAAGTCGGAAACGCTGCGTCCGTCCACACGCACCGTCTTCGGCATCGTGCGCGCCGGCCACCAGACTTTCACCGCCGTTCCGCCGCGCAGCCCTTTGCCAAGCCCCACCGTCAGCACCCCGTCGCGCTGCCGCGCCTGCATCTGCAACGTGCCATACGCCGTCGGCAGGCGTTCCACCGCCAATCCATCCCCCGCCACCCACGAGGGCGGTGTGCCCGGCAGCAGCGAGAGCGCATCATCGTCTTCGCGCATCAGCATGCCGAACAGGGTGCGGCCGTATTCGGCGCCGATCCAGGTATGCGGCATGTCGCCGAGGTAGCGCGGGAAGCGCAGCCGTGAATGCACTACTTCGGCCAGCACCTGCCATTCAAGCGGGCGCCGGTCATGAAGCAGGCCCTGCAGCAGCTCGTCAGCCACGTCTGGCTGGCCCAGGTGCACATAGCTCAGCACGTTGCGGATCTCGTACGGCGTGTAGGCATACAGCGCACCGGGCTGGCTGCGCTTGCGCACGTCTTCCAGGTAGCGGGCGAAGGTGGTCCGCAACGCATCTGCCGGCAACACGCTCTGCGCGCCGGTCGGGTCCAGGGCGATCGACACGCCCGTGGGGTCACCATCGCCAAGATCGGCCGATGACGGAATGAAGTCGATGCCCTTCCACGCCATCGTTGCGCGGATCGAGGCACGCAATGCGTCGTACAGCGCTTTGTACTGCTCGCGCGCCCAACGGGCGGTTTCGTGGTCGCCCAGTGCCTCGGCCAGCCACGCGCCGTCGTGCCACCCCTTCAGGCCCCAATAGTCATCCCAGTAGCTGTGGGTGGGTGATGGATAGCCCTCATGGCTGATCGATGGTGCAAGGATGCCCGCAAAGCGTTCCGGGGCAGGCTGGTCAGCCTTGTATCCGGGCACCAGCGTGCGCTCGCGCAGTTCCTGCAGGAAGTGCAGCGCGGCCTTCACCTTCGGCAGGTAGTCACGCACCGACTCGGGTCCGCCATCCAGCCGTGCAACGTCGGCGACCAGCGCCACGTACTGGCCCTGGCTGTCGTACTCGATGTCCGAACCGAAGCCGGTGTTGACGCTGCCATCGTCATTGAGGATCGGCGAGACCAGGCCGTTGGCATGTACGCCGTGTTCGCTGTACCAGGCCAGGTAGTCGCGCGCGACCTTGGCCTCGCCCATGCGCAGCAGCACGGCCGATGTGGCCATGCCGTCGCGGATGAAGGAGCGGTTGTAGTTGCGCGGGCCGGGCTGCATCGCCGGGCCGGTCTGGTTGATCAGCATGTAGGCGGCCTGCGCGCGCAGCATGTCCACCAGTGATGGATCGGGCAGGCGCAGGCCGACCTGGCCCAGCCGTGCCTGCCAGTCCGCGGACGCCTGCGTGGCCAGTGAATCGAACGCCGCATTGGCATCGCGGGGAAGCGTGGCCAGATCCAACGCAGGCGCTTCGGGCAGCACGCCATTGGCATCCGCGGCGGCGGTGCCCAACGGGAACGCGACCACGATGGCATCGCTGGTTCCCGGCGCCAACGAGACGCGGTAGTCCAACGCAGCCGAGGCAAGACCCTGGTCATCATGCGCCTGTTGCGCGGAAGGCAGTTGGCCGGCAGCGATGTCCGCGGTGATTTCCGTGGCGCCATCCCTGCCGAACGGCGCCGCGCCGGACGCAGCCACTGGCGTGAGCGACTGCAGCAGCGTGCGGCCATTGATGCGCACGGATTGCCTGTCGATGGCCACATCGCGGATCGGCGACAGCCCGCCGTTCTGCCATGGCGGGTTCATCTGCATCGGGCGCACGACCAGGCTGAGCGTGCCGTCGATCCGGGTTTTTCCGGTGTTGTGCAGGCGATGACGCAGGAACGTTACCGGCTGGCCGTTGCGCTCGATGGCGAATACCTCGCTGCGCAACTCCAGCCCGGGCTGCGGTGACCACGTAGCGGAGGGCATCGGCTTCCAGCCGTCGCGCAGGGCATGCTGCATGGCCTGCGCGGCGGCGCCGGCGGTTTGGCCATCGGCATTGCGCCAGATCGGCTGCACCAACGGCGCGCCCTTGAAGGCTTCAAGATTGCCGTACTCGTCGAAGATCGATTTCTGTCGTCCTGCGTGCACACCGACGGCCGTCCAATAAGTCTGCTGCATCTGCAGCGACGCCGGGAACAGCGCACGCTGCGCGCCGCTGGCAGCGATCTGGTAGCGCTTCATCGGCGTCATCACGGCCTTCGGGCCGAGCAGGCGCAGGCGCGCGATCTGCGGTGCAGCGCCGTCCACGCTCAGGCGGAATGTACGTAACGGTTGTGCTGCAGTGGCGGCCAGCCAGCTTTGTCGATGATTGGCCGCTTGTGCATCGTGTGCGAGGTCCTGCCAACGGCCCTGTGCATCCTGCACCTGCAGTCGCGCGGCGCCGCGCGCGCCATCGGCCCAGTCGACGACCAGGCCAGCCGTTGATTGGGCCCGCGGCAGCGTGATCTCGAACGTATGGGATCCATTTGCCCCGGCCGGCATCGCGACGGTGCCGCCCCCTTGCCAGAGCGCCGCTGCCTGCGTTGCATCGATACCGCTGATGCGTGCGCTGAGCGTGCTGTCCAGTGGCTCCATCTCGAAGATCGACACGCCCCAATCGGAGGTGCGCTGCGGGCTGGCCAGCCGCAGGTAGCGTGCCTGCCGCGGCGCGAAGTACAGCGTTTCCACGTCGCCCAGCGAATCGGCCATCGTGTACGCGGTCTGCCACTGCGTGCCGTCCAGCGAGGTCTGCAGTGAATAGCCTTCCGGGTTGGAGACATCCCAGGTAAGGCGCGCACCGGCCAGCAGGGTGGGCGCGCCCAGATCGATCTGGAACCAGTGGCCGGGGCTGAAGGCGCCGCCGGTCACGGTCTTCGGGTCGCCGTCGATCAGGTGGCCGATCGCCATCGCCGGTACCTGCTGCGAGGAACTGCTGGCCTGCCATTGGCTGCGCGGGGGGAGGGTCTGTGCCTGTGCGCTGGAGGCCAGGGCGGCCAACAGCAGGGCGGCGGCAGATCGCCATGGGATAGCTGAGCGGGAGACCTTGGAGCGTTCGGCGCGCAACGTCATTACGGACTGCCTCGCAGGTTCGACCGGAATCGGGCGAGCGCTACGCTAGCAAGGGATGTAATCGGTTACATGACGCACTGCAGCGCCGCAGGCCGCTTCCGTGGTTGACGCAGCCGAGCATGGCTCGGCTCTACATGGCTTCCGGCAGGTCAAACGGCATCCCCCGCTAAAGCTCCACCGTCTCCCACCATCGCGTACCCGCCTGCGGCGCCTGCATGTCCAGTGCTTCGCCCATCATCGGCGTGGCCACCGGCACATTCTTTGCGGCGGCCAATGCAGTGATGCGCTCGAACGGCTGCTGCCATGCGTGCAGGGCCAGGTCGAAGGTGCCGTTGTGGATCGGCAGCAGCCACTTTCCGCGCAGGTCCAGGTGCGCCTGCAGGGTCTGTTCCGGTTGCATGTGCACGAACGCCCAGCGCGGATCGTAGGCGCCGGTCTCGATCATGGTCAGGTCGAACGGTCCGTACTTCTCGCCGATGGCCTTGAAGCCATCGAAGTAGCCGGTGTCGCCGCTGAAGAAGATGCGGAAGTCGCCGTCCTGGATCACCCATGACGCCCACAGGCTGCGGTCGCTGTCACCCAGCCCGCGGCCGGAGAAGTGCTGGCCCGGGGTCGCGGTCAAGCGCAGGCCACTGGCTTCAGTCGACTGCCACCAGTCCAGCTGTTCCACCTTGCTGGCGTCCACACCCCATGCAATCAGCTGGTCGCCGACGCCGAGCGGTGCGATGAAGCGCGCGGTCTTGCCGGCCAGCTGCATTACCGCGGCATGGTCGAGATGGTCATAGTGGTCGTGCGAGAGGATCACGCCGGCGATGGGCGGCAGTTCGTCGATGCTGATCGGCGGTGCGTGGAAGCGCGCCGGCCCCATCCACTGCACTGGTGAGGCGCGCTCCGAGAACACCGGGTCGGTCAGCCAGTACTGGCCACGCAGCTTCAGCAGGATCGTGGAGTGCCCAAGCCGGAACAGGCTGCGATCCGGCGCAGCATCCAGGGAGGCGCGGTCCAGCGGCTGCACCGGAATCGGGTGGGCTGGCACGGTGCCCTTGGGCTTGTTGAACAGGAACGTCCACCAGATCTCCGCACCGTCGCGCAGGCCCATCGCCGGACGGGGCAGGGCATTGCGGAACTTGCCGTCGCGGTACTGCGGCGAATCGGGGAAGTCGGGGAGGGACCAGGACTTGCAGAAGGTGTAGGCGGTCACGGCGAGGATTCCAAGCAGGAGGACAAGGAGCAGGCGCTTCATGGGTGACGTCCGCTGGGTACACTGCACAGTGTAGTTTCGCATTTTTCAAAAGTACACTACTGGGTGTAAAATGGTGGCGTCCGTTCAGCTATCCGGTCTCCGCCATGCCCCGTGCCCCACAACGCCTGACCGACCGCAAACGCGAGGCCATCGTGCGCGCGGCGGTGGAGGAGTTCCGTGCATCGGGCTACGAGGCGACCAGCATGGACCGCATCGCCGAGGTGGCCGGGGTCTCCAAGCGCACCGTCTACAACCACTTCCCGAGCAAGGAAGCGCTGTTTTCTATGATCCTGGAGGAGCTGTGGGAACGCAGCGTGGCCAGCGACGCACTGCCGTATCGCGCGGACCAGCCGTTGCAGGCGCAGCTGCTGCAGTTGCTGGGCCAGAAGCTGGAACTGCTCAGCGATGCCAACTTCATCGACCTGGCACGGGTGGCGATGGCCGAGGTCATCCACTCACCGGAGCGGGCGCAGGCCATCGTCTGCCGCATGGGCGAGAAGGAAAGTGGCGAGAGTGCGTGGATCCGCGCAGCGATCGCCGATGGCCGGTTGCGAGAGGTTGATCCGGAATTCGCCGGCCACCAGCTGCATGGGCTGGTGAAGAGCTTCGCGTTCTGGCCGCAGGTGACGATGGGGCAGCCACCATTGACCGCGCAGGAACGCGCACGCGTCGCCGAATCGGCGGTGGCCATGTTCCTGGGTTTCTACGCGGTCTAGCTGGCGGCGAAGCGACGGAACTCGTCGGCCGGCAGCGCCGCCGAGTACAGGTAGCCCTGGCCGACATCCACCCCGAGTGCGCGCAGCTTCTGTTCCTGGGCCAGGGTCTCGGTACCCTCGGCCACCACGATCGCGCCGCAGCGGTGCGCGACTTCGACGATGAAGCGAACGATCGACTGCGACTTGGCGTCGGACAGCGTGGCGATCAACGCCTGCTCGATCTTGACCTCGGCGATGGCCAGCTGCGAAAGCAGGATCAGGGTCGAATAGCCCGCGCCGAAATCATCCAGCGACAGGGTGACTCCGGAGGCCATCAGCTGTGCGATGTTGGCATCGACCACATCGCGCTCGACGATTTCGGTCCACTCGACGATTTCCAGGCGCAGCATCGCGCCGGGGATGTCGCGCAGCTGCAGCAGTTCCTGCAGGCGCAGGCCGAAGTCGGGCAGGCGCAGGGATTCGGCTGACACATTGACTGCGATGGTCAGCGCCGCGCCGTCCTGCCGGCAGTGCTGCAGGAAGTGCACCGCCGACTGCAGCGTGGCCCATTCCAGGTCTGCCAGCCGGCCCTGCCGGCGCAGCAGCGAGATCACCCGCATCGGTGCGATCGGCCGGCCTTCGCCATCGCGCATGCGCAGCAGCGCTTCGGCGCCGACCAGCTGGCGGTCCTGCAGGCGATGCTTGGGCTGGTAGCACAGCGGTGCGTCGCCCTGCTGCAGCCAGCGTTCGAGGGCGAATTCGATCAGGGCGTCGATCTCGCCGTCGCGCTGGATCGGGTCGTCGAAGAACACGACGCCGGATTCGATCGCGCTCAGTGCCACGGTGATCGCGCGGAACGGAAGATGTCCTTCGTCGGCATCAACGGGGGGCTTCAATTCAACCACCGCACAACGGAACAGTGGCCGGAAGCCAGGCCAATCGCGGCCGACCCGATCGGCCAGGTTGCTGGCCAGCTCGGTGATCTGCGGTTGTATGCGCAGTTCGGACAAGGTCATGCCGCGCACCAGGATCGCCAGCGCGGCATCACCGAACTGGTAGACCTCCACGTCGTCCACCGCCAGCGATGGCAGCAACCGGTGGACGTCGGCCGGTGTATCGCGCTGCCACAGGCCGTTGTCCTGCAATGGCCCGTAGCGCAGGCGCAGATCGCGCAGGTTGCCCATCTCGGCCACGATCAGGCAGGCCTTGCCGATGCCGTCGTTGTCGCGCCAGTACCGCTGCAGGCGTTCACCGAGCGCACGCATGTTGGGCAGGCCGCTGATCGGATCGATGCGCAGCCACGCCTGTTCGCGCTGGCGCTGCGCATCGATCTGGGCATCGTTGTAGACCAGCGCGAACACTGCGCCGAGTACCAGCAGCGAGACCGGCAGTGCCAGCACGCGCTGGATCGCCAGTTCGGCCACCGGTAGTTGATCGGCCCCAATGATCGCCACACCCAGCGCCAGGCCCAGAGCGGTCATCCCGATACGCACGGACCACGCCTGCAGGATCATGCGTGGCGAGAGTTCGTTGAGCATGCGCGGGTGCAGGCGCCTGCGCAGCCAGACGCCGGCCACCATCTGCAACACGGCCTCGAGGCTGGCAGGCAGGAAGAACTGGGTGCCGACGAACTGGTAGCGGGCGAGCAGGGCGGCGGCCAGGCAGGCCAAGCCGCCGCGCCAGCCACCGAGCAGGCCACTGACCAGCAGGATGTCGAAGCCGAGGTGCAGCTTGACCACACCCTGGGTGTAACGGGCCACGAACCAGGAATTGAACAGGTAGATCAGGCCCAGCGCTATGCCGACATACAGGCGCCGTCCTTCAATGGCGTGCCCGGCGCGACGGGTGGCGATCAGCAGCACGCCGATCATGCCGATCACCGCCGTGGCCTGCAGCAGGTACAGCGGCAGGCTGGGCAGGGCGCTGTCCAGGACCTGGGCCGAGACCCGTGAAAGCGCATCCATAGCAGGTTCCCGCCTGTGACCGACGGCCAGTGACGAGCAGGGTAAACCACAGGCGCCTGTGCGGCCACCAAGGGGCAGGCCAAGGTCCCTGCGGTCAGTAGCGCGGGTCGGCGATGGCGGGCAGCACCAGTTCGCGCACGAAGGAGGACGGTGACAGCTGCAGCAGGGCGCGTACCATCGCCACGACATCATGGACCGGCACCAGTGCGCCGTCGCCGCGCGCTGCGGCGTCCGCTACCGGCACTGACAGTGCATCGTCGGTGTTGAGGTAGCCCAGCTGCAGACTGGTTACCGCCAGGCGCCGATCCCGGAAGCCTTCGCGCAGCGCATCGGCGATGCCGTTGAGCGCGAACTTGGATGCGCCGAACGCCACTTCCGGGCGGCCGCTGCGCGGCAGCGCCGAGGTCGAGCCGGTCAGCACCAGCTGTGGACGTGCTGCGCCCAGTACCCTCGGCAGCAGGCGCCGCAGCAGCACCAGGGTGGCGGTGATGTTGACGTCGACCAGCTGGGCAAGCGCGGCATCGCTTTCGTCGAGGAAGGCGTACTCGTCGCTGAAGGCCGTCTCTTCCCAGATGCCCAGGTTGTGGATGAGCACATCCAGATCGGCCGGCGCCTGCGCTGCGATGTGATTGGCAGCAAGGGTGGGCTGGGACAGATCCGCTTCGATCCACTGCAGGGTGACGCCCTCGGGGCATTCGAGGTCGTGCGGGCGGCTGCGCGAAACGCCGATGACGGTGTCGCCCGCACTGCACAGGCCTTCGACGAACGCTCGACCGAGGCCCCTGCTGGCGCCGATGACCATCAATTTCATGTGGCTTCCTTGTTGTGCTGCGGCGGCCTCAGTCGGCCGCCAGAATGGTGTCCCAATCGGCGAACGCGCGCAGGCCGCTGCGTCCGGCGGTGATGATCGAGGCGGTGTTGTCGAGCTGGCAACGGTATTGCGGCTGCAGCCCGGACGCCCGCGCGGACACGGCCATGGCGTGTACCAGCTGTCGCGCGTGACCGCGACCGCGGGCCTCGGGCAGGGTCAGTACGCCCATATCGGCGAAGGCTGGATCCAGGCTCCAGGGGTACATGCTTCCCGCAGCGACCAGGCGCTCGCCGTCGAAGGCACCGAACACCTGCCAGTGATCCAGCTCGACCCATGCGGCATCGAGATCGTCCTCGCTGGCGGTGGCCTGGAACGCGTTGAACGCTGCCGCGTCGGTCGCGCCGAGGCGGCGGATATGTGGTGGGGCAGGGTGTTCGGCGAGGGCGGCGAGTGTTGCGGTGGGGAAGTAGAAGACACGATCCGCGCCGTGCGTATGCTGGCCGAGCTGCTGCAAGCGCTGTTGCAGCTGCGCCAGTGTCCAGTGCGGTTGCGCACGCAGTTGCAGGCGAGCGGCCAGGGCAGGACGCAACAGCGCTCGGGCGGGGCCCGCGACCCGCTGTAACAGCATGCCGTCCTCACCCTCATCGACATCATCGCTGCACGCCAGGTGCAGCTGCGGCCCCTGCTGCAACGTGCGCTGGCCGGCGAACACGCGCTGCCAGGCAGCATCGATCAACGGGGAAATCGCATCATCCATGACAAACGGTTCGCTCAGTGTCGGGGCAGTTCAACCTGCAGGCCTGCGGCCTTCCATTCGGGATAGCCGGCGGCCAGTCGCTGCGCGCTGAGGCCGGCTTCGCGCAGCATCATCACTGCATCGTTGGACAGCACGCAGTAGGGCCCGCGGCAGTACGCGACAATGTGGACGGCGCGCGGCAGTTCGTCCATCCGCGCGTGCAGTTCCGTAGCGGGAATGTTCAGCGCGCCGGGCAGGTGGCCCAGATCGAATTCCTCGCGCGGCCGCACGTCCAGCAGTACCACGCTGTCGCGTTGCTCCAGCAGCTGCTCGACGGTCAGCCCTTCCAGTGCATCGCGGCGCTGCAGGCTGTCGGTGAGGACGCCCTGCATTTCGCTGCGCTGGTGGTCGGCATAGTCGCGCAGCGCGGCCAGCAGGTTGGCTAGTGGGCCGTCAGCGCTGCGGTAGAGGATGCGCTTGCCGTCACGGCGGGTCTGCACCAGGCCGGCACGACGCAGCTGCTGCAGGTGCTGGGAGGTATTGGCCACCGACAGGCCGCTCAGTTCGGCCAGGCGCTCGACCGCACGCTCGCCCTGGGCGATGTGCTCCAGCAGGGCCAGGCGGTGCGGGTGGCCCAGGGTGCGGGCGATCTCGGCCAGCGCTTCCAGCGGGGACGGTGGCAGCTCGGTTGCAGCGTTCATGCCGGGCACGCTAGCATCGCTCCATCATTCAAGCAAATAATTGAGGGTGGGCGGAATGAGTGGCTGGGCGACGACATTGGTGATCGATGCGGTAGTGATCGGGGTGGGCGCGACCGCGCTGATGGATCTGTGGGCGTTGCTGCAGCGCAGGCTGCTCGGCATTCCGTCGCTGGATTTTGCGATGGTCGGCCGCTGGCTCGGCCACCTGCGGCGTGGGCGCTTGCGCCATGAGGGCATTGGTCGTTCGCTGCCGGTGGCCGGCGAGCGCGCGCTGGGGTGGACGGCGCATTACGTGATCGGTGTGGTCTTCGCCGCGTTGTTGCTGGCCGTGGTCGGGAACGGTTGGGTGCAGGCACCGACCCTGCGGCCGGCGCTGGCCTTCGGCATTCTCAGCGTTGCCGCGCCGTTCTTCATCCTGCAGCCGGGCATGGGCGCCGGCATTGCCGCTTCGAAGACCCCGGCGCCTGGCAAGGCGCGGCTGCGCAGCCTGGTGGCACACAGCGTGTTCGGCGCAGGCATGTACCTTTCCGCGATGCTGTTGGCCGGGGTCCGTGCACAATGAGCGAGAATCCGTGGGGTCACCGGCAACAGGAACATCCCCGCATGGAAGTACCCGATCCTTTCACTGATGGCATGCCGCTGCCGTGGGCGTGGCGGGAAACATTGGCCGATGCGCGCATCGAGCGACAGTCGATCGGCGTATCGCGCGCAGACGTCGCCCGTGTGCATCGCCCGGGACAGGCTGATGCCTTCCTGAAATCGGAAGTGATCGATGCCTTCAGTGAGCTGGGCGATGAGATCGCGCGCCTGCGCTGGCTGCAGGCGCAGGGCCAGCCGGCACCAACGGTAATTGCCACCGCCGAAGAAGCGGGCCGGCGCTGGTTGCTGATGAGCGCGCTGCCCGGCCGCGACCTGGCCTCGTCGCCTGAGCTTCCGCCCCAGCGCCTGGTGGAACTGCTGGCCGATGCGCTGCGGGGCCTGCATGCCATACCTGTGGCGGCCTGTCCGTTCGACCAGCGGCTGGCCTCGCGCCTGCAGGCCGCGCAGGCACGGGTCGAGGCGGGCCTGGTCGACGCCGATGACTTCGATGACGAGCGCCTGGGGCAGAGCGCACAGCAGGTGTTCGCCGAACTGCGCGCTACCCGGCCCAATCACGAGGATCTGGTGGTCAGCCACGGCGACGCCTGCCTGCCGAACCTGCTGGCAGCCGAAGGCCGTTTCAGCGGTTTCATCGACTGTGGCCGGCTGGGTGTGGCCGATCGCTACCAGGATCTGGCGCTCGCCGCGCGCAGCCTGGTCCACAACTTCGGCGACACGCGCTGGGTCGCGCCGCTGTTCCGGCGCTATGGCGTTGTGCCCGACGAACGGCGGCTGGCGTTCTACCGTCTTCTCGACGAGTTCTTCTGAAACCTCGGAGGGCAGCGTAGGCAGGGCTGAACGGTGCCCTGCCGGCGGATCCGGGCGCCCTTAAAAGTGGACGAACGTTCGTTCACTATTTGTGGCATGAACCGAGCCGACCGCAACGAGCAACGCATCGCGCAGATCCTGCAGGCCGCCCTGCAGTGCTTTCTCGTGAAGGGCTTCCACCAGACCAGCATGCGTGACATCGCGCAGGCGGCCGGCGTCAGCCTCGGCAATCTCTACAACCACTTCCCGGGCAAGGAGGCGATCATCCTTGCGGTGGCCGTGGCCGAAGGCGAGGAACTGGCACCGTTGCTGCAGCGACTGGCCGCGTCCGATGGCGAGCGCGCACGGGTGCTGGTTTTCCTTCAGGACTTCCACGCACTGTGCCAGCAACCGGAGTGGGCAACGCTCGCCGTCGAAGTGCTGGCCGAGAGCGCACGCAATCCGGCCGTGGCCGAGGCATTTGCGGCCAATCGCAGGCAATTGCAGGCGACGCTGGCCGAAGCCCTGCAGCAGGTGGCACGGCGCGAACGTCGGCGCCCCGTGCTGGCCCCGGCACTGCAGGCACAGGTGCTGCTGGATGCCATCGAAAGCGATGCCCTGCGCCGAGGGCTGGGCGAAGCCGGGGGCACCGATGAGGCATCGCTGGATCTCGGCCTGCTTGCGCTGCTGCTGGGCGCACGCGCATGAGCGCCGTCGACCGGCGACTGCACGGCGTTGATCTGGCGCGTTACCTGGCCTTGGCCGGCATGGTGCTGGTCAACTTCCGCCTGGCGATGGCCGTGCCGGCAGAGGGCGCCGGATGGTTGGCAGGCGTCTTCCACTTTCTGGAAGGCAAGGCTTCGGCGACGTTCGTTACGCTGGCCGGGTTGGGCCTGGTACTGGGCACGCATCGGCAGGGTTGGTGGCCGGCCAGTGTGCAGACCTGGCGGCGCGCACTGTTCCTGCTGGTGCTGGGCCTGCTCAACCTGACGCTGTTCCCGGCCGATATCCTGCATTACTACGCGGTGTATTTCGCGCTGGCCGTGCTGTGGCTGCGGGCCTCGCCGCGGGTGTTGCTGGCCAGCATCGTGGGGATCGCGGCCTGTTCGTTCTGGGCGTTGCTGCACTGGGACTACAGCCAGGGATGGAACTGGCAGACGCTGGAATACGCCGGTCTGTGGCAATGGCCGGGCGCGGCCCGCAACCTGCTGTTCAATGGGTTCCATCCGCTGCTGCCGTGGCTGTGCTTCTTCCTGCTGGGCATGCTGCTGGCGCGGCTGCAACTGTCGCAACCGCGGGTCCAGCGCGCGCTGCTGGTGCTGGGCCTGATGCTGATCGTGGCTGGACATGGCGTGCAGCAGCTTGCGCAGGGAACGCCCTGGCAGGCGTGGCTGGGAACGCAGCCGATGCCACCGGGACCGGCCTACGTACTCACAGGCGCGGGCGCGGCCTGCAGTGTCATTGCAGCCTGCCTGTGGCTGACGCGTGTACGACCGGGTGACTGGCTGGAACCGTTCACCGCGGCCGGGCGCATGACCCTGACCCTGTACGTCGGCCATATCCTGCTGGGCATGGGCACGCTGGAAGGCCTGGGCCTGCTTGATGGCAGCGCGTCGCTCGCGTCGGTGCTGCTGTGGGCATTGTTGTTCCTGATGCTGGCCACGAGCGCGGCGTGGCTGTGGTCCTGGCGGTTCGCGCGGGGCCCATTGGAAGCGGTGATGCGACGCGTCGCCGGCTAGCACTTTGGTCGCGCAGGCACGATGTTGTGACGGACATGTCTGTGTCGCGGCCCGCGCATCTGCGATAGTGGCGGCAGGTAATACTCTCCGCTTGCATCCATGTCATTCGCTTCGGCGCAGCATCTCGGCGAAGTCCTTCAGCAGTCCTATGGCATCACCGCCAATGCCGTGGTGCCACGCCCGGTTGGCGCCGATGCCAACGCCAGTGTGTATCGCATCGATGCACGGCGCGGGCAATGGTGGTTGAAGTGCCGCAGTTACCAAGTTGCCCCTGCCGTCTGGGACACCCTGCATTGGCTGCGCGGCACGCTGGGCATCGAGGAAATCGTCGCGCCCTGGCCGGCCCTGACCGGTGGAGCGTCAGTGCAGCGCTGGGGCCTGCAGTTCACCCTGTTCCCGTATGTGGAAGGCCAGTCCGGCTTCGAGGCGGCGTTGAGCCGCACGCAGTGGCAACGCTTGGGCGAGGTGGTGCGGCACCTGCACGAGGCGTGCCCGCCACCGGCGCTGCAGGAGGCGCTGCCGAGCCTGCGGATGGAAACCGCGGCGCTTGATACGGTCGGGCAATGGCTGGCCGGCGAGGGCCTGGCGGCCGCCAGGGATGGGCTGGGCCGCGCCTTCGTATCCGTCTGGGACCAGCAGCATGCGCGCATCGCGGCGCTGCATGCGCAGGCACTGCAGCTGCACGCGGCGTTGCAGGATGTCCCGGTGCGGCTGCACCTGTGCCACACCGACCTGCATGCCGGCAATCTGCTGATGGGCAATGACGGCAGCCTGCACCTGATCGATTGGGATGGCCTGTCGCTGGCCCCGCGCGAGCGCGACCTGATGTTCATCGGTGGCGCGGTCGGTGGGCGCTGGGGGCGCGAGAACCCGTTGGGATTCGAGGAAGGCTATGGCAGTGACCGCGGCGATCCACGCTGGATCGCCTGGTACCGGCACTGGCGCATCCTGCAGGACCTGATCGAGTTCCAGCAGGTCCTGCTGGGCAGCGATGGAGAGGATCGTTCGCCGCAGCTGCGCCGGCAGTCGCTGCACTATCTGAGCGAGCAGTTCGCACCGGGCAATGTATTCGACGCGGCAGAGCGGGTGTATCGCGCGCTGTAGATCCACGCCATGCGTGGATGGCATTTCCACGATGAATCCTCATGCTGCGCGATGAGTCGAGCATGGCTCGGCTCTACAGGGGGCCGCGGTGTCTGCGCGGGGTGTGGATCTACTCTGCGGGCTTGGCCGCTGCAGAGGCCGCCGCGCTTGCAGCGCGGCGTGACAGCACGGCTTCACGGTGGGCGATGTAGGCGTTGGCGGCGAGGATGATGCCGGCACCGATGATCGTCCAGCGGTCCACCGTTTCGTTGAACAGCAGCCAGCCGAACAGCGTTACCAGTGGCAGCTGCAGGAAGCTGATCGGGGTCAGGGCGGAGACTTCGCCCAGCCGTAGCGCGCGGGTCCACAACAGTTGGCCGACGGTGCCAAGCACGCCGGTGGCCAGCAGCCACAGCCAGGCCGACCCGGTCGGCCAGACCCAGACGAACAGCGCCGGCACCAGCGACAGCGGCACCCAGAACACGTAGGTATAGAGCACCACGGTATCGGCACTGTCGACGCGGGTCAGCTGCTTGATCTGGATCGCCACCAGCGAGCTGAGTACCGCCGCACCCACCGCGACCAGGCTGCCGGCGGTGAAGCCGGCGGTGCCGGGACGCACGATCACCAGCACGCCGATGAAGCCGACCACGACCGCGGCCCAGCGGCGCACGCGCACGGTTTCACCCAGCCACAGCACGGCGGCAATCGTGACGAACAGCGGCGTGGAGTACGACAGCGACACCGCCTGCGCCAACGGCAGGTGGCCCAGTGCCCAGAACGCGCACAGCATCGAGCCCAGGCCAATCGCACTACGCACGAAATAGCGCGGCAGCTGCTGCGTCTTCAGCGGCGCACGGCCCGGCCGCAGCAGCATCGGCAGCAACGCCAGCAGGCCGAAGGCATTGCGGAAGAACGCCACTTCCTGGGTCGGAACGTAGCGTGTGGCATAGCGGATCGCTACCGCCATCAGGCCGAACGCCATCGTGCTGCCGAGCATCAGCAGCGCCGCCCGCATCGGGGTGGCGCTGGGGGAAAGGGTGGGGCTGTTCACCACTGTGCGCCGAGCAGGCGGGGCTCCGGTTCGATCGGCACGCCGAACTTCTCCAGCACCGAGGCCGAGATGCGGCGCGCCAGCGCCAGCAGTTCAGCGCCGCTGGCATTGCCGTGGTTGACCAGCACCAGCGCGTGGCTGGGAGCCACGCCGGCATCGCCGTCGCGGAAGCCCTTCCAGCCGCAGGATTCGATCATCCAGGCCGCCGAGACCTTGCGCTTGTCGTCCTGCTCGGCCGGGAACACCGGCAGGTCGGGGAAATGCTGCAGCAGCACGTCGACCTGCTCCAGCGGCAGCACCGGGTTCTTGAAGAAGCTGCCGGCATTGCCGAGTACCTCCGGGTCGGGCAGCTTGCGGCGGCGGATCGCGATCACCGCATTGGCCACGTCCACCGCGCCCGGCAGCTCCACGCCCTGCGCCTGCAGCTCTTCGCGGATGCCGGCGTAGTCCATGCGCAGATCGTGCAGCAGTGGCAGTTTCAGTTCGATGGCGGTGATCAGGTAGCGATCGGGCTGTTGCTTGAACACGCTGTCGCGGTAGGCGAAACCACACTGTTCGTTATCCAGGCGCACCCAGGCCTGCTCCTGGCAGTCCCAGGCTTCGACCGCCTGGATGAACTCGCCGACCTGCGCGCCATAGGCGCCGATGTTCTGGATCGGTGCGGCACCGGCGGTGCCGGGAATCAGCGCCAGGTTTTCCAGGCCCGACAGGCCTTCCTGCAGCGACCACATCACCAGGCCATGCCAGGGCACGCCGGCGCCGGCGCGGATCACGGCATGGTCGGCGCGGTGTTCAAGGAAACTGATGTCGCGGTTGCCGAACACCAGCACGGTACCGGGCAGGTCCTCGGCGATCAGGACGTTGCTGCCGGCACCCAGCACCAGCAGTGGGCCGTTGGCCACCTCGGGCAGTGCCAGCACCTCCGGCAGCAGCGCGGCATCGTGCAGTTCCAGCAGCTGTTCCGCATTGGCCTGCACGTGGAAGGTGTTCAGTCCCTGCAGCGGCGCATTTTGGGTGAGCGTCCAGCGCAGCGGGGCGTTGCCGTCGATGGTGTCCATGGGCGCGCTCACAGTGGGGCCACCGCGCCGCGGCTGGGCGCTTCGCGGCGGCGACGGATCGCCTCCACGCATTCGGAAACCAGCGCCGGTCCACGGAAGATCAGGCCGCTGTAGCACTGCACCAGCGCGGCACCGGCCGCCATCTTGGCCACGGCATCGGCACCGGACAGGATGCCGCCGACGCCGACCAAGGGCACCGACTCGGGCAGGCGCGAGCGCAGGCGGCGCAGCACCAGCGTGGACTGCTCCAGCACCGGCGCACCGGACAGGCCACCGGCCTCGTTGGCCAGCGGATCGCCGGCCACCTTGCTGTGGTCGATGGTGGTGTTGGTGGCGATCACGCCGTCCACCTGCAGCTCGCCCAGCACGCGGGCGGCGGCATCGATGTCGCGCTCGCTGAGGTCCGGCGCCACCTTCACCAGCATCGGTACGCGGCGGCCGTGGCGGGCCGCGAGCTCTTCCTGGCGGTCACGCAGCTGGCTGACCAGCTGGCGCAGCGCGGTTTCTTCCTGCAGTTCACGCAGGCCGGCGGTGTTGGGCGAGGAAATGTTGACAGTGATGTAGTCGGCCAGCGCGTACACCTTGTCCAGGCAGGCGATGTAATCGTCCACGGCCTGTTCGTTGGGGGTGTCCTTGTTCTTGCCGATGTTGATGCCGAGCAGGCCGCGGCGGTTGCGCGCGCGCTCGACGTTGCGCACCAGTGCGTCCACGCCTGCATTGTTGAAGCCCATGCGGTTGATGATCGCGTTGTGTTCCGGCAGGCGGAACAGGCGCGGCTGCGGATTGCCGGCCTGCGGGCGCGGGGTGATCGTGCCGATTTCGACGAAGCCGAAGCCGAGCGCGAACAATGCATCGATGTGCTCCCCGTTCTTGTCCAGGCCGGCGGCCAGGCCGACCGGGTTGGGGAACGTCAGCCCGAACACCGTGCTGGGCATCGGCGCGATGCGTGCGGCCAGCAGCGGCGTGGTGCCGGTGCGATAGGCCAGGTCCAGTGCGGACAGGCCGAGGCCGTGGGCGCGCTCGGCGTCGAGCGAGAACAGGAAGGGGCGGGCAAGCGAATACATGCGTCGGTTCAGTCCAGCGTGCCGAGGAAGGCTCGGGTTCGATATTCAAAAGCAACCTGGCCGTCGACCGCGTGGGCGGCGAACAGGTGCTGCAGAGCGTCGATCATCGGTGCGTGGCGCGGATGACCGGGTTGAGGGGCGTAGGAGGAGGACAGCAGGCGCCCGCGCAGGGCGTCGAAGTCCAGGTGCTGCACGTTCGGCAGCTCCACCCTGCCGCGCAGGCCAGCGCCGAACCAGGCCTGCATGGTGGCGTCGTCCTGGTAGCGCTCGGCCACGGCGGTGTAGTCGGTGCCGTAGTCCAGCAGCAGCTGTTCGTATCCGATCAGGAACGGGCTCGCATCGAGCAGGCGAGAATTCCAGTAGATGAGGGCCTGGCCGCCGGGGCGCAGGATGCGCTGCCACTCGGCGCGTACCGCCACGGTGTCGAACCAATGGAAGGCCTGCGCGACGCTGACCAGATCGATGCTGGCATCGTCCAGTGCGGTGGCCTCGGCGCGGCCGTCCACCGCACGGAACTGCGGGTACTGCGGTGCCAGCCATTCTTCCGCCGCGCCCCGCATGGCCGCATTGGGCTCAACCGCGACAACAGGATGGCCGCTGGCCAGGAACAGGCGGCTGGAAATGCCGGTACCGGCGCCGATGTCAGCCACACGCGCCTGCTGGCTGACACCCATCGGGCCATGCAGCCACTCCAGCAGCGCGGGTGGGTAGTCGGGCCGGTAGCGGACGTAGTCGGCGACGCGGCTGCTGAAACGTTCAGTGCTGTCGGAGGCGGTCATGGCGTCAGTTCGACACCGCCGCCAGCCACGCCAGGCCGCCGAAGAACAGGATGAAGACCACGATGGCGGCAAGTGCCGCGCCGACCATGACCCAGCCCAGCACCAGGCCGGTGACGGCCAGGCCATCGCCTTCCAGTTCGTGCGGGCGGCGGCGGATTTCGGCGCGGGCCATGTGGCCGGTGATGATGGCGACGATGCTGGCCACGAAGGGCAGGACGGTCCAGCTGGCGATGCCCATGACCAGGCTGACCACGGCCAGGGCGCTTGTCTGTCGGGGTGCCACGCTCATCGGGGTCCTCCTTGGCAGTGTGCACATGATAGTGCCTCTGCCCCGGCAATCCCATGCCCGGCGGATGCGATGGCAGGCGTCGACCCTGGCCGGCGAAAGGGATTTCAGCCCTGGTAGGCGTCGACCTTGGTCGACGAAAGGGATTTCGGCCTTGGCAGGCGTCGAGCTTGGTCGACGAAGGGATTTCGGCCCTGGTAGGCGTCGACCTTGGTCGACGAAAGGCATGCCAACCAGGGTTGGCGGCTACCGAAGTGCCGGTATCAGCCCATCAACACCTGGCCGCCATCCACATTGAGCACGCTACCGGTGACCCAGCGCGCCAGCGGCGAGCACAGGAACAGCGCGGCGTCGGCGATCTCGCGCGGGTGGCCGAAGCGGCCGAACGGAATCTTCGCCAGGGTGCCGTGGTACAGCGCGGGGTCCTCGACGCGGCGACGGTCCCAGAGGCCGTCATCGAACTCGATCGAGCCCGGGGCGATGGCATTGACCCGGATCCGGTCCTTGGCCAGCGCCAGCGCCTGTGACGTGGTGTAGTGCGAAAGCGCGGCTTTGGCCGCGGCGTACGGCGCGCCACCGGGGCGCGGCTGCTGCGCGGCAATCGACGACAGATTGAGGATGCAGGCGTCGCTGGAGGCACGCAGCCATGGCAATGCCAGGCGCGAGGCACGCACGGCCGCCATCAGGTCGATCTGCAGGCTGGCGGCCCAGCCGTCCTCGTCGTCGGCCATGCCGTAGCCGGTGGCATTGTTGACCAACACATCGATGCCACCGAGGGCGTCGGCGGCGGCCTGCAGCCAGGCCTGGATCTGGCCGGGATCGGCCAGATCGGTGGAAAACGCGTGCAGTTCGAAGCCCTGCGCCCGTGCATCGGCACGCAGGGCATCCAGGCCGGCCTGGCCGCGGGCGCAGACCGAGACCTGTGCGCCGGCGCCGGCAAACGCCAGCGCCATTTCACGGCCAATGCCCTTGCTGCCGCCGGCGATGAGCACGCGGCGGCCGCTGAAATCGAGGGTCGGAGCCCCTGCGGGGATCCGACCCCTCGCTGGGGCCAGGTCCCCGGAGGGGCTCTGGCCCACGGACGTGTCCGCGTCGTTTGCCATCACAGGTCGAACTTGATGCCCTGGGCCAGCGGCAGCGAATCCGAATAGTTGATGGTGTTGGTCTGGCGGCGCATGTAGACCTTCCACGCATCCGAACCGGACTCGCGGCCACCGCCGGTGTCCTTCTCGCCACCGAAGGCGCCGCCGATCTCCGCACCGGACGTGCCGATGTTGATGTTGGCGATGCCGCAGTCGCTGCCGGCGGCCGACAGGAACTTCTCGGCAGTCTTCAGGTTCTGGGTGAAGATCGAGGACGACAGGCCCTGCGGCACGCCGTTCTGCATGTCGATGGCTTCATCGAGGGTGTCGTACGGCATCACGTACAGGATCGGCGCGAAGGTCTCGTGCTGGACCACGGCGTCGCTGTTCTTCAGGCCGGAGACGATGGCCGGCAACACGAAGTTGCCCGGGCGGTCGATGCGGCTGCCACCGGTCTCGATGGTGCCGCCGGCCGCCTTGGCCTGGGCGATCGCATCGAGGAACTGCTGCACGGCGCCTTCGCTGTTCAGCGGGCCCATCAGGTTGGCCGCATCGGTCGGGTCGCCGATCTTGCCTTCCACCTGCTTGTAGGCCTTGACCAGGGTGGCCAGCACGTCGGCGTAGATCGAGCGGTGCACGATCAGGCGGCGGGTGGTGGTGCAGCGCTGGCCGGCGGTGCCGACAGCGCCGAACACGATGCCCGGCACGGCCAGCTTCAGGTCGGCGGTTTCGTCCAGGATGATGGCGTTGTTGCCGCCGAGTTCCAGCAGGCAGCGGCCGAGGCGGCGCGCGACCTTCTCGTTGACGGTGCGGCCGACCTGGGTCGAGCCGGTGAAGCTGATCAGCGGCACGCGTCGGTCATCGACCATCTTTTCCGACAGCGCGGTGCCGGCATCGTTGATCAGGAAGAAGATGTCCGGGAAGCCGGCTTCGCGCAGGGCGTCGTTGCAGATCTTCAGCGAGGCGATGGCGGTCAGCGGCGTCTTGTTGGACGGCTTCCAGATGCACACGTCGCCACAGATGGCGGCCAGGAACGAGTTCCAGCTCCACACCGCGACCGGGAAGTTGAAGGCCGAGATGATGCCGACCAGGCCCAGCGGGTGGTACTGCTCGTACATGCGGTGGCCGGGGCGCTCGGAATGCATGGTGTAGCCGTACAGCATGCGGCTCTGGCCCACGGCGAAATCGGCGATGTCGATCATCTCCTGCACTTCGCCATCGCCTTCCGGCTTGCTCTTGCCCATTTCCAGCGCAACCAGCGAACCCAGGGCGTCCTTGTGCCTGCGCAGTGCTTCACCGCACAGGCGCACGGCTTCACCGCGGCGCGGGGCCGGCGTGGTGCGCCAGACCTTGAAGGCTTCCTGGGCGCGGGCCACGACGGTCTCGTACTCGGCCTCGGTGGTCGCGCGGACCTGCGCGATCGGCTCGCCGGTGGTCGGATTGACCGGGGTGATCAGCTCACCGCTGGTCGCGCTCGACCACTCCCCGTTGCCCAGGTACGTGCCAGCGTTGATCGCGTCCAGGCCAAGGGACTTGAGCAGCTCGGAAGACATGCAGACTCCTGTATTTCGTTACGTTGTTTGGTGCCATCGCGGGCAGGTGGGGGACGCGATGAACTGAATCGCCGATGGTAGCAGAGCGCCCCGGCCGGCCATGGTGCAACGCGCCAGTCAGGCCTGGCCGAACATGAATGCTTGGAGGGCAGGGCACGTTGCCTGTAAACTTCCCGGCTGCATGGCCCCGTAGCTCAGCTGGATAGAGCGTCCCCCTCCTAAGGGGAAGGTCGCCCGTTCGAATCGGGCCGGGGTCACCAGAATCAATAACTTAGGCAAGCTAAGTGGGCTGGATTTCCCACTGTTTCCCGCATATCCACAGGATTTGGTCCCAGTGGTCCCAGCGGTCCCGCCTAGTACCTGAGCTTTGCCACGGCGCCATCGTCGCCCTCGGGCGTCAGGTGGGCATAGAACTTCTCGGTCGTGGCGTAATCAGCGTGCCCGGCCAGAATCTGCACCCTTCGCAACGGAACTCCGGCCATCACCATGTGCGCGCAGAAGGTGTGCCGTAGCCGGTGGAGGCTGCCGCCGATCCCCGCCCGCTTAGCATCGGATGCGAACCAGTCAGACACGGTGTCCTTGTGCACGGCCACCAGCGGATCGGGAAGGTGGCGCAGCGCCCAGCGCGCATACCGGTTGAGTGGCACCTCGCGCCATTTGCCCGACTTCGTGCGCCCCTGGCCATCTTCGTCTGGCTCGCTCTCGACCCTGAGCCTGCTCCCTGCCACCGAATCTTTGCCCAGTCCAACCAGCTCACCGCGGCGCAGACCCGTGTGGGCCATGAACAACCACAGGGGTGCCCGAGCAGGGTTCGCCCGGTACAGCTTGCGCATCGCGGCCCGGTCGTAGAACCGCACCGCCACGCTCCGAACGCCTCGCGGTGCCCGGGTTTCCTCCAGCGGGTTGAAGTCCAGTTCTTTCCACTGCACGCCACGCCTGAACGCGGCCTGCAGCCTGCGCACTTCCTTCCCAACAGTCTCCGGTGACACCTTGTCCTTGGTCAGGCGGTCCGTCTTATAGGACTCCATTTCCATCGGGCGCAGCGTATCGATGGGGCGGTGGCCGAAGCGGGCCATGAACAGCCGAACCTCGCTTTTGGCCTTGCCGTGCGTGGTGGGATGCTCGGCCTTGTACCACTCCAGGTAGGGCTCTAGGAAGTCGCGGACCGTGGGCAGCCGGGGAAGGATTCGCACTCCATGGGTCAGTTCCGCTTCTTTCGCTGCTCGTACGCCCTCAGCTTCGCGTGGGCTGACGCGACCAATGGCGACACGGCTTCGCTTGCCGCCTTCCCGCCAGTTGAGGTACGCGGCGCCATCGCGCCAGAAGATTGTGACCTTGACCATTGCTTGGAGCCGTAGATTGCAGAGTAGAGGGCAGCCTTCTCGTAGAGCTTCCTGCCCATGAAATTTCGTGGTTCGATGCCGTAGTCGGCGATGTTCGAATCGAACTGGCTTCGTGACACCCCGCAGTAGTGCGCGGCCTCGTCCACGGTCAGCCAGTCCTTTCCGACGATGTCCAGCTTTTCAGCAGCTCCCATCGGGTCCTCCTTCAGCTCGCCGCCAGCGCCGCGCGCTGGGCTTTTGGTTTGCGCTCGGCTAGGCCGAGCTGGAACTGCAGAACGTTGTCGCTCGCCTCAGGCACCGCTGCGGGCCGGGCGCTGCGCGCGGGCCGGTTAAGCCGGCGCCACGCCGCGATAGCCTTGTCGGGGTCGGCATGCTTGCTGGTCGACCTGCAGGCGCATTCCACGAGGTGGCCACCGCCGGCGGACGCACAGCGCTTGTCGTGGATATGGCGCGCGCGGTGGCCGGCGGCGCAGTTCGGCAACCCTTCCCGGTGGCTGATATGTTCCTGGGTCATGGCTTCTTGCACTCCTCGATGTGGGGGACCAGCTTTTCCAGCAGGAAGGCGGCTTGCTCGGCGCGCCTGCGGCGTTCGTACGGATTGAGAGTTGGGCGGGCGTCCCTGAGCCATTCCAGCGGCTCGACCAGCCACTGCGGGTCGAACGGAAGCAGGGTTCGCGGGTCGACCTTCTCGACCAGCGGGGAACAATCGGGGCCGGCCCAGTCCTCGGGATCGCCGCACCTGGTGCACACGCCTGCCTTGAACGCGTGGTCGCGCTCCGGCTGGATGACACGCGGGGTTTCCCAGAGGGCTCGCACGACCCAGCCGCGCTTCGCGGCGTGATAGAAGTGCTCAGAGGTGGCAGTCACCCAGCACCCGGGCCCCACGTCGTTCTTGTTGCGGTACTCCCAGCGCACGGGCGGTTGCGAGTACAGCTCCTGCAGGAGGGTGTCGCTCCACTCGCGGACCTGATCGGCGGAGATTGGCGCGCCGGCAGCGCCCAGGCGGCGCATGGTGGTGACGACCGCTGCGACAGGCGACGATGCCTTGCTGGCCTCGACAACGGTGGCCGGGGAAACGGGCAGTGGTGCGGTCATGCTGCCACCGCCATGTCCGTCGGGACCCGGTCCAGGTTCGCCTCAGCGATCGCGAACATGGGTGGGGGGCTGACGCTGTTCCCGCACATGCGCACCTGGGCCGTGGTCTTGAGAACGGTGCCGTCGGCGGTGCGGTCGATGATGTAGGTCCGCGGGAAGCCCTGCGCGCGGAACAGCTCATGCGGCTTGAGCATGCGCAGGCCGATATCCACGATCACGTAGGGTGTGCCCTTGATGACCACGGTGACCAGCGCCAAGCGGTCCTTGGTGGTGACCGTGTCCACGGGGTCATGCAGCCCCACGGCGATGCCGCTGCCGTAATACTTCACCAAGAAGGCGGCGACGCGCAGGGCGCCTGCTTCCTGTTCGGGGCTCAGGGTGCATTCCACTTCCGCGAAGCGCGTAGCACCGGCGAGCACGGTCGGAAGAGGCACCCGCAGATCGTTCCCCACCACGTTCTGTGCCATCGCCGTCAGGTGTGCAGCGACCAGGCGCTGCTGGCTGCCGCTGGCAGTGATGGTGCTGACCGGGTCGCGAGCATCGTTGCCGGCGCCGTCATAGAACCCGCCGTTGGCCTGTTCCAGAAATGCGGTCGCTAACCCATGGTGGTTGCCTTGGGCAGCGATGGTCGCTATCGCCTCGCGCGCATCGTCACCCGCCATGTTGTTGCGCAGGGTGATCAGTGACGCAGCGGCCACGCCGAGGGCATGCGCGGCGCCGGCCGGCCGTGCGGCACCAGCACCAGAAGTGATCGTCGGCACCGGCTCGGTGGCGGCCGTGCCGATGCTGTTGCCCCGGAACTTCACCAGGTGCGGCGCGGCCACGGCATGCTTCACACCACCCGCGACAATCGTGCCCAGCGGCTGCTGCAGATCCAGCGCACGAGGGGCCTGGCCCTCGCGCTCGCCATAGCCGGTCTGGACAAGTGTCGGGGATACCACCGAGAAGTGCCCACCCTTCACCCCGGCGCAGACGGTGCGCAGCGGCTCATCAGCCGGCATCGTGCGCTGATTGCTGGCGTTGGCATGCTCGGTGAGGAACGGCGCCAGCTCGGGCGCCACCAGCATCAGCTCGCCGCGATTGGCGGCGGTGATGGTGCGCATGGGGTCGCGCACGCTATGCACGCGATCGCCGCCTTGGTGCGTTGCAGGGACGATGAAGGGATCGGCCGAGTTGATGACGTGCCGCATGACGCCCTTGGCGATGCGGCGCATGGTGGCGTCGGCCAGCGGCCGGTCCCGAGTAAAGATGGAAGGGCAGGGAATCGAGAAGTCCAGGCAGTCAGCAGCAGTCACGCGCGGCTTCTGTCCCGGAGCTGTGCCATGGGTCGGCTCAGGCCACACGATGGGCTGGCCATCGCGGCGGCCGAGCAGGAACAGACGTTCGCGGCTGGTGCCGGCGCCGTAATCGCTGGCCACCAGCTTCCGCCACTCCACCGCGTAGCCCAGTGCCCGCAGTGCTGCGACGAACTGCCGCCAGGTGCGGCCGCTGTAGCGTTTATGGGGGACGAGAGCCTGGCGCTCGACGGGCACCCGCTCGCCCTTGTCGGCGACTCGGTTGACCATGACCGGCTTGCCGCGCCGGAACAGCGGCTTTCCCGACTCCGGATGCACGGCCTGGACCAAGTCTAGGGTGATCACCCGGCCGGTCTTGGAGCATCGCTTTGCCACCAGCGGACCCCAGGTCAGGATCTGCCACACGTTCTCCATGGAGATGATGCGCGGCGCGGTGTTGGTTCCGTGCAGACGATCAGCACGCAGCAGCTGGCCAACCCACTTCAGCACTACCCACGACAATGCGCGGGTCTTGCGGCTGCGCGGCTGGCCGCCCTTGGCTTGGCTGAAGTGCGTGCAGTCCGGCGAGGCATGGAACCAACCGATGGGCCGGCCGGCCACGTCCACGCGTGGGTCTGCGTGCCAGATATCCTCGCGGTGGTGCTGGGTCAGCGGGTGGTTGGCGGCGTGCATGCCGATGGCCAGCTCGTCGTGGTTGTAGGCCAGGGCGGGATCGATGCCAAGGGCCTGCTTGAGCCCTTCCGATGCGCCGCCACCGCCGGCGAACAGATCCACGACGATCTCGCCGGGGCGCAGGCGGGAGCGCTGCGGCATGGGGAAGTTGAAAGCGCGCGAGCCGTCAGCCACGGGTGGGTTCCTTCGGGCATTGGTTGCAAGGGGCGGTGAATGGGGCACGCAGGGAGAACCTCGTGCCGCGGACGTGCTCAGCTGGTCGGATGACGACGTGACCGCAGTCCAGCAGGCACTGGAATCGGGCTGCCAGCACGCTGGTGCCGGGAGAGGTGATGAAGCGCGCGCTGGAGACGGCGCGCGTCGGTGCGGCGATGGGGAGCGGCCCAGCCGCCAGACTGGATGCTGTCGCCTTGCCGCATTCAGCTGTACAGTGCTGCAAGTACCCTACCGCGCTCGGCCCATGACTACCCGTGGCTTTCATCGAACCCTGCGCGGTTTCCACGATGGCTACCATTTCGTGCTGACCATCACCAGCAGCGTGGATGACGTTTTCTCGTACACAGCCGAAGTCGACGGCATCGCAGTCGAGTTGCGATCGGAGGGCGTGATCAGGAGCAAGGGCGACGCTATGCAGCTCGGCATGGCAGCGGTTGAGCGCCACGTGGCGGGTCTCGCCCCCAAGCGCTGACGGCGCGCCGGTAGAAGCCGTGGTGAGCAGCTGTTCAGCCATTGGGCTGGTCCTTCTGCTGGAAGTGATGCACGACTATGACTGCGCCGGACAGGCCGCTGCCGATCAAGGCTCGGCGGTTTGCCTCGCCATATGCGATCAGGCAGATAGGGCCTCCGCTGTTGCCACGTGCACGGGTGCCGTCTGGCCGGTGGAAATGAGGCCGGTTCGCCAGCATCAGGACGGCACTGGCGCGACGCCACACGTAACGCTGGAACATGGCCGTCTCGGTTCGAGCGAAGGCCAGCGCGATCCCGTTTCCGTGGTCCGCCATGCGCGCCAGCCACGCCTCGGTGTGACGCCCGAACGGCGGGTTGCACCACACCCGGCCATGCCACTCCGCAGTCAGGCCATCTTCCGGCAGTTCAATGTGTCGGATGGCGGTCGGCCACGGACGCGGCGATGGCGCAGCGCACGGGTCCAGGTCAAACGCGCCGAGTGCCGCGATGATCTCTGGAGGGGTCAGCCACGTGTGAGTGGCTGCCTCCGGTCGGGAAGCATATGGATGCGCGGGGATCATTTGCCCACCGCCTGGCTGTCGATCAGGGCCAGCAGTTTCTGAATTTTGCGACGGGCGTGGCCGCCATAACCGTGGTTGATGAACTCCACTGCCTCGTCGGCACACTTACGCATTTCACCCAAGTCCACTGCCTGCGCGGGCTGAGCGGCGTAGAGCTTGGTTCCAGCAGGCTGTGGGATGTGCCACTCAACCTCGCACCACGGCATGCCACTCGCGTACTTCCCGGAGTGGACCGTACCCACCGGCTCCCCCACCGGCTGGCGGGCGGCGAGGGCTGTCAGCAGCTCGTCCTGCACCGCAGTCAGTTCACGACGCAGTTCCACGCGCTGCGCATCGCTGTAGCGGTCGTCCATCAGGGATTCACGGAACTTTGCGCCCGCCGCGTCGTACCGCTGAATCAGTGCGCGCGCATCCCCCAGCCTCACCCCCCCACCAGGCTGCACGTCCGCCAGGGTCTTGTTGTCGTTGCTCATGCCTGCATGTCCTTGCTGTTGGTGGAGCGCGCGCTGTGCGCGGCGAGGTGTTCCCAGCGTTCGGCTTCGCCCAGGTAGTACTGGTGGGGTTCCTGCCGCACGGTGGCGGTGAACTGCACATCGCTCAGTGCGCGCTCGGCGGCGGCGCGGTTTGCCGCGGCCATGCGGGCTGGGTCGTGATCGAAGATGTCGAGCTGATTACGCACGCTGGACTCCTGGAAGGGATTGCCGGCTGGTGGAACCCGGCCGGCGCGGGTTCCCTGCGCTACAGGGGGAGAGCGCAGGGCAGGGGGTCAGTAGTCGGTGTCGGTGATCGGATGGCGATTGCGCTGTGCCTCGCGGCGGCGCCGGTCTGCGTCGCGCTGCCGATCGGCCTTGAACTCCGGCCATGACTGCCGGGCATCCTTGATGCCGCGCCAGGCGAAGTAGCCGATGCCGAACAGCACGGGCGGCAGGAAGGAGCCGGCGTCGGTGTAGATGGCGCGCGCCAGGAGGGCGAGCAGCAGGAACACGACGAAGGCGCAGTAGAAGGGCAGGGCCAGGTGGCGCATCAGCGATCCCCCTGAGCCGTCGCACGGACAGCGGTCCTTGAGTAATTCAGTTGTTGGCCTGCCTTAGCCTCGGCAGCCTGTTGCTTCACGCGAATTTGACAGTACGATTGCGTGCTGATCGTCTCCTGAGGAGCTTGGATGTACGTCGAGGTGTACCGCCGCTCAGGGTTATGGGCCCAACTGACTGGCACTGTTGGCTGGCGATGGCGCCTGCGCACATTCGACGGCGTGACGTTAATCGACGCACAAGAGACTTTCTCGGACCGGGGCAGTTGCCTTGCACTGGTGGCCCTGTTGATTTCAGGGCTCAATGCTCGTGTCGTGGACTCGCAGGTCAAGCGAGTCCTGCGCCGGAGTGGTGATAATTGGTTCGAGGGTGAAGAGTTCAACCCAGCCGTGCTTTGAACGGGAAGGGGAACGGTCATCTTGTTGGCGCTCATGCAGCACCGCCTTGTGCGCGCATCAGGCGCATGGCGGTGCTGAGCTGGTCGACCATTTCGCTGACGGCGCGCGCTGCGCTGTATCGGCCAGAGAGGAAGTCTTGGCGGGCGAGGTTGGCGGCGAAGTCTGCGTTGTGCTGGTGGTAGCCGAGGCGTCGGGCTGCGAGGCGCACGGCGTCGGCGACGCTGTTGGCGCGCAGGCTGGCGATGGGGAAGTGGAGGACGACGGCGCTCATGCGGCGGCGTCCTGGCTTTCGCCGCGCAGCTGATGTGCGGCGTGCTGGATCTCCACCGAGAGGTGGTCGGCCTCTTCCAGTTCAATGTAGAGGCTGGCAGCGCCCACCTTGATGGCGACCACTCCGATGGAGGGCATCGCGACGACGGTGGGCGGCGCCTTGCTGACGCCAAGAGAAAGGGTAGCCATTGCGTGGTCTCCTGCGCCCGGCCCCGAAATAGGGCCTCAACTGGCGGCAGGAGAAAATTACAGCATTCTGTATTTCGCAGTCAACAGGATTCTGTGATTTCTTTGGCCGTAGTGGCCGGCGCCCCAAAAAAAACCCCCGCAGTGCGGGGGTATCGGTGCTTCGGGTCCTGGACACTTAGAACGCTGGCTCAATCGTCACGTCGGTCTCGCCGGTGCGGATTCGGTAGGGGCGATTCTGCCCAGCGTCGACAAAAATCTCGGTGCTTCGCCTCTGAGCGGCGGCCTGCTTCTCGCTACCAATCCCGCAGAGTCCGCGACCCTTGACGAATGTTGCTGTCAGCAGGTGTCGGCCGGCCGACAAGTCAACGGAATAGCGTTCACCTGGATCGAGCTTGGCTGCGAGCTGGCCATCGACCATAAGGCCAAGGTAGCAACCGCTCCCCAGAAGCCCAACATCACGCGTGACACTGATGCGACCGAGTGGGGCCACCTGTTCGTTGATCCTCTCCACTCGCTCCCGTGGGACCTCGGTTATCTCACTCGCCACTGGTTGTTTGGTCGGCATCGCGCAACCTGCCAGCGCAATCGTCCCCAGCAGCACCATTAGATTCTTCTTCATCCGCATCCGTTCTCCGATAAGTTGGCAGCCCATGGTTAAAAACGCCGCAGCCCTGCATGGATCAGCGCCTTGCCGAGGATGGTTACGTCGCCAGGGTCAGGTCGGTAAGTCGGGAACTCCGTGTTGATACTCACGACATACATGCCATCGCCGCGCTTTTGCAGCATCTTGATCTGCGTCTCGCCGCCGATGTTGATCAGGTAGTAGTCGTCGCCGTCAAAGTAGTCGCATCCTGTGTCAATCCAGACAATGTCACCATCCTCCAGCTTCGGGCGCATGGACGGCCCTCGGCCCGTGATGATCTGAATGCGGCCAGCCCTGGGGAGGTAGCCCAGCTTGCGGCGGACTTCCCATTCCGCGATTTCGATCGTCTTGACCACTTCCGGAAAGTCTTGGTTGACTAGCCCTGGTCCCATCCCCGCCTCTCCTTCAAACAGGTCGAAGCGAACATAGCCAGGTGTCGTCTCAGTCTCCGCGACTTGTGAGATTGATTTGGGGTGCGGTCCCGCACCTGCGGTGCCTATGTTCCCAGGGTCGCCTTGACCAGTCTCGAGCCAGGACTGGGAAACTGCCAGTGCATCTGCGATGAGCCTCAGCTTGGTGCTCGTCCGCATGCCGCCGCGCTCCAGCTCCGACAGGGTGCTGTAGCCCACACCGGTCGCAGCGGCTAATTCATGGCGGCTCATGTTGGCCGCCTGGCGCGCTTTCTTGACGCGATCACCGATTGTCTCCATGCCCTCATGGTCACAGAATTCTGTGGCAGAATGCTGTTGATTCACGTAACAGAATCCTGTAGTTTTGCTATCCATGGACTGGAAATCTCACATCGAAGAGTTGTTGAGCGCTGGCGCGACGGTGAATGAGTTGGCCGCCGGGATGGGCGTAACTGCCAACGCCGTCCGCGAGATCAGGGCTGGCCGGACGCGCTCTCCGCGCGCTGACGCTGCTTTTCGCCTTGCCGCAATGAAGCCGCGGGCGATTGCAGTTTCTGCGGATTCCATGCGTGAGGAGATCGACAGCCGCATGAGCAAGCGCGCGCTGCGCGCCCGACTCGGCCTCGCAAGCGACAAGCACCTGGCGACCTTGCTGCAGCTCCCCGCAGCGCAGGTCGAGGGCTGGCCGGAGGAGAGCGTCTTGCCTGCTCTCCCGCAGATCCAGCGCCTGCTCGGCGGCGAGGCCAAGCCACCCGATCCCGTAGCACCCACCGATTTCGACCACGACCGCATTGTCCCGGTCGATGCGGCCTGACGTGCCGCGCGCTGTAGCAGTTCGTTCCACCACTCCCTCCTGAACTTCTCATACGGATATGTACGCAGATCCTTCGAACCTTCGTGACAACCCGATCAAGGTCCGGTTCAACGACACGGAAAAGGCATTGATCGATGCGGCGGCGAACTTCAACGGTCGCCAGCCTGCGGTTTTCGTGCGCGACCTGGTGCTGGCCGGCCTCGCCGCGTTGGAACAGCGTAGCCCCGACCGTGATGCGGCCTGAAGGACCCAACGAGTCCCCGGGGAGGGTCCATGGAAATCCAGCTGTCGCGCGATCAGCAAAAGCAGCTTGAGCAATACGCGGCCTCTCGCGGCATCACCCCCGAAGAGGCAGCCACAGAGCTGGCGCGAGGCGAACTTGGGCGCCGCTACCGGCTTCCGCGAAGTAACGGCGAAGTTGTCCCTTTTCAGGGCCTGAAACGTCCCGAAGACTCCACGAGGTAGTACCGATGAGCAGCACGCTCGCGCGCTCCACCGATCCGCACACCAGCCATGCCGCCGCTGCCGACCTCGTCGCCAGCGGCGCGCTTCGTGTCCAGCATGCCAAGACCGAGGCTGCGGTGATCCGCCATCCTGGCCAGAGCAGCCTGCACCTGTCGACGCTGACTGGCCTTGATCGCCACATGTTGGGTCGCCGACTGCCTGAGCTGGCCCGCGAGGGACGCATTTGGCGCGGCCCAACCGCGCCGTGCGCAACCACCGGCAAGCCCGCATGCACCTGGTGGCCGGTTGCGCCGGGCGAGAACCTGACGCTGGGGCTTTGACATGTCGACCATCATCATGTCGCAGTGCTGGCCGCTGCAGGGGCTGAGCGTCACGCAGAAGGCTGTGCTGATCTCGCTGGCTGATCAGGCCAACGACGACGGTGTGTGCTGGCCGGCGGTGGGAACCATCGCCGCGCGCTGCTGCATGTCGGCGCGCGCTGTGCGTACGGCAATGGATCACCTGGAGGCCGTCGGCCTGCTGACCCGTGACCGCCGGTTCAACAGCAGCACGGTCTACAAGGTCACTCCGGCCAACTTCGACAAGGCCGCTGCGCCGTCGAAGGCTGGCCGTAAGTCTGGAAAAGCAGGTACTGCACCGGGCGCATGGGCTGCGCCCCATGCAGGGGGTGCGCCCGCTGCAGGCGGGGATGCGCCCCATGCAGGGGGGGATGCACCGGGCGCAGGTCTAGGGGTGCGCCCCGTGCCGCCTAACCGTCATATAACCCTCAATGAACCGTCAGGAGAACCGTCATTTCCGGCGGGCCTGCCGGCCGCGCCGCTGGAGGTGGTTTCCGAGACCGACCTACAGGCTGCGTGCCGTGCTACCTGGGCGGCCTACGCCAGTGCCTACCGTGACCGCCACGGTGTGGCACCGGTGCGCAACGCCAAGGTGAACAGCAACGTCCGGCAAATCGTGCAGCGCCTCGGCCACGGCGAAGCCCCGCTGGTGGCCGCGTGGTTCCTGACCGTCAACGAGCGCTACGTGGTGCAGAACATGCACGACCTGGGCGCGCTGCTGGCGAAGTGCGAGGCATACCGCACGCAGTGGGCCACCGGTCGGCAGATGACGCAGGCCAGTGCTCAGCAGCAGGACCAGACGCAGTCGAACGCCAACGCGGCGGAAGAGGCGAAGGAGCTGCTGCGGAAGATTAAGGGGAGCAGCCATGCTCAGTGACTTCGAGCAGGAGCGTCTTGTCGAACTGCTGGTGGCAACGGCCGAGGTAATCGGCGACCGGATCAGCCCCAGCGCCGCCGTGTTCATGGTTTCGGACCTAGCGCAGTACCCGCTGCCGATGCTGGAGCGCGCGCTGGCGTCGTGCCGCCGGGAGCTGAAGGCGCGGCTTTCGCTGGCGGCGATCCTCGAACGCATCGAGGACGGCCACCCGGCACCGAACGAGGCATGGGCCAACGCGATCCGCGCGGCCGACGAAGGTGCGACCGTGGTGTGGACTGAGCAGACCCGCGATGCGTGGGCGGCGGCGCTGCCGCTGGTGCAGGCGGGCGACAAGATCGCGGCTCGGCCGGCATTCCTGGAGGTCTACACCCGGCTGGTGAAGGAGGCGCGCGCTGCACACAGGATCGCCACCTACCAGCTATCGCTTGGCGGCGACGTATCCGGTCGGGACAGCGTACTGCGGGAAGCGGTGGCCGCTGGCCAGCTGTCGAAGGAACAGGTGGCGGAGTACCAGGCACTTCCGCCCGCCACCCCAGCCTTCAACCCGCTGGCGCTCCTGGCCGGAACGGTTGAGGCATCGCCGACAGCGGACGAACGGACCCGTTCGCGCCTGGCCGAGATCGTCGCGCTGCTGGAGGGCAAAGCAGCATGAGCCCTGACCACTTCAACGTCGAAGTGCGCCCTGTGAGCGAGCCGGTCGCCGAGGCGGGCTGGTATCTGGCCTACGGCTATGGGATCAAGCCGATGGTGGTCTACGCGACGCGCGGGATGACTATCTGGCGCGATGGAATGCGGCGGATCCCGATCACTCGCTATGCCGGCCCGATCCCGGAGCTGCGCTGATGTGGTCGAACGCACCGCCGCCGACCAGTGCAGAGGCAGCGCGAATCGAGCTGGCGAAGACGGGGCCGTGCATGGCGTGCCTCGTTCGCTACGCGCAAGGCCTGATGGCGAAGAAGCACGTGATCTACGGCTGCGAATACAACCACGCCAAGTCGGGAAACATCCGGCGCGGCCATTTCTTCGGCTACGCGCTGTGCCAGTGGCATCACCAGCGCTACCGAATGGAACACATGACGCAAAAGCAAATGGTGGCCCGCTGGGGCCCGCCGCTGCACTGGTCCAAGAGATTCCACGAGGCGTTCGGATCCGACGACGACCTGATCGCACAGCAGACCTACATCAACGAATTGAGGGCGGCAGCATGAAGAAGACGAAGGCCAGGGCGCCGAGGACCAACCCCCAGCGTGCGCCCCGCGAGCGGCGGATGGACCACAACACGGTGTCCCGGCCCAAGCGAGCCAAGGCACGTGTGCTCGCCGATGGCCCGGCCGAGACGGTGGAGCAGTTCAAGGCGCGCGGCGGAAAGGTGCAGCACCTGTCGGCCAGCTGGGAGCAGCGCGCATGAACACCGTGTTCCGCGTGGGCCAGTTGGTCGTGGTGAAGGAAGACCCGGACGTGTTCCCGTTCTGTGGCGAGATCGCACGTGTTTCCATTCTCGATGTCCCTTGTATGGATGGAATAGGAATGGAGGTGGTCAGCGATCACCTGGGCCGGTTCAAGGGCACCTACGAGCAGTTTGAGCCAGTTCCTGAACTCAAGGGGATGCACTGATGGACGCCATCGAGAAGCGGGCGCGGTTCGACGCCTGGGTGAAAGCTTCCGGATCCTATAGCTGGAACGGCTTCAACCGCATGGAGGATATGTGGGACGCATGGCAGGCCGCCCTCACGCCGCCCGAGGGCTATGTGCTGGTGCCGGTGGAGCCGACTGAAGCGATGGTTGATCGCGCAACTTGGGAGGAAGTCGGGGGGCATTGCAGCAGCTGCACGGCGTGGGCAGCGAGCCCCAGCGACGCTCGCAGGGTTTGGGCCGCCATGCTCGCCGCTCGCCCGGAGGTGCCTTCGTGATCGGCTGCAATCTGACGGAGATGGAGGCCCTCAAAAGGCCCGCACTGAATGACCACGAGGCGCGATCGCGCGCTGCACGAGCAATCCACCAAGGGGAAGGCGCATGGAAATGAACAAGGCACGCGAACTGCTGGCAAGCCGCATGGGGCCGGCCACGCAGAGGTTCGACGCATGCGGCGGCGGCGGACGCCCCGAGCTGACGACGCAGGACATTGCCGCTGCCATGGCGTACGTGCAGGACGGGCTTGGCCGGGAGCTGATGGAGGCGCTGTGGTGGCCAGAGAGCGCTTCTCGCCGCCGCGAGCACCTGCGCAAAGCGGTAATCGGGCTGGTGGCCCCGGAGTTCATCCGGCAGATGCACGATCTGGCCACCGCGCGGACTGAATTCGGCATCGCCAAGGCATGCATGGGGTGGGGTGGCGGTCAGGTGACGGATGCGCAGCGGCGCGAACTACTGAGGACCGAGACCGCGCTGGATGAGGCGCGCGCTGCGGCCTGGCCGAACAACACCATGGAGCAGCTTGGGGTGCTGGCCGGCGCAGTGATTGCGGAGATGGCCAGCTGTGGCTGCTGCAAGACGTGCCAAGGCACGCGGGTTCAGGCCGCGCCGACGGGGAGCGGAGTCGTTGAATGCGAGGCATGCGGCGGCATGGGGCTGGAGCAGCTCAGCGGCCGCAAGCGCGGGGTGGCGATCGGCGCTGACGATGCGGCGTATCGACGGTTCTGGCGCCCGGTGTACGAATGGATGCTTGAGCGCATGCGTAGTGCGGAGCATGTTGCTGCCGAGCAGTTCTCCCGCGCGCTGAATCGCGCTGCGTAGTGAGGACTTGCAGGGTCCGCAGAATGGCGGGCAAATTGACCACCATCCAGACGCAAGCCCCGGCCCAGCCGGGGCTTTTTCTTTTCCGGAGACGCTATGGCGCAGATCACTCCCCAACAGGCTGGCGGCGTGAACGTCGTGGCCTTCCTCGACATGCTGGCCTGGTCCGAAGGTACGGACAACGGCCGGCAGCCGACCAACGACCGCGGCTATGACGTGCTGGTCGGTGGTGGCTTGTTCCGTGGCTACGCTGACCATCCGCGCGCGGTGGTGGATCTGCCGCGGCTGAAGATCCAGTCGACCGCAGCCGGCCGCTACCAGCTGCTGCGCCGCTACTACGACGCCTACAAGAAGACGCTCGGCCTGAAGGATTTCTCGCCGCTGAGCCAGGACCTGATCGCGCTGCAGCAGATCCGGGAGCGTCGCGCGCTGCCGTTGATCCAAGCGGGCAGGATCCCCGAGGCCATCAAGGCGGTCAGCAACATCTGGGCGAGCCTGCCCGGCGCTGGCTACGGCCAGCACGAACAGAAGCTTGCCGACCTGTTGGCCGTGTACCGCAAGGCCGGCGGGACGGTGGCGCCATGATCGGGGTCGACGTGGATTGGCAGGCAATCGGCACGGCCGTCGGCG
This sequence comes from Stenotrophomonas sp. YJH_SMC_65, assembly GCF_059369475.1. Lineage (NCBI taxonomy): Bacteria > Pseudomonadati > Pseudomonadota > Gammaproteobacteria > Lysobacterales > Lysobacteraceae > Stenotrophomonas > Stenotrophomonas sp. YJH_SMC_65. The sequence continues at coordinate 169,424 of NZ_JCAFSR010000009.1, forward strand.
GCCTGATGGTTGGGGCTGGCGGTGTGGCGCTGTGGTGGCGCAAGCAGTTCGTAGAGACAGCCAGGGAAGGAGCCGAGGTCAACGTGATCCAGCTGATGCGCGAGGAAGTGACCCGGCTGGGCGAACGAGTAGGGCGGATGGAAGCCAGGGAGCTGCGCCTGATCCGCCACATCTACCGGCTTGAAGGATTGATGCGGGCGGCCGGGTTGGAGCCGCCGCCGTTCGACCCGGAGAGCGACACGATCAAGGCAGGAGGTTCGGAATGAATGATCGGTGGAATGTCCGCATCTGGCTAAGAGACTGGTTGAATAAGCCATCGAAGGCAAGGCTGGCTGAGCGACGGACCGCCGAAACGGCCGCCGCCAGGACGTTGGTCGCGCAGGGCGATAACCGGAGTCGGAGATGCCGCTACGGATTTGAACTGGATTCCTCTGCGCGGATTACTGGTCTGCGAGGTCCAGAGCAGCATGGTGAACCGATGTGCTGAGCACCCTTCGGACCTCGCGGAAATCGGCCATAAACTGATCCGAGGCCCCTTGCTGTGCCAAGGATGCGGCAGTCATATCCATAACTCGATCTATTTCCGCCGCGACCTGTTCGGCCGGCCGCCCCCAGCTGCGAAGCGTCGCTGTTAGTGCCACTTGGCATGCAACAGCAAGTCCGCTCGTGTGTTCGAGATTCGATCGCAGACTCGCTACCTGAGCTTTCAGCTCCTCGATCGTGAAACGCGCTTCTTCGTCCATGTCGCCCTCCTTGGGCTGTGTCGGTCGCACGCACAGCGTACCCCAAGGAGGGCGACCCATTCCTGTAGGTGCCCAATGCTGGACCCACTACGCCCATACGCCGACCTTCTAAAACTGCTGGCGGCACTGGCGCTGGCTGGCGGTCTGTTCGTGACCGGCTGCCAGCGCGGTGAAGATCGCCAGTTTGCAAAGGACCAAGCCACCATCACCAAGGCCGACCGGGCGCGCGCTGCAGCAGAGGCTGACGCGGCCGAGAATTTGCGCGCGGCCACCGCTGCCGGCCAGCTGCTGCAGGAAGTGAACCGGCAGACCCAGGCATCGATCGATGACGCGGCCCGGCAGAGAGCGGCAGCCAATGAGGCCGCGCGCCGGGCGGAGGCGGCAGCAGCCGAGAGTAAGCGCCGCGCAACAGTGGCGGAGCGCGCGCTGCAGGACGCGAAGAACCAGCCGGGATGCCGGCAACAGCTGGAGCAGAAGCTATGCGACGCCATTCCATTGCTGTGATCCTGGCCGCGGCGCTGCCGCTGTGCGGGTTCGGCAGCTGCAGCAAGACCGGCAAGCCGGATATTCCGCAGGTGGTGTACGTCACGGTGGATAAGCCTGTGGCGCCGCCGGCCGAACTGACCCAGCCGTGTCCGATCACCCGGGCCCAGGAGCGGTCTGTGGAGAAGGTGGTGTCGGCCTACAACGCCAACATCCTGAGCCTGCAGCAGTGCAACAAGCAGCTGGGCGAGATTCGCCAGTTGGGCGGTGGACCGGTAGATCCATGAATCGCAGGGTGCTGGCTCTTGGCCGGTTGAAGACCGGCGAGATGAACAAGACCGAGGCCGCGTATGCCGAACGGCTACGCGCGCTGCAGGCTGCTGGCGAGATCCAGTGGCACCGGTTCGAGGGCCTGAAGCTGCGTCTGGCAGACAACACCTTCTACACGCCGGACTTTGCCGTACTCGAGGCCGACGGTGTCATGGCCTGCCACGAAGTGAAGGGCCACTGGCAAGACGATGCCAGGGCCAAGATCAAGATTGCCGCGGCCATGTACCCATTCCGCTTCATTGCGGTGAAGGCCAAGTCCAAGCGGGATGGCGGCGGCTGGGCAGTGGAGGAGTTCTGACCCTACCGGTGCTCCTTGAGTAGCTCCTGTAGCTGGCTCGCGAGGTAGGAGATATCGGAGGACGGCCCGTAGAGGCCTGTGACCCACTCCGACGGCGGGGCATTCGTCCGCAAAGAGAAGTTGGCAGAGGCCTGCCTGATAGCTGGCTCGTAGAACGCGTCCTCGATCCTGGTCGGCCGTCGCTTCGAGCCGTCGACAGTGCCTGTGTTCGCGCGCTGCTTCAGGTGCGCCTTCAGCTCTACCAGGCGCGCGCGGTAGTCCTGCAGTTCATCCGGAGCAAGGGATCGATGGCGGTCGCCTGCTGCTGCAATCTCTTCAAACTCGTTATGTATCCGGAGCAGCTCGGCAAGTACGAGTCGTGCTTCATGGAGGTCAATGGTGTCCATTCAGTTCAGTCCTGATGACGGCGTCGTCCGTGTGGAAATGTGCGTGCGCGGTGGTAAGGAGGGCGACCTCAACCGGTACATCGCCTCTGGCGCGCTGCGCACTCTGGATTCTATTGCTGCAATGGATCAGGGACCTGCGAGACGAAAGCTGATCGGCTGCCTGATCCGACAGGTGCGATCGCTCAAGCGTAACGAGGATGAGCTGCGATCAGCCGCAATGGCCGGGAGTGCGAAGCAGTGACCGTGGCTCGCGGCCGCAGGACCAGGCAGACCGGCGGCAGTGCCTTCGCCCACCTGTACGGCACGGCACGCTGGCAGCGCACACGCAAGGCGCAGTTGGACCGCGAGCCGCTGTGCAGCCGGTGCAAGGCTCGCGGCCACGTGACGGTGGCGACGGTGTGCAACCACACCAACGGACACCCGGCTGGAGAGACGGCGGAGATGTTCTGGTCTGGCCCCTTCGATAGCCAGTGCGCCGACTGCCACAACGTCGATCAGGCGCGTCTGGAGCGGGGTGCGGTGCAGGTCCGAGGGTGTGACGACGACGGGTGGCCGGTCAGCTGAACGGTTCCACGGCGAAGCGTTTCACGCCGCGCAGGGTAGGGGGGGCAAATTTATGCCATCGCCCGCAGCCTAGACCGACCGTCCCCCCAAATTCGCGTATCCACAATTCACGGGACGACCCTCGAACGGGCCATCCCAGCCAAGAAATCCCGCATTTTCCCGAGGAATTCATGCCAAGGCCCCGATTGCCCGTCGCAAAAGCTGCGACAAGCGGCGCCGCCATCAAGAATCCAGGCCGGCATGCCGGGAGAAAGAGGCCAAAAGGTACGCGCGCCCTGGGCGAGCCGTTCAAAACCATGACGGCTGCCGAAAAGCGGGCGTGGAAGGAATTCGCATCGGAAATGCCATGGCTCAATTCCAGCCACCGGGTGCTTCTTCGCCTGGCGTGTCTCTGGACTGCGCGGATGGAGGACCCCAAAGCCGAATTTGGCGTGTCAGCAACCCAGGCGCTCAGCTCGATCCTTTCGAAGCTGGGCGCCACACCTGTGGATGAATCGAAGGTCTCGCATGGCGGTGACGAAGAAGACCAGGGCGAAGAATTCTTCGGTGGCCCCAGCTCCGGCCGACCGCACTAAGGCGTATGCGCTGGATGTGGTGGCTGGCCGGATCGTTGCCGGCCCCCATGTCCGAAACGCCTGCCGGCGCCACCTGCAGGATCTGATCGAAGGCCCCGAACGGGGCCTTTGCTTTGACCACGGGGCTGCCGAGTACGCATTCCGCTACTTCGAGAACGTCCTGATGCTCTCCGAGGGTCAGTTCGAGGGCCGGAAGTTCGAGCTACACCCTTCGCAGGCGTTCATCATCGGCTCGCTCTTCGGCTGGAAGGGCGCAGACGGGCTTCGCAGGTTCCGTCGCGCGTACATCGAGCAGGGAAAGGGCAACGGAAAGAGTCCGCTGGCCGGTGGGCTGGGCCTGCTGGGGATGACGGCCGCAGGCGAGGCCGGCGCACAGATCTACTCGGCGGCAGCGAAGAAGGACCAGGCGGGCATCCTGTTCGCCGACGCGGTGAAGATGGTCAAGAAGTCGCCGCTCCTGGCCAAGCGCATCGAGTTCGCTGGCGGTGAGGGTCGGGAGTTCAGCATGGCGCACCACGCCAGCGCGAGCTTCTTCCGGCCAGTGTCGCGCGACACGGGGCGGACCGGCTCCGGTCCTCGACCGTTCTTCGTGCTGGTCGATGAGGTGCACGAGCTTCCCGACCGGCGAATCATCGAAATGCTGGAGCGCGGCTTCAAGTTCCGCCGCGAGCCGCTGCTATTCATGATCACCAACTCCGGCAGCGACCGGACCTCTGTGTGTTGGGAGGAGCACGAGCATGCCGTCAAGGTCGCCGCCGGTCATACCGAGGCGGTGAACGATCCGACCTTCGTCGGCGATGTTATCGACGACAGCACCTTCAGCTACGTGTGCAGCTTGGACGACGGCGACGACCCGCTTGAGGACCCCAGCTGCTGGGCGAAGGCGAATCCCCTGTTGGGGGTAACTATCACCGAGCAGTACCTGGCGGGCGTGGTGGCTCAAGCCAAAGCGATCCCCGGGTCACTGAACGGCATTCTTCGTCTGCACTTCTGCGTGTGGACCGATGCGGAGACCGCCTGGATGACGCGCCCAACGCTGGAACCGGCGCTGGCCGACTTCGACCCGCGCATGCATGAGGGGCGCAAGATCTACCTCGGCCTCGACCTGTCGCAGGTGCGCGATATCACCGCGATGGCGGCGGTGGTGGAGACCGGCACCGTCCCGGTGGAGGTGGAAGTCGAGGGAGAGAAGCTGGTCATCGAGAAGCCGACATTCGATGCCTGGATCGAGGCTTGGACACCCGGGGACACGCTGGATGCACGGCAGCTGCAGGACAAGCTGCCCTATCGCACCTGGGTCAATGGCGGATTCCTGCATGCGCCGCAAGGGCAGGCCATCAACTTCCGGCACGTGGCCCAGGTCATGGCCGAGTACGACAACCGTTATGACGTGCAGCTGGTCGCGTATGACCGCTACGCGTTCCGCCGCTTCGAAGAGGAGGTCAACGACATTGGCCTATCTGTGACCTTCGCGGAGCACCCGCAGGGCGGTTGCAAAAAGGGCAAGCCACTGGAAGCGGCGGTGGAAGCCGCCGAGCAGTCGGGGCAGCCCGTACCTGAAGGCATGTGGATGCCCGGATCGCTGCGCCTGCTGGAAGAGGCGCTGCTGGAGGGTCGCCTGCGCCTGCGCCGCAACCCGGTTCTGGTGTCCGCAATCATGTCCGCCGTCATCGAATCGGACCGCTGGGGCAACAGCTGGCTGTCGAAGGCCAGATCGGCAAACAAGATCGACGCCGCGGTGGCCCTTTGCATGGCCATCGGCGCGGCACACGCCATGCCACCGGATGCCGGCGGCATAGACGACTACCTGGAAAACGGCTTCTTTGGACTGATCGGATGACTACCTTTCGCTGGTACAACCCGCTGAGCTGGCGGTTCTTCGGATACGACGACCCTGCCACCGGCAACTACGTGGAGGTCGACCTATCCACCGGTGGCCGAGGCACCAAGGCGGGCGTCCGGGTGACGCCCAAGAAGGCGCTGACGGTCAGCATCGTCTGGTCGTGCGTGAAGGTGCTGTCCGAGTCCGCCGCGGGTCTGCCTTGGAAGCTGTATGAGGACAAGAGCGGCGTGCGAGCGCTGGTCAAGGGAACCAGCCCGCAGCGCCGACGGCTGCTGCGCCTGTTGAGCAAGCCCAACCCCTTCATCAAGTGGTTGGACCTGATCAAGGCGGTTGTGGTGAACATGGCCTTGCGTGGCAACGCATTCATCATAATTCGACGTGATGACAGCGGTGAATGGATCGGCCTGATTCCGGTGGGGGTGGACAACGTTCGAATCGACACCGACTACGGCTTGGTTTACTGGGCGATCATCAACGGCAGCGAAACCCCGGTTTCCCCGGAGAACATGCTGCACTTCAAGCTGTTCAGTTCCGACGGCATCGTTGGCCTGTCACCGGTGGAGTACCAGGCTGAAACCATCGGCCTGGCGCGCGCTGCGCAGGATTGGTCCGCCCGCTTCATGCGCAAGGGTGGCTTTACCGGTGGATACATCATCTATCCCGGCTTCCTGACGAAGGAGCAGCAGGCGCAAATCAAGGCGAAGCTGCCTGATATCCGCCAGGGCGATGTGGACGACCTCGGCAAGATGGCCATCCTGCAGGGTGGGCCGACGATCACGCCGGCCGGCCTGACCCAGAAAGACAGCCAGTTCATCGAATCGCAGCAGTTCCAGGAGGAGGCGCTCGCCGGTATCTGGGGCGTTCCGCTGTACCTGACCAACCGCGCTCGCTCCACTTCGGTGCTGGGCTCCAATTTGGAGCAGCAAACCAGCGGCTTTGTCACCTTCGGCCTGAAGCCTTACCTCGACGCGATCGAGAGCGAGATCAACGACAAGCTGTTCGCCGATGGCGACATGTTCGTGGAGGCCGTCGTAGAGGGGCTCCTGCGCGCCGACAGCGGAGCGCGAGCCAACTACTACAAGACCGCCCTTGGCGGCTCCGGCGGCTCGGGCTGGATGGCCATCAACGAGGTCAGGGTGAAGGAGAACCTGCCTGTGCTGGAAGGCGAGCAATACAACCAGGTCACACGGTGGACCAGCAACAAGCCCGATTCCAGTAACGACGACACAACGGGAGATCCCGCCAATGCTTAGCAAGTATTCCTGCCCGTTCGAGGTCAAGGCGGCAGACGATTCCGGCAACTTCGAGGGCTATGCCTCGGTGTTCAACAACGTGGACCTCGGTGAGGACCTGATCCTGCCGGGCGCGTTCGTCAAGGTGAAGACGACTCGGACTGGCCGACTGCGCCTGGCGCTGCACCACAACCTGACCCGGCTGATCGGCGATGCCGAGTTCAAACAGGATGGCAACGGCCTGCACTTGAAGGGCAAGGTCAACCTCAACGTCAGCTACGCCAAGGACGCCTACGAGCTGATGAAGGCCGGCACCTTGGACGAAATGTCAGTCGGCTTCAACACGCTGGAGGACGCGATCGAGAACCGCGAGGGCCGGCGGGTGCGCGTCATCAAGAAGGCCGAATTGTGGGAGGCATCGGTCGTCCCCTTCGGCATGAACCCGGAAGCACAGGTGATGAGCGTCAAGTCCGATGTTCGCGCCTTCGAATCGGCCCTGCGCGAACGCATGGGGCTGTCCCAGAAAGAGGCGGCGGCCGTCGCCTCGCTCGGCTTTCCCGCAATCCACCGTGACGGTGGGATTGGGGACACGGAGACCGTGAAGCAGCTGCAGCAACTCGGCACATCCATCGAATCCATCTTCAAAGGAATGCACCAATGAGCGAGAACATCAGCGATATCCGTGAGGGTCTGGAAAAGCAGCTGAAGGACGGCTTCGCCGGCCTGCAGAAGAAGTACGACAGCGCCTCGGCCGAGATCGAGAAGGGCAACCAGGTCACCACCGATCTGAAGAAGCAGATCCAGACCGCCACCGACGAGATCCAGAAGGTGGTCGACAAGGTGCTGAAGCTGGAAGAGAAGGGCATCGGCCTGGGCAACCAGCCCGGTACGAAGAAGGGCTTCATCGACTTCATCAAGGGCAACGACGAGTACAAGGCGCTGCAGGGCCGCGAGAAGTCGGCGGCCGAGATCGAGATCAAGAAGGACGAGCTGGCGTCCATGCAAGAAACCAAGGCCGTCACCAGCGCCGGCATCGTCGTGCCGAACTACGACCCGACCATCCAGCCGGGCATCCGCCAGGAACTGCGCATCCGCGATCTGATCCCGTCGATCTCCGTCACCGGCCAGAGCTATACCTACTTCCGCGAGAAGTTGCATACCCGTGGTGCTGGCCCGGTCGGCGAAGGTGGGACCAAGCCGCAGAGCAACGTTACTTTCGAGCAGAAGACCGACCTGGTGAAGAAGCTGGCGGTCTGGATCCCGGTCACCGACGAAGCTCTGGACGACGTGCCGCAGATGTACGGCTACCTGCAGCAGCTGCTGCGTTACGACCTGAAGCTGGAAGAAGAAGTCCAGATCCTGAAGGGCGACGGCCTGGGCAACAACCTGCCCGGCCTGATGACTGATGCCACGGTGTTCGACGACGCCCTCTCGAAGGCAAGCGACACCTCGATCGACACTGTCCGCCGCGCGATCTACCAGGTGCGCAAGCAGTCGAAGCTGTCGGCCGACGCCACGGTGATGACCGAGCTGGACTGGATGAACATCGAGCTGGAGAAGGACAGCCAGAACCGCTACCTGTTCGCCAACCTGCAGGGCTTCGTGACCCCGATCTTGTGGGGCCGGCCGGTGGTCGCCTCGGACAGCATGGACGAAGGCGACGGCACCACCACCGGTGGCGAGTTCCTGGTCGCCAACTTCCAGCGCGGCGCCACGATCTACGACCGCATGAGCTTCCTGTTCAAGGTCGGCCTGATCAACGACGACTTCGTGAAGAACCAGCGCGTATTGCTGGTCGAAGAGCGCCTGGGCCTGGCCAAGCGCCGCGTCGAGGCATTCGTGAAGGGCCGCTTCAAGCCGCAGGCGTGATAGCGAGCTGATCCCGAACGAGGCCGGCCACGTGCCGGCCTCTCTCTTTCTATACGGAGCAGGAACATGAAGATCAAAGCCGAATGGGGCTTCCGCGGCGACGCCCCGAAGCTTAATGCCGAGTCCGCCGATGTGAAGGCTGGCGACGTGTTCGACGGCGTGGATCCGGAATACGGGCACGCGCTGGTCGGCAAGGGTCTGGTGGTACAAGTTCACGAAGGTGCTGCACCCCAGGAGACGAAACCGGCCCGACCCAGCGAACTGAAGACGGGCGAGGGCGGCGGTGGGGTCGAAACCTCCAGTACTGAAGGAGCGACCGACGCTGCAGGCAACCAGTCTGGCGATGGTGAAGCGTCCGGCGGTGCCGGTCCGGCCGAACCCGTCACCGGCGGCGCAGCCTCTGGTGCGCCGACCACTTCCGACCAGGGCGGTGCCGACAAGAAGGCGCTCTTGATCCAGCAGCTCGAGGCCGCCGGCGTCGAGTTCGACCGCCGCTGGGGTGCTGATCGCCTGGCAGCAGTTCTGGCCGAAGCCCAGAAGAAGGATCCCGCCTGATGGCCGTCACCCTCGACCTGGAACTGGTGCGCAAGCAGTGCAACATCGTTGCCGACGTGGACGACGCCCTGCTGCAGCAGTACGTGGCAGCCGCGCTGGCGCACATCGAGCAGCACTGCGACCGGAGGCTGGTCGAGGGTGAGCCTGCCGGCCCGGATGAGATGAAGCTGTCGCCAGACGTGTTGCAGGCTGCACTTCTGCTGGTGGGGCATTGGGTCGCCAACCGTGAGGCGATTGTGGTCGGCGAGGTATCCACTGAGGTGCAGTTCGGCGTCGAGCGACTCCTCTGGTATAGGAAGACATTCTGATGCGCGCCGGCTTGCTCAATCGAAAGGTCCGGGTGGAGCGCCCGGCGTCAGGAACGGATGACTGGGGTCAACCAGCCCAAGGATGGGAGCTGGTCGACGAGATCATGGTCAGCGTTGTCGGAGAAACCGGTCTCGGGGCAATTCGCGCCGGCCTCCAAGGCGGCGTCCCGGCATCGATCTCCCGATACAGCTTCATGGCCAGGTATCAGACCGTGAGGGCGCTGGGGATCGATGCAACGATGCGGATCCTTTTCGACGGCCTAGTGTTTGAGGTGAAGGGGATCACCCGTGACCTCAACCGCAGGGATCGCGCCTTCATTGTTACCGAGGAGGGAGGAAACAGCGGATGAGCATCAAGGCGAACGTTGACTTCTCCGGCGCGGTGAGGGGTCTGGAGGCACTTCTCGACTCCCGCGTCAGCCTCGCACGTTCCATGGGCGTTGCCGGTGGCCAGGTCATTCGGGATGAAGTGAAGTTGCGTGCACCGGTGGGCACGGAGGAGAGGGGTAGCCTGCGCCCCGGAAGTCTTCGCGACGCGATCTACCTGGCGTACCGTGATGGTCGATCCACCGACAGTCGGCAGATTTACTCAATTTCCTGGAACGCCAAGAAGGCGCCCCACGGGCACTTGATCGAGTTCGGGCACTGGCAAACGCACGCGGTCTATAAGGACAAGGACGGCTCCTGGACGCTGGGTGCGCCGCTGGCGCAGCCCAAGTGGGTTCCGGCCAAGCCCTTCGTGCGGCCAGGCTACGAGGCGTCCCTGGCGCGCGCGCAGGCGGCGATGGTGGAAAGGGGGAGGGATCGGCTTCCCGAACTGTTGCGTGAGGCACGAGGAGGCAGCGGATGAGCTACGAACCGTCCCTCCATGCCCTGATTGCGCCATTGGTACAGGGACGCTTCTATCCCGACGTTCCGCCGGACCAGCCGGTCTTCCCGTTTGCGCTCTATCAGCAGGTCGGAGGCCAGGCCCTGTGGTTCCTCGAAGGATCAATGCCGGACCACAAGCATGCGCGGGTGCAGATCACCATATGGTCCAAGTCCAGGCCCGAGGCCAACACGCTAATCCGTCGTATCGAGGATGTGATCTGTACCGGCGTTCCACATTCCGAGCCCTATGGCGCCGCAGTCGCCATGTACGAGGCGCCCATCAAGGCATACGGCGCCCGTCTCGATTTCGGGCTCTGGTTCCCTGACCCGTAAGCGACCCATCAACCCCGTCTCAGCCCGGCCATGCGCCGGGCTTTTCGTTTTCAACCAGAGGAAGACAACACATGGCACTCAAGCTCCCGAAGGGCACCCAGTTCGGCTTCGCGCCGGTGCTGGCCACCAAGATCGCAACCACCGGCATCTCCAAGGCGGCGCCGGCATTGGCGAGCATTGCCGCCGATGCAGTCGACACCGACGACGTGGTGGTGCTGGAGATCCCGGGCTGGCCGGCCCTGAATAACCGCACGACCCGCGCTGGCGCCGAATCCACCGGTGCAATCGAATTGCTCGGCACCGACACCACCGATACCACCCTGTACCCGGGCACCAGCGGCGCCGGCTCGCTGCGCAAGGCGGCCGCCTTCATCGACCTGGACCAGCAGGGCGATCCGACCACCGCCGGCGGAGAACAGCAGTACTGGAGCGGGACACTGCTGGAGGACCCGACCGGCCGCCAGATCCAGATCCCGACCTTCAAGAACGCCAAGACCATCACCATCCCGCTCTACTACGACCCGTCCAAGCCCTGGTATCCGGCGTTGAAGACGGTCGACGCCAAGGGCGAGCCGGTCGTGCTGCGGGCCAAGCTTGCCGGCGGTGACGTTCTGTACTGGTATGGCTACCTGAGCTACGACGGTGACCCGACCATGACCGCGAATACCCCGATGGGCACCACCGCGACGTTCACGGCCTTGGCCGATTCGATCCTGGTGGAGGGCGCCTGATGTTCAAGGTAAAGGCCCCGGAGACCTTCAAGGCATCGTTGACCATCGTCGGCCACGGCCGCGAGCAGAAGCTCAACCTGATCTATCGGCACCTGACACAGGAGGCGTACACGGCGCTCCTGCAACGCCTGGCGGGGCAGGAGATCACGCCGGCTCAAGCGATCCTGGACATGGTGGCGGAATGGGATGCGGACGTATCGCTGGATACCGCCGGCGTGGATGAGGCCCTGCAGCAGCAGATCGGCCTGGATGCAGTGATCATCACCGGCTACGCGCAGGCGATCCAGGTGGCCCGCAAGGGAAACTGATCGAGGCGGTGGGGGCGCTGTACTGGCGCGCCCCCACCGAGGCCGAGCTTGCCCAGGTCGGCCTCAAAGCGAAGCACTACCAGCCGCCGGACGTGCAGCTGTGGCCCGAGTGTTCGCTGCCTATCGAGATCTTCTCGCGGGTCTCCACCCAGTGGCGTGCAAGCGCCGGAGGTCCGTTTGGGCTGGACTACAACGTCGTGTTCCAGGAGCTGGACCGCGAAGGGTTGACCGGTGATCGCCGGGCCGAGGTGATGGCCGCGATACGCATCATTGAGGGCGCTGCCCTAACCAAAATTAGCAAGGGCTGACCATGACCGACCAATCAATTGGCGCGGCTCGAATCGACCTGGTCGTCGATACGCAGCAGTTCGACAGTGCGATCACCGCAGCAAAGCGCGGTGTCGCCGACATGTCGGGCAGCGCACAGCAGCAGTATCAGCAGCTGTCGCGCGCTGAGCGCTCGCGCGTCGATACGTTGGTGCGCCAGGCGGACACCCTGGGCATGACCCGGTCCCAGCAGTTGGCCTACAACGCCGCCTTGCGCACGAGTGGGCCGGTGCTGGACGAGATCGTACAGAAGTTGGCCCGCGCTGAAGCTGCGGCCAAGCGCTCCGGAAAGGAGCTGAATGCATACGGTGTCAGCGCGGCCCAGCAGGCAGCGGCAATGCGCGGCGTGCCCGCGCAGATCACCGACATTGCTGTGAGCCTGCAGGGTGGGCAGAACCCGCTGACTGTCTTCCTGCAGCAGGGCGGACAGCTCAAGGACATGTTCGGCGGCATCCGGCCAGCGGCCGCCGCCTTGGCGTCGCAGCTGCTGTCGATGATCAACCCGCTCACAGCCGCAGCCGCGGCGACTGCAGCGCTTGGCGTGGCTTGGTATCAGGTCGGAGAGGCGCAGCGGCAGGCGGAACTGGCGCTGATCACGACCGGAAACTATGCCGGAACCAGTGCCGAGCAGATTGCGGCGCTCGCTCGGCAGATGGACAACCTTGGCGGTGTAACACGAGGCAAGGCCCTGGCGGCCCTGACACAGGTTGCGGCATCAGGCCGGTTCACTGGCGAACAGTTCCGCTTGGTGTCGGAATCAGCGGCCGAAATGGAAGGAGCGACTGGTCAGAGCATCGACTCCACCATCGACAAGTTCAAGGAGCTGGCGAAGGACCCGGTAGAAGGCCTGCTAAAGCTGAACGAGGCCGAGCACTTCCTCACGCGCGCGCAACTGGACCGGGTGACCGCGCTTCAAGAAGAAGGGAGGCAGCAAGAGGCGGTAACGGAGGCGATCCGGATCTATCACGCCAGCCTTGGAGATGTTTCTGCAAAGGCGCGTGAATCCCTTTCGGGAGTCAGCCAGTGGTGGAAGGCAGTAAAGGACGACACCTCATCGGCCTTCAATGAGCTTGGGCGGTACATCGATCTCACTGATCGCCTCCTCACGCGCACCACGGGGGTGAAACGAGGTGCGGTGGCGGAGACGGCATCATTCTTCACCCCGATAGCGGGCCAGGCAAAGCTCGCGGGTGGGTTGCTTGGCGCGGCCAATGACTTCGCCGAGCGGTACTGGGGTCTTGGCCCCAAGCCCACCGTCACGATGGCAGGGATCTACGGCAATGGCGCAGAGGAATCGATCGACAGCGCTGGGGAGCGGAAGCGCCTAGAGCAGCGGAAGAAGGACCAACAGGAATGGGATCGTCTGGCCGGGCAGAACCTGTCCAAGCGCCAGAAGCAGCTCGCCGAAGAGGCGCAGATCGTCGCCCTGGGCAAGAAGCTCGGCAAGGACCAGGCTGATATCGACCGGGAAGTCGCAGCGTCGCGGAAGCAGTTCGCCGAGGCAGAAGCGCGCCGCGGTGGTGGCTCCAAAACAAACCCGGCCACGTCTATCGTTGCCAGAATTCAGCAGCAGGTAGCTCTGAACAAAGAGCAGTCAGGCAGCGAGGAGAAGCTCACTGTCAGCCAGCGCCTGCGGGTGCAGGTGCTGGAAGAACTGGACAGGCTGGGTTCCAAGATTCCCGAAGCGGATCGGAAGCGCATCGGGACGATGCTGGAGGAGCTGAAGGCGACCGGCGACCTGGTGGAGGCCAAGGATAAGCAGAAGAAGACCTTGGAGGCGCTAACCCGCCAGCAGGCCATCTTCGACCAGCAGACCGAGTCACGGCGTCGGGGTAATGAGCTGGACTTGATGAGCTACGGCCGTGGCCAGGACGCGGTCGCCCAGCTGCGCCGGCAGATGGACGTGCAACGGGAGTACGAGGACGAACTGAAGCGCTTGGGCGACCGAAAGGTGGCCACCGATCAGGACCAGTGGGACCAGCTGGCGGCGAATGCGGCTAGGCACAGGGACGAGCAGTTGCAGCTGGAGATGGACTACCAAGCCCGCCGGCTTGCCGCGATGGGAGACTGGCGCAACGGCACCCGAGCCGCCTTCGAGGATTACGCCACGGAGGCGAACAACGCGGCTGGCCAGGCCCATTCCGCGCTGACGAACGCATTCCAGGGCGCGGAAGACGCGCTGGTTCAGTTCGCCATGACCGGGAAGCTGTCGTTCCGCGACCTGGCCAACTCGATCATTGCCGACCTGGCACGTATTGCCGCAAAGCAGGCCATCGTCGGCATTGCCGGGATGATCGCCAGTGCCTGGGGCGGTGGGGTCACTGCTGCGGGGAACGCCGCGGCTACCAGTGGAACGCAGCAGATCAACTCCGACCTTCTCGCGAACATTGGCCGCAATGCCAACGGTGGTGTCTACACATCGCCAAGCCTGTCGGCGTATTCCGGCGGCGTCTACAGCTCCCCGCAGCTTTTCGCCTTCGCGAAGGGAGCGGGCGTGTTCGGTGAGGCCGGGCCGGAGGCCATCATGCCTCTGCAGCGTGGACCAGATGGTCGCCTGGGCGTCGCTGCACATGGCGGCGGCTCAGGGGCGTCACAGGTGAACGTGAACGTCGTGGTGAACAGCGACGGATCGACCGATGTGTCAGCCGACACCCCGATGTGGCAGCAGTTCGGCAAGGAGATCGGGCAGCTGATCGACATGAAGATCAACGATGCGCAGCTCCGGTCCATGAAGGACGGCGGCGCTATGAGGGTGATGGGGAAAGGTTGATGACCGACACATTCAGTTGGAAAGCCACCAGCCAGAGCAGCGGATCAGCGACTGCGTCGGTGAGGCGTGCAAAGTTCGGGGATGGTTACTCACAGCAGGTCGCGGAGGGCATCAATTCCGTTGCCAGAAAGTACCAGGTGAGCTTCGTTGCGCCCAAGGCCGTGATCACCGAGATCATTGCCTTCCTCGATGCACACGCCGGCATGTCCTTCTGGTGGGCCGCCCCGTGGGGAACGGGCCTCTACTACTGCGACACCTACACCGACTCCCACCTCGGTGGCCTGACCTACAGCGTCACGGCCACCTTCGAACAGACTTTCCAGCCGTAAGGAGAGAACATGGCACTTCAGCCAATCAATATCGATACAGTCCAGCCGAACGGCAAGAAGGGCGATCCAGCCAGGATCGCCTTCGGGAAGGTCAACGACAACGACGCGTACCTCGATGGTCGGATCAGTACCGTCGCCACAGCTGCGGCCACCGCGGACACGAAGGCGACGAACGCGGGTGCTGCAGCTGCGGCTGCTGTTCCGAAGTCTGGCGGTGAAGCCGGCGCCATGACGGGGACGCTCGTCATGCGAGGCGGCGGAACGGCAGTTCGTCGCGCGAACTTTTTCCACAACGCGAATGCTACGAACGATTTCGGAGCCAAGCTCACCCTGTCCTACAACGCCAGCAACAGCGATCTGGCCGGCATGTTCTTGGTCCCTACCGGAGCCAACGGATTCGAATCTCAGCTCCAAGTCTGGTTGAAGGATGGCGATTTCTTCAACTCGGCCTATATCCAAGCGCTCACGGTCACCCGAACAGCTGTCTCCTTCCGGGGCAGTGCCCTATGGCACGCGGGGAACACGACGGTGGATGCCAACAACTTCATCAAGAGAGCCTGAACATGGAGCCCACCTGCACCGCAGCGTTCAACATCCAGCCTGATGGCGGGATCGTGCTCGATGGAGACCATGCTCCTGGCACAAGCATCGGTTGCTCGTTTGATGCTCTGGGCATCGCGTGCGCTCGGGTTGCGACTGGTGTGTATCGGGTAGCCGGTCCGGGGATCAAACCGGCTACCGGGTGGCGCGCGAGCGTATACCGTGACGAAAACGACGAACAGACCATCCGCCTGGCCATCCAGCAGGAGGCGGGTGCGGTGCTCTACTCGTGTACCGATCCGGCGACCGGAGAGGCAAGGGACATTGTCTACTTGCTGACAGTACGTGTCGTCGTTGACGCTCCGGAGGTCGAACAAACCGAGGATGCGGAGGTCGATGCGCCATGATCACCGCAGATGCCCAGCAGCTCGAGCCAGGCGGCCGCGTCACCGTTTATGAACTGGACTGCACCAGCTTCGGTGCAGATCAGCTCTGGTTTCACCAGCACCTGCAGTCGGGGGCGATCTGGTGGCAGGGCCAGGAATATGGACCTTGGCCGATAAACGCTACCGGCTTCGAGCGCACCAGCGAGCAGCAGCCCAACCCACGGCTTAGGGTCAGCAACATCGATGGCCGGATCGGCGCTCTGTGCCGCATGTTCCAGGATCTGGCCGGCGCCAAGCTGATCCGCCGGCAGACGCTGGTGAAGTACCTGGACGCGGCCAACTTCGCCGAGGGGAACCCGTTGGCTGATCCGGGTGAACACTTCCCGGATGAAATCTGGTACATCGAGCGCAAGGTGGGCGAGGACGACGAAACGGTCGAGTTCGAGCTGACCACGGTGGCCGACTTCAACGGGCGGGAGCTTCCCGCCCGGCAATGCACGAGGATCTGCAGCGCCTTGCTGCACGGGGGCTACCGCGGTCCCTACTGCGGCTACACCGGCTCGGCCTACTTCGATATCAACGACCAGCCGGTCGACGACCCGGCAAGGGACGTGTGCGCCGGCCTGGTCCGGAGCTGCCAACTGCGGTTCGGCCAGGACAAGCCGATTCCGCACGGTGGATTCCCCGCCGCCGGCCTGCTGCGGACCTGACGACCCGCGATACCCCAGCTCCGGACCATTCGCGCTGCACCAGCAGCACCACAGGGCTCGCCAGACGCGGGCCTTTTCTATGGGCGAGATCCATGCAACAGAGCACCCTGCAGGCCATCCAGGCGCATGCCGTGGCCGACTACCCGCGCGAGTGCTGCGGCCTCATCGTGGCCGGCTGCGATGGGGAGTTATACGTCCCGTGCCGCAACCTAGCCACGACTCCCAGCGAGCACTTCCGGCTGCCGGCAGAGGACTTCGCCGACGCCGAGGACAGCGGCGAGGTGATGGCCGTCGTGCACAGCCACCCGAACGCGTCTGCGGCTGCCTCTGATGCCGACCGCGTCATGTGCGAGGCCAGCGGCGTGCCGTGGCACATCGTGAGCGTGGGGCAGTGCGTTGGGGCTGACCCCGAATGTGGCGACCTGCAGACCATAGTGCCCTGCGGCTACGAGGCGCCGCTGGTAGGCCGGCAGTTCGCCCACGGCGTGCTGGATTGCTACAGCCTGGTGCGTGATTTCTACGCCCGCGAGCTGGGTATTCAGCTCAGCCAGTACGAGCGGGAAGACGACTGGTGGGAGAAGGGCCAGGACCTCTACAGCCTGGACCGGCTGCAGGCGGAGGGCTTCGCTGTCATCCAGGGCGTGCCCCGCCGCGGTGACATGATCCTGATGCAGATCCGCTCGCCGGTGCCGAATCATGCCGGCGTCTACCTGGGCGACGGGAAGATGCTGCACCACATGCACGGGCGCCTGTCTGAAACGGTGGTCTACGGCGGCATGTGGACCGAGCGCACCCGCTACATCGTCCGCCACAAGGAGGCCGGCAATGACTGAGCGCCTGCGCACTGTCCGGCTGTACGGGCGCCTCGGCGCTCGCTTTGGCCGCAAGTTCCAGCTGGCGGTGAACAGCCCGGCCGAGGCCATTTTCGCGCTCGGCACTCTGCTGCCCGGATTCCGGCAGTTCCTGACAGGCTGCAAGGACCAGGGCATCGAGTTTGCCGTGTTCATCGGGCGGGAGAACCTGAGCAAGGCGCAGCTGCACGATCCGCCGGGTGCCAACGATATCCGCATTGCACCGGTGCTGGTCGGCTCCAAACGTGGGGGTGCCCTGCAGACCATCGTCGGTGTGGCCCTGATCGTGGTGGCCTCCATCTACGGCGGTCCGGGCGCCGGCGCCGCAGCGGCCAAGTTCTGGGGCGCTGTCGGCGCGGCCGGCTGGAGTCTTGCCATTGGTGGCGTTGTGCAGATGCTGTCGCCTCAGCCGCGCGGACTGGGGACGAAGGAGAGTGCCGAGAACACGCCGAACTACAGCATGAACGGGCCTGTGAACGTGCAGGCCCAAGGCAACCCCGTGCCCGTCGCCTACGGCGGCCACGACACGAAGGGCATGGTCGTTGGATCCGTGGTGATCAGCGGCGGCATTTACGCGGAGGATCAGCAATGAGTGCTTTTCTGCTGCCAAGCACCTATCAGGCAGTGGCGCTTGCCGGCACTGACATCCTTGGAGCAGGCGGCAAGAGCAGTACCAATGCCCGCACGCCGGTGGAAACCCCGGACAGCCTGCACTCGATCTCCTATGCCAAGGTGCTGGACCTGATCAGCGAGGGCGAGATCCGTGGCCTGGTGGCAGGCAACCAGTCCATCTACCTCAATGAGGTGCCGATCCAGAACAGCGACGGCACCTTCAACTTCAATGGCGTTCGGATTGAGACCCGCTCAGGCACGCAGGACCAGGATTACATCCCAGGTTTCCCGTCTGTTGAGAACGAGATCGGCGTCGGTGTCGAGCTGCGCGACACACCGGTGGTGCGCGCGGCCTCCGGACAGACTCTGTCCGCAGTTCGGATCCGGTTCGGTGTGCCCGCCCTGCAGCGGCAGAACACCGAGAACGGTGACACCGAGGGGTATGCAGTCGAGTACGCCATCGATCTGTCTACCGATGGCGGCGCCTTCAGCACGGTGTTGAGCAACGCCTTCCGCGGCAAGACCACCACCGAGTACCAGCGCAGCCACCGCATCGACCTGCCGCCTGGCAATCAGTGGCAGGCGCGGATCCGCCGCCTCACGCCCAACGCGAACAGCTCGACCGTCGCCGACACGGTGAACGTGATCTCGATGACCGAGATCATCGACGTGAAGATGCGCTACCCGAACTGCGCACTGGCCGCGATCCAGACCGACGGCAGCCAGTTCCAGGGCAAGCCGACCACTGCATACCGCATCTGGGGCCGGATCATCCGCGTGCCCAGCAACTACGACCCGATCGCGCGCACTTACACCGGGGTGTGGGATGGGACGTTCAAGTCGGCCTGGACGAACAACCCGGCCTGGGTCTTCTTCGACATGGTCACCAACGATCGTTTCGGCCTTGGTGATCGCATCCCGCTGGACTGGGTGAACCGGTATCGCCTGTATGAGATCGCGCAGTACTGCGATCAGCTGGTCAGCGATGGCATGGGCGGCTTGGAGCCGCGCTTCACCTGCAGCCTGTACCTGCAGACCCGGGAGTCGGCCCACAAGGTGCTACAGGACCTGGCCAGCATGTTCCGCGGCATCAGCTTCTACGCGGCGGGGCAGATCATGGCCTCGGCGGACATGCCTAAGGACCCGGTCTATACCTACAGCCAGGCCAACGTGGTCGACGGGAAGTTCACGTACACCGGCAGCGGCAGCAAGGCACGGCACACGGTGGCGTTGGTGTCCTGGTCCGACCCGGACGACTTCGGCCGGCAGAAGGTCGAGCCGGTCCAGCTGCAGGAAGGGATTGCCCGCTACGGCGTGAACCAGATCGAGGTGACGGCCTTCGGCTGCCACTCCAAGTCGCAGGCCCAGCGCGTGGGGCTGCACATCCTCTACAGTGAGAATCTGGAGACGGAGACCGTCAACTTCGCCGTGGGTCTCGATGCCCTGAACTGCATGCCCGGTGACGTGATCCAGGTCGCCGATGCCAAGCGCGCGGGGCGGCGCAACTCCGGTCGCATCAGCGCGGCCGCGGCGAGCAGCCTTACCCTGGATGTGGTGCCGCCCTCGATGCAGGCCGGGGACCTCTTACGGGCGACGCTGCCGGACGGGAAGACCGAGGCCCGCACCATCAGCGCGGTCAACCCGGAGACGCGCGTGGTGACCGTCTCTGCGCCTTGGAGCGCGATCCCGGTGGTGCAGTCGATCTGGGCGACGGAGTCGACCGACCTGGTGATGCAGCAGTTCCGGGTGATCAGCATCACCGAGGAAGAGGGGCTGACCTATCGCGTCACCGCGCTGCAGCACCGCCCGGACAAGTTCGCGGCCATCGATGACGGCACCCGGCTGGAGCCGCCGCCCATCAGCATCGTACCGCCCAGCGTGCAGCCGCCGCCGGCGAACGTGCGCCTGTCCTCGCATGTGGTGATCGACCAGGGCATTGCCACGCCGGTGCTGACCATTGAATGGGATGCGGCCGACAAGGCGATTGCCTACGACGTGGAATGGCGCCGGGACGATCTGAACTGGGTGCGTGTGGGGCGCGTGGGTACGGCCAGCGCGGAGGTGCGCGGGGTCTATGCGGGCAAGTACCTGGCCCGGGTGCGTGCGGTGAATGCGCTCAATGCGGTGTCGCAGCCTGCCCTCAGTGTCCTCACCGACATTCAGGGGAAGACGGAGCCGCCGCCGGCGCTGACCTCCCTGACGGCAGCGTCAGTGGTGTTCGGCATCCAGCTGGCCTGGGCGTTCCCGCCCGGGGCAACCGACACGCAACGCACCGAGATCTGGCGCAGCGCTGGCCCGAACCTGGAGAACGCGACGAAGCTGGGCGATTTCGCCTATCCCCAGAACCGGCACCGGCTCGATGGCCTGGCCGTCGGCGCGAAGTTCTACTTCTGGGGTCGGTTGGTGGACCGCAGCGGCAACATCGGGCCGTGGTATCCCGCTGGCGCTGGTGTAGTGGGCGAGGCGAGCACCGACGTGACCGAGTATGACGCCTACTTCTCCGGCCTCATCAACAAGAGCGCGCTGGGGCGGGAGCTGCTGTCGGAGATCGAGAGCATCAGCAGTATCGCCCCGTTGATCTGGGCCGCAGATGCCACGTATGAGTCGGGCCAAACGGTGGTGCACAACGGCAAGATCTGGTTGTGGACCGACGCCGCCCCCGGCAACGAGGAGCCCCCGGGCACGAAGTGGAAGAGCGTCGGCGATGCGGTGGCCGAGGCCGGTGCGTTGGCCGGGCGGATCGATCAGCTGGAGCTGGATGTTACGGAGGTGGACGGCAAGGTCACGGCGGTGGGCAACCGCGTAGATGGCTTGGTGGCGCAATACAGCGCGGAGCACGCCGGCGATGGGGACTGGAACGCGGGCGATGAGGACGCGTTTGCCGGCACGATCACCACGCTGACGGTCATCGCCAGCGGAGACTACGCGCTGGGCCGGCGTGTGGATACCACCGAAGCAGCGGTAGGCGAGACCCGGGCGATGGTGCAGGCCACCTCGCAGGCTCTGGTCGACTTAGACGGACAGATCAGCGCGTCGTACAGCCTGAAGCTGCAGATTGCAGCCAACGGCCAGTACTACGCAGCTGGCATGGGCATCGGCATCGAGAACCAGCCGGACGGCAGCTACCAGAGCCAGGTGCTGTTTACCGCCGACCGCTTCGCGTTCGTCAACCTGGTCAACGGGCAGCTGACCTCGCCGTTCGTGATCCAGGGCGGCCAGACCTTCATCAACCAGGCCCTGATCGGCACCGCGTGGATCACCAGCGCCAATATTGCCGATGCCGCGATCACCAACGCGAAGATCAGTGGGGTCATCCAGTCCGATGACTACGTCGCTGGCCAGACCGGCTGGAGGATCGACAAGGCTGCCGGCGGTGGGTTCCAGTTCAACGGCATGGTGGCCGGCGGATATCGCCTGAACATCACCAACCAGGGCGTCTACATCTACTACCCGAACGGCAATCTCGCCGTGGAGCTTGGAGTGCTGCAGTAATGGTCGACATTGGGCTGAGGGTTCGGACCGAGACCGGGTACGTGGAGACTTCGGTTACCACCAAGCTGTCGAAGAGGATCGGGTCCTACACGTTCCCGCTCTACAACCCTGTCAATTCCAACAACAAGTGGGTCGCGCCACCCGAGGCAGATGGAGGGCTCGTCGTCAACGACTTCCTTGGCGGCGAGCCTTACTACTACTTCACCTGCGAAGGCCAACGATCGGTGTACGGAATGCTGGTCCCTTCGGTGACCATATCGGGGAACAGCATCAACTGGAGCTGGGATCCTGACGTGGTGAACTTCCACGTCAGGATGGAGATGTTTCCGAGCAAGCCCACGACGGATACCGTCGGCGGCATCACCCTTCATTACGGGGTATACAGCTGATGGCCGTCGGACTACGCGTGCGGAACCAGGGAACCGGGCAGATCCAGATTGGGGCTGGCTATCAGAATCTACAGCTGGCCAAGTCAGGGACGCTCAACACCGGAGCTTTCTCCGGCGGCGGGACCGGCGGCTCGCCGCCATTTGCCTCATGGTCGCCGAGCGGGGTCCTGGCCTCAACGAGCGGGACATCGAATCTCCATGTCTGCCGCTACGTCAATGACAGCGTCGCAACTACGACGGGATTCACTCTGGTTCAGACCGGTGTGACGTGTTTCGTCTACGCTTCCAACCAGGCGCCGAACAAGACGCTGGAGTACTACACGTTCAATGCCACCGAGCGTGCGGCCAGTGGACCGGTTGGTCTACGCATGCGTGGCGAAGACGGCACGGTCTTCTACGACTCCCGACGCAAGGGTCTGCGGGTACTACAGGTGGTGGCGCTGCCAACAGTCCCAGGGCCTCCCGTAGAGATCGGCCAGTTCTTCCCTGGGACGAAGATCGGCATTGCCATCCCGTCGCCGCGCTTCTACTACTTCTCGCAGTCACAGGATCGGTGCACCATGAATGCCGATCATTTCCACATGACCAGCGACAACCGGATCTTTCTCTCGCGGTTGCAGGTGACTCAACAGACCTTGATCACCAACACCTTCCCGGTGGGCGGGGTGACGATGGGGCCGCAGAACGCCACGATTTTCATCGTGGACCTGACCGAGGTGCCGCTGGGGTTCGGGTAATCGCGGGCCGTCACGCCGCCGCAACGCTGGCTCGGGCGAGATGGTGTCCATGTGCTACTCCGCCCAGATCACCGCCTCACTTAGGACGGCCATGGCCATCTTTGGTATGACCGGCTATCGAGACACGGGAGCGGGTTTGGCGTAAGGAAGTGGGCTTTGCCAGATGGTGGACCCGAGTGTCGTGGAAGATACCCAAACCGACTATGAGCAAGAGGATCAACCGTTGAGCGCTTCCATGCTTCCGAGAATTGTCGGTTTCGACGTGCCGCAGCTACATGACCGCGTCGATTCCTCTACTGATGAGGCCATCATTGCGTTGTTGGATCTTGCGCCAGGAGCCCACTGGACTGAACTCTTCGTGAGGAAGTGCGAGGCGCTGGCGTCTCAGCTCTCCTTGGCCGAAGTCCGGGTTGAAGGCTCCAGGATCTATTTTTACGGGTCAATCAGCGACTCAAGAGCGCTCGCCGATGCGGTCATGTCCATCGTTCACGTGCTGAATGATCAGCTCATGCGAGAAGGGAACGACGCAGCCTCGCGGGAAGAAAACTCCTAGGAGCAAGAGATGCGCGACCAGCATTGACCTGCAATCTCCGCTGCGCCAGGGTGACCACGAAGACTGGATCGGACCGCAAGTCTGCCCTCGAGGTCGTCCAACCATTCTGCGCGTGTTCCATGCGGGTCCCTGACGTAGATGTCACATGCGATCCGGATGACGGGTTCAACCTCATGGCGAAAGCTAACAGCAGGTAGGGCACCAGACTTGAATGCCAAACTCCAGTGGGTGAGCTCGCGTTCGACGTCAACGAAATCCTTGTTCCTCATGCGTTCCATGTTCTGCTCCTATTGGGACTGCACTGTACACCCTTCAGAACATCGGCCTGTTCATGACACTTGTTCATATTTGTGCCAATCCGGCACGGCTGCGTAACGCGCTGGGGGGCACTGTGGGTCGGCAGCAGATGGCTGCATCGGAGTAAGGCATGAACAATTCTCCCCAGAACCAGAACGACCGTCCCAACTCGGATGGCGAGAAGAAGCAGCCAGGCCAGCAGGGTCAGGTGGATGGAAACGAGCTTGGCGGTGAAGACCTCGCCGGAAAGCAAGGTCAGCAACAGCAGCAGCCGGGAAGCAAGGAGCGTGAGCAATCGACCCATGGCCAGGATCAAAAGGGCAGTGCTGGTCGCGATAGCCGCCGTTGACATCTAAGGAGTGGCCGCGCCCAGCGCGGCTCCTTCTGTATCAATAGGAACGTTGATATGTCGTCCCACGCTCAAGCTGTGAACTTGATGACGAAGATCATGTATCAATCGCGCCCGGCGACCATGACGACGATGGCTCCGTGCCGGACCTGTCAAGGACAAAGCCCTGGTGGAATGGAGTGTGCGCGGTGTTTGACTGAAAAGTTGGGAAGGGTGGTTGCAAATAGAGGCGCTGCTCTTTGCTGGCTTGAGTCGTTCCTGAAAGTTCAGCGAGACGAAGCACACGTGTTCATATGTGCAAAGAGAGTTGATGCGTCAGCCTTATAGCAGTCGCATTCCGGCCTAACATTGCGCAAGCGTATGCTCGTTACATCTAGGAGCAACGCTATGAATTTCCCGATATGCATCTACGATCGAACGGGTACTGGGCTCCGGCTTCCTTCCGAGTGGTGGATTGATCTGCAGTCAGATCTCCCCGCTTTAGTGAACGGTAGTGAGCGCATAGATCTGCCAAGTTCCTCGAAAGATGAGCGCCCTCACCTGGATCCTCAAGTTCTCAGTGATCTATCCAGACGAATCCGGGGCTCGCAATGGCTAGATTAGATCCAGCTCAAGCGCCAGGCGTGCGTTGGCTTTTCTTCCGACTTCGCAATGGGCAGTCGATCAGCCCGGCTAGGCTAATGTCTGTCTGGTGTGAAGCTACGGAATCAACCGAGTGCGCAGTCCGCCGCGAAATCATTGACGGCGCTGGCTACGTATATGCTCTCTATGCACCAAATGGACTGCGCTCCCCCCGTCGTGTGGAGCTGCGCATGAGAGCACTTCTGGAAGAAGCCGGGTATGCCTTCACGATGGGGAGTTTGGCTGGGAGGCACCCAGCCGACGGCTGAGGTGCGACGCTGATTATGTCACCCGATTTGGCCACGAAGACTGGCTCTGGCAGCATCTGTTGCCGGGTCGTCGAGCCTTAGGACGTGGTCGCATTCGTCCAAGCGCGCGTTACTGACCGCTTGCCGCTTGCCGCATCCTGCGCATGCGAGCAGGGTGCCTCCTGGCATGGTCTCCAAGCCAGGTGTTTTGGAATGCGTGATGTGTCGGCAGTGGTTGCAGCGTACGCTGATTGTGTTCACGCGTTCGATATTGCCTTCGTCGCGGCGCACTACATGTAGATCCAAAACGTAGAAAAGGCCAGTGTCGGGCATTGCTTAGTACCGAGAAATTTCGTGCGTGGTGCATGTCGTTGGGCCTGCATCATGTGACGAAGTTCCGAATTCAGCAACATGCGAACCTGACGCGTTCAGGGCTCGTCCGCCACCTCGCGCTGACATGAACCCGTTGCTAGTAAGCTGGTCCCTCGTCAAGCAGGTGTGCCATGCCCATCAGGGCTGTCGTATACGCGAGCAGCGCCGGCGAGGCGATCACCGGCGACCGGCTGGGCTTGTCTAATGGAAAGCTGGATCAGATTGTGGACGACGCGGCCCGGTTCAACCGTAATGCCGGCGTCACGGGGGTGCTTCTCTTCGATGGTGAACGCTTCCTCCAGTACATGGAGGGGCCTGAGGATGGACTTTCAGTCGCCTATTCCCGCGTGTTGGGCGCGAGTAGTCATAACGGGATCGTGGAGCTGCAGCGAGGCAGGGTGGGTCAGCGCCGCCTGCCATTCTGGCCCATGAAATGGCTGCCCGCTGAACCAGATGAGCTCGGGCGCGTAGCTCATGCGGATTGGACCCGATTCAATCAGCGGCGCGATCACCAAGCGGCCTATGCGACTGCCATGGATCTCCTGGTCGGGCTGGTGGAGCCGTACGCCATCGCAGTCTAGGCCCTGTCGTTTGGCTCTCCGATTTGCTCGGTCAGAACCCTCAACGATTGCTCGAAGGCGGCGGCGAAGAGAACACCGCCATCCTGCTTGTGCTTCGCTGCGATGCTGGGTAGCAGGCGCAACCAAGTGTCGGTCAGCTGCTCGGGCGCGGGGTGGGTCAGTACAGTAACCCGCAGCGCGTACTCCATTGCCTTGAGATACCCGCGATGGACCTCAATCGCAACTTCGCAGGAGTGGACTCGGTCTAGCAGTTCGGAGATGCCATCGGTCATTTTGGGTCCTCGATATCGAGTGGTTCGTCGGGCTTGGGGTCCAAGAGCGCTAGGAGCTTTTCGCGACGACGCTGCTCGAGCCAGTGATGCCAGATCTCCATTTCGTCCATCAATCCTGTAGCTCCGCAAGCTGGGCACTTCAGGGTCGTGCCCCTGATGTCCGTATGGAATCCAGCATCGTGGGCCAGTGATGACCTAAGCCCACAGTTCTTGCAGGTTGAGCGCACCTGCTCCAGGCGGATGATTGCGCCACTTCGCGCAAGCAGGGGCAGGATCGAGTGGATCCTGAAGGCGTTGGGAGGGTGCATGGCCGTGCCGTTTAGGGGCTGGACACGGGAGCAAAGGATTCTGCACCGGAGAAGAGCCGCGAGACAGAAGTGTCTACTACATGATGTGAACCTCGCATCACACCAAGCTCAAGTGGACTCTCGCGCTTACTTCCCTGAGCCTCGGGGCTGGTGGACCCGAAGCGCTCACGCTGCCATATTTCGCAGAACTTCCGGCTGCTTTCTAAATGAGCATCCTCAACGTTCTGCTCACTCGTGACCACCTGGTCGTCGCGGTAGACACTCTGGCAGTGGATTCCCGGACAGGGGCGCATTCTGCGGGGGCGAAGCTGCTGCTGATCCCTCAGCACAACCTGGTGCTTGCCACTCGCGGTTCCACCCAGTTCTTCCTTCGCATCTATGAGCTGGCGCTGCAGGCGAGCTTCCGCGCAGATTTCACAATGGAGCAGCTGTCCGTCGAGCTGGGGTTGGTCGTGGACCAGCTATGGCCGAACTATGAGAAAGCAGCAGTCGAGGCCGGCCTGCCGATCGAGCAGCTCGGGACCGAGCTGGTGCTGGGTGGTTGGTCGCCGAAGAACGGCCGGATGATGGCCACGGGGTACGCCAAGAGCGACAGTCAACGCTCCTGCTTGGTGCAGGCTATTGCGGGCCAGCTGGCGTCACCCGGGGAGCCGCTCCGGGCATTGACGCCGAGCATGGGCCAAGCCGATCTGATGGCCCACGCGCGCCTGCAGGCCAGTTACCTCAATGAGCAGATGGGCCGGCAGGTGGCGGGAGGCCGGCTGTTAGCCGGCTTCCTGAAAGCGGGGCAAGCCGTGATCAAAGATCTAGGTGAGCTTTAGATCTTCGGGCGTTAGCCCGGCCAAGGCGAGGATCCTGTCCTGCCTCATCTGCTCGGCCCAGAGAGTCCACGCTTGGTCTAAGGTCAAAATCCCTGTCACCCGGCATGCCGGACACGTGAGTTCTACCCCTCCTTCCACCTCGGCAAGGCCATACCCTCGGGACATACGGGACTCGTCGCCGCATGAACTGCACTTGGCGTGCAGAGTTTCGACTCGCTCGATCGTTCCGTTGAGGCGCAGCAGCGGGCGGATCCGAAGGATCCGAAAAGCTGTCAAGGGTGTCATGTGCCGTGCCTGCAGGGGGCTAGACACGGGGGCGAAGGATTTCGCGCCTGAGAGGAGCCAGATGCGTCAACCATACAGCATGAATCGTTAAGAACTTCGTGTTGGACGAATTCTCTTCGACGGACGCTTGGCCGGCAGCAGCTCAGCCCGGAGCGCATTAGCTGCCCCACGCCAGTAGCCATCCCGAACGATTCAGACATGTGCCTGCGGCTTCGCAGGATCTGCGACGGCCAGCCGTATTCTTCCGGCCATGCATTCCTCCCATGGCTTCCGCAGCACCCCGATCCCCTCTGGCTGGGTCCAGACCGGTGAGCGCTGGGCGCTTTGGTACAACGGCCGCGAGACGGCCAGCGTCACGCCCGACGGGGGTCCCGGGGTCCGGCTATGGATGGAAGGCCAGAAGATGTGGCAGGTGAAGGAAGTGCGCGCGGCCAACGTCCGGCAGGCGAAGCGGTACGCCGAGCGCTGGTGTGCGGCCAGGCTCTATCCCGATCTGCCCCTGCGCCAGGCAGTCGCCCGGC
>NZ_JCAFSR010000010.1:0-134815 GCF_059369475.1 Stenotrophomonas sp. YJH_SMC_65
AGGCCAGAAGATGTGGCAGGTGAAGGAAGTGCGCGCGGCCAACGTCCGGCAGGCGAAGCGGTACGCCGAGCGCTGGTGTGCGGCCAGGCTCTATCCCGATCTGCCCCTGCGCCAGGCAGTCGCCCGGCTGACCGACAGCACCCCGACCCAGCCGCCGCCACTGCCCGGCCTGCCGCCGACCCGCGAGCAGCAGCAACAGGCCCGGCGCCTGGCCGAGGCTGGGGCGAAGGAAATCGAGCGGATCAAGGCGGCGCTTGAACCGCGCAAGCCGCCGGCAGAGACGAAACCCCGCGCGAGGGACGTCCGCACCAAGGCGTGGGTGAGGGCAGGGCTGCAGCAGATGCGGCGGGGCATTTGAGCGAAAATGGACCCACGCCGGTCCCATCTGTCTCGTAAGCCATTGATTAAACGAACAGTGGAAGCCCCCTCCTAAGGGGAAGGTCGCCCGTTCGAATCGGGCCGGGGTCACCAGAATCAATGGAACAGGGCGAGCGGCGTCGTCGGGCTTGAATGGGTCTACTTCGGACGGACCGGGATGATGGGTTTCACCGTGACAACCCCGCTGCCACCTCCTCCGCAGCTTCCATAGCAGCCTCCGCCAGGGTTAAATCCGCCGGTTCCACCAGCACCTCCGCCGCTGCCACCGCCGGCACCTCCACCGCCACGGCTGGGAGGCTGCTGAGTTCCCGGCAGGGGCTGGACGCAAGGGCTTCCAGTGAGGCAAGTAACAGCGGCTTCTTCGACGGACCCGTCACCCCAGGTCACCTTGATCCTGCTGCCGACAGGCAAAGACGCAATGCCATGCGTGATTCGGTACATGCCCGCCAAACCGACAAGGCCGGCGCGTCGCAGCTCCACCATTTCGTAGGCGGACAAATTCTGCGCAACTGCAACCTGGTTATACGGATACGAACTGGCGTTGATCGATACTGTTGCAGCAACGGCGGCAAAGGCCGTGAAAACCAGCCCGGCGATACTCCACTTCGTTCTTCCGGAGATTCGATTCACTGCGGCGTCCTTTTCAAGATGGCTTCTTCCCAACTGCTCTGTTTACTTCTACTATTGCTCTATCAAGCGACTCTTGCTGTCCAGCAGGAACCACCCTGCTCCTGATGGCGTCTTCAAAATTCTCTGATCCGCACACGCCCGAATTGACACATAGTGAATCCATGCGGAATGAGCGGGCTCCGCAATCTGCCCCCATTCGGCAGGCGACGATGCCCCAGGCATAGTTGGCGTATGGACCCGTAGCGCTTGCATTGAAGGCACCGAGATCGGTTCCCTCTGGCGCGAGCGCTAGCAGATCTCCCAGTGCAAAAATTGCCTCCGGGTCTGCAGAATTGACCGCATCGCGTGCCAGTAGCTGATAGTCACCAGGTTTGAGGCTGGTCCACTTGCTGGATGCCATGTAAATCCTGGCGTAAGGATCGCCGTGATCTGCTGCGCGTTCAAACCATTTTGTATAGTGCTCTTCGAGTATCACGTCGCCGCCGTCAACGACCGAGCAGGTCGCTGCGAAGCGCTTCTTGATGTCATCGTATGCGCCTTGCGTTTTCCCGCTGAGGCGCGCGTATGCGTCCAACGTCGCATACATGTTCGAATGGGAAATGCTGAAAACGGAGCAATGCTGATAAATCTGCCCCAGCTTGCGCTGTGCTGCTACGTCCCCGGCTTCTGCACGTGAACGAAGTTCAAGAAATCCGGCTGCTGCATCCTGTGTGTTGGAACTCAACTCAGGACCTGTGAGGGATGAGGCGGTATGGCTAGAGTTGGCCTGATCCTTGGAGTTTGGCTGATTGGTTTGAGAATCAGGTTTGCGCTGTTGTGTGTCCGCTTTGGTTGGGACATACCAAAAACTGACTCCCGCCAAGACGATCAGTATCAATGCAGAGAAGCTCAGGACTTTGACTCGTGGAGACATGGCGTTCCTTCATGACCGATCAGCGCGGTACGCGTGCAGGGATTGTCACGGTGCCCAATCAGGGGCTGGGCTCCGACCGCCGCGCACTTTGGCAGGTCCCATGCCTACAAAACGGGATGGGGCGACGCTCCCCCCATCAGGCCATAGGTCTAGTTCAGTATTTGTTTATGTACTGGACGCTGAGTGGAAGCCTGGACACGCCTAATCCTGGTTCAGGCCGAGCCCCACCTTCGCTGGGGTGGATCTTTGACGATAGAGGGCACTTGTTCGAATCGGGCCGGGGGCGCTATTGCATGCACCGCGCGTGATGCCCCTTCGCGCATGCTACAGAGCAACTCCAGGCCTCGCAGCACCTCCGCCACGTGCGCCTGCTCTTCGCCTCGCAACCCAAGCAGCGGCCGCGGCAGGCAGTCGTAACTGCACAGGCCCATCAGTGCCGCCGCGCATGCCATGACGCGGACGCCGCCGAAGCGGTTGTACAGCGCCCAGAGCGGCGCCGCCGGATCCCGAGGGCAGAAGGAAAAGAGGGGTTGTCAGGTGTGGCGGCGGTGGACGATCGGCATTGCTTATTGCCCTATTACAAAATTCAAGCGCTGCCGTGCAACGTGATTCGGCCGCCGGGATCGCGCACCATGGCGGCCATCCTTCCTTGCGCGCACGCCATGAGTGAGTACCTTCGCCCCGTGCAGCCTCCGCACTTCGCCGCCATCGGCGCGTGGCTGGATTCGGCCAGCGCAACCCGGCGCTGGGCCGGTGCCGGCGTGGCGTATCCGCTCGTGCCGGACGCATTCGCGCACGCACTGCAACTGCAGCAGCGCCCGGGTTGGGTGCTGCTGGATGCGCATGGCCACTGCCTTGGTTTCGGCCAGTACTGGCCAACGACCTCCGGCACGCTGCACCTGGGCCGCATCATCGTTTCGCCGCGGGCACGCGGTCGTGGACTGGGACGTGTACTGATGCAGGCGCTGATGGCGCAGGCGTTGCAGTCGCCCGGGGCGGAGCGGCTGACCCTGCGTGTCTATCGTGACAACGTCGCGGCGGTGACCCTGTACCGCGACCTGGGCTTTCAGCCGATGGAAGACGCTTCGACGCCGGAACTGCTGTTCATGCAGCACCGTGCCGGCTGAGTGGTGATCACGCGCGCAGCACGGAAGCCTGTTGCGCCTGCCATTGCTCGCGGGTGATGCGGCTGATGTGTTCGGTGCGGTAGTCGCCGAGGAAGCTGTTGAACTTGTTCACTTCGGTATGGTGATGCTGGAAACCGCATTTGCTCTGTACGCTCAGGGACTGCAGGTTGTCGGCGAAGTAGCCGCACCACAGTGCGTCCAGGCGCAGGCCGAGGAAGGCGTGCCGCATCACTTCGCGCACTGCTTCGGGCACCAGGCCGCACCCCCAGTACGGTACGCCGATCCAGTAGGCGATCTCGCCTTCGCGTTCGCCGATCTCGAAGTTGCTGTCGGCACCGATCAGGATGCCGACGCAGCCGATGGCGCGGCCATCTTCGCGGCTCTGCAGGGCATAGACCTCCGGCCGGTTGAACACGGTGCGGATGATCTCGGTACTTTCCTCGACGCTGGTGTGGGCTGGCCATCCGGCGATGGGCCCGACGCGCAGGTCGCGGGCGTATTCGTACAGGTCGGCGGCGTCGGTGTCGCGCCAGGGGCGCAGGATCAAGCGTTCGGTATGCAGCGGCATGGCCGTTCCAGGGGCAGGGAGAGAGCGCACAGGCTAGGCCGCGTCGGGCGGAGGGCACAGGGCGGGACCTTGATGGTTTCGGTACTTTTCACAACTCCCCGGCGTTGCCCGGTATGCTGTGCCGCGGAATGCAGCCGGATCGGCCAATGGACCGTATACCCCAGCTTCTGGATCAGGACGAATCGATGCGCCTGGAGGTCAGTACGCTGGCCGAGGGGCAGGGGGTTCCGCTGTCGTTCGGGCACGCGTATCTGGCGGTACTGGTGTGCGTGTCCGGGCGTGCGCGCTTCGCACTGAACTTCCGTGAGGTGGCGGTGCAGCGGCACGACGTGCTGGTGCTGGCCGAGGACACGCTGGCGCTGCTGCGGAAGCGATCGCGTGGCTTCCTGGCGGTGGTCTGCCTGATGCCGAAGGCGCTGGCGTCGGAGGTGGCCTACGTACTGCCCAACGCGCTGTTCAAGTTCCTGCATGAGCATCCCCATTGCGTGCCGTCGCCGCTGGAGGTGCCGCTCCTGCAGGGCTGGCTGCAGCAGCTGATGGACGCGCAGCATACTGGGGGCCGCTATCGGCACGTGATGCTGCGCAATCTGCTGCAGACCTTTTTCCTGAAATTCGCCACGCTGTTGCCGGCACAGAAAGGGGCCGCAGCGCCGGTCAGCCGGCGCGAGCGCCTGGCCTGGAATTTCTGGGAACTGGTCGGCCAGCGCAGTACCCGCCAGCGCGACGTGCAGTCTTATGCCGATGCGTTGTGCATCACGCCGTTCTATCTTTCGCAGCTGACCCGCGAGTGCTTCGGTGAAACACCCAAGGCGTTGATCGACCGCCAGGTGGTGCTGGAGATCAAGGCGCTGCTGAGCTACAGCGAGCTGCCGATCGGGCGCATCGCCGAGCGATTGTGCTTCGAGGATGCGTCCTACCTGTGCCGCTACTTCCGGCGGCACACCGGGCAGTCGCTGACCGGCTACCGCCGTGCGGGGCAGGGCGGCGCTAGTGGGATACGAACAGCGGTGCCGGCACTTCGGGCAGCAGATCCTCGGTAGCCCCGCCCAGCACGCGTTCGACCACGCAGTCGCGGCGGTAGGGCCCCAGCACCCGCAGATCGGCTTCGCCAGTCCTGGCGAAAGGTCAATCCTGCTTCAACAGCTCGACCAGCTGGCGCAGGCGATAGGGCTTGGGCAGGAACTCCACCTGCTCCGGCAGCGGCGGCAGCTGCGAGCGCGCGTAGCCGGAGGACAGGATCATGCGTGCCTGCGGCTGTTCGCGGGCGACGTGCTCGCTCAGTTCGATGCCGGACATGCCGTTGGGCATGCTGACATCGCTGAACACCACGTCAAAACGCGCCTCGCCCTTGAGCAGCTCCGCCGCCTCGTGGCCATCGGCGGTGGTGGCGACCTCGATGCCGAAATCGCGCAGGGCCAGGCCGATCATCTCGCGCAGATCGTTCTGGTCCTCCACCATCAGTACGCGGATCGGTTCATCGGTCATGGGTTGCTTCCTCTGATGCGGGTAACAGCAGGCTTACCGTCGTGCCGACACCGGGCGTGGTGGACACATCGACGAAGCCGCCGCTCTGGGTAGTGAATCCGAACACCTGGCTCAGGCCCAGGCCGCTGCCCTTGCCGATGTCCTTGGTGGTGAAGAAGGGCTCGCTGGCGCGCTCGGCGATGTCGGCCGCCATGCCATGGCCTTCGTCACAGACGCTGAGGGTGACATAGCCGCGTTGCAGCGTAGTGTCCGCATCCGGGTCGAGCCGATGTTCCAGCGCGGTGCCGATCAGGATGCGCCCGCCATCGATGGTGGCCTCTACGGCATTTGCCACCAGGTTGGCCAGGGCAGCCTGCAGCTGCATCGCGTCGGTGCACACCTGCGGCAGGCCCGGCGTGAGGCAGGCGTCCAGCGTCACCGTGGGTGGGCAGGCGCGCTGCAGGCCCGGCAGCCATTGCTGTACCAGCGTGTTGATGTCCAGCGGTTCGCGGATCAAGGTCTGGCCCGTGCTGAAGGCCAGCAGCTGGCGGGTCAGCAGGGCGCCGCGGTCGGTGGCCGCCTGCGCAGCGTCCAGCAGCTCGGCGGCGCGTGCATCGTCACCGCGGACGCGTAGCGACAGCAGGTCCAGTGCGTTGCCGATGGTGGTCAGCAGGTTGTTGAACTCGTGCGACAGGCCGCGGCTGAGCCGGCCGACCGTCTCGAACTGCTGGGTGTTGCGCAGCGCACGCTGGGCATCGCGCAGCAGTCGCTGTGCCTGCCATTGCTCGGTGATGTCGCGGGTGATCTTGACGAAGCCAAGCAGTTCGCCCGCTTCAACGACCGGCTCGATGACCACGCTGGCGCGGAACGAGGAGCCGTCGCGGCGTACCCGCCAGCCCTCGCTGGCAACATGGCCCTGCTGCGCCGCGAGGCGGAGCAGGCGCTGCGGTTCGCCGGCCTCGCGCTCGGTGGCCAGGTAGAAGCGACCGAAGTGCGTACCCACCACTTCATCGGCTGAATAGCCCTTGATACGCTCGGCGCCCGGGTTCCAGCTGCAGACGATGCCTTCAGGATCAAGCAGGTACAGCGCATGGTCGCGCACGCTGTCGATCAGCAATCGCAGTTGTCGGGAAGGGTCCGTCAGCACGGACGTCGTAGAGGCAGCTGCGTCCACGTGTAGATAAGTGTTACCCCTGTGAGGGACGTGAAGCTAGGCATTCAAGTGTGAAGGATGCGTGCACACCTGACACGTGCCATTTGTCCTGTGCGGCTGAATGCGACACGGAGTACCATCTTCCACCCTTTGCCTTCTGGAACCGACCTGCATGCGTCCTGGTGCGACTACGCGTGACCGCTGGATCTGGATGACCTCTGCCGTATTGCTGGCGGCGACCATCGCGCTGGAACTGGTGGTGCCGCTGGGATACGCGGTCTGGCTGGCCTATTTCCTGGCCGTGGGCGTCACGGTGTTCCAGCGCAGTGCGCGCGCGCCGTTCGTGGTCGCGATGATCGCCTGTGTCCTGCTGGTGATCGGCTTCAACGTGGCGCCCGCCAGCAACAACTCGTCGTTCTCGTTCGTCAACCGCACCATCGGTGGCTGCGCCTTCCTGATGATCGCGCTGATCGTCTCGCGCGCCATCCAGGCCCGCCGCCAGGCCATGCGCGCGCTCTGGCTGCAGGAGGCCGAGAACGCGGTGGCGTCGAGCCTGCGCGGTGACCTGGGGCCGGAGCAGATCGCCGAGGCGGCTGCGACGAGCCTGGCCGGGCAGCTGGACGCGGAGGTCGGTGCGGTCTATCGGCTGGAAGGCGGACGGCTGCAGCTGACCGGTGGCATGGCGCTGCCTTCGGGCGCGCCGGCCTCGCTGGCCCTGCACGAAGGGCTGGCCGGGCAGGTCGCTCGTGATGAACGGATCCGCCACCTGCATGGCGACGATGCCGCCGTGCTTGAACTGCAGACCAGCCTGGGCCGGCTGCCGGTGCGCGAGCGCATCCTGGCGCCGCTCAGCAGCGATGGTGCCGTGGTCGGCATCATCGAACTGGGCCGCGCCCGGGTCGGTGAACAGCGTGATCTGGATCGCGAGCTGCTGGAGCGCTGTGCCGAGACCATCGGCATGGCGCTGCGCGCATCGCTGTTGCGTGCGCAACTGGTGGTGCTGCTGGAAGAGTCGCAGCGCCAGGGCGAGGAGCTGCA
The DNA here is from genome assembly GCF_059369475.1 of Stenotrophomonas sp. YJH_SMC_65. Taxonomy (NCBI): domain Bacteria; kingdom Pseudomonadati; phylum Pseudomonadota; class Gammaproteobacteria; order Lysobacterales; family Lysobacteraceae; genus Stenotrophomonas; species Stenotrophomonas sp. YJH_SMC_65. Next base: position 7,272 of record NZ_JCAFSR010000010.1, read on the forward strand.
GGCCCAGCAGGAAGAGCTGCGCGTGGCCAACGAGGAGCTGGAAGAGCAGAGCCGCAGCCTGCTGCAGTCGCAGAGCCACCTGGAAGAACAGCAGGCCGAGCTGGAACAGAGCAACGTGCAGCTGGAAGAGCGCACCCACGAGCTGGAGGCGCAGAAGCAGGCGCTGCTGGTCGCGCAGAGCCAGCTGGTGCGCAACAGCAACGAACTGGCCGCGACGTCGCGCTACAAGTCCGAGTTCCTGGCCAACATGTCGCACGAACTGCGCACGCCGCTGAACAGCTCGCTGATCCTGGCCAAGCTGCTGGCCGACAACAAGGACGGCACGCTCACCGAAGAACAGGTGAAGTACGCCCGTGCGATCCTTTCGTCCAACAACGATCTGTTGGCACTGATCAACGACATCCTCGACCTGTCGCGCATCGAGGCCGGCCATGTCGAACTGTCCGATGAAGTGGTGGTGGTCGACAGCGCGCTGCAGCGCCTGCGCGAGACCTTCGAGCCGATGGCGCGGCAGAAGGGCCTGGCCCTGCAGATCGAAGCCGATGCGCTGGCACCGAGCCAGCTGGTGGTCGACAGCCAGCGGCTGCAGCAGATCCTGAAGAACCTGCTGGCCAACGCGGTGAAGTTCACCGAGCACGGAAAGGTCAGCCTGCACGTGCGTGCGGCCGGCAATGGCCGCATCCGGTTCGAGGTCTGCGACACCGGCATCGGCATCGCCCGCGAGCAGCTGGACGTCATCTTTGAAGCCTTCCGCCAGGCCGACGGCAGCACCCGCCGTCGCTACGGCGGTACCGGCCTGGGCCTGTCGATCTCGCGCGATCTGGCCGAGCGCATGGGCGGCCAGATCCAGGTCGACAGCGAGCCCGGGCGCGGCAGCTGCTTCATCCTGGAGCTGCCATTGCAGGGCGCCCCCGCGGCGAGCGCAGCCGAGGCTGCCGAGGCCCCCGTGGCAGTGCCGGCGCCGGCACGGACACCGGCCGTGCTGCCGCCGGCGCCGGTGCGCGCTGCCACTGCGTCGGCGCCGGCCACTGCGTCGGCCGGCGTGGCCGACGACCGCGGCCGCCGCCAGCGCGCCGGGCGCCTGATCCTGGCGGTCGAGGACGATGCCACGTTCGCCGAGGCACTGGTGGCCCTGGCCCATGAACTGGACTTCGACTGCGTGGTGGCGGGTACGGCGGAAGAAGCGCTGACGCTCGCCAGTGAGCTGCGTCCGAACGGCATCCTGCTTGATATCGGCCTGCCGGACGTGTCGGGCCTGAGCGTGCTGGAGCGCCTGAAGCGCAACCCCGAAACCCGGCACATCCCGGTGCATGTGGTCTCGGCAACGGACCGCAGCCAGGTGGCGCGCGAGCTGGGCGCGATCGGCTTCGCGATCAAGCCGACCACGCGCGAGCGGCTGGTGACGGCCATCGAGCAGCTGGAACAGACCAGCCAGCGCGACGTACGGCGCCTGCTGATCGTCGAGGACGACAGCGAGCTGCGCAGCAACCTGGAACTGCTGCTGGGCCGCGACCAGCTGCAGATCGTCGCGGTGGGCACCCTGGCCGATGCACTGGAACAGCTCAGCACGGTCACGTTCGACTGCATGGTGATGGACCTGTCGCTGCCCGACGGCAGCGGCTACGACCTGCTTGAACACATGGCCGGCAACGATGAGGTCGGTTTCCCGCCGGTGATCGTCTATACCGGCCGCGCGCTCAGCCGCGAGGAAGAGCAGCGCCTGCGCCGCTATTCCAAGAGCATCATCATCAAGGGTGCGCGTTCGCCGGAACGCCTGCTGGATGAAGTGACCCTGTTCCTGCACAGCGTCGAGGCCAGCCTGCCGACCGACCAGCAGCGCCTGCTGCGCGAAGCGCGCCGTCGCGACACCGTGCTCGATGGCCGTACCGTGCTGCTGGCCGAAGACGATGTCCGCAACATCTTCGCGCTGTCCAGCGTGCTCGAACCGCTCGGCGTCACGCTGGAGATCGCGCGCAATGGCCAGGAAGCGGTGGATCGCCTGGCCGAGCGCGAGGTCGATCTGGTGCTGATGGACATCATGATGCCGGAGAAGGATGGGCTGGCCGCGATGCGCGAGATCCGCGCGCAGCGCCACCTGCAGGACCTGCCGATCATCGCGCTGACCGCCAAGGCCATGCCGGACGACCGTGAGCGATGCCTGCAGGCCGGTGCCAACGATTACATCGCCAAGCCCATCGATGTCGACAAGCTGGTCTCGCTGTGCCGTGTCTGGTGCTCGCGGCAATGAACGAGCAGGCGCTGTTCGACCTGGAACTGAAGGTGCTGCTGGAAGCGCTGTACCAGCGCTACCACTACGACTTCCGCAGCTACGCGGTATCGTCGCTGCGGCGGCGCATCCGCCAGGCCATGCAGCGCTACGAGTGCGAGCGGCTGGCCGACCTGCAGCACCGCCTGCTGCACGAGCCGGACCTGTTCGCGCAGGCGATGCAGTTCTTCACAGTGCAGGTGTCGGAGATGTTCCGTGACCCGGCCTATTTCCGTGAGCTGCGCGAGCAGGTGGTGCCGGTGCTGCGCACCTATCCCTCGGTGAAGCTGTGGGTGGCTGGCTGCAGTACGGGCGAGGAAGTGTGGTCACTGGCGATCCTGCTGCACGAGGAAGACCTGCTCGAGCGCAGCATCGTTTACGCCACCGACATCAATCCGGCAGCGCTGGCCACCGCCGAAGCCGGTGCCTATGGCATCGACCGCATGGCCCAGTTCAGCCGCAACTACCTGGCGGCCGGCGGCACCGCTTCGCTCTCCGACTACTACGCCACGGCCTACGATGGCGCGGTGTTCAACCGCCAGCTGCGCCGCAACGTGGTGTTCGCCGACCACAGCCTGGCCACCGACACCGTGTTCTCCGAAGTGCACCTGGTGTCGTGCCGCAACGTGCTGATCTATTTCAACCGCGACCTGCAGGATCGCGCGGTGGGCCTGTTCCGTGATGCGCTGGTGCATCGCGGCTTCCTTGGCCTGGGCAGCAAGGAGTCGCTGCAGTTCGGGCGCCACCAGGGTGTGTTCGAGGTCTGCTCGCGCGAGCATCGCCTGTACCGGAAAGTCGCCTGATGAGCCTGCCGATACGACCGGCCGTGCTGGTGATCGGGGCCTCTGCGGGTGGGGTCGCAGCGCTGCAGACGGTGCTTGGCGCGCTGCCTGCGGCACTGCCGGCGCCGGTGCTGGCAGTGCTGCACCTGCCACGCGATCGCAGCAGCCGCATCGCCGAAGTGCTGGCGCCGTACTGCGCGCTGCCGGTGCGCGAGGCCGAAGACAAGCAGCCGCTGCAGCCTGGCACGGTGACCTTTGCGCCACCGGACTATCACCTGCTGGTGGAAGACGCCGGTTCGCTGGCGCTGTCGGTGGACACCCCGGTGCTGTTTTCTCGCCCGGCCATCGATCCGCTGTTCGAGTCGGCGGCCGCGGTGTTCGGCGCGCAGGTGCTGGCCTTGCTGCTGACCGGTGCCAGCAGTGATGGCAGCGAAGGCGTGGCCGCCGTGCGCGCCGCTGGTGGCCGCGCCTGGCTGCAATGTCCCGAGGAGGCCGAGGCATCGATGATGCCGGCCTCCGCCCTGCAGCACGCTGGCGCCGATGCCGTGCTGCCCCTTGAACTGATGTGCCGTCGCCTGAAGGAGTTGTTTGCATGAACCTGTTGCCACCGGACCCTGCGCAGTCGCAGACCCCGGTCAACCTGCTGATCGTCGATGACGTGCCGCAGAACCTGGTAGCCATGCAGGCGCTGCTGCAGCGCGAGGGCGTGAACCTGCTGCTTGCGGGCTCGGGTGCGCAGGCGCTGGAGCTGCTGCTGGAGCACGAGGTGGCGCTGGCATTGCTGGATGTGCACATGCCGGAGATCGATGGCTTCACCCTGGCCGAGCTGATGCGCGGTTCGCACCGCAGCCGCGATGTGCCGATCATCTTCCTGACCGCCTCGCCGGATGACCCGGTGCGTGCCTTCAAGGGCTACGAAACCGGTGCGGTCGATTTCCTGCACAAGCCGGTCGCACCGCAGGTGATCCTGAGCAAGGTCAACGTCTTCATCGAGCTCTACCAGCAGCGCCAGCTGCTGAAGGCGCGCAACGAGGCGCTGGAACGTTCGCTCAAGCTCAACGAGACGATGGCGGCCGTGCTCACCCATGACCTGCGCACGCCGCTGTCGGCGATCCTGCTGTGTGCCGACAAGCTGGCGCTGGAGCTTCCAGAGGACAATGCCGGTGCGCATCAGACCCTGAAGCACCTGGAAGCCAGCACCCTGCGCATGGCGCGGATGGTCGAGCAGCTGCTGGACTTTTCGCGGATCCGCAGCGGCGGCCTGCGCCTGCAGGCAAGTGCCTGCGATCTTGCGGAAGTGACGCGTGCCGTGGTGGCCGAAGCGGGCAGCGCCCACGGCCACGCACGGGTGCATCTCGACATGCAGGGCGATACCCGCCTGCAGGGTGATCTGGATCGGCTTGGCCAGGTCGCCGCGAACCTGGTCGGCAACGCGCTTACCCATGGCAGCGAGGCGAGGGTGGAGGTGGACGGCCGCGATCCGCGCAGCGTGCTGCTGCGGGTAAGCAACGCCGGGCGGATCGACGACGCGCTGCTGCCGCGATTGTTCGAGCCGTTCAAGGCCAGTTTCCACCCCAGCAATGGCCTGGGGCTGGGCCTGTACATCGTTGATCAGTTCGTCCGCGCGCACGGCGGCCACATCGGCGCGCGCAACGAGGCGGGGCAGGTGGTGTTCGAGGCGACGCTGCCACGGCGCTCTGAAAGCCCGGCAACGGCGGCCAGCTGAATCCTTCAGCAAGCGACGCGTGGATCTGAGACGGGCTCGTCCGCAACTGCTACCGTGGCGGCAGATATTGCCAAGGAAGCACCATGCCACTGCGTGCGATCGCCTATGTCAGCCGGGCGCTGCCGGATCTCTCCGCTCGACGGCTGCAGGCGCTGGTCGACGATGCGGCCCGCTTCAACAAGATGGCCGGCGTGACCGGCGTGCTGCTGCACGACGGCGGGCGTTTCCTGCAGTACATCGAAGGGCCGCCGGATGGCATCGGTTCGGTCTACGAACGCATCCTGCAGGCCGGCAGCCATATCGACATCATTGAACTGGCGCGCGGCCGCCTGGGCCAGCGCCAGTTTCCGTACTGGTCGATGCGCGCGCTGCCGGTGGAGGAGGCGCTGTTGCGCCAGCTGTCATCCAGTGACTGGTCGGGCTTTACCCGTACGCTGCAGGGTGATCGCTCCGCGCCGACGCCGGTGGACCTGCTCGACAACGTTGTGCAGCCAGCACTGCACGCCGGCTGAGCGTCAGCCCGAGGTGCCGCCGCCGCAATAGGCGGCATGCAGCGCCTGCAGCACGCCCAATGCGGGCCCTTCCTGCATGCGGTAGTGGATGGCCTGTGCTTCGCGCCGGGTCGCCACGATGTCCATATCGCGCAGCACAGCCAGGTGCTGCGACAGCGCGGACGCACTCAATCCGGTCAGCGCCTGCAGCTCCGGTACCGGCGCTTCGCCTTCGACCAGGCGGCACAGCACGCGCAAGCGGGCAGGATGGGCCAGGCGCTTGAGCAGGGCAGCGGCCTGCGCGGCGTGCTTGGCCATCGCGGCACTGTCGAGCGGGGTGCTGGGCATGGTTGACCTTTTTGTTTAGACGTGTCTAATTTAGATAACTCTAAATAAAAGGGCAATCCCATGAAGGGCGTGAATGAGGGCGGGGCATGAACCTGCCGTGGACTGCGGTAGCCGGCGGTGGGTTGATCGGCGCCGCCGCAGTGCTGTTGCTCGCCACCCTCGGGCGTGTGGCCGGTATCAGCGGGATCGCCGCAGGCAGCCTGCGCGCAGCGGAAGGCGAGCGCGGATGGCGCTGGGCCTTCCTGTCTGGCCTGCTCGCGGCGGCCGGGCTGGTGCTGTGGTGGCAGTCGCTGCCCGACGGGTTGCCGCGGGTACAGTTGCGCGATGCCTTGCCTGCCTGGCAGTTGATCGGCGCCGGCCTGCTGGTGGGCTTCGGCACCCGCTTGGGCAGTGGCTGTACCAGTGGTCACGGCGTCTGTGGCATGGCTCGCGGCTCGAAGCGCTCGCTGCTGGCGGTGCTCGTGTTCATGGCCTGCGCGATGCTGACGACGTTCCTCATCCGCCACGGCGGAGGCCTGGCATGAGCCGCGCGACAGGGGCCGCGGCAGCGGCGGGTGCGCTGTTCGGTGCGGGGCTGGCGCTTTCGGGGATGACCGACGCGCGCCGTGTGCTCGGCTTCCTCGACATTGCGGGTGATTTCGATCCCACCCTGGTGTGGGTGCTGGGCTCGGCGCTGCTGGTCAGTGCGGTCGGCCAGCGCTGGGTGCTGCGCCGCGCGCAGCCGTGGTTCGCGCTGCGCTTCCAGCTGCCCAGAGCGCGTGATGTCGATGCGCGCCTGCTGCTGGGTGCCGCACTGTTCGGTATCGGCTGGGGATGGGCTGGCTATTGCCCGGGACCGGCCATCGCCGGGCTGGCAGTCGCATCGCGTGAAGCGCTGTGGTTCGTGCCTGCAATGCTTGCAGGTTTCTGGCTGCACGATCGGGTCGTACGCTGAGGCTTCACCCCTGTGTCACCCTGCGTGCGGTCAGATCCGGGGTTCACGGGGAAAGGAGCACAACGACATGGTACGGATGAAGTGGACGGGCAGGGCAATGCTGGCGGTCGCACTGGCCGCTGCGGTGGCACCGGCGCTGGCCTGCACGCGCGCGGTGTACCTGGGTGACAACGGTGATGTGATCACCGCACGCTCGATGGACTGGAAGGTCGACGTGGCGACCAACCTCTATGTGCTGCCGCGCGGCATCGCGCGCACCGGCCAGGCCGGACCGAAGTCGCTGGCCTGGACAGCGCGCTATGGTTCGGTGGTGGCCACCGGCTACGACGTGTCGACCACCGATGGCATGAACGAGAAGGGCCTGGTGGCCAACCTGCTGTGGCTGGTCGAATCGGAGTATCCGCAGCAGCGCGGCAACAAGCCGGGACTGGCGATTTCGCTGTGGGCGCAGTATGTGCTGGACAATTTCGCGACCGTGGACGAGGCGGTGGCGGCGCTGAAGCGTGAGCCGTACTCGATCGTCACCGACAAGGTGCCGGGCGAGGACCGCCAGGCAACGCTGCATCTGTCGCTGTCCGACGCGAGCGGCGACAGTGCCATCGTCGAGTACATCGGGGGGCGCCAGGTGATCCACCATGACCGGCGCTACCAGGTGATGACCAACTCGCCGATCTTCGAGCAGCAGCTGGCACTCAACAGCTACTGGCAGCAGATCGGTGGCACGGTTATGCTGCCAGGTACCAACCGCTCGTCCGACCGCTTCGCGCGTGCGTCGTTCTACATCAACGCCATTCCCAAGGCCGAGGACCCGGTGGAAGCGCTGGCCAGCGTGTTCAGCGTGATCCGCAATGCGTCGGTGCCGTACGGCATCACCACGCCGGGCGAGCCGAACATCTCATCGACGCGCTGGCGCACGGTGGCCGACCACAAGCGGCGGTTGTATTTCTTCGAATCGGCGCTGACCCCCAACACCTTCTGGATCGATCTGAACAAGGTCGATTTCGGCGGCCAGGTGCTCAAGCTCGACCTTGGCAAGGACCAGCGCAACACGTTCGCCGGCGATGCATTGGGTCACTTCGTACCCAGTGCACCGTTCGCCTTCCTCGGCGTGGACGGCTAGCGCGAGGCCTGGTCCGGCGCGTCCTTCGGATAGACCGCCAGCACGCTGCAGCCCGGGCGGGCGAAGCGCGGCGTGCTGGCGCGCATGTCGCCGGGGATTCCGGACGGCGTCTCCACGATGCGATCGCCCGGATTGCCACAGATCAGGCCGTTCTGGAAACCGGACTGGAATTCCACCGAGGTCGCCCCGGCCAGGATCGAGCAGCTGCCGGCCAGTTCGACGCGGTAGTAGCGATTGCCGCCATTGCGGCGCGGATTGGTCTCCACCACCACGCCTTGCGGATCCTCGTTCCAGCTGCGCACATGGCGGGTGGCGAAGCAGAACGCTGGCGAGGCCTGGAAGGTATGGCGCGGGCTGCTGCCGCCACGGCTGGGCTTGCCTGTGGCGGTCACGTTCACCGGCGGCAGGGTGGCCGCGTACAGGCGGCTGCTCTGGCGAGCGGTGCTGGCGAACTCCCGGTTGTCGATGGGGGTGACACTGCCGACGCCGCAGCGGCGGCCATCCACCATCACCTGTTCACTGGGGCGGCCGCAGGCCCAGCCCGAAGGCGCCTCCAGCCGCAGTGTGCTGGCTTCGTTGACACCCGGGCAGGCTGCGCTGAAGTCGATGCGGAAGGCCTGGCCCCTGCCATCACGGACCGCGATGGCGGTCGGTGTCTCCTGCTCGACCTGGCGTACGTCACGTGCGTCCAGGCAGTGCGGTGCAGGTGCGATGCGCTCGGCGGCCGATGGCGCGGATGGCGCCTGGGCCAGGGCGGCCAGGGGTAAGGCGCTGGCCAGTGCCAGCGGAAGCAATCGGATCATGCTGTTCATCCTGCCATCCCTGCGTCTGTAACTGGCTGGAACATAGCATGGCCGGTGCCGGGGCCGCGTTGCAGGGAAATGCCAGCACGCGCACACTCGTCATATGGGCGCGATCTTCCACCTGCGGCACTACGGCCAGGCCACCGGCCTGGACCGTCATGACTACGCGCAGTGGGTGCTGCCGCTGCAGGGCGAACTGCAGTTCGAGATGCAAGGCCGCGGTGGTCGCCTGGACCTGCTGCAGGGGGCCTTCGTCGCGGCTGGCGAAGCACACGACCAGATGGCCGATGGCCCGAATGCTTTCGTGATCGTCGACTGCCCCCCGGGTGTGCTCGATGACGGTACCCAGGAACACCTGTGCCGCCAGCGCTGGCTGCATCTGCCACTGGCGCTGCGACAGCGCCTGGCGCAGGTGTGTGAGGGCCAGGCACTGCCGGCCCTGTTGCCGCAGCTGCTCCAGGTGTTCGCACCGGCGGGCAGTGGTGCGCGCCTGCAGGGCCTGTGCGCGGCGGTGCAGGTTGATCCGGGCCAGGCGTGGCCGGTAGCACGCATGGCCGCCTTCGTCGGCGTCAGCGAAAGCCGGTTGCATGCGCTGTTCCAGCGGGAGTTCGGGCTGAGCCCGCAGGCCTGGCTCAGTACAAGCCGGTTGCGTTGGGCCAAGCACCAACTGCGTACCAGTGCGGCGCCGATCAGCGATATCGCGCTGGCGGCAGGCTATTCCGAGCAGAGTGCACTGACCCGTGCGCTGCGTCGTGAGTGCGGGCAGACGCCGGCCGCCTGGCGCAGGGGCGCCATCTGACCTGTAGAGCCGAGCCCACGCTCGGCTGCCCTTATCTGCACAGCGGCCAATCGCAGCCGAGCATTGGCTCGGCTCTACAGAGATGACAAGGCAATAGCCTCGGTCAAGAGGGCGCCACTGGTGAGCGCTTACACTGCGCGGCCCGTTCTCTTCCCCCGAAGAACCCGAATGCGCAACAACCCGATGGCCCTGGGCATCGCCAATGGCGTTGCCGCTGGCGCGCTGTGGGGCGTGGTCTTTCTCGCCCCCGCCGTGCTGCAGTCGTTCAATGCCCTGCAACTGTCCGCCGGTCGCTACCTGGTCTATGGCCTGATTGCCATCGCTCTGCTGCTGCCGCGCTGGAAGCGGCTGGCACCGCGGCTGGGCCGCGCCGAATGGTTCGGGCTGCTGTGGCTGAGCCTGGCCGGCAACCTGGTGTACTTCCTGCTGCTGGCCACGGCGGTGCAGTGGGCCGGTGGCGCGGCGGCGTCATTGATTGTCGGCCTGATTCCGGTGGTGGTCACTGTGGTTGGCGTGCGCGAGCAGGGCGCGGTGCCGTTGAAGCAGCTGCTGCCGGCGCTGGGCCTGTGCGTGCTCGGCGTGGCGCTGGTGGGCTGGGAAGCATTGATGTCCGAATACCTCGGAACACCGTGGCGGCAGCGCCTGATCGGCCTGCTCTGTGCGTTCGGCGCGCTGTTCTCGTGGGCGCTGTACTCGATCGGCAACAGTCGTTGGCTGGCACGCCGGCCGGACCTGTCCAGCCACGACTGGTCGTTGCTGACCGGCGTCACCACTGGCGGCCTGGCCCTGCTGCTGGTGCCGATGGCCTTCATCGGCCACAGCGGTACCCGCACCGCGGCGCAGTGGAGTGGCTTCTGGGCGATCAGCGCCGGCGTGGCAGTGGTGGCCTCGATCCTCGGCAACGCGTTCTGGAACCGTGCCAGCCGCCTGCTGCCATTGACCCTGACCGGGCAGATGATCGTGTTCGAGACGCTGTTCGCGCTGGCGTATGCCTTCGCCTGGCAGCAACGCTGGCCCTCGCTGCTGGAGGCGCTGGCGATCGTGTTCCTGGTGGCCGGCGTGATGCTGTGCGCGCATGCCCATCGCTCGCCACGGGCGATCGCCGAACATGCAGGCTGAATGTGGGCGTCAAGCGTGCTGATGCCGGCTTGGTCTCAGATGCAACCAAATGCCGGCACGTTGGCCGATGATCGCCGCAGTGATTTTTTGCATCGCAGCACTTGACAGCGGACCGGCGCACAGTGTTTTCTGTGCGTCATGGTCCTTGATGCCGCCCACGCCAGCCTGATCGCCCCCGCCATTGCGGGCCGTCCGACTGCGCCGGTCGCCACCACCACCATTACCACCACCACCGTCACCACTGCCCTGGTGCGGCCCGTCGTCTTCGTGTAACTCCCGAAAACCACGGCCCCGCACCATCCAGGTGGCGGGGAAACTCGACACCTGCATGCGACGGGGCCTCCTACCGAGGTCTGCATGTCTTCCCACGCCCCCGCCCATCCCGTTGCCCCGGCCGATCTGGCTGCACCGTCCACTGTCGTGCACAAGTTCGGCGGCACCTCGGTGGCCGATGCCGAACGCTATCGCCATGTTGCCGGCCTGCTGCTGGCCCGTCCTGAGTCGCTGCAGGTCACTGTCGTCTCGGCGATGAAGGGGGTCACCGACGCGCTGATCGATCTGGCGCAGCTGGCGGCAAAGGGTGACCAGGGTTGGCGCGAGGCCTGGCATGCCCTGCGCGCGCGCCACCGTGGCGCCGCCGTGGCGCTGCTGGGCGAGCAGGTCGGCGAGACGGTCGAATGGATCGACGCCCGCTTCGATCAGCTGGCCGAAGTGCTGGCGGCGCTGGCGGTGATCGGCGAGCTGCCGCGCGAGGTGCTGGACCGCGTGCAGGGCCTGGGCGAAGTGTTCTCCGCGCAGCTGCTTGGCACCCACCTGCGTGCCTTGGGCGAAGACTGTGCGGTGCTCGATGCGCGCGATGTGCTGGTGGTCGGGCATGGCGAGCTGGGCGTCGATGTCGACTGGGAAGCCAGCGCCGACCGCCTCGCGCAATGGCGCCTTCAACATCCTCAGCCGCGCCTGGTCGCCACCGGTTTCGTCGCGCGTGACCGTGATGACCGCATCACCACCCTGGGGCGCAACGGCAGTGACTACTCCGGCGCGATCTTCGCCGCGCTGTTCAATGCCGATGAACTGCACATCTGGACCGACGTCGACGGCGTGCTGTCAGCCGACCCGCGGCTGGTACCCGAAGCCGTGCAGCTCGAATCGCTCAGCTACGACGAGGCCTGCGAACTGGCTTACTTCGGCGCCAAAGTGGTGCACCCGCAGACGATGTCGCCGGCGATCCGCCTGGGCCTGCCGATCTTCATCCGCAATACGTTCCAACCGGCGCATCCGGGTACGCGCATCAGTGCCGAGCGCTCGCCGCGTGGGCCGGTAAAGGGCCTGACCCTGAGCCCGGGCCTGGCCCTGTTGAACCTGGAAGGCACCGGCCTGATCGGCGTGCCAGGCACTGCAGAGCGCGTATTCGCTGCCCTGCGCCAGGCGCAGGTGTCGGTGGTGATGATCTCGCAGGGTTCGTCGGAACATTCGATCTGCTGCGTGGTGCGCGCCGCCGAAGCTGCACGTGGCCGCGAGGCGCTGCTGCATGCGTTTGCGCATGAGCTGTCGGTGGGCCAGGTGCAGCGCGTGCAGGTCAGCGAGGGCGTCAGCGTTCTGGCGGCAGTGGGCGACGGCATGGCCGGCCAACCTGGCGTGGCGGCGCGCCTGTTCGAGGCGCTGGGCCGCGCGCAGGTGAACATCCTGGCAATCGCGCAGGGCTCGTCCGAGCGCAACATTTCGGTGGCGGTGGACAGTGCCGATGCCACCCGCGCCCTGCGCGCCGCGCATGCCGGCTTCTGGCTGTCGCCGCAGACCTTCGCGGTGGGTGTGATCGGGCCTGGCAACGTCGGTGCCGCGCTGCTGGACCAGCTGCTGGCCGCGCGCCCGCAGTTGCTGGCCAAGGCCAATGTCGACCTGCGCCTGCGCGCACTGGCCTCGCGTTCGCGCATGCGGCTGGATGCGGATGGGCTGCATGCCGACTGGCGCGAAGCCCTTCAGCAGGCGGGTGAGCCCAGCGATCTGGATCGCTTCACCGAACACCTGCTGGCCGCGCACCTGCCGCATGCGGTGGTGATCGACTGCAGTGGCAGTGCCGAGGTGGCCGAGCGCTATGAGGGCTGGCTGGCAGCCGGCATCCACGTGGTCACCCCGAACAAACAGGCCGGCGCCGGGCCGCTGCCGCGCTACCAGCGCATCCGCGCCGCGGCGGCGGCCAGTGGTGCGCGTTTCCGCTACGAGGCCACGGTGGGCGCGGGCCTGCCGGTGATCACCACGCTGCGTGACCTGGTCGATACCGGTGACGAGGTGCTGGCCGTCGAAGGCATCTTCTCCGGCACGCTGGCCTGGCTGTTCAACCGCTTCGATGGCAGCCAGCCATTCTCGCAGCTGGTCGCGCAGGCGCGGTCGATGGGCTACACCGAGCCGGACCCGCGTGACGATCTTTCGGGCGTGGACGTGGCGCGCAAGCTGGTGATCCTGGCCCGCGAAGCCGGCCACGCGCTCAGTCTTGAGCAGGTGGAAGTGGAAAGCCTGGTGCCGGCGCTGCTGCGCGAGGGCAGCGTGGATGACTTCATGGCGCGGCTGGGCGAGTCCGACGCCAACCTGCTGCAACGCCTGCAGGATGCGCGGGCGCGTGGTGCGGTGCTGCGCTATGTGGCACAGCTGGGTGCCGACGGCGCCTCGGTGGGGCTGCAGGAACTGCCGGCCGATCATGCCTTCGCCAACCTGCGGCTGACCGACAACGTGGTGCAGTTCCGCACCCGTCGCTACTGCGACAACCCATTGGTGGTGCAGGGGCCGGGTGCGGGTCCGGAGGTGACGGCAGCGGGTGTGTTCGCGGACCTGCTGCGGGTCGCCGCCGGTGAAGGAGCGCGGCTGTGATCGCACGTGCGTTCGCGCCTGCCTCGGTGGCCAACGTGGCAGTGGGCTTCGACATTCTCGGCCATGCCATTGCCGGTATCGGCGATACCGTGAGCGTGCGCCGCATCGACGAGCCGGCGGTGCGGATCGATGCGATCCGTGGCAGTGCCGTCGCGCTGCCACTGGACGCCGCCGGCAACACCGCCGGGGCTGCGCTGATGTCGCTGCGCGAAGGCCTGGGCCTGGATTTCGGTTTCGCGGTCGAGATCGACAAGGGCATCCCGTTCGGTTCCGGCATGGGCGGTTCGGCAGCGTCGAGTGTCGCGGCGCTGGTCGCCGCCAATGCGCTGCTGCAGGCCCCGTTGCCGCGCGAAGCGCTGTACCCCTACGCGCTGGACGGTGAGGCGGTGGCCAGTGGTGGCCGTCACGGTGACAACGTCGGCCCGCTGCTGCTGGGTGGCCTGGCGCTGTGCACGGCCGATCGCCTGTTGCCGGTCCCGGTGCCTGCCAGCTGGCACAGCCTGCTGGTGCATCCGCATGCGGTGCTGGAAACGCGCCGTGCCCGCCAGGCCCTGCAGGGCAGCTATGCGCTGGGCGAGTTCGTGGCCCAGAGCGCGAACCTCGCGCTGGTGCTCAGTGGTTGCCATCGCAGTGATGCGACGCTGGTACGCGCAGGACTGCGCGACGTGCTGGTCGAACCGCGACGGGCCGGATTGATTGCCGGCTTCGAGGCCGCCCGTGATGCAGCGCTGTCGGCCCATGCAATGGGCGCGGGCATCTCCGGTGCCGGACCCAGTGTGTTCGCCTGGTTCGAGGACGCCGACCAGGCCCGTGCCGCCGTGGCGCCGGTGCAGGCAGCGTTCGCTGCGGCCGGCTTCGACAGTGACGCCTGGGTATCGCCGCTGGATGCGCCGGGAGCCCGGCTGTGCTGAATCCTTCCCCTTCTCTGGAAACCGATCCCATGCAATTTGTTTCGACCCGCGGCCAGTCTCCCGCCGTTGGCCTCAGCGCCGCGATCGCCGCCGGATTGGCGCCCGATGGCGGGCTGTATGTTCCTGCGCGTCTGCCGGCCGCGCGCGAGCTGCAGGCCGGGACGACCCTGGCCGATACCGCCGCCGATCTGCTGGCACCGTTGTTTGCGGGCGATGCACTCGAGACTGCACTTCCGGCGATCTGCCGCGAAGCGTTCGACTTCCCGGTGCCGCTGCGTGCACTCGGCGAGGGTGACCACGTGCTGGAGCTGTTCCATGGGCCGACGGCGGCATTCAAGGATATCGGCGCGCGCTTCCTGGCCGGTACGCTGTCGCGGCTGCAGGTCGGCAAGGATCGCGATCTGACGATCGTCGTCGCCACGTCCGGCGATACGGGTGCCGCCGTTGCGGCGGCCTTCCATCGCCAGCCGGGCGTGCGCGTGGTGGTGCTGTATCCGGAGGGCCGCGTGTCTCCGCGCCAGGCGCATCAGCTCGGTTGTTTCGGCGACAACATCCAGGCTCTGCGCGTGACGGGCGCATTCGACGATTGCCAGGCGATGGTCAAGCAGGCGCTGGCCGACCGCGAACTGCAGGCGCAGGTGCCGTTGAGCTCGGCCAACAGCATCAGCCTGGGCCGACTGCTGCCGCAGATGAGCTACTACGCGCATGCAGCGTTGACCCACTACGCCGCGCATCGTCGCCGGCTCAACCTGGTGGTGCCGACCGGCAATCTGGGCAACGCGATGGCGGCCGTGCTGGCGCGCGCGCTGGGCGTGCCGATCGGCCAGGTCGTGCTGGCCACCAATGCCAATGCCGTGCTGTCGGCGTACTTCAATGGTGGCGACTACCAGCCGCAGGCCAGTGTGGCGACGGTGGCCAATGCAATGGACGTGGGTGCGCCGAGCAACTTCGAGCGACTGCGCTGGCTCTACCACGGCGACGACGCAGAACTGCGTGCAGCTTTCCGCGCGTTCGCGGTAGATGACGTGACCATCCGCGCGACGATTGCCGCAGCGCATGCCAGCCGCGGCGAGCTGTTCTGCCCGCACACGGCGACGGCGGTGAAGGTGCTGCAGGATCTGCGCGCGCGCGGTGCCAAGGGCGACTGGGCGGCGGTGGCTACGGCGCATCCAGCCAAGTTCGAGGCTGTGGTCGAGCCGCTGATCGGCGAAACGGTGGCGGTGCCACCTGCGCTGGATGCCTTGCTGCAGCGACCAGCGCGCGCCGAACCATTGGCGGCAGATTACGCGGCCTTGCGCGAGGTGTTGCTGCGTTGATCGCAGATGGAGGTGGTTGCCGGCCAGCGGCCGGCACTACCCGTGTTGCATCCGTCCGGTAGTGCCGGCCGCTGGCCGGCAACCCAACCAACCGCGATACGGTCAGATCAACCCTTCACCGGCCAGCGTGCGCAGCCCATCCTCGTCGAGGATCTCCACCACGTTCAGGTGGGGCAGGGCGATCAGCCCCTGCTGGCGCAGCTTGGTGAAGGTGCGGCTGACCGTTTCCATGGTCAGGCCCAGATGGTCGGCGATATCGCCGCGGCCCATCGGCAGCGACACGCGCAGGCCGTCGCCCCCCAGCTTGGCCTCGCGCGCGGCCAGGCGCAGCAGGAAATCGGCCAGCTTCTCGGCCGGCTGCAGGCGTGCCAGCGCCAGCGCAGCATCCTGTGCGGCATCCAGTTCCTGGCAGGCGCGCTGCAGCAGCTTGCGCTCCAGGTGCGGGAAGCGGCTGCGCAGGGCCTTCATCTGTGGCAGCGCGACGCGGCACACGCGGCTGTCGGCGATGGCCTCGATGTCGTAGCGATGGTGGTCGCTGCCGCTCAGGCCAAGGTAGTCGCCGGGCAGCACGAAACCGTTGATCTGGCGCCGGCCGTCGGCCAGGGTGCGCACCAGGCGCAGTGCGCCTGCGGTCAATGTATAGACATGGTCGCGCTCTTCGCCGGTGCGGGCCAGCGTGCTGCCCATGCTGACCTGCTGCGAGACGGTGACCTGTTCCAGCGCCTGCACTTCGTCTGGCGACAGCGCCGAGCACACCGCAAGGTGCCGAACCGAGCAGTGCAGGCAGTCCAGCGTGGTGCAGGACGGCGAGGCGGGATCGTTGGTGGCGGGCGGAGCGCCGGAAGGCCGTGACATGTTGCGGGGGGCGTATCGCGGGCGGGGAGGGCCTTATGATACTTCAAGCGGCCGTTCGACCCTGCCCGAGGCGGGGGCGCTAGAATGTTGCCCCCTCCCACGTCCCGTTCCAGCAGGAGTTCCGCCCGTGATCAAGCCCCGTACCCCGCCCGGCACCCTTGAGCTGCTGCCGCGCGAGCAGATTGCGTTCCAGCGCATGCTGGACGTCATCCGCCGCAACTACGAGCGCTTCGGGTTCCTGCCGGTGGAGACGCCGGTGTTCGAGCTGTCCGACGTGCTGTTGACCAAGTCCGGTGGTGAGACCGAGCGCCAGGTGTATTTCGTGCAGTCCACCGGCGCGCTGGCCAACGCGGCCGAGTCGGGCGACCGTTCGCTGCCGGAAATGGCGCTGCGCTTCGACCTGACCGTGCCGCTGGCACGCTACGTGGCCGAGCACGAACACGAACTGACCTTCCCGTTCCGCCGTTACCAGATGCAGCGCGTGTACCGCGGCGAGCGTGCCCAGCGCGGTCGTTTCCGCGAGTTCTACCAGTGCGATATCGACGTGATCGGCAAGGACAGCCTGAGCGTGCGGTACGACGCTGAAGTGCTGGCGGTCATCCATGCGGTGTTCTCGGAACTGCGCATCGGTGACTTCAGCATCCAGCTGAACAACCGCAAGCTGATGCGCGGCTTCTTCGAGAGCCTGGGCGTGGCTGAAGGCGAGCGCCAGCTGGCGGTGCTGCGCGAAGTGGACAAGCTGGACAAGCGTGGCGCCGATTACGTTCGCGAGACGCTGGTGGGCGAGGGCTTCAACATCCCGGCAGAACAGGTCGAGAAGATCCTGGCCTTCGTCGCTGTGCGTTCGCAGGGCCATGCCGATGCGCTGGCGCAGCTGGCGACGCTGGAAGCCGACGCCGGTTCTTCGGAGATCCTGCGTACCGGCGTCGCCGAACTGCGCGAAGTGCTGCAGCTGGTGCAGGCGCTGGGCGTGCCGGAAACCGCATACTGCCTGAACTTCTCCATTGCGCGCGGCCTGGACTATTACACCGGCACCGTCTACGAGACCACGCTGACCGACCACCCGCAGATCGGCTCGATCTGTTCGGGCGGCCGTTACGAAGACCTGGCCAGCCACTACAGCAAGTCGAAGCTGCCGGGCGTGGGTATCTCCATCGGCCTGTCGCGCCTGTTCTGGCAGCTGCGCGAGGCGGGCCTGATCGACGGCATCGAAGCCAGCAGCGTGCAGGCGCTGGTGGCGCTGATGGACGAGCAGGGCATGCCGCAGTCGCTGGACATCGCGCGCCGCCTGCGCGCCGGTGGCATCAATACCGAAGTGCAGATGGAGCCGAAGAAGATCGGCAAGCAGTTCCAGTACGCGGCCAAGGCCGGCATCCGCTTCGTGGTGCTGGCCGGTGAAGACGAGCTCGCGCGCGGCGTGGTGGCGGTGAAGGACCTGCTGCGTGAACAGCAGTTCGAAGTGTCGCGCGACGAGCTGGCCAGCACCCTGCTGGTGGAGCTGGAGCAGTCCAGGGCTATGGTGTGAAGCCGGCCGTCGCAGGGGTACTCACCGTGCTCCTGTTGGCGGGCTGCCAGAGTGACCCGGTGCTGCGCAGTGATCGGCTGGGCCCGGCGCAGTACCGGCTGCAGGTTGATCGCTGTCACGTGATCGACCGCGCGCAGCTTGAGGGCGACCTGCGGGCCCTGGCCTCGCGGAAGTGCCCGGCGGGTGCAGGGGCGTTGCAGAACATCCAGTCCCTGCCGAGCCGGCAGGGCAGCCTGTTCGGGGAGTGCCCGCGGCGCGGGACGCTGCAGGCGGAGGTGCGTTGCCTGCCCTGAGTCGAGCCAGGTTGTTGATTTGAAAGCAGAACGCCCGCCCTTTGGTGGGCGTTCTGCATTTCCGGCATCCGGTCCAGGGGTCAGATCCGTTTTCCTTTGGAAAACGGACCTGACCCCATGAGGCTCCGATTTGACGCACCGCGCAAGAATGCGCTAATGTACTAACGCGCTATTACATTGATGCATGGACCCGACCCCGTGAAAGCCCGCCCCGAGATTGCCGCCAAAGACCCGAAGGCCGACCTGGAAGCCCTGGCCCGGGCCTTTGCCGCGCTGCGCGAGCCGGAGCAGGTCGAGGCATTCCTGCGCGACCTGTGCACCCCGGCCGAGCTGGAGGCCATGGCCGACCGCTGGAAGGTGGTGCCGCTGCTGCAGCAGGGCGTGCCGTACCGCGAGATCCACGAGCGCACCGGCGTCAGCGTGACCACCACCGGACGGGTGGCACGCACGCTCGAGCATGGCCATCGAGGCTATGCCGCCGCCATCGACCGCCTTGCTTCGCGCTGATCCGCGCCCCGTTCCGAACTTCGAGACCTCCCCCATGAGTGCAACCCAGGCAGCGCCGGCACGAGACCGGCTGCGTATCGCCATCCAGAAGAGTGGCCGGCTGGCCGAGCCCGCCCGCAACCTGCTCAGCGCCTGTGGTCTGAGCTGGCGCGAAAGCCGCGACAAGCTGTTCTGCTACGGCGAATCGCTGCCGGTGGACCTGTTGCTGGTGCGCGACGACGACATCCCCGGCCTGATCGCCGATGGCGTCTGCGACCTCGGCATCGTCGGTCGCAATGAACTGGACGAGCAGGCCGCAGCGCGTCGCCAGATCGGCCTGCCGGACGCCTACCAGGCGCTGCGCGGGCTGGGCTTCGGCCAGTGCCGGCTGATGCTGGCGGTGCCCGAGGAATGGCAGTGGCAGGGTCCGGCGCAGCTGGCCGGCACCCGCATCGCCACCAGCTACCCGGCCATCCTCAAGCAGTGGCTGGCGGAGCAGGGCGTGGACGCGCAGGTGGTCGAGCTGTCCGGGTCGGTGGAAATCGCCCCGCGCCTGGGTACCGCCGACCTGATCTGCGATCTGGTCTCCAGCGGCGCCACGCTGCGTGCCAACCAGTTGACCCCGGTACACAACCTGCTCGACAGCGAGGCGGTGCTGGCTGGTGCGATGCGCGTGCCGGATGACGCACGTGCATCGCTGCGCGCGATGCTGCTGCGCCGCCTCGACGGCGTGGTGCAGCGCCAGGACCGCAAGCTGCTGATGTTCCGTGCCAGCGAAGATCGCGTCGACGCGCTGGCGCAGCTGCTGGCCGATGCCGAGCCGCTGGTGCGGCTGCCGGCCGATGGTGGCGCGCTGCGCCTGCAGACCATGTGCCCCGGCCCGCTGAGCTGGCAGCGCATGGAAGAACTCGAGCGCGCGGGCGCGCAGGGCCTGATGGTACTGAGCGTGGAGCGATCGCTGGCATGAACCGTCTGATCTGGTCCCGACTTGATGAGGCCGCGCGCAGCGCGGCATTGACCCGCCCGGTGCAGGCCGTGGCGCAGCAGACCCGCGATGCCGTAGCGGCCCTGATCGCGCAGGTGCGTGCACAGGGCGACGATGCGCTGCGTGCGATTACGGCGCGTTTCGATGGCGTCGAGCTGGCCTCGTTTGAAGTTTCCGAAGCCGAATTCGCCGCTGCCGAAGCCGCCGTGCCCGCCGAACTGCGACAGGCGATGGTGGACGCCGCCGAACGCATTGCGCGCTTCCACGCCGCTGGCATGGGCAAAGGCTATGCAGTTGAAACCGCGCCGGGCGTGGTCTGCGAACGCATGCTGCGGCCGATCGGCCGGGTGGGCCTGTACGTACCGGCTGGCAGCGCGCCGTTGCCGTCCACCGCGTTGATGCTGGGCGTTCCGGCGCAGCTGGCCGGTTGCCCGCAGGTGGTGCTGTGCACCCCGCCGCGCGCCGACGGCAGTGCCGATCCGGCAGTGCTGGTAGCCGCCCGCCTGACCGGCGTGCAGCGCGTGTTCAAGCTGGGCGGCGCGCAGGCGATCGCGGCGATGGCCTATGGCACGGCCAGCATTCCGGCCTGCGACAAGCTGTTCGGGCCGGGCAACAGCTTCGTTACCGAAGCCAAGCAGCAGGTCGCACAGGACGGCGCCGCCGCCATCGACATGCCTGCCGGTCCTTCGGAGGTGCTGGTGATTGCCGATGCTGGCGCCAATCCGGCGTTCGTCGCCGCCGACCTGCTGTCGCAGGCCGAGCACGGTCCGGATTCGCAGGTGCTGCTGCTGACCGACGACGCCGTGATGCTGGCGGCGGTCGAAGCCGAGGTTGAGCGCCAGGTGGCCCTGCTGCCGCGCCAGCAGATCGCGCGCCAGGCACTGTCGGCATCGCGGCTGGTGCAGGTCGATGCGTTGGACGAGGCGTTCGCGATCAGCAACCGCTATGCACCAGAGCACCTGATCCTGGCCCTGCGTGATCCGCGCGCATGGCTGGACAAGGTGCAGGCGGCCGGCTCGGTGTTCCTGGGCGATTACACCCCCGAAGCACTGGGTGACTACTGCAGCGGCACCAACCACGTATTGCCCACCGCCGGTGCCGCGCGTGCCTACAGCGGCGTGAGCGTTGCCAGCTTCCAGAACCTGATCAGCGTGCAGAGCGCCAGCGCCGCCGGCCTGGCCGCGATCGGCGGCTGCGCGCGCATCATCGCCCGTGCCGAAGGCCTGGATGCGCACGAGCGTGCCGTTGCGTTGCGCATGGAGGTGGCGGCATGAGCGCGGCGATCGATGAGGTGCTGGCACTGGTGCGCCCGGACCTGCAGGCCTTCGCCGGCTACAGCTCGGCACGCAGCGCGGCGGTGCAGGGCGAGGTCTGGTTGAATGCCAATGAGTCGGCCTGGGCCAATGCGGCCGATCCCGCAGGCAGCAGCCGGCGCTATCCGGAGCCGCAGCCGCTCGCGCTGCGCGAGGGACTGGCGGCGCTGTACGGCGTGACGCCACAGCAGCTGCTGATCGGTCGCGGCAGCGACGAAGCCATTGATCTGCTGGTGCGCGCGCTGTGCGTGCCGGGTCGCGATGGCGTGCTGGTCACGCCGCCGGTGTTTGGCATGTACGCCGTCTGCGCACGCCTGCAGGGTGCCGCCTTGATTGAAGTGCCGCTGGTGGACAGCGAGGATGGACTGCGCACCGATCTGGATGCGGTGATCGACGCGGCCAAGGCGCAGGGTGCCAAGCTGGTGTTCCTGTGTGCGCCGTCGAACCCGGCCGGCAGTGACATCGCCCTGGATGAGGTCGAGCGCGTGGCGGTTGCGCTGCGCGGGCAGGCGCTGGTCGTGGTGGACGAGGCCTATGTCGAGTATGCACAACGGCCGTCGGCGACCACGTTGCTGGCCGCGCACGCCAATCTGGCGGTGCTGCGCACGCTGTCGAAGGCGCACGCGCTCGCGGCCGCCCGCGTTGGCACGCTGATCGCTGCCCCGGAGCTGATTGCCCTGCTGCGTCGCTGCCAGGCGCCGTACCCGGTGCCGACGCCGTGCGCGGAACTGGCCGTGCAGGCACTGCAGCCGGCCGCGCTGGCGCGCACCGCCGAGCGCGTGACCACGGTGATCGCCGAGCGCGAGCGCCTGCGTGCAGCCCTGGTCGGCCTGCCCGGCGTGTGCCGGGTGTATGCCTCGGCCGGCAACTACCTGCTGGTCCGCTTCGCCGATCCCCAGTCCGCGTTCGATACGCTGCTGGCTGCGGGCGTGGTGGTGCGCGACCAGCGCGCTGCGCCGCAGCTGGGTGATGCGCTGCGCATCAGCATCGGCAGCCCCGAAGAGAATGACCGCGTGCTTGCGGCCCTGTCGGCGCGGAGGGCCGCAGCATGACCCCGATCCTGTTCATTGACCGCGACGGTACCCTCATCGAGGAGCCGTCCGACTTCCAGATCGACGCCTACGAAAAGCTGCGCTTCGTGCCGCAGGTGATCCCGGCGCTGCTGAAGCTGCGTGATGCCGGCTACCAGTTCGTGATCGTCACCAACCAGGACGGCCTCGGCAGCGACAGCTACCCGCGCGCCAGCTTCGATGGCCCCAACGACCTGATGCTGCAGATCTTCGAGAGCCAGGGCATCACCTTCCGTGACGTGCTGATCGATTCCAGCTGGCCGCAGGACAATGCGCCGACCCGCAAGCCGGGCATCGGCCTGATGACCGCCTACCTGCAGGACCGCAGCATCGACTGGGCACGCTCGGGCATGGTCGGTGACCGGATCACCGACCTGCAGTTTGCCGCCAACCTCAACATCCGTGGTTTCCAGCTGCGCACCGCGCAGTTTGGTGGGCAGTGGGACTGGCCGGGAATCGCCCATGCGCTGGCCGACGCGCCGCGCACCGCCGTTGTCCAGCGCAACACCAAAGAAACGAAGATCCGCGTTGAGCTGGACCTGGACCGCGCGGGCGATGCACGCATTGCCACCGGCCTGCCGTTCTTCGACCACATGCTGGAGCAGATCGGCAAGCACGGCGGCTTCGCGCTGGACATCCAGGCCGAGGGTGACCTGCACATCGACGAGCACCACACCATCGAGGACACCGGGCTGGCCCTGGGCCAGGCCCTGCGCGAGGCGTTGGGCGACAAGCGCGGCATTGGCCGTTACGGCTTCACCCTGCCCATGGACGAGACCCTGGCCAGCGCTGCGCTGGACTTCAGCGGCCGTCCCTATTTCGTGTTCGAGGGCGAGTTCAAGCGCGAGCGCGTGGGCGATATGCCGACCGAGCTGGTGCCGCACTTCTTCCGTTCGCTGTGCGATGCCAGCGGTTTGAACCTCAACCTGCAGGTGCGCGGCGACAATGATCACCACAAGGTGGAGGCCTGCTTCAAGGCGCTGGCGCGCGCGCTGCGTCCGGCGCTGGCCCGGCAGGGCACGGCACTGCCGAGTACCAAGGGGGCGTTGTGAGCGATGTTGCGCTGATCGATGCCGGTGGCGCCAACCTGGGCTCGGTGCGCTACGCACTGGAGCGCCTGGGCGCGACGGTGCGGCTGGTGCGCGATGCGGACGGCCTGGTTGGTGCGCGGCGGGTGATCCTGCCCGGCGTCGGCGCCGCCGGTCCCGGCATGCAGCGCCTGCACGCTCAGGGCCTGGTGGAACCGCTGCAGCGACTGGAGGTGCCGTTGATGGGCATCTGCCTTGGCATGCAGCTGCTGTTCGAACGCTCCGAGGAAGCGGGCGTAGAGACACTGGGACTGATTCCGGGCGTGGTACGCAAGCTGGTGCCGGCCTGTGGCATCCGCGTGCCGCACATGGGCTGGAACCGCCTGCTGCCGCTGCGCGAATCGCTGTTGCTGCAGGGCGTGCCGGAACGCGCCAGCGCCTACTTCGTGCACAGCTATGCGGCGCCGCTCAATACCCACACCGTCGCTGCCTGCGACCACGGTGGCCTGTTCACCGCCGTGGTGGAGCAGGGGCGCTACTACGGCGCACAGTTCCATCCCGAGCGCTCCGGCGAGACCGGCTCGCTGATGCTGCGCAACTTCCTCGAGGGCACTGCTGCATGAGTTTCATCGTCTACCCCGCGCTGGATATCCGCGACGGCCGCGTGGTGCGGCTGCGCCAGGGCGACTACGCGCAGGAAACCTCCTATGGGGATGACCCTCTGCCGCGCGCGCAGGCCTTCGCCGCGCAGGGCGCGCAGTGGATGCATCTGGTCGACCTGGATGCCGCACGGGCCGGTGGCTACACGCTGGCGCCGCTGTTGGCATCCATTCGTGCGCAGACCCCGCTGCAGGTGCAGACCGGCGGTGGCGTGCGCGGCCGCGACGATGTGGCGCGCATCCTCGACGCTGGCGCCGGCCGCGTGGTGGTGGGTTCGCTGGCGGTGCGTCGTCCCGATGAAGTGGTCGGCTGGCTGGAGGAATTCGGCGCCGATCGCATCACGATTGCGCTGGACGCGCGCCAGGACGCACAGGGGCAGTGGCAGCTGCCGGTGCACGGATGGACCGAGAACGCCGGGGTGACCCTGGATGACCTGGCCCGGCGCTACGCGCGCGCCGGCATGCGCCATCTGCTGTGCACCGACATCGCCCGCGACGGCATGCTGGCCGGGCCCAACATCAGCCTCTACCAGCACCTGTCGGCGCTGTTGCCGGGTGTGGCGGTGCAGGCGTCCGGTGGCATCCGTGACGTGGCCGATGTGGCCGAGGCGCGTGCTGCCGGCTGCGGCGGTGCCATCCTCGGCAAGGCACTGCTGGAGCAGCGCATGGACCTGAGCGAGGCGTTGGCATGTTGAGCCGCCGCATCATTCCGTGCCTGGACGTGCGCGATGGCCGCGTGGTCAAGGGCGTGCGCTTCCGCGATCACGTCGACATGGGCGACATCGCCGAGTTGGCACAGCGCTATCGCGACCAGGGCGCGGACGAGCTGGTGTTCTATGACATCGGCGCCAGTCCCGAGGCACGGTCGGTTGACGTCGCCTGGATCGAGCGCATCGCGCGCCTGATCGACATTCCGTTCTGTGTGGCCGGTGGCATCGACAGCGTGGAAACCGCGCGCCGCGTGCTGTTCGCCGGTGCCGACAAGGTGTCGATCAATTCGCCGGCGCTGGGCCGGCCGGAGCTGATCACCGAGCTGGCGGACGAGTTCGGCGTGCAGTGCGTTGTGGTGGGGGTCGATTCGGTGCGCGAGGCCGACGGGCAATGGCGGGTGCGTCGTTTCAGCGGCGATCCGGACAAGACCCAGGCGGTGCCGCTGCGCACGCTCGACTGGATCGTCGAAGCGCAACGGCGTGGAGCCGGTGAGATCGTGCTGAACTGCATGGACAGCGACGGTGTGCGCCGTGGCTACGATGTCGTGCAGCTGCAGCAGGCGCGGGCGCTGTGCCAGGTGCCGCTGATTGCCTCCGGTGGTGCCGGAGCGATGGAGCACTTCGCCGACGCCTTCGACCAGGCCGACGTCGACGGTGCGTTGGCGGCCAGTGTGTTCCACAGCGGCGCCATCGCCATTCCAGAATTGAAGCGCTACCTGCGCGGACAGCAGATCGAGGTGCGGGATGTCTATTGAAGTGAGGCCATCGCTGGATGCGCTGCAGGCGCTGGACTGGGGCAAGGGCGACGGCCTGCTGCCGGCCGTGGTGCAGGATGCCGATACCCTGCAGGTGCTGATGCTGGGCTATGTCAGCGCCGAATCGCTGGCGGCTACGCTGGCCATCGGCCACATGACCTTTTTCAGCCGCAGCAAGCAGCGGTTGTGGACCAAGGGCGAGCAGTCCGGCAACGTGCTGGTGGTGCAGTCGATCCGTGTCGACTGCGACGCCGATACGCTGCTGGTGATGGCGCGCCCGGCCGGGCCGACCTGCCACACCGGTGCCGAGAGCTGTTTCGACCAGGCGCCGAAGGATTTCCTGGGTGGGCTGGGCCAGCTGGTGGCCATGCGTGACGCGCAGCGCCCTCCCGGCAGCTACACCACCAGCCTGTTTGAAGGCGGCATCCGCCGCATCGCGCAGAAGGTGGGTGAGGAGGGCGTGGAGACCGCATTGGCCGCCGTGGCGCAGGATGATGAGGCATTGCTGGGCGAGGCGTCGGACCTGCTGTACCACCTGCTGGTGCTGCTGCGCGCGCGCGGGCTGTCGCTGGATGATGCGCGCGCGGTGCTGGAAAAACGCCATCGTTGAGGAAGGCGTACGGACCAGCGGTCCGCACCCACCTCTGCAATGCAGCCGAGCATGGCTCGGCTCTACAATAGGTGGTCTTCTTCTTTCCCGGACCGCCCATGAAACTGCCTGCCGCCTGGCTGTGCTGCCTGTTGCTGACCTCGCCGGCCTGGGCCGCGGACACCGTGGTCAGCGGCAAGGTCTATCTGGAGCGTGACGGCAAGCCCGGCCGCGGCGCGACCGATCCGGGCCTGGCCGGGGTGCAGGTTTCCAACGGCGAGACCATCGTCAAGACTGCCGCTGACGGCAGCTACAGCCTGCCGGTGCGCGACGGCCAGACCGTATTCGTGATCAAGCCCGATGCCTACGCCTTCCCGAAGGCGGCGGACGGCCTGCCTTCGTTCTGGCGCCACTACCGCCCGAACGGCTCGCCGGCGCTGAAGTACGGGGGCATCGCCGCGACCAGCGACGTCACCCGCAACTGGGACTTCGCCCTGCAGTCGGATCGGCATGACAGCCGTCGTGGTTTCCAGATGCTGGTGTTCACCGATTCGCAGACCGCCAGCCTGAAGGACATCGGCTACTACCAGCAGTCGATCGTGGCGCCACTGGTCGGCCAGACCAGGGCACGCATGGGCACCACCTTGGGCGACATCGTCAACGACGACCTGACCCTGTACCCGGCGATCAACAAGGTCACCACCGAACTCGGCGTGCCGTGGTTCCACGTGCCGGGCAACCATGACCTCGACTTCGATGCGGCCAGCGACGAACACTCACTGGACAGCTGGCGCAACATCTACGGCCCGGACACCTACGCGGTGGAAGAGGGCGGCGCCAGTTTCGTGTTCCTGGACGACGTGGTGTACGACCCCAAGGCCAGGCCGAAGTACATCGGCGGCCTGCGCGAAGACCAGTTCGCATTCCTCGCCAGCTACCTGAAGGGCCTGCACAAGGACCGCCTGCTGGTGCTGGGCATGCACATCCCGCTGTTCGACGCGGCGCCGGGGCGCGAGACCTTCCGCCATGCTGACCGCCAGCGCCTGTTCGACCTGCTGAAGGACTTCCGCAACGTACTGGTGCTCAGCGGCCACAGCCACACCCAGCAGCACGTCTACCACGGCAAGGCCGAGGGCTGGAACGGCGACAAGCCGCTGCACGAATACAACGTCGGTGCCAACTGCGGTGCGTTCTGGTCGGGCGTGAAGAATGCCGCTGGCGTGCCAGACAGCACCATGAGCGACGGCACGCCGAAGGGCCATGCATTGCTCGACGTGGCCGGCAACGGCAGCTATCGCCTGCAGTACCGCGTGGCCGGCAGGCCGGCCAGCGAGCAGATCGGCCTGCACGCGCCGAAGGTGCTGCGCCAGGGGGCCTACCCGGCGTGGGGTGTCTACGCCAACGTCTACATGGGCGAGGATCGGAGCGTGGTCGAGTACCGTGTCGATGGCGGCGCCTGGCAGCCGATGAAGCAGGTCAGCCAGCCCGACCCGCGCCTGATGGTGGAGAACGTGGCCGATGATCTGGCCAGCAGCCTGCGCGGCTACGACCGTTCGCCGGAGGCCACTGCGTCGCCGCACCTGTGGCGTGGCGCGCTGCCGACCGATCTTGCAGTGGGCAGCCATAAGGTCGAGGTACGCTCCACCCAGCCTGATGGCGCAGTGTTCACCGCCACCACCAGCTACAGCCTGCAGACTGCCCAGCCCTGACCCCCGCGCACCAGCGCTCCAGCGAAAGGACCCCGCATGGATATCCGCTTCATGGCCGGCACCACACCGGTGACCCTCAGCCGCCACTGGTTCACCGGCGCGATGCTGCTGCAGAGCGCCACCGAGAAGGTCTGGGTGCAGCACCCGCTGCATCCGGGCACCCACTTCTCGTTCTCGCTGGTACAGTCGTGGCTGCGCCACATCGCCGGCCACGAAGTGCTGGTCGAGCGCACCCGGCCGCTGTTGTTCGCCGGCTTCCGCCCACAGCGCCTGCGCGTGCTGGTGGATGGGGTGCAGGTGGCCGAACAGGAAGGCATGTAGGTTCACCTGAACCACCGGCGCGCTAGGCAAAGCCGTCCCGATGCCTGAGAATCGGGGCGATTCAATCGATCCAAGCAGGCCAGCGTGACCATCGCAGCAGCGTCAACGGTTTCCTCCGACTCCGCCCGCGGCGGTCTTCCGCGCCGTCTGGTCGTCGCCGATGTCGGCGGCACCTTTGCCCGGCTCGCGCTGGCAGAAACCCGACCCGGCCAGACGCCGCTGCTGGGCAGCCACCGTACCTATGCCTGTGCCGAGCATTCCAGCCTGGCCGCGATCCTGGCCGATTTCACCGCCGGCCTCGGCCACCCGGTGCAGACCGCGGTGGTCGCCATCGCTGGCCTGCTGGATGGCGATGTGCTGATCAACTCGAACCTGCCGTGGACGGTCTCGCTGTCGGCCACCCGCGCGCAGTCCGGGCTGCACGACCTGCAGCTGATCAATGATTTCGAAGCGGTGGCGTTGGCCATCCCCTACCTGCAGCCGGAAGCCCTGGTGCCACTGAACGGCGACGCCGATCCGGCGCAGGCCTTCCCGGCGCTGGTACTGGGCGCGGGTACCGGGCTGGGCGCCGCGCTGCGTTTCGCTGATGGCGAGCGTCCGGTGCTGGCCAGCGAGATCGGTCATGCCGCGCTGGGCGCCGGCAACGCGCTGGAACTGCAGGTGCTGGGCCGTCTGCTGCAGCGTTGGCCGCACGTGGACAACGAGCGCGTGCTGTCCGGCAGCGGCCTGATGAACCTGTATCCGTGCCTGTGCGAACTGCGCGGCGTCACCCCGGTGTGGAACAGTACGGAGGCGCTGATCGGCGCCGCGCGTGGCGGTGAGGATGCACTGGCGGTGGAAACGTTGCAGGTCTTCTGTGCGTGGCTGGGCAGCCTGGCCGGCGACGCGGCGATCGCCGTCGGCGCGCGCTCGGTGTACCTGGCCGGTGGCATTTCCGCGCATGTGCAGGATTTCCTGGCCGATGGCCGCTTCCGTGAGCGCTTCCTCAACAAGGGCGTGCTGACCGAGGTGCTGCGCCAGGTGCCGGTGTGGCGCGTGGAGCATGGCCAGCTGGGCGTGCTCGGCGCAGCGGTCTGGCACGCCGCACGGCAGCCCACGCACGACTGATCGGCAGGGTTGGCATCGGGCCGGCCGTGCATTGCAGACTGGGAGGGGAAAATGGTGGATCGCAGGCAGTTCCTGCAGGCCGGTGCACTGGCCGCAGGCATGGCGGCATTGCCGGGCGTGCAGGCGCGCACGCAGGGTGGGGCCCGGGTGGTCTCCACCTGGGACTTTGGCGTACCGGCCAACCAGGCCGCATGGAAGGTGCTGGCGCAGGGTGGCAGCGCGCTGGATGCGGTGGAGGCGGGCGCACGCTGGGCCGAGAGCGAGCTGTGCAACCCTACCGTTGGCCATTGCGGCAATCCGGATCGCGACGGCGTGCTGAGCCTGGATGCGAGCATCATGGACGGCGATGGCCGTTGTGGTGCAGTGGCCGCGCTGGTGGACATCCTGCATCCGGTGTCGGTGGCCCGCAAAGTGATGGAGAACAGCCCGCATGTGCTGCTGGTCGGCGAGGGCGCGCAGCAGTTCGCGGTGCAGCAGGGGTTCGAGCGCAAGCATCTGCTGACGCCGCAGGCCGAAGCGGCCTGGCGCGAGTGGCTGAAGACCGAGAAGTACCAGCCGCAGATCAATGCCGAGCGCCGTGGCATTCCCGGCAACAGCGACAACCACGACACCATCGGCATGCTGGCACTGGATGCCAAGGGCCAGCTGGCCGGTGCTTGCACCACCAGCGGCATGGCGTGGAAACTGCACGGTCGCGTTGGCGACAGTCCGATCATCGGCGCCGGCCTGTACGTCGACAACGACGTCGGCGCGGCCACTGCTTCGGGGGTGGGTGAAGAGATGATCCGCAACGCGGCTTCGTTCCTGGTGGTCGAGCTGATGCGCCAGGGGCGTTCACCGGCGCAGGCCTGCCGTGAAGCCATCGACCGCGTGGTGCGCAAGCGCCCGGAAGCGAGCAGAACGTTGCAGGTGTGCTTCCTGGCCATGAACAAGCAGGGCGAGGTCGGCGCCTATGCGCTGCATCGTGGCTTCGTCTATGCGGTGTGCGATGCGCAGCGCCAGGATGACCTGCGTGACTCGCCGTCGATCTACACGAGCACCCAGGCGTGAGTACGCGGCTGACCCTGGAGATCGCCAGCAACTCGCTGGCCTCGGCGCTGGCCGCGCAGGCTGGCGGCGCCGACCGCATCGAACTGTTCGACAACCTGGCCGAGGGCGGCACCACGCCGTCGTTCGCCAGCATCGCGATGGCCCGCGAGCGCCTGTCGATTCCGCTGTTCGTGCTGGTGCGGCCACGCCCGGGCGACTTCCACTACGACGCGCTGGAAACCGAACTGATGCTGCGTGACATCGCGCAGTGCCGCGCGCTGGGTTGCGATGGCGTGGTGATCGGCGCGCTGGACGTGCAGGGCGGCATCGACCTGGCGCTGTGCCGGGAACTGGTGCAGGCCGCCGGGCCGTTGCAGGTGACCTTCCATCGCGCCTTCGACGCCGCCCGCGATCTGCCGGCGGCGCTGGAGCAGGTGATCGGGCTGGGCTGCCAGCGCGTGCTGACCTCGGGCGGGCAGGCCAGCGCCGAGGCCGGTGCCGATGTGCTGGCGGGCCTGGTCACCCAGGCGGCGGGGCGCATCACGGTGATGGCTGGCGCCGGATTGGCCCCGGGCAACATCGCAACCGTCGCGCGGCAGACCGGCTGTACCGAACTGCACGCCTCCGCAAAAGGCCTGCGCCGCTCGGCGATGCAGTTCCAGAACCCGGCGCTGCGCGGTCTGGACCCGGACTGGAGCCAGACCGCCGCCGCTACCGTGGCCGCGCTGCGGCAGGCGCTGGACGGCTGATCGAATCCGTCGGGCATGGCCCGGGGTCAGATCCCTTCTGCGAAGGGATCTGACCCCTGTCGCAACCCCGGCCGCAGGCACGCGACGGACAAAACCGTTCCGCGCGCGATTGTCGTGATCATGTCACTACCTCGTGCGCCGTTCTGTCAGCGATGCGTCGCAACTCTTTGATTGTTCTGGACACCGGCAGCCGATAGCGGCATCTCGCCGGCTGTTGCTGCGTTGCCGCATGCCGGGCGTGGTTCAGCTGTGCTTTAGTTTGGATCGATCCACAGGGGAGGTGCCATATCGGTCGTGAACCGATCCAAGCGCCTGGATCCGTCGTAGTGCCGCGCCACCGTCCGCCCGTGCGTCCACATCTTCGAAGAGCAACCACCCATGGCTCAGATCGTCCACAAGCGTCGCCACCTGCTGTCCCAGGCCCTGATCCTGGCCCTGTTGCCGCTGGCAGCCAGCGCGCAGGAAGCTGCCAGTTCGTCCACCAAGGATCTGGACGCGGTCACCGTCACCGGCTCGCGCATCAAGCGCGCCAGCGTCGAGGGCCCGGCGCCGGTCAACGTGATCACCGCCGCGCAGATCCAGAAGGAAGGCTTTGTCAGCGTGTACGACGCGCTGAAGACCCTCACCGAGGCCACAGGCACCGTTGAAGCCGCATCGCAATGGGGCTCGCATACGCCCAATGCCAGCGGCCTGAACCTGCGCGGGATGGGCCCGAACCGCTCGCTGCTGCTGGTCAATGGCCGTCGTGTAGCGGATTACCCGCTGCCCTACGGTGGCGAAACCAACTTCTCCAACTACGGCAACATTCCGGCCGCGGCGGTGGAGCGCATTGAAGTGCTGACCGGTGGCGCCTCGGCCATCTACGGTTCGGATGCGATCGCCGGCGTGGTCAACGTCATCCTCAAAACCAACTACGACGGCGACGAAGTGCGCGTGCGCGGCGGCACTTCCAGCGAAGGCGGACGTGATACCTGGGATCTGTCCTGGGCCGGTGGCAAGACCGGCGAAAACTGGAGCGTGACCTACGCGCTGCAGTACACCAAGCGCGACCCGCTGTTCGGGCGTGATCGCCCGCAGATGGACGATGCCGACGATGCGCCGTACCCGTCCTGGAACATGGAACAACGCAAGGTCGGCTTCCGTCCCACCGCCGGTCTGGCGCTGATCGATCCGACCACGGGCCAGCGCCTGGCGCCGCCCACCGGCACCTGCGAAAAATTCGACGGCGAGTATTACACCGCCGATCGATTGGTCTACAACTACGCCGCCAACCGCATCACCAACACCGGCCGCCTGTGCGGCACGAGCGCCGACTACGCCAACTGGCTGCTTACCGGCGGCGCCGAGAACGTGTCCGGAAACCTGTACGCCACCTTCGATTTCAGCAATGACCTGCAGGCCTGGACCAACCTGGCGGTGTATCGCTCCGAAGCGATCTGGGGCACCAATCCGCCCGGCGTGTCGCTGATCGACGATGACAACGGCTATTACTGGGATGCCAACCGCAACCGGCCGATCCTGGGCGTGCGCCAGTTCACCCCGAACGAAGTCGGGGGCCTGGATACGCTGCGCAACACCAACCGCGAACTGTCCTGGGACTGGAGCGCGGGCCTGCGCGGGCGCCTGGCCGACCGTTTTGACTGGAGTGCCACGGTGGGGCGTTCCTATTACCGCGTGGAAGAACGGCAGAACGTGGTCGACAAGCAGAAGTCGTATGACTACTTCCTTGGCCCGCGCCTGGGCACCACCGCCGATGGCGAGGCGATCTATGCGTTGAACGAATCGCGCTGGTGGAACCCGCTGACGCCGGACCAGTACTGGCAGATGGGGACCGTGGCGAAGAACCGCGCGGCGTCATGGGTCAACCAGGCGTCGGCGGATATCACCGGCGAGCTGTTCCAGGGCTGGGCCGGCCCGATTTCGTTTGCGGCGGTGGCTGAAGTCGCGCAGCAGGGCTATCACCTCAGTCCGGACCCGCGCGCTGGCATCGACTTCGACCTGCAGAATGTCGATCGCGGCGGCGGCGAGCGTACCCGCTACTCGGCCGGCGTCGAGTTCAAGATCCCGCTGCTGGACAGCGTGACCGCCACTGCGGCCGCGCGCTACGACCGCTATGGCAACTACAAGGCCGATGACAGCAGCGAAGCGCTGGACATCGGCAGCCAGAAGGAAACCACCTGGAACGTCGGCCTGGAATGGCGCCCGGTCGAATCGCTGCTGGTGCGTGGCTCGTACGCCACCAGCTTCCATGCGCCGGACATGCATTACCTGCTGGGCCAGCCGAGCAGTTCGGAAGTGCAGACCTATGACCGCCTGCGCTGCATCCAGAGCGGCGCGTACCTGGTCAACAACTGTGGCGTGGGCAACACCGACGTCTGGTACACGTTCGACGTGAACCGGCGTGGGACGCCGCTGCTGCGCTCGGAGACCGGTGATTCGTGGACGGTCGGCTTCGTCTGGGACGTGCTGCCGAACCTGTCGGTCAGTGCCGACTACTGGGCGATCAAGCTGGAAGACATGATCGTCGACGTCGGCGCCGATGAGGTGCTGGCCAGCGAGGCCGGCTGCCTGACCGGCAAGAACATGGACGGTACGCCATGGGCCAACCCGGCCGGTGGCGAGTACTGCGCCGGCATCCTGGCCCGCGTGAACCGTGACAGCAACGGTCGCCTGGTATCGATCGAGCGCGGCCCGTTCAACCTGGCCAGCCGCGAGGTGCGCGGCATCGACCTGACCGCGCGCTATCGCCTGGAAACCGCGCGGTGGGGCAGCTTCCAGCTGGGCGTGAACTACACCAACCAGATCTCGACCAAGGAGCAACGCTACGCCGCCGACCCGAATCCGGAACGCCGCGATCGTGACCTGCGCAGCAAGCTGCGCGCGAGCCTGGCCTGGCAGCGCGGCAACTGGAACGCCAACGTCTATGCCGACCGCATCGGTTCGGTGCCGGGCGTGCGCTACCACTGGGGTACCGACCGCCTGGACAACCCTGGTGGCTGCCTGCCGTTCGCCGATGGCTACGTGCCCAGTGACAGCCCGTCGCTGAACTGCCTGGAGCCGGCACGGCTGCCGGATGGTTCGGTGAACCCGAACCCCAACGCCGGGCAGCAGACGGCGCGCTACTACGGTCGAGTGGGGCCGTTCATCACCTGGAACTTCAACGTGGGCTACCAGCTGACCGAACACGCGAAGGTAAACGTGTACGTCAACAACGCCTTCAACGCCGCCAGCTGGAACCACAAGGACCCGTACAAGCTGGATTACGACTTCGCTCCGACCCGCCTGCTGGGCGCGGTCGGCCGCGAGTTCGCGTTGGAGTATGTGTTCACCTTCTGAGGTGACCTGCCTCCGCCGGTAGGTCCACGCCATGCGTGGATATGGACACCCGGGTGCTCATTCAGGAAATGCGGACAGGCTGGATTTGACCTTCCCACGATGGCAAGGTTTAGCCTGTCCGCATCCAGAAGGAGCCCCGGGAATCCGATCATGAGCACGCCCCGCGCCACTGCAGCCCCCGCAAGCCCTGCCACCATCAGCCTGCCCATCGAGGGCATGACCTGTGCCAGCTGTGTCGGCCGGGTCGAGGCGGCGCTGTCCAGGGTCGAAGGCGTGGGCAGTGTTTCGGTCAATCTGGCCACCGAGCGCGCGGATATCCGCCCGTCCGGTCCGGTCGATCGGGCCGCGTTGATCCAGGCGGTGGAGCGGGTGGGCTACGACGTGCCCGCTGCCACCACCGAGCTGTCGGTCGAGGGCATGACCTGTGCGTCCTGCGTGGGCCGAGTCGAACGTGCGCTGTTGGCCGTGCCCGGCGTCAGCCAGGCCAGCGTGAACCTGGCCACGGAGCGCGCCACGGTGCGTGGCGTGGCGGAAGTTGCAGCGCTGGTCGCCGCGATCGACAAGGCCGGCTATGACGCACGCGTGATTGAAGCCGGCGTGCAGTCCGATGACGAGGCCGCGGAAAAGAAGGATGCCGAGCGCGCCGAACTGAAGCGCGACCTGATCGTGGCGTCCGCGCTGGCGCTGCCGGTGTTCGTGCTGGAGATGGGGTCGCACCTGATCCCCGGCATGCACGAATGGGTGATGTCCACCATCGGCATGCAGGCCAGCTGGTACCTGCAGTTCGTGCTGACCGCGCTGGTGCTCGCCATCCCGGGCCGCCGCTTCTACCAGAAGGGCATCCCCGCGCTGCTGCGGCTGGCGCCGGACATGAATTCGCTTGTGGCGGTGGGCACTGCCGCAGCGTTTGGCTACTCGGTGGTGGCCACGTTCCTGCCGACGCTGTTGCCGGCGGGCACGGTGAACGTCTACTACGAAGCAGCGGCGGTGATCGTTGCGCTGATCCTGCTCGGCCGCTTCCTTGAGGCCCGGGCCAAGGGCCGCACCTCCGAGGCGATCAAGCGACTGGTCAATCTGCAGGCGAAGGTTGCCCACGTGGTCCGTGACGGCCGGACGGTGGATGTCCCGGTCAATGAAGTGCTGAGCGGCGACGTGGTGGAAGTGCGCCCGGGCGAGCGCGTGCCGGTCGACGGCGAGGTGGTCGAGGGCCGCAGCTACATCGACGAGTCGATGATCAGCGGCGAGCCGATCCCGGTCGAGAAGCAGCCGGGCAGCAGCGTGGTGGGCGGTACGGTCAACCAGAAGGGCGCACTGACGGTACGTGCCACGGCGGTGGGCGCGCAGACCATGCTGGCGCAGATCATCCGCATGGTCGAACAGGCGCAGGGCTCGAAGCTGCCGATCCAGGCGGTGGTCGACAAGGTCACCCTGTGGTTCGTGCCGGCGGTGATGCTGGCCGCGCTGGCGACCTTCGCAGTCTGGCTGATCTTCGGGCCCTCGCCAGCGCTGAGCTTCGCGCTGGTCAATGCGGTGGCGGTGCTGATCATTGCCTGCCCATGCGCGATGGGACTGGCCACGCCGACCTCGATCATGGTCGGTACCGGCCGTGGCGCCGAGATGGGTGTGCTGTTCCGCAAGGGTGAAGCGCTCCAGTTGTTGAAGGATGCACAGGTGGTGGCGGTGGACAAGACCGGCACGCTGACCGAAGGGCGCCCGCGCCTGACCGATCTGGAGATTGCTGCCGGCTTCGATCACAACACGGTGCTGGCGGCAGTTGCCGCAACGGAGTCGCGCTCGGAGCATCCCATCGCCCGCGCGATTGTTGATGCCGCGACCGGCCAGGGCATCGCGTTGCCGGGCATGGTCGACTTCGAATCGGTCACCGGCATGGGCGTGCGGGCCAGTGTCGAGGGTGCACGCGTGGAGGTCGGTGCCGATCGCTTCATGCGCGACCTGGGCGTGGACATCACTTTGTTTGCGACGCTGGCGGCAGAGCTGGGCATCCAGGGCAAGTCGCCGCTGTATGCCGCCATCGACGGTCGCCTGGCCGCAATCATCGCGGTATCCGATCCGATCAAGCCGAGCACGCCGGCCGCAATCGCGGCACTGCATCAGCTTGGCCTTAAGGTGGCGATGATCACCGGTGACAACGCTGGTACCGCGCAGGCGATCGCGCGCCAGCTCGGCATCGACGACGTGGTGGCCGAGGTGCTGCCGGAAGGCAAGGTCGAGGCGGTGCGCCGCTTGAAGGCCACACATGGCCATGTCGCCTTCGTCGGCGACGGTATCAACGATGCGCCGGCGCTGGCCGAGGCCGATGTCGGCCTGGCCATCGGCACCGGCACCGATATCGCGGTCGAGTCGGCCGATGTCGTGCTGATGTCGGGCAACCTGCAGGGCGTGCCGAATGCCATTGCACTATCGAAGGCGACGCTGGGCAACATCCGCCAGAACCTGTTCTGGGCCTTCGCTTACAACACCGCATTGATTCCGGTGGCGGCCGGCGTGCTGTATCCGGTCTGGGGCGTGCTGCTCTCGCCGGTGTTCGCGGCCGGTGCGATGGCACTGTCCAGCGTGTTCGTGCTGGGCAACGCGCTGCGCCTGCGCCGCTTCCAGCCGCCGATGGCGGACGCCCCCGCCGCGATCCATTGAGGGAGAACCGCATGAATATCGGTGAAGCCGCCAAGGCCTCCAGCGTGTCGGCGAAAATGATCCGCTACTACGAACAGATCGGCCTGATTCCTGCGGCTGATCGCACCGAGTCGGGCTACCGGGCGTACTCGCAGGCGGACATCCACCGCCTGCGCTTCATCCGCCGCGCGCGCGACCTCGGCTTCCAGGTGGCCGAGATCACCGATCTGCTGGGCCTGTGGAATGACACCTCGCGGCACAGCGCCGACGTCAAGCACCTGGCCGAACAGCACATTGCCGACCTGGAGCAACGCATCGAGCACATGCGGCAGATGGCCGACACGTTGAAGTCGCTGATCAGCTGCTGCGCGGGTGACGAGCGCCCGGAATGCCCGATCCTGGAGCGGTTGGGCGAAGACCATGATGCCCCGGTGCCGGTCGTCGCCGCCAAGACCGGCGCGGTGCGGCGACGCGCACAGAAGCATTGAATCGATATCGCGTGCACTGAAAAGCCCGCCCTGTGACAGTGCACGGGGCGGGCTTGGTTCTGGATGCAGTTCAGGGAATCAGGCAGTGCGAGGCGGGAAGCCGGCATCGTTCACCGCGGCGAACACCTGTTCCTGCGACGCGGTGGTCTGCACCTTGACCAGCCCGGTCGGCGGATCGGCCACCACGCTGGCGTTGGGATCGATCTGCTGGATCGCACGGGTCACGCTGCGCGCGCAGCCGCCGCAGGTCATGCCGTCGACATGGAATTCCATCTGTAGCTCCTTCGCTGCTCTTGGGATGGGACCAGTGTGCACCTTCCAACGATGGCAGGGTCAAGCGTCGGGCTGAACGACGAACAAGGCGCGGACAAAAAAAACGGCAGCCACCTGTACCAGCGCGGCTGCCGTGGAGGAACGTCCCCGCCAGGGCAGGGCATGGGTTGCGCCGGGACGTGCCCGGCCAACCCGGTGCGGGCTTAGAACTTCCAGTTCACGCCGAAGTACAACTGGCGACCGGCGTACAGGTTGGACAGCAGGCGGGCCTGGCTGTCGTTGCCGATGTAGCTGCGCAGCTCGGACTTGGTGGCGTTCAGCACGGCAGCCGTCACCGTCCAGTCCGGGGTCAGGTTGTAGGCCACGTTCAGGTCAAGCTGGCTGTACGGCTTGGTGTAGGTGGTCATGCCATTGTTCAGCCCGCCGACCACTTCACCGCGACGGTTGTACGAGGCACGCGCCAGGAACTTGTCGTTCTCGTAGAACACGGTGACGTTGGCCTGGTTCTTGGCGCTGCCGACCAGCGGCGATGAGCCGATTTCCTCGCCGTCCAGCACGATCGAGGCCAGGTTGGTGTCGTTGTAGGTGTAGTTGGCCTGCACGCCCAGACCGAAGTCGAAGGTGTACTGGCCATACAGTTCCACGCCCTGCGAAACGCCATCGCGGCCGTTGGCCTGGGTCTCGTACTTCTGCACGGTGACCGACTGCCCGCCGACGTTCATCTGCTGGTCGCGCACCACCGGCACGGTGAAGTTGTCCACGTTCTTGCGGAACAGCGAAACACCTGCGACCGCGCCCGGCTGGAAGTACCACTCCAGGCCCAGGTCGAACTGGACCGCCTTGAACGGCTCCAGCGCCTTGTTGCTGCCCGAGCCGTACCAGCCGGGCGTGTCGGTGCCGCCGGTGACACGGCGATCGTTGGCGTACTCCTCGCTGATGTAACGCAGGCCACCGGGATAGGCGATGCTGGTGTAGCTCGGGCGCGCGACCACCTTCGACGCCGCACCGCGCAGCACCAGGTTGTCGGTGATGTCCCAGGCAATGTTGAAGCTCGGCAGCACGTCGGTATAGGTCTTCTCCAGCGACGACAGGGCGTACACCTTGTCGCGCACCTGGGCGTCGGGCAGGCGGACGAAGCCACCCTGGCAGCGCAGGTTCGGATCGGCGGCCGGATCATCGCAGCTCATCGGCGCGCCGCTGGCGTTGTCGACGAAGTAGTCGTTGAAGCGCTCGACCGAGTCGCTGGACTGGGCGAACTGCTTGGTGCGCACCACGCGCACGCCGACGTTGCCGCGCACGCGCTCGGTGCGGAAGTTGGCCTGGAAGTAGCCGGAGTAGATCTTCTCGTTGACGTCGTAGACGAAGTCTTCCTCGGTGCGGTTGTGCGAGCCGCCGTAGGTCTTGTTCAGGTAATCGATGTAGGCCGGGTAGTTGATGCCCGGGAACACATTGGCGTTGAAGGCGCCGGTGATGTTGCTGATCGGGTTGGACAGGAAGAAGCCCGGCTGCGCGTTGCCAGCGGTCGGATCGCAACCGGCCTGGTAACGGTTGTTGTCATAGTCGGACGGGTCCAGGCCCGGGCACACCCAGTAGGTGTTGCCGGTGTTGCGGTGGACCTTGCCGTCGCGGTACTTGGCACCGAACTGGATCGAGTCCAGCCAGCCGGCCTCGAACAGCTTGGTGACGTCTGCCTGGAAGTAGTTCTGCTTGACTTCGGTCTGCATCCACGACGAGTCGGTGGAACCGGTATCGACTTCGGCGACGCCGGCCATCAGCTGCTGCTGCAGGTCGGGAGAGAACTGCACCGACGGCGTGCCGGTGAGGTCCCACGCGGTGTACTGGTTGCCGGACTGCCACTGGTTGCCCACCTTGCGGCGCGGCTTGGCCGACATGCGGAAGTTCATCGACGGACCACCTTCGGACCAGGTGCGGCCGCCGGTGAACGAGGCTTTCCAGAGGGGGCTGATGTCCCAGTCAATGGTCAGGTCCGCGGTCTGCGACAGTGCCTTTTCCTTGCTGTAGCCGCCGGTGAGCTGCGGGGTGGGGATGGTGCAGTCGTCCGGGCCCCAGCCACCGGGCTTGAGGCCGGCGGCAGCCGCTTCATCCTCGCTGCAGTAGTAGGTCTTACCGGCCAGCTTCTGGTACTGCGCGCCGGTGACGATGCTGCCGCTCGGATCGAAGTCCAGGCCATTGAGCAGGCGGCCGCCGGCCCAGTTGCCGTCCTGGTTGTAGCGGGCCAGGTTCCACTCCGGCACCTTCAGCATGTTCTGGGTGTAGTCACCCTGCAGCTCGAAGCGGAAGTAGTTGGCCGTCATCGTGACGTTGTCGACCGGCTTGAACTGGAAGGTCAGCTGCCCGCCCTTGCGTTCGCGCTTCTCTTCCTTCACCGCGAAGTTCACCGAGGTCGGCATGAAGAACTCACTGTAGTTCTTGCCGGTCTGGTTGTTG
Source organism: Stenotrophomonas sp. YJH_SMC_65 (assembly GCF_059369475.1). Lineage (NCBI taxonomy): Bacteria > Pseudomonadati > Pseudomonadota > Gammaproteobacteria > Lysobacterales > Lysobacteraceae > Stenotrophomonas > Stenotrophomonas sp. YJH_SMC_65. The sequence continues at coordinate 47,108 of NZ_JCAFSR010000010.1, forward strand.
AAACCGGACTCGCCCCACCAGTAGTGGATGCCATCCTGCTCCAGCAGGTTGCCGTTGGCATCGCGGGCGGTGGTGCCGTTGCCGTACCACTGGTAGTCCTCGGTGCTGGCCTCCATGGTGCGGGTAGTGCGTTTCTGCTGGGTCACGCCGACCAGCACGCCGAAGCGCTCGTCCTTGCTGTGCCAGGAATACAGCGCCGACACCTGCGGATCGACGTCGTGGCTGGTGTCGGAGGTGGTGCCCTCCAGGTTCACGTAGCCGGAGTTGGATTCCATGTCGAGCGGACGGCGGGTATGCAGGATGACCGTGCCGCCGATGCCGCCTTCGTCGATGCGTGCTTCCGGCGACTTGAACAGCTCGGCGCTGGACAGCATGTTCGACGGCAGCAGGGTGTAGTTGAAGGAACGGGTGGCTTCGTTGTTGGTTTCCGAGGAGGCGACGAAGTTGCCGTTCAACTGGGTCAGGGTCAGGTCCGGTGCAAGGCCGCGCACGCTGACGCTCTTGCCTTCGCCACCGCTGCGGGTGATGACCACGCCGGGCACGCGCTGCAGTGCGTCGGCCACGTTCTTGTCGGGGAACTTGCCGACGTCTTCGGCGGTGATCACTTCGACCACGGCGTTGGCATCGCGCTTCTGCTCAAGGCTCTTTTCAATGGCATAGCGGTAGCCGGTGACCTGGACGCTGTCCAGAGTCGTGGCGTCCTGCGAGCCGGTGGTCGTGGCCTGCTGCGCGGCGGCGCCTGCCGGAATGACGGCGGCAGCCAGGGCCAGCGCGATGGCCAGCGACAATGCGTCCTGGCCGTGCGTACGTGTTGAATGCTTCATTCCCATCTCTCCCTCTCTCCTGGATTGATCCGGTGACGTGGCACGGACAACTTGAATCGATCTAATTTGAAGTGAATTTGTCGCTGTCGCCATGCAGTGGCAGTAGCACCGCACGCGTGGCCTGGTGTACGTCCTGTTGCTGCTCCCCCAACTCCCGGCCATCGCAGCGTCGTCTTGGATCGATCTAAGCGATGGGCGGGCGATTTTTAGCATGGGTCGCCCTTGGGCGCATGCTGCTCCGCAATATGGTACTGGCGTGGCGTAGGGATGACGGTTTGCTGAAATCAGTGAAATCGTTTTCGTGCGCAGGGAGGGGGGCGGCAGGGCTGTGCCCTGCACCTGCGGGTAGTGCCGGCCGCTGGCCGGCAAGAGCCAAAGCCAAAGCGGCTCTGGGTTGTCTGGGTTTGGCGGTGCGGTGTGGACTGGCAGGACACGCCGTAAACCCTTCCATGGGGGCTCGATGGCGCCATTGACAGTTTCCCGGTGACGGTTGGATTGATCCTGGAGCGACATGGGGTCATGGGGTCAGATCCGTTTCCCGTTGGAAAACGGATCTGACCCCGGATTGATTTCGATATCTGACAGAGATTCATCCACTCATGGCGTGGATCCATCCACAGATCGCGGAAATCTGTCGAAGGCGGGGTGGGTCCGGTTGCGGGGGTGTCCGCGGCATGGATGCCGCGGCCAAGCCCCCAGGGATGGGTTTACGGCGTCCCTCGCAACCGGACCCACCCCGCCATTCCACGGATCGCCGGCTTTTGCTGTTGCTTCGGCTGTTGCTTCTGAGGTTGCCGGCCAGCGGCCGGCACTACCGCGGGTGCAGGGCGCAGCCCTGCCGAACCCCCTCATGCTGCGCCGCAGAATGCATTCGGCTGAACCTGCATGCTCTACTTGAATCGATCTAAATCCACGGTCACGTGGGTCGGGCGTCATTCCAGGGGGAGCCTTCTGCCGGTCCAGGCAGAGCTCAGCGGAACGGTGCCGGAAGGCCCGGGCCGTCTGTCTCTGCGTCATCGACTACAGGAACCCGACATGCGTCCAGTGCCGTCCGCTCCCGCCGTCCCATCATCCTCGCGCCCGCTGGTGCGCCTGGCCTGCCTGATTGCGCTGTCGGCGGCGCCGATGCTGCTGCAGGCCGCGCCGGCAGCGCTGGAGCGCGAGGTCAATACCTTCATCGGCAGCAAGGACGACGGCAACACGTTCCCGGGCGCGTCGGCGCCGTTCGGCCTGATCCAGGTCAGCCCGATCGGCAGCCACTATTCGGGTTGGCGCTATGACGACGAGAAGATCCGTGGCTTCGGCCACTCCTTCATCTCCGGTGCCGGCTGCTGGGAACAGGGCGGCCAGGTGTCGGTGCTGCCGGTCACGGGCTCGATCGGTCCGGGCGGCGATTTCGATACCGGCAACGCCAAGCAGTTCGACCACAAGGCCTACGCCGCGTCCTACACCCACGATGGCGAGGTCGGCCAGGCCGGCTACTACAAGGTGCGGCTGACCAGCTACGGCGGCATCGATGCCGAGGCGACCGCGCGTACCCGTGCTGCGGCCGAGCGCTACACCTTCAGCCAGCGCAGTGGCGATGGCCACGTGCTGGTCAATGTCGGCCAGGCCAACGAGCGCCATTCGGTGATCGGCAGCGTGGTCGATGTGGTCGGCGACCGCGTGGTCGAGGGCAAGCTGGTCACCAAGAGTTTCTGCGGCGGCCATCAGTACACCACCTGGTTCCGCATCGAGTTCGACCGTCCGTTCAAGGCGCATGGCACCTGGGGTGAGGGCGGCGGCCTGCCGGGCGCGCGCCACAGCATGGAAGGCGAGCAGAAGCCGAACGGTGCCTGGCTCAGCTTCGACCTGGCCAAGGGCCAGTCGGTGACGGCGGTCAGCGCGATCTCGCACGTGGATGCCGAAGGCGCGCGCACCAACCTGCGTGCCGAGGGCATGCAGGGTGGGTCGCTGCTCGGTTTCGACCGCATGCGCGCGCTGTCGCAGCAGGCCTGGCGTGAGCAGCTTGGCCGTGTACGCGTGCAGGGCGGCACCGCCGATGACCGCACCGTGTTCTACAGCGCGGTCTACCACGCGCTGCTGCAGCCGATGACCGGCAACGATGCCGATGGCCGCTACCGCGGCTATGACGATGGCATCCACCGTGCCGAAGGCTGGACCTATTACGAGTACTTCTCGCTGTGGGATACCTACCGCGCGCAGAACCAGTGGCTGGCACTGACCCGCCCGGACGTGGCGCGCGACATCGGCCGCACCCTGCTGGCGATCGATGAGCAGGGCGGTTGGCTGCCGCGCTGGGGCTATGCCAACTTCGAAACCAACATCATGACCGGCGATCCGGTCACCCCGTTCATGGTCGACCTGTGGCGGTTCGGTGCACTCAAGGGCCGTGAATCGCAGGCGTGGGATGCGCTGCGCCGCAATGCCTTCGGCACGCCGCCGCTGAACTCGCGCATGGCCGGCCGCTCCGGCAACCCGACTTACCTGGACAAGGGCTACGTGGCCTATGACCGTGCATTCCCGTCCAAGGGCATGGACGTCGATCCGCACCACGGTGGTTCGGCCACGCTGGAGTACGCGCTGGCCGACTGCGCGCTCTCGCAGATGGCCGACGGCCTCGGCCATGCCCAGGATGCGGCGACGCTGCGCGAGCGCGGCCGCAACTGGCGCAAGGTGTGGGACCCGCAGGTGCGCGACGCCGAGACCGGCTTCACCGGGTTCCCGCGCCCGCGTACCGAGGACGGCCAGTGGTACACCCCGTCCGACGGCCATTACAGCCCGCGTTCGCACCACGGTTTCCACGAGGGCACGGCGTGGCAGTACCAGTGGCTGGCGCAGCAGGACGTGCCGGGCCTGGTCGAAGCGATGGACGGCCGCGAGCAGGCGGGCCGCCGCCTCGATGCGTTCTTCGCGATGGACGCGCTGCAGGCCGACCCGCTCAATGCCGCCCGCAAGGCGTGGGTGGTCGGGCCGTACAGCTACTACAACCAGTTCCGCTACAACCCGAACAACGAGCCGGACCTGCACTCGCCGTGGCTGTACACGCTGATCGGCCAGCCGTGGAAGACCGCGGCCGTGGTGCGTGCGGCGCAGCAGCTGTTCACCAATGCCCCCAACGGTGTGACCGGCAACGATGACCTCGGCACGATGTCGGCCTGGTACCTGTTCAGTGCCATCGGCGTGTACCCGGCGGTGCCGGGCAGCGGCCAGTTCCTGCTGCACACCCCGCGCTTCAGCAAGGTGGAAGTGGACATGGGCAATGGCCGCACCCTGCGCATCGACGCGCCGGGCGCCGATGGCCGCCGCCTGCAGTATGTGCAGGGCGTGCAGGTCGATGGCCAGGCGCATGCACCGGTGTGGCTGGACTGGAACCGCCTGCAACAGGGCCCGCGCGTGCGCTTTGCGCTGGATGCGAAGGTGCCGGAGCAGGGCTGGGGCACGGCGGTGAAGGATCTGCCGGTATCCTGGTGCGCGGCACCGGGCAGCCAGCTGCGCTGAGCCGGACTGTGCCGTTCGCGGTGACCCAGCGAACGGCACGGCACGACACGGCCCTGATCCATTAGGCTTGAGCTTCCAGCGGAGTCCGGGAAGACGATGAACGACAACGGCAGCAGTCCCAGCAAGCGCGCCGGCAAGGCGGTGACGGTGACCGACATCGCGCGTGCGATCGGCGTGTCACGGGCAACCGTGTCGCTGGTGCTGCGCGGCAGCCCGCTGGTCAATGTCGATACCCGCGCCAAGGTCGAGGCCGAGCTGCGCCGCCAGCGCTATGTCTACAACCGCGCGGCGGCCAACCTGCGCCGGCGCACCTCGTCGAGCATCGCGCTGGTGATCAACGACCTGTCCAACCCGTTCTTCGCCGAATTCGCGTCAGGCGTGGACGAGGCGCTGGGCGGGCGCGGTTACGTGACGTTGCTGGGCAGCACCGGGGAATCGCCAGAGCGCCAGCAGGCCGTGCTGTCCACGCTGATGGAGCACACCCCGGCCGGCCTGATCCTGTCGCCTGCCGAGGGCAGCGACACCGCGCAGTTGCGGCAGGCGCTGGGCGCCAATGCCAACGTGCTGCTGTTCAACCGCGAACTGGCCGGGGCTGACTGGGACTTCCTGACCCTGGACAACCAGCACGGCGCCTATCTGGCCACGCGCCACCTGATCGAGCGCGGCCATCGCCAGATCGCCTTCTTCGGCGGCCACGCCGCATCCAGTTCCTGCCACCAGCGCCGCGCCGGTTTCCAGCAGGCGCTGGCCGAGGCCGGGCTGTCGCTGCCGCCGGGTTGGATGATCGAGTCGGCGCCGAACCGCCTGGAAGCAGCAGCGCGCACCGATGAACTGTTTGCCGATGGCCATCGTCCGAGTGCGGCGGTCTGCTACAACGACACCGTCGCGCTGGGCCTGATGCTGGGCTTGAACTCGCGTGGCATCCGTCCCGGTGGCGACTTTGCCGTTACTGGTTTCGATGACATTTCCGAGGCTGCGGTGGCGGTGCCACCGTTGACCACGCTCACTGCCGACCCGCGCGAGCGTGGCCGGCAAGCGGCCGCGCTGCTGCTGCAACGGCTGGACGAACCGGATGCGCCGCCACGGCGCACGGTCGCGCCGGTGCAGCTGCGCATCCGCGAAAGCAGTGCTGCGCGACCGAGCTGATTCCTTTCATACACCCCTTCCACGCAACAACGACCTTCCGCGCATCGAGGCGCGTACCGCATGCCGATTTCCGCAACGCCCCGTCCATCGGGTTCCTCGGGCAACGCACCCGCCGTCACCAACGGCAAGGCGTTGGCTGTCGTCACCACGATCTTCTTCATGTGGGGCTTCCTGACCTGCCTCAATGACATCCTGATCCCGCACCTGAAGGCGGTGTTCGAACTGAACTACGCCAAGGCGATGCTGGTGCAGTTCACCTTCTTCGGCACCTATTTCCTGATGTCGCTGCCGGCGGGGCGGTTGGTGGCGGCGCTGGGCTACAAGAAAGGCATCGTCGCCGGCCTGGTGATCGCCGGCATCGGCGCGCTGGGCTTCTGGCCGGCGGCCGAACTGCGCGTCTATGGCGCCTTCCTCGGCGCACTGTTCGTGCTGGCCACCGGCATTACCGTGCTGCAGGTGGCCGCCAACCCCTATGTCGCGCTGCTGGGCCCGGAGCAGACCAGCTCCAGCCGCCTGACCCTGGCGCAGGCGCTGAACTCGCTGGGCACGGCCATCGCCCCGATCTTCGGCGGCATGCTGATCCTGTCCAACACGGTCAAGAGCGCTGACGACATCGCGGCGCTGCCGGCCGCCGAGCAGCTGGCCTACCGTGCCGCCGAGGCGCAGGCTGTGCAGGGTCCGTACGTGGGCCTGGCGGTGGCGCTGGTGCTGCTGGCGCTGTTCGTATTCCTGTTCCGCCTTCCGGCGCTGAGCGACGCCACCGAGCAGGCCGACCAGGGCCACCACCACAGCTACCTGGATGCGCTGCGCAAGCGCCACCTGCTGCTGGGCGTGCTGGGCATCTTCTTCTACGTCGGCGCCGAAGTGTCGATTGGCAGCTTCCTGGTCAACTACCTGTCGATGCCGAACATCGGTGGCTTCAGCGAGCAGCAGGCCACGCATTACGTGTCTGCCTACTGGACGATGGCGATGATCGGCCGCTTCGCCGGTTCGGCGCTGCTGGCGCGCTTCTCGCCCAGCCGTCTGCTGGCGATCTTCGCGCTGGTCAACGTGGCGCTGCTGGTCACCACCATGCTGAGCTCCGGCAACGTCGCGCTGTACTCGGTGGTGGCCATCGGCCTGTTCAACTCGATCATGTTCCCGACCATCTTCGCGCTGAGCATCGAGCGCCTCGGCCCGCTGACCAACAAGGGGTCCAGCCTGCTGATCATGGCCATCGTCGGCGGTGCCGTGGTGCCGTACCTGCAGGGCGTGCTGGCCGACCACATCGGCGTGCAGGCCAGCTTCATCCTGCCGCTGCTGTGCTACGGCTACATCATTTTCTACGGACTGGTCGGTGCGCGTACGCCGGCCTCCGCAACGCAGGGAGGCTGAGTCCGGAATGGGTGCCATCGTTTGCTTCGGCGAAATTTTGATCGATCTACTAGCACAGCCGCCGGCCTCGGGCGACACCCCGCGTGCGTTCCTGCAGTACGCCGGTGGGGCGCCGGCCAACGTCGCGGTGGCGGCTGCGCGGCTGGGTGCGAAGACCCAGTTCGTCGGCATGCTGGGCCGCGACATGTTCGGCGACTTCCTGGCCGACAGCCTGGTCGAGCACGGCGTGGGTACCGATTACATCGTGCGCACCGACGCGGCCAAGACCGCACTGGCCTTCGTGGCCCTGGATGCCAATGGCGAGCGCAGCTTCAGTTTCTACCGCCCGCCGGCGGCTGACCTGCTGTTCCGTGACAGCGACTTCCAGGCGGCGTGCCTCGACAGCGCGCAATGCTTCCACGTCTGTTCCAACAGCCTGACCGAGCCGGCCATCGCCGAGGCGACCTTTGCCGGCATGGACCGTGCCCGCGCTGCTGGTGCGGTGGTCAGCCTGGACCTCAACCTGCGTCCTGCCCTGTGGCCGGCGAACGAGGACCCGACGCCGCGCCTGTGGCAGGCGCTGGAACGCGCCGACCTGGTCAAGCTGTCGCGCGAGGAGCTGGACTACCTGGCCGCGCCGCTGGGCGCCGATGGCGAGGCGGCGGTGCTGCGGCGCCTGCTGGCCGCGCAGGCGCGCTGGGTGATCGTCACCGATGGTGCAGCCACGCTGCACTGGTACACCCGCGACAACCACGGCACGGTCACCAGCTTCCGCGTGGCCACGGTCGACACCACGGCGGCCGGTGATGCCTTCGTCGGCGGCGTGCTGGTCGGCCTGCTGGAGCGCGGCGGGGCCGGTGCCGGTTTTACCGCCTTCTGCCAGGACCCGGAGGCGATCACCGCCACGCTGCGCTTCGGCGCAGCGGTCGGCGCGCTGGCTGTTACCCGCAAGGGCGCGTTCGCCGCGATGCCCTCGCTCGATGAAGTGCAGCAGCTGCTGCAGGCACAGGACATTACCGCATGAGCACCTCGCCCGATTTCCGTTCGCCCGCGTTCCTGCGCGCGCACATCGCCGACACCATGGCGTTCTACCACCCGCGCTGCATCGATCCCAATGGTGGCTTTTTCCACTACTTCCGTGATGACGGCAGCATCTACGATGCCAGCCATCGCCACCTGGTGAGCAGCACCCGTTTCGTCTTCAACTACGCGATGGCCTACCGCGAGTTCGGCAATGCCGAGTACCGCGACGCGGTCGAGCACGGCGTGCGCTACCTGCGCGAGGTGCACCGCAACCCGGCCACCGGCGGCTATGCCTGGACCCTGCGTGATGGCAAGGTCGAGGACGACATGAACCACTGCTACGGCGTGGCCTTCGTGCTGCTGGCCTACAGCTGCGCGCTGAAGGCAGGTATCGAGCAGGCCCGCGCGTGGATGGACGAGACCTGGCAGCTGCTGGAAGCGCGCTTCTGGGAGCCGCAGCACGGGCTCTACAAGGATGAAGCGGATGGCCAGTGGAACTTCACCGGCTACCGTGGACAGAACGCCAACATGCACATGTGCGAGGCGATGCTGGCCGCGTTCGAGGCGAGTGGCGAGCAGCGCTATGTGGAGCGCGCGCTGCAGCTGGCCGACAACATGACCCGCCGCCAGGCGGCCAAGGCCGGCGGGCTGGTCTGGGAGCACTACGATGAGAACTGGGAGATCGACTGGGACTACAACCTGGACGACCCCAAGCACCTGTTCCGCCCGTGGGGCTTCCAACCGGGGCACCAGACCGAGTGGGCCAAGCTGCTGCTGATCCTCGATCGCCACGTGCAGGCCGACTGGCTGGTGCCGACCGCGCAGCACCTGTTCGACGTGGCCGTGGCGCGCAGCTGGGACGAAGCGCGAGGTGGCCTGTACTACGGCTTCGCACCGGAATCGCGCCGGCAGCCGGGCATGGATGGCGCGCCGATCGGTGGCGACAGCTTCGTCTGCGACGACGACAAATACTTCTGGGTGCAGGCCGAAACGCTGGCTACTGCCGCGCTGATGGCCAAGCGCACCGGTGATGACCGCTACTGGCAGTGGTACGAGCGCATCTGGGCGTACGCGTGGGAGCACTTCGTCGACCATCAGTTCGGCGCCTGGTTCCGTATCCTCGATGCCGACAACCGCAAGTACAGCGACGAGAAGAGCCCGGCCGGCAAGGTGGATTACCACACCATGGGCGCGTGCTACGAAGTGTTGAACGTGGTGCGTTGAGGCGCGTGTCGCCGTACGCATGTTGAATCTGAATCAGTAGCGCCGGGCCACGCCCGGCGGAAAAACAGGAGCTCCGCGTGCATCGTCTTTCCCTCGTTGTCCGTCTGCTCCTGCTGCTGGTCGCAACGTCGGCCTTCCCGGCAATTGCGGCGCCCCTGCAGGCACAGTGGGAGTTCCGCATGCTGCCCGGCGACGCGCAGGGCGCAGCTCATCCAGGCCTGCAGCAATGGCGTGCGGCGACGGTGCCGGGCAGCGTGCACACCGACCTGCTGGCGCATGCGCTGATCCGCGACCCGTACGTGGGTGCGCCCGAAGCGGAGCTGCAATGGATCGGCCTGGCGGCCTGGGAGTACCGCGCGCGCTTCGACGTGGACGCGGCGATGCTGGCCAAGCCCCATGCCGAACTGCGCTTCGACGGGCTGGACACTTATGCCGAAGTCAGCCTCAACGGCAAGCCGCTGCTGCGCGCGGACAACGCGCACCGGACCTGGCGCGCGCGCGTGGAAGGGCATCTGCGCGCCAGGGGCAATGAACTGCAGATCGTGTTCCGCTCACCGATCCGCACGCTGCTTCCGGGCGTACAGGCGATGCCACACAAGATCGCTGGCAACTACCCGTCGCCGTATGGCGATGAGCCGAAGGACGCGATGGTCGGCAACTTCGCGCGCAAGCCGGCCTACCACTTCGGCTGGGACTGGGGCCCGCGTTATGTCACCGCCGGGGTCTGGCGCGGGGTCGACCTGCAGGCCTGGGATACGCACCGCCTGACCAGTCTTGCCGTGCGCACCGATGCATTGAGCGCGGAGCAGGCGAAGCTGGCGGTGCTGCTGCAGGTGGAGCAGGGCAGCGCCACCGGTTCTGCGGTCGTCAATGTGGAAGTCCGCGATCCGCAGGGTCGCAGCGTGGCCCAGCAGCGGCGCACCGTACTGCTGAAGCCCGGGCAGAACAGTGTTGAACTACCGATTGAACTGGCGGAACCGAAGCGGTGGTGGCCGGTCGGCCATGGTGCGCAGGATCGCTATACCGTTCAGGCGCGCCTGGATGGTGGTGCCGACGCAACGCTGGTGCGCGAGCAGCGCATCGGCCTGCGCACGGTCGAACTGCGCCGCGAAGAGGACGGCAAGGGCGGGCAGGGCTTCGCCTTCGTCATCAACGGCGTGCCGATCTTCGCCAAGGGCGCCAACGTCATTCCGTTCGATGCCTTCCCCGCACGCGTCGACGCAGCACGTCTGCGCCAGGTGCTGACCGCCGCGCGCGACGCCAACATGAACATGCTGCGCAATTGGGGCGGTGGCTACTACGAGGACGACGCGTTCTTCGACATCGCCGACGAACTGGGCCTGCTGGTCTGGCAGGACTTCATGTTCGGCGGCGGCATGCAGCCGGGCTACGATCCGGCCTTCCGTGCCAGCGTGGTGGCCGAGGCGCGCGACAACGTGCGCAGGCTGCGCCATCACCCCAGCATCGTGCTGTGGTGTGGCAACAACGAGGAAGAAACCGCCTGGAAGGACTGGGGTCACGGCCGCGACCTGAAGGCGGCCGACCCGGCATTTGCGGCGAAGGTCTGGCAGGGCTATGTCGACCTGTTCGGCAACGACCTGCGCCAGGTGGTGGGCGAGGAAGGACTGGGCGTACCGTACTGGTCCAGTTCGCCCAGCAACGATCTGGACGAGAAGGCCAACGATTCCACCCGCGGCGACAAGCACTACTGGCAGGTCTGGGGCAATCCGGCGCTGCCGGTGCAGGCCTACCTGCGTGAGACGCCGCGCTTCATGTCCGAGTACGGGCTGCAGGCGTGGCCGTCGGTGGCGACGGTGGACCAGATCGCCACCCGCGCCGAGCAGCGCATCGACAGCCCGGTGATCCGTGCACACCAGAAGTTCATGGCCGGCGAGGGCAACAGCCGCCTGTTGCACTACATCGAACAGGGCTATGGCACGCCGAAGGACTTCGAGGACTTCGTCTACCTCAGCCAGGTCATGCAGGCCGATGGCATCGCACTGGCGGCGCTGCATCATCGCGCCTCCCGGCCATACACGATGGGTTCGCTGTACTGGCAGCTCAACGATGTCTGGCCAGGCGCCTCGTGGTCCAGCGTGGATTACTTCGGCCGCTGGAAGGCGCTGCACTTCGCCGCGCGGCGCTTCTTCGCGCCGGTCACGGTAGCCGCGCTGCGCGATGAGGGCAGCACGCGGGTACGCCTGATCAATGACGGTGCGGCGCTGGATGCACGTTGGCGGCTGCGGGTGATGGACGTGGAAGGGAAGGTGCTGCGCCGTCGCGAGGATGCGGTGACGCTGGCGGCGTCGGGCGTCACCTCGATCGGTGATTTTCGCGATGCCGAGTTGCTGGCCGGTGCCGATCCGAAGCGCACGGTGGCGGTGTTTGAGCTGCTGCAGAACGGGGCGGTGAGCGCACGGCAGGTTGTCGGATTCGTCGAAGCCAAGGACCAGGTGTTGCCGCGGCAGAAGCTCAAGGCCACGTTGTCCATCGAAGGCGACCACTATCGACTGCGGCTGGAAAGCGCGGCGTATGTGCGCGCGACGTGGATCGACTTCGGTGCGCTGGACGTGCAGGTCGAAGAAAACCTGCTGGACCTGCTGCCGGGCGAAACCCGCGATATCGCGGTGCGCGGCCCGGTGGATCTGGTTACCCTGCGCGAGGCGCTGAGGGTGAAGACCCTCAACGACCGTTGAGCAAAAAAGGGGACGGAGGGGATTAAGTCGTTTGTGGCACACATGGGCCACAAACGACTTAATCCCCTCCGTCCCCTTTTTCCTGCTTACAGCTGGATCTGCTGGAAGTTCTCGACCCGCTCGTGGCCGTTGGCGGACTGGCCGGTACGCGGCATCGGGTAGTCATCCAGGCGGTCGATCAGCCGGGTCTGCAGGCCGGCTTCGCGGGCAGCATCCAGTTCTTCGACCACATCGGACAGGAACAGGATCTCGCCGGCCGGCACGCCAATGGCCTGCACGATGCGGCGGTAGCTGTCGGCCTCACGCTTGCCACCCATCTCGGTATCGAACCAGCCCGACACCAGCGGGCTGAGGTCACCGGCATCGCTGAAGCCGAAGAACAGCTTCTGTGCCGGCACCGAGCCGGAGGAGTACACGTACAGCGGCAGGCCGGAGGCATGCCAGCCCTTCAGCACCGGTGCCACTTCCGGGTAGAAGTGCGCGGTGTAGTCGCCGCGACGGTAGCCCTCATCCCAGATCAGGCCCTGCAGCGCCTTCAGTGCGGTGTGCTTGCGGTCCTGGTCAATCCAGCCCTGCAGCGTCTCGGCCACCAGGCTGTCCTGGCAGGCGCCGCCGATCTCGGTAGCCACCGCGTCCAGCCAGCGGCGGACCTCCGGCTGCTGGCCATGTTCGGCGACGAACGCGGGCAAGGCCTTGCGGGCATAGGGGAACAGCACGTTCTTGACGAACGAGATGCTGCTGGTGGTGCCTTCGATGTCGGTCAGGATGACGCGGGGCTGCATGGATCAGGACGCCTGGGTAGGTACGTAACGGGGGAACTTCTGCGCGATGTCGGTGCCGGTGAAATGACCCACCCAGCCGTCCGGCTCGGTGAAGAAGCGGATCGCCACGAAGCTCGGTTCATCGCCCATGTCGAACCAGTGGGTGGTGCCATCGGGCACGGCGATCAGGTCGTCCTTCACGCACTCGATCTCATAGACCTTGTCACCCACGTGCAGGGTGAACAGGCCCGAGCCTGCGACGAAGAAGCGCACCTCGTCTTCCTTGTGGAAGTGCTCGTCGAGGAACTTCTTGCGCAGCTCGGCGCGGTTCGGGTTGTCCGGGGCGATCGAGGCCACGTCCACGCTCTTGAAGCCGCGCTCGGCGACCAGGCGGTCGATGTCCGCACGGTAGGCGGCGAACACTTCCTCCTGGCTGGCGCCCGGCGCGACTGGCGCGGTGGCCTGCCAGCGCTCGAAGGTGACGCCGATCTTCTGCAGCTCGGCAGCGATGACCGCGCCGTCCTGGGTGTCCAGCAGCGGCGATTCGGGGCGGGTGTCGTCGTAGATGCGCAGTCGGCTCATGGCGGCAGCTTGAACGTCTCGGGGGGAAGACAGGGTAGCAGGGTGGGGGCGAGGCGCAGATTCCGGATCGGCATCTGCACCTGCGCGCAGGCTCAGCCGCGCAGCTTGCGCAGCTCGAGCTCGCAGTGGAACAGGAATTCGAAGGCTTCCAGGTGGCGGCGCGCCTCGGCCATGTCACGGCCCCAGGCATACAGGCCGTGGCCGTCGATCAGGTAACCCCACAGGTTCTGCCGGTCGAGCAGGTCGTCGACCTGCGCCGAGAGCACGTTCATGTCCTGGGTGTTGGCGAACACCGGCACGTCGATGGCCATTTCATGGGTGCTGTTGCCGGCGAAGGCCTTCAGCAGCTCGTAGCCTTCCAGGCGGATATGGCCCTGCGGCGCGTACAGGCGCGAAGCGATGGTCTGCACCGGCGAATGCGTATGCAGCACACAGCCGATTTCCGGGAAGCGGCGGTACAGCTGGGTGTGCAGCAGGGTCTCGGCGGACGGGCGCAGCGGGCGACCGACGGCCAGGCCGTCGAAGTCCACCACCATGATGTCGTCCTCGATCAGCCGGCCCTTGTCCTTGCCGGACACGGTGATCGCGGCGTGGCGGTCATCCAGGCGGTGGGAGAAATTGCTGCTGGTGGCCGGGGTCCAGCCGGCGTGCGCCAGTTCGCGGACGTTGTCGATCAGCAGCTGGGCCAGTTCGCTCAGGCGCGCGGTGTCGTACGGGAAGGTGGGGGCGTTCATGCCGGCGATTTTACTGGATTCGGCCAACGGCTGAGCCCCTCGTGGCGGGTCGTGTAGAGCGGTTCATGGGCGGGCGGGGCGGGTGGGCCGTGCAGGGGACGCTGCAAGTACGTCCCTGTAAGCTCGATGGCGCCATACATGGCGCCAACGCCCCTGCACGGCCCACCCACCCGCCTCGGACAGGTTCCGGCGTGCGGCCAGCCACGGAGTGAAGAAGGAAAAGCGAAAAGCGGGTCGCGGCGCTGGGCTTGCTCGGAGCCGAGCATGGCTCGGCTCTACAGGGGATTCATCGACCGGAGAGAATTCATCTCTCAGACGCAATTCATCCACGCATGGCGTGGATCTACTGGACGTGCCAGGAGACTGTCGGAGGCGGGGAGGGGGGAGGTTGCGGGGGCGTGAGCCGCATGGATGCGGCGACCGAGCTTACAGGGATGTACTTGCAGCGTCCCCCGCAATCTCCCCCCTCCCCGCCAAACCCTCAGCCCAGCTCTTGCCGTCGCTCCGGCTTCAAAGGCGGGTGCAGGGCCGCAGGCCCTGCAATACAAAAACCCCTTACTGACCCCGCAGGCGGCTGTGCCGGAACCCGTAGCAGAAATAGATCACGAAGCCGACGAACGTCCATACCCCCATCAGCATCCAGTTGTGCATCGTCATCGCCGACAGCAGCGCCAGGCAGCTCAGCACGCCCAGGCTGCAGATCAGCCACGCCATCGGCATGCGGAACGGGCGCGGCAGGTCCGGCTGGGTGCGGCGCAGGATCAGCACGCCGGCGCAGACTGCGGCGAACGCGATCAGCGTGCCCATCGAGGTCAGCTCGCCCAGGATGTCCAGCGGGAACAGCGCCGCCAGCAGCGCGATGCCGATGCCGGTGATCACGGTGTTGATGTGCGGCGTGCGGTACTTCGGGTGGATCCGGGTGAACACCGGTGGCAGCAGGCCGTCGCGCCCCATGATCATGAAGATGCGCGGCTGGCCGATGATCATCACCAGCACCACCGAAGACAGGCCGACCAGCGCACCGACCTCGACCACCCAGCGCAGCCAGCCCAGCTGCGGGTGCGCGGCCACGGCAGTCACCACCGGCTCGTCGGTGCCCAGCAGCTGGAACGGCACCAGGCCAGTCATCACTGCGGCCATTGCGATATACAACACGGTGCAGATCACCAGCGACAGCATCATGCCGATCGGCATGTCACGCTGCGGGTTCTTCGATTCCTGCGCCGCCACCGATACCGCCTCGAAACCGATGTAGGCGAAGAACACCATCGCCGCGCCACGCAGCACGCCTTCCATGCCGTACTTGCCCGGGCCTTCATTGGCCGGAATGAACGGGGTCCAGTTGCTGGTGTCCACGTATTTCCAGCCGACCACGATGACCAGCACGATCAGGCCGGTCTTGAGCACGACCATCGCCATGTTCATCGCCGAGGACTTGCTGATGCCGACGTAGCACAGCCAGGTCAGCAGCAGCACCAGTGCGGCGGCGGGCAGGTTGGCGATCGCGCCGGTGGGGCGCAGCTGCGCGTCCAGTGGCGCGCTGACCAGTGCCGCCGGTAGATGGATGTCGAACTGGCTGAGCAGGCTGAGGAAATAACCGGTCCAGCTGACCGCCACCGCCGAGGCGGAGACGCCGTACTCGAGCACCAGCATCCAGCCGATGAACCAGGCCGAGAGCTCGCCGAAGGTGGCGTAGGTGTAGGTGTAGGCGCTGCCGGAGACCGGCACCATCGAGGCGAATTCGGCATAGGCCAGCGCGCAGAAGGCGCAGCAGATGGCGGCCAGCACGAAGGACAGCATGATCGCCGGGCCGGCGTGGTTGGCGGCGGCCTGGCCGGTGATGACGAAGATGCCGCCGCCGATCACCGCGCCGATGCCCAGGGCGGTCAGCCCCCAGGGGCCAAGGTGGCGACGCAGGCTCAGGCCGTTGGCGTCTTCATGGGCGGCATGCGGATGCTTGGTGGCCCACAGTTGCTTGAACATGTGTGGTGGTCTTGTCGAAGCGCGCCATGGGCGGCGCGCGGGAAAACGGAGGGGCCGGCGCGAGGCCGGCCCGAAGGCGGATCAGGGCGACTTGGCGAGCTTGCTGTTGCGGATGCCGTAGCCCAGGTAAATCAGCAGGCCGAGCAGCGTCCAGCCAACGAACAGGTGCCAATGCACCACGAACGCCTGCCAGAACAGGAACAGGCAGGTGGCCGCGCCGAGCGGGCAGATGATCCAAACCATCGGCACGCGGAACGGGCGGTGCAGGTCCGGCTTGGAATAGCGCAGCACCAGCACGCCGATGCAGACCGTGGCGAAGGCCAGCAGGGTGCCCATCGAGACCAGCTCGCCCAGCACGTTCAGCGGCACCAGGCCGGCCAGCGCGGCGGCGATCACGCCGACCACGATGGTGGCGACGTACGGGGTGCGGAAACGGGCATGGACCTTGCCGAAGAACTTCGGCAGCAGGCCGTCGCGGGAGATGGTATAGGCGATGCGGGTCTGGCCCATCATCATCACCAGCACCACCGAGGACAGGCCGGCGATGGCGCCGACTTCCACGAACGTCTTCAGCCAGGACAGGGTCGGGTAGGGCTCCAGCGCGGTCGCCACCGGCTTGTCGGTGCCCAGCAGGTGGTACGGCATCATGCCGGTCAGCACCGCACAGACGATGATGTAGACGATCGTGCACACGGCCAGCGAGCCGAGCAGGCCGATCGGCATGTTGCGTTGCGGGTCCTTGGTCTCACCGGCAGCGGTGGAGACCGCATCGAAGCCGATGTACGCGAAGAACACGATGGTGGCGGCGCGGAAGATACCGCTCCAGCCGAACTCACCCGGCACGCCGGTGTTTTCCGGAATGAACGGGTGCCAGTTGGCCGGGTCGATGTGGGCCGCGCCGATGCCGATGAACAGGCAGATGACGGTGACCTTGATCGCCACGATGATCGCGTTGACGAACGCCGACTGGGTCACGCCCACGTACAGCAGGCCGGATACCGCCGCCACGATCAGCACCGCCGGCAGGTTGAACAGCTTGCCGGAGGAGACGAACTCGCTGCCGGTCCAGGCGATGGGCGCGGCGCTGAGCATGTCCGGGAAGGGCATGTGCAGCGTGGTGGTGATGAAGCTGATCAGGTAGGCCGACCAGCCCACCGCGACCGAGGCCGAGGCGAACAGGTACTCCAGCACCAGGCACCAGCCGATGAACCAGGCCATGCCTTCGCCGAGGGTGGCGTAGGAATAGGAGTAGGCACTGCCGGAGACCGGCATCATCGCCGCGAACTCGGCATAGCACAGGCCTGCCAGCGCACAGGCGAAACCGGCCAGCACGAACGACAGCATCACCGCCGGGCCCGCGTGGTTGGCTGCGGCCTGGCCGGTCAGCACGAAGATGCCTGCGCCGATCACCGCACCCACGCCCAGCAGGATGAGGTGTTTAGCCGTGAGGGTCCGTTTCAACGTGGCTTCGCCGTCCAGGCTGCCTTCGATGGGTTCGCCGGCATCGACGTGCCCGGCCGGCTCGACCGGCTTGACCCTCAACAGAGCTTTCAGCATGCAGTACTTCCTAGTGATCGGATGGGGTGGGCGGCCGATACGTTGCCGGCTGCCTTGAATGGTGAAGGCCGTGCGAACGGCCCGCTGTACCTTAGCCAAAGCTGAAGCCAACGCACAAGCGCAATCGCAACAATGAACGGCGATAATGAGCAGTATTTTTCCGAACCGTCCCCATTCATGAGCCAGACCGCCGAAACCCTTGCCGCGCTTGACGATCGCCTGCGCGGCCTGCTCCGGGACTACGCGCGCCGCGAACCCGCCCACGACGCCCTGGCTGCCGAATTCGGCACATTGCTGGATGATCCGGAAGATCCGTTCCGCCGCGAGCGACTGGCCGGCCACTTCACCGCCAGTTGCTGGCTGGTCAGCGCCGATGGCCAGCGCCTGCTGCTCACCCACCACCGCAAGCTGCAGCGCTGGCTGCAGCTGGGCGGCCACGCCGACGGCGACCGTGACCTGGCCCGGGTGGCGCTGAAGGAAGCCGAGGAGGAGTCGGGCCTGAGCGGCCTGGTGCTGGAAGACCCGGCCATCTTCGATCTGGACAAGCACTGGATTCCCGAGCGCAAGGACGTGCCGGGACACTGGCACTACGACGTGCGTTTCGTGATCCGGGCGCTCGGTGGCGAGGCATTCGTGCTCAGCGAGGAATCGCTGGACCTGGCCTGGCGGCCGGTAACCGAGGTCGCGGCCGACCCGGCGTCGGATGAATCCATGCAGCGCATGGCGCGCCGCTGGCTGGCACGTTGATGCTCTCGGACGGCTGTGCCGCGTTTGTTGCGGCTCATGCCTGTGGCGAGGCGAAGCACGATGCTGCCCTTGCGATGATCAAGGCTGCATTGCCAGTCATCACATCCATCGACTGGGAGCGCGTGCCATCGCGCCTGGAGGTCCCCGGGGTGGGGCGGGAGCGGCTGGCGCAGGAGTTGAGCGCCATTGCAGATGCTGTTGGCTTGCCAAGCGAGGCTGCGTTGACGGTTGTCCAGGTGGATGGGGCGGTACCTTCGCTGGGCAGCCGCCTGCAGGACTGGCTGGTTCATGCCGAGGAGCTGGATTTCGTCGATACGCTGTTCCTGTCGATGGAAGACAGGGTTCTGATCCATTGGGACTTTTACAAGAACCTCCACGCCGTAAGGTTCTGAGGTGTTCCATCCACGCCATGCGTGGATGGTGCGACGCCGGAAGCAATCCGCCGGGGCATGCCCGGCGACGCCTTGCTCAATACAAGATGCGCGTCCGCAGCGTGCCCGGAATCGCGGCCAGCTCGTCGCGGACGGCGGCGGCCTGCGCCTCGCTGGCGGTGATGTCGATCACCACGTAGCCCACCTTCGGGTCGGTGCGCAGGAACTGGCCGTCGATGTTGACGTTGTGGCGCGAGAAGATCTCGTTGACCCTGGACAGCACGCCCGGCACGTTCTGGTGGATATGCAGCAGGCGCAGGCTGTCCTCGTGTTCGGGCAGGGTCACTTCCGGGAAGTTGACCGCCGACAGCGTGCTGCCGTTGTCGCTGTAGCGCACCAGCTTGGCCGCCACTTCCACGCCGATGTTGTCCTGCGCTTCCAGCGTGCTGCCGCCCACGTGCGGGGTCAGGATCACGTTGTCGTGGCGGGTCAGCGGCGACTCGAAGATATCGCCGTTGCCCTTCGGTTCGACCGGGAACACGTCCAGCGCGGCACCGCCGACGTGGCCGCTGGCTAGCGCTGCGTCCAGCGCGTCGATGTCGACCACGGTGCCGCGCGCGGCGTTGATCAGGTGCGCGCCCTTGCGCATCTTCGCCAGCTCGGTGCTGCCGATCATCCACTGCGTGGCCGGGGTCTCCGGCACGTGCAGGGTGACGATGTCGGCGCGGGCCAGCAGATCGTCCAGGCTCGCCGCGGCACGGGCATTGCCCAGCGCCAGCTTGGTTTCCACGTCGTGGAAGATCACCTGCATGCCCAGCGATTCGGCCAGCACGCCGACCTGGGTGCCGATGTGGCCGTAACCGATGATGCCCAGCGTCTTGCCGCGTACTTCATGGCTGCCGCTGGCCGACTTCGACCAGCCGCCGCGATGGCACTCGGCGTTCTTCTGCGGAATGCCACGGGTCAGCATGATCGCCTCGGCGATCACCAGCTCGGCCACGCTGCGGGTGTTGGAGTAGGGCGCATTGAACACCGGGATGCCGGCCAGCTCGGCCGCGTCCAGGTCGACCTGGTTGGTGCCGATGCAGAAGCAGCCCACCGCGATCAGGCGCTTGGCCTCGGCCAGCACCTCGGCGCTGAGCTGGGTGCGCGAACGGATGCCGACGATGTGCGCCTCGGCGATGCGCGCCTTCAGTTCGTCCTCGGGCAGTGCCTTGGTGTGCGCCTCGATCTGGCTGTAGCCGGCGGCGCTGAACACCTCCACGGCGGTCTGGCTGACCCCCTCCAGCAACAGTACGCGGATATCCTGCTTGGGGAACGAGGTCTTCTTCGGCGACATGGGGCAACACGGCCAGTGGGACAGGGGCTGACCACTATGCCAGATCGAAGCGCCCATGGTGCAGTGCGCAATTGGTTGCATCCGTAGCTATCTGTATCGCTGCGGGGCTGGACGCTGGCGCGTACCGCTGGCACGCTTGCCCGTCTTCACGCACCGCGTTGGACCGTCATGACCGATTCCCGCATTGCCTCGCTGCAGCAGGCCTGTCCCGGCCTGAAGCTGAAGACCGACCCGGCCGACCTGGAGCATTACGGGCGCGACTGGACCCGGCGCTGGACGCCAGCGCCGCTGGCGATCGCACTGCCGGCCACGGTCGAGGAAGTGCAGGCGGTGATGCGCTGGAGTGCGGGCGAGGGCGTGGCCGTGGTGCCGTCCGGCGGACGTACCGGCCTTTCCGGTGGCGCGGTGGCCGCCAACGGCGAGCTGGTGCTCAGCCTGGAACGGATGAACAAGGCACTGGCCTACGACGCGGTCGATCGCACCCTGGTGGTGCAGGCCGGCATGCCGCTGGAGGCCGTGCACAACGCCGCGCTGGACCACGGCCTGATCTACCCGGTGGACTTCGCTGCGCGCGGGTCGTGCACGATCGGCGGCAACATCGCCACCAATGCCGGCGGCATCCGCGTGATCCGCTATGGCAATACCCGCGAGTGGATCGCCGGGCTGAAGGTGGTTACCGCCAGCGGCGAGCTGCTGGAACTCAACAAGGGCCTGATCAAGAACTCCAGCGGCTATGACTTCCGCCAGCTGCTGATCGGTTCGGAAGGCACGTTGGGCGTGATCGTCGAGGCGACAGTGAAACTCACCGATCCGCCGCCGGCCAGCAACGTGATGCTGCTGGCAGTACCCAGCTTCGAGGTGCTGATGCAGGTGTTCGCCGCGTTCCGCGCGCGCCTGCAGCTGCAGGCCTTCGAATTCTTCACCGACCGGGCGCTGGAGCACGTGCTGGCGCATGGCGCGCAGGCACCGTTCGACGAGGTGCATCCGTACTACGTCGTCACCGAGTTCGCGGCCAACGACGAGGCACAGGAAGCCGCGGCGATGGCGGCCTTCGAGGACTGCATGGGCAACGGCTGGGTCAGCGACGGTGTGATCAGTGCCAGCGATGCCCAGGCCGCCCAGCTGTGGCGCCTGCGCGAAGGCATCACCGAGTCGCTGGCGCGCTACAAGCCCTACAAGAATGACGTCTCGGTGCGGATCTCGGCGATGCCGGCGTTCCTGGCCGAGACCCAGGCACTGATCGGGCAGGCCTACCCGCACTTCGACGTGGTCTGGTTCGGCCATATCGGCGATGGCAACCTGCACATCAACGTGCTCAAGCCGGACGACACCAGCGACGCCGACTTCGTGGCGCAGTGCGAGCACGTGACCAAGCTGCTGGCGCAGGTGCTGGCCCGCTTCGATGGCAGCATCTCCGCCGAGCACGGCATCGGACTGGTCAAGAAGGGCTACCTGGACAGCACCCGCGCCCCCGCCGAGATCGCGCTCATGAAGGCGGTCAAACGCGCGTTCGATCCCCAAGCGCGGCTGAATCCCGGCAAGCTGTTCGACGCCTGAGCCGGGCAAATCCTTCACGTACCCGTTACGCTCCACGCACCTTCACAACCGGCTTCGAACCGATGACCCGTCCGCTTCTGCTGCTCGCCCTGCTGTCCCTGCCGCTGGCCGGCTTCGCTTCCAGCTTCGCTGGCACCTCGGCCGGTTCGGCGACCGGTGCCTCCTCCGGTTCCTCGGGCAGCAGCTCGGGCGACGACAAGGTGGTGCGAGCCGCGCGCGACGATGCCGCTGCGTTCGTCGCCAGCGACGGCCAGATCCGTGGCGCCCGCCTGCAGGCCGCGCTGGTCCACCTGCGTGAGCAGAGCGCTGCCGCACAGCAACAGAGCGACCTGGAACTGGCCCGCGCGCTGCTGGCGCGTTGATGCGGGCTGCATGACCTCGGCGTCATCGCTTTCTGCAGAGCCGAGCCATGCCCGGCTGGATGCCCGGCGCACCCGGATCGCAACAGCAGCCGAGCATGGCTCGGCTCTACGGAAGCACAGCGGGCGGTGCGGGTGGATCGCCGCATTGGCATGGCTGCTCATCCCTTCCGTCCACGCGGCTGATCGGCTGCAGCTCGATCCCTCCGGTCTCGATCCGACGCAGCAGCAGCTCGCCAGCCAGACCCTGGCCGACGTGCAGTCCCTGCTGCCGGAAGGCCTGCTGCGCGCTTTGCCGGCTCAGGTGCAGGTGCGCTGGAGTGATGACCTTCCCGCCGAGGTGCACGGGCGCGCTTTCGCCGGCCGCATTACGTTGCGCCGCACCCTGCTGGATGACGGCATGCCCGGCAACCGCCGTGCGCGCCGCAGTGCGCTGGTGCATGAACTGACCCACGTCGCCGACCGTGGCGGTGCGAACTGGTCGCAGAGCGTGCGATGGCGTGACCTTGCGGGCTGGCAGCGCAGGCCCTGGCACCTCGGCCGGGGCGACAACGATTTCCGTGATCGCAGCCCGGATGTCTATGAACTGGCGAACCCGGCCGAGTACCTGGCCGTGAATGCCGAGCATTTCGTGCTCGACGGCGAGTTCGCCTGCCGGCGGCCCGCGTTGGCGCAGTGGTACCAGGCGCATTTCGGAACACCACCGTCGCTGCCACGGCCGCGGTGCGCCACGACGCTGCCCCTGCTGCAGGCCGAATCGGAGGAGGGCGCTGCATCGCTGCTGCAGCTCGACCCGGCGCGCGTCTACGCGGTGGACTACCTGTTCGCCGAAGGCAGTGCGCAGCCGATGAGTCGCTGGGGCCACAGCATGCTGCGGCTGGTGGTCTGCAAGCCGGGCCGCGTACCTGGGCCGGACTGCCGCCTGGACCTGGAGTACCACCGCGTGCTGTCGTTCCGCGCGTTCGTGGGCGACGTGCAGATATCCAACTGGCGTGGCCTGACCGGCGGCTATCCGTCGCGGCTGTTCGTGCTGCCCCTGCAGCAGGTGGTGGACGAGTACACCAAGGTCGAGCTGCGCGGGCTGCAGTCGCTGCCGCTGCAGCTGGGCCGCAGCGAAATCGCCAGCCTGCTCGAGCGCACCGCGCAGGTGCACTGGAGCTATGACGGGCGCTATTACTTCGTCAGCAACAACTGCGCGGTGGAAACCGCCAAGCTGCTGCAGGCCGGGGTGCCGCGCCTTGGCGAGGCGGGCCTGGCCCAACTGAGTCCGCGCGGCCTGAAGCGGCGACTGGTGCGGCTGGATGTGCTCGACGAGAGGGTACTGGCGGACCGCACTGCAGCGCAGGCGCAGGGCTACTACTTCGCCTCGGCGCGCGACCACTACCAGCAGTTGTTCGCAGTGGCCGCGGCCCAGCTGGCCTTGCCCGCTCGTGATGTGCGCGGCTGGTTGAAGCTGTCTGCACAGCAACGCGCACCGTGGCTGCTGCAGGGTGACCTGCGTGCCAGTGCCGGCCTGTTGCTGCTGGAACAGGCCGCGCAGCGGCGCGCCGAGCTGCGCGCACGCGATGTGCTCAAGCGGCAGCTGCTGGCCGCACCGGACAGCGCTGAAACGCGCAGCCTGCGCGGGTTGCTGGAGCAGAGCGGGCAGTGGCTGCGCCCGGGGACGCTGCTGCAGGATGACGGCTATGGATTGCCGCTGGGCGACGAGCAGGCGCTGCTGTCCGCGGCCGTGGCCACTGCCAGTGCGCAGGCGGTCCCGGCGTGGCAGGCATTGCGCGGCCAGCTGCGCCAGCAGCTGCCGATCCGCCAACGCGAGGAAATGGATGCGATCGACGCCAATCTGGCCGCACTCGGTGCACACCTGCGTACGCAGGCAGCCCGCCCGGCTACTGGCGCGGCAGTTCGATGACGAAGCGGCTGCCGCCGGCGCTGCCCGGGATGCAGTAGACGCGGCCACCGTGCGCGTCGGCGATGGCCTTGACCACCGCCAGGCCGAGCCCGCTGCCGCCGCCCTGTCGCGAACGCGAACCGTCGCCACGCATGAACGGGGTGAAGATATCCGCGTGCAGTTCCGGGTCGATGCCCGGACCCTCGTCTTCGATCGCCACCTGCACGTGGCCGGGCGTGTCATGCACTGCAATCCGCACCTTGCCCGGGCTGGCATAGCGCCGCGCGTTCTCCAGCAGCGCCAGCAATGCCTGGCGCAGGCGGGTCGGGTCGCAGTGCGCGTTGTGTTCCTCGCGGCTGGTTTCCAGCTCCAGCACGAAGCCGGCGGCGCGGAACTGTGGATCGACCAGGGTCATCACCGAATGCACCTCGGCCACCACGTCGGTGCGCGCGCGACGCACGTCCAGCCGCGCGTTGTCGGACAGGCTCAGCACGCGCAGGTCCTCGATCAGCCGTGACAGCCCTTCGACCTGGGCCAGCAGGCTGCGGAACTGCGACTCGTCTGGCTGGAACACACCCTCTGCCAGCCCCTGCAGGCGGCCACGCAGGATCGTCACCGGCGTGCGCAGCTCATGGGCGATGGCCGCGTGCCACATCGCGCGCTCGCTCTCCATGTGCTGCAGGCGGCGCGCCATCGCATTGAAGTCCTCGACCAGGGTCGCCACTTCGCCCGGCGAATTTTCCTCGACGCTGGCGCGTGCACCCAGGTCGCCGCCCGCGAGCGCACGCACGCTGTCCACCAGCGAATTCAGCGGCGACAGGATGCGGTGGGCGAGGCGGAACGAGGCGGCGATGGCCAGCGCCAGCCCGGTCAGGATCACGCCCACCATCCATGCCAGTTCCGGGCCGGTCGGCAGCCAGCTTTCCGGCTCCTCGGTACTGCCGGGGAAGAACTCGACCAGCACCGCGTACAGCAGCCACGATGACAGGATCATCATCACGATGACGCCGATCACCATCAGCGACATCGAAACGATGATGTGGCGGCTCAGCCCGGAGCGGCGCAGGGAGGGCATCAGCGATCGGCCATCAGCCGGTAGCCGACGCCACGCACGCTGGCTGGGACGTTGACCATGCCCACTTCATCCAGCTTGCGGCGCAGCTTGCTGACATGGCTGTCGACGGTGCGCTCCAGTGCTTCGCTTTCCGGCAGGCATTCGTGCATCAGCTCGCTGCGGCTGAAGATGCGCGTCGGCGCCAGCGCCATGCAGTGCAGCAGCTTGAACTCGGTGAGGGTGAGCAGCACTTCGTGGCTGTAGCCTTCGCCCTCCACGTGCACCGCGTGGGTGGCCGAGTCGATCAGCAGCGGGCCGACGCGCAACGCGGTGGGTGCGTCCACGCGCGCGGCGCGCAGCGTGCGCCGCAGTACGGCGCGCACGCGCGCGGCCACCTCGGCCGGGTTGAAGGGCTTGACCACGTAGTCATCAGCGCCCATCCGCAGCGCGGTCAGCTTGTCCAGGTCCTGGTCCAGTGCGGTCAGCATGATCACCGGCGTCTCGCCGCGCTGGCGCAGCTGGGTCAGCACGCTCCAGCCGTCCAGGCGCGGCAGCTGCACATCGAGCAGGACCAGGTCGGGCCGGGCGCTGCGGTGCAGGTCCAGTGCGCTGTGGCCATCGGCGGCGCGCAGCGTGCGCAGTCCTTCGCGTTCCAGGTAGGCGCAGAGAATGTCAGCGATCTCGGCCTCATCCTCGACGATCAGGACGAGGGCGGCGAGGGCAGGGGAGGCATGCATGCAGGGGCGGGGCCGTAAGGTGCTTGCCTCCATCGTATCTCCACAGTTCCTCCATCGAAACCCCATCATCGCCACGCAGACTGCGCGCTTCAGAACCTATCCGCCGCCTGCGCGGCATTGTGCACAGCAATGAGAACCTTCAGGACTCCGGTCGCGTTGATCGCGGCCCTCGCCTTGGCCATGACGGCCTGCTCCACTCCCGAAGCCACCCCCGAGGCGGCGCCGCGCGTCAGCGTGATCAGCGTCGGCCCGCAGGTGGTGCAACGTGACGACGAACTGCCAGGCCGCGTCGCGGCGGTGCGCACCGCGCAGATCCGCGCACAGGTGGGCGGCATCGTGCAGAGGCGCCTGTTCGACCAGGGGGCGGAAGTCAGGGCAGGCCAGGCCTTGTTCCAGATTGACCCGGCAGCGTTCCGGGCCGACGTCGATTCGGCGCTGGCCGCACTGCAGCGCAGTGAGGCGGCGTTGGGCCGCAGTCGCGTGCAGTCGCAGCGCCTGCACGCCCTGGCTGCCGCGCAGGCGGTCAGCCAGCAGCATCGGGACGACGCCAGCGCCGAGTACGAGCAGGCACGCGCGGCAGTGAATGAAGCGCGCGCGATCCTGTCCCGTCGCCAGCTCGACCTGCGCTATGCCACGGTCAGCGCACCGATTGCCGGTCGTATCGATCAGGCATTGGTGACCGAAGGTGCGCTGGTCGGCGTGGCCGATGCCGAGCCGATGGCCGTGGTACAGCAGATCGACCAGGTCTACGTGGATGTGCGCCAGCCGGCGGCGCAGCTGGAGTCGCTGCAGCGCAGTGCGGCCGGCGGCGACAAGCTGCCGGTGACCATCATCGGTGCCGCCGGCAAGCCGCTGCCCGAGCGTGGCCAGCTGCTGTTCTCCGGTATCAATGTCGATGCACGGACGGGTGATGTGATCCTGCGCATCCTGGTGGACAACCCGCGGCGGCAGCTGCTGCCCGGCATGTATGTGCGCGCGAGGGTGCCGCGGGGTGCCCCGGCCAGCGCGTTGACCGTGCCACAGCAGGCCGTGCTGCGCAGCGCCGGTGGCCAGGCCTATGCCTGGGTGATAGGCGCCGACGGCAGGGCGGTGATCCGCACGCTGGAGGTGGACGGCAGCGTCGATCGCCAGTGGCTGGTGCGCGCGGGCCTGAAGGCCGGCGAGAAAGTGGTGGTCGAGGGCCAGGAGCGCCTGCAGGAAGGCGTGGTGGTCGATGCGCGCGACTGGCAGAAGCCGGTCGCCAGCGCCGGTGCGGTGCAGGCCGGCAGCAAGGGCTGAGCCTTTCCCGGGACAGCCCCTCCAGGAAAATCCAACATGGCACGTTTCTTCATCGATCGCCCGGTGTTCGCCTGGGTGCTGGCGATCTTCATCATCCTGGCCGGCGCGCTGGCGATTCCGCGCCTGGCCGTGGAGCGCTATCCGGCGGTCGCGCCGCCCAGCGTCAGCATCTATGCCAGCTACCCGGGTGCGAGCCCGCAGACGTTGAACGATGCGGTGGTCGGCCTGATCGAGCGCGAGCTGTCCAGCGTCAAGCATCTGCTTTACTTCGAATCGTCGGTGGACACCTCCGGCGAAGCCTCGATCACCGCCACCTTCAAGCCCGGCACCAATCCGGAACTGGCGCAGGTGGACGTGCAGAACCGGATCAAGGCGATCGAGCCGCGCCTTCCGCGCAGCGTGCGGCAGAACGGCCTGTTCGTGGAGGCCGCCGATTCCGGCTTCCTGATGCTGGTCGGCCTGCGTTCGCCGGATGCCAGCGTCAGCGAGGCCGCGCTGGGCGATTTCATGGCGCGCAACATCATCGAAGAGCTGCGCCGCATCGATGGCGTCGGTCGCGTGCAGTTGTTCGGTGCCGAGCAGGCGATGCGCGTGTGGCTGGACCCGACCCGGTTGACCGGCTACGGCCTGACCATGGGCGATGTGGCCACTGCCATCGAGCAGCAGAACCTGGAGATCTCGCCGGGGCGCATCGGTGATTCGCCGGGTGTTCCAGGCCAGCGCATCACCGTGCCGCTCAGCGCCGACGGCCAGTTGTCCACGCCGGAACAGTTCGCGGCGATCGTACTGCGCGCCGGGGCCGACGGTTCACGGGTGGTGCTGGGTGATGTCGCCCGCGTCGAACTGGGCGCGCAGAGCTATGCCTGGGGCACCCGCGAGGATGGCCATCCGGCCACCGCCGCCGGGGTGCAGCTGCGGCCGGGCGCGAATGCGGTGCGCACGGCGTCGGCGGTCCGTGAGCGCATGGCGGAACTGGCGCCGCTGTTGCCGCGCGGCGTGGAGGCGAGCATCCCGTTCGACACCGCGCCGTTCGTGAAGATCTCGATCCAGAAGGTGGTGCAGACGCTGCTGGAGGCGATGCTGCTGGTGTTCGCGGTGATGTACCTGTTCCTGCAGAACTGGCGCTACACGCTGATTCCTGCGCTGGTCGCACCGATCGCGCTGCTCGGTACCTTCGCGGTGATGCTGGCACTGGGCTTCTCGATCAACGTGCTGACCATGTTCGGCATGGTGCTGGCGATCGGCATCATCGTCGACGACGCGATCGTGGTGGTCGAGGGCGTGGAGCGGATCATGGCCGAGGAGGGCCTGCCGCCGCGCGAGGCGACCATCAAGGCGATGCGCGAGCTGACCGGCGCGGTGATCGGCATCACCCTGGTGCTGACCGCGGTGTTCATTCCGATGGCCTTGGCCAGCGGCTCGGTGGGCGCGATCTACCGCCAGTTCACCGTGGCGATGGCGGTGTCGATCCTGTTTTCGGCGCTGCTGGCACTGAGCCTGACACCGGCGCTGTGCGCGACCCTGCTGCGCCCGAACACCCACGGCCATCATGGTCGTGGCGGGCTGTTCGGCGCCTTCAATCGTGGCTTCGAGGCGTTGACCGGGCGCTACCAGCGTGGCGTGGCCTCCGTGCTGCAGCGAAGCGGCCGGGTGATGGGCGTGTTCGCCGCGCTGGTGGCGGCGCTGCTGCTGGGCCTGCACTGGCTGCCGGGCGCGTTCCTGCCGGAAGAGGACCAGGGCTATTTCATGACCTCGATCCAGCTGCCGGCCGAAGCCACCGCCGAACGCACGCTGGCGGTGGTCGAAGCCTACGAACGGCACGTGGCCTCGCGCCCGGGCATCGGCTCCAACCAGTCGATCCTCGGTTACAGCTTCTCCGGTTCCGGCCCGAGCGCGGCGCTGACCTACACCATGCTGAAGGACTGGGGCGAGCGTGCTGGCGCCACCGCGGCCGGCGAGGTGGAGGCCGCGCAGCAGGCGATGGCCACGGTTGCCGAGGGCGAGGTGATGAGCGTGATGCCGCCGGCGATCGACAGCCTGGGCCGTTCGTCCGGGTTCTCGCTGGCCCTGCAGGCGCGTACCGGGCAGAGCCAGGCCGAGCTGCGCGCGGCCCTGCAGCAGCTGCTGAAGCTGGCCGACGCCAGTCCGCTGCTGTCGGAGGTGCATGCCGATGGCCTGCCGGCAGGTACCAGCGTGCGGCTGGACATTGATCGCGCCAAGGCCGAGGCGATGGGCGTGGGCTTCGAGCACATCAGCAGCACGCTGTCAGCGGCGATGGGCTCGCAGTACGTCAATGATTTCCCCAACAAGGGCCGGTTGCAGCAGGTGATCCTGCAGGCCGACGCGCCGCATCGCATGGAACTGGAGGACGTGCTGAATCTGTACGTGCGCAACAGCGAGGGCGGCATGGTGGCGTTGTCGGAACTGGTGACCCCGCACTGGACCGAGGCGCCGCTGCAGCTGCAGCGCTACCTCGGCTTCCCGGCGTTGAATCTGTCCGGCGCACCGGCCTCCGGCGTGTCGACCGGCCAGGCCATGGCGGAGATGGAGCGGTTGGCCGGGAAGCTGCCGTCCGGTTTTGCCCTGCAGTGGACCAGCCAGTCGCTGCAGGAGCGTGAGTCGGGGGCGCAGGCGCCGTGGCTGCTGTTGTTGTCGATGCTGGTGGTGTTCCTGGTGCTGGCGGCGCTGTACGAGAGCTGGTCGATTCCGCTGGCGGTGATGCTGGTGGTGCCACTCGGCCTGCTCGGTGCGGTCGCCGCGGTGCTGTTGCGTGGCATGCCCAACGATGTGTTCTTCAAGGTCGGCATGATCACCGTGATCGGGCTGTCTGCGAAGAACGCGATCCTCATTGTCGAGTTCGCGCGGCAGCTGCAGCAGCAGGGGCGCGGCCTGGTCGAGGCGGCATTGGAGGCAGCCAGGCTGCGCCTGCGCCCGATCGTGATGACCTCGCTGGCATTCGCGCTGGGCGTGGTGCCGCTGATGCTGGCGCAGGGCGCGTCGAAGGAAACCCAGCAGGCGATTGGAACCGGTGTGTTCGGCGGCATGGTCAGTGCGACCGTGCTGGCGGTGTTCTTCGTGCCGGTCTTCTATGTAGTGGTGCAGGGCGCGCGGCAGTGGATCGCGCAGCGCCTGCGCAGGCGCCGGCCGATGCCGGGAGGAACCGTGGATGGAACGGAACATCGTTGAAGATCTGCATGAGCAGCAGTTGATGGCGCTGGAGCAGCGCCTGTGCGCTGCGCTGCTGGAAAATGACCACGATGCGTTGAACGCGCTGGTATCGCCGGCCTTGTTCATGATGGAAGGCCACGGCGGCCGCATGCTCGATCTGCCATGGCTGGGCGATTGGCTGGCCGGCAGCCTGCAGGTGCGAAGCCTGCAGCTGCACGCGGTGGAGACGCTGCTGTGTGGCCGCCTGGCGTTGCTGTCCAGCGACGTGCGGTTGTCCGTGTCGCGGCAGGGCCGGGAGCGTGAAGTGAAGCTGCGCCTGCTGCGGGTCTGGACCTGCAGTTCCGCCGGCAGCGGTGCGCAGCTGTTGTCGATGGCGGTACTGGCCGCGTGAGTACGGTCAGGCCGCTTTCAGGCCGCGCTCACCGGCAGGTGGTAGGGTCGAAGGTCTCTGTAGTGTCGACAAGGAGTCGAGCCATGCGTGTAGTTCCCAGTCTGTTGGCAGCCTCGCTCGGGTTGGTGCTGGCCGCGTGCCAGCCGGCCCAGGCACCCGCTGCGGGCGGCACCGATGCCGCGCCGCCGGCGGCGCCCGAACCGGCTGCCAGCACCAGCGCCGGTACCGGCAGCGAGACCACGTACCAGTGTGGTGATCTGAGCGTGCGCGCGACCTTCAATGGCGAGGATGCGGCCACGGTGGTGATCGGCGAACGTACCTTCGCCATGACCTCCGAACGTGCGGCGTCGGGTGCCAAGTACGGTGATGGCCAGGGCAACAGCTTCTGGACCAAGGGCAGCGATGACGGCCTGTTGAGCCTGAAGGGCGAGGCGGACCGCGAGTGCCATGCGGTCGAAGCGACCGAAGGCGATGGCAGCGCGGGCACGGCCGCGTTCCGCGCCACGGGCAACGAGCCGGGCTGGTTGGCGGTCGTCGATGGCGACGCGCCGGGCCTGCGGGTGGAAGTTGACTATGGCGAGCGTCGCTTCGACGTCGCCACGCCCACCGAAGGTGCTGACGGTTGGAGTGGCAAGGCGTCCGACGGTACCGACGTCAAGCTCAGCTTCCAGCGCACCACCTGCCAGGACGACATGAGCGGCGAGTCGTTCGATGCCAAGGTGAACCTGACCATCGGCACCCGCCAGTACCACGGCTGCGGCAACTTCGGTGCGAAGCAGCCGTAAGCCTTCTGTAGAGCCGAGCCCACGCTCGGCTCTACACGATCGCTACATCCGATGCGCTGCCCGCTGCCTGCGGCGAGCACGCCGCAAGCAGGGACAGGCAGCCGATCAGCGCAAGGCGCTTAGTCGGCGCGGCCGGCGAATTCGCCGGTGGCGGTGTTCACCAGCACGCGTTCGCCGTTGACGATGTATTCCGGCACCATGATCTCGATGCCGGTGTTGAGTTTGGCCGGCTTCGGGCGCTTGGTGGCAGTGCCGCCCTTCAGTTCCGGCGGGGTCTCGATCACTTCCAGCACCACCGAGGCCGGCAGCTGGATCGCCACCGGCTGCTCGTCGATCACCTGCACGTAGATGCCGGTCAGGCCGTCGGTGATGTAGCCGGCGTCGTCGCCGATCACGTCCGCGTCCAGGGTGTAGGGCGTGTAGTCCTCGTCATCGAGGAACACGAAGGCATCGCCGTCCCTGTACGAATAGGTGGACTGGCGGCGCAGCAGTTCGACCTCGACCAGGTTGTCGTCGGCATCGAAGCTGGCGTCGAGCTTGTTGCCGCCCGGCACGCTGTACATGATGAAGCGGAAGCGGACGTTGCCGCCGCGACCCTGCGGCGAGCTGCGCTCGATGTCGCGGATCTGGTACACGCCGTTGTTGTACTCGACGACGTTGCCCTTCTTGATGTCGTTGGCTTTCATGGTGATCTAGGTCGTTGGGGGAGGGCGCCGTCCCGGCGCCCGGGGGGAATCACTTCGGAGCGAGGCGGGTAGCGCCGTCCAGGCGGATGGTCTCGCCGTTGAGGTAGGTGTTGCCGAGGATGAAGCCGACCAGGCTGGCGAAGTCTTCCGGCTTGCCCAGGCGCGACGGGAACGGGATCGAGGCGGCCAGCGACTGCTGCACGGCTTCGGGCATGCCATCGACCATCGGCGTCCAGAACACGCCAGGAGCAATCGTATTGACGCGGATGCCGAAGCGCGACAGTTCGCGCGCCATCGGCAGCGTCATCGACACCACGCCGCCCTTGCTGGCGGCATACGCGGCCTGGCCGATCTGTCCTTCATAGGCAGCGATGCTGGCGGTGTTGATGATCACGCCGCGCTCGCCGTCTTCGCCGGCGTCGTTGTGCTGCATGCGGTTGGCCGCGGCCTTGGCCACGTTGAAGCTGCCGACCAGATTGACCATCACCGTGCCCTGGAAGCCGGCCAGCGGCATCGGGCCTTCCTTGCCGAGCACGCGACCGGCGCCGAGGATGCCGGCGCAGTTCATCGCTACGTTCAGGCCGCCGAGGAAATCGTGGGCCTGGTCGATGGCTGCAGCCACGGCCGCCTCATCGCTGACGTTGACATTGAAATAGCGGGCCTTGTCGGCACCCAGCCCGGCAACGGCAGCTGCACCCTTGTCGTCGTTGAGGTCGAACAGAGCCACCTTGCCGCCCTGGGCGACGAGGTGCTGGGCCACGGCCAGGCCGAGGCCGGAGACGCCGCCAGTGATCACGGCACGTACGGAAGACAGCTGCATTGCACGGTCCTGCTGGTTCGAGAACCGCCGATTCTAACGGAAGCGGCGACCGTCGCCGTTGTGCACTGCGCCGCCGCAGCAGGGCGTCGCAGCGCGACGGTCAACCTGCGGCGGCCAGCGCCTGCCCGGTGCGGCTGGCGGTGGCGCGACCGAGCAGGCCAGCCAGCCAGCGGCCGGTCTCGGCCAGTGCCGGCAGGTCCACGCCGCTGTCCAGGCCCAGGCCCTGCAGCAGGTAGACCACGTCTTCGCTGGCGACGTTGCCGCTGGCACCCTTGGCATACGGGCAGCCACCGGCGCCGGACACGGCGCTGTCGACCACGCGCACGCCTTCTTCCAGGCAGGTGGCGATGTTGGCGATGGCTTGGCCGTAGGTGTCGTGGAAGTGCACGGCCAAGGCTTCCATCGGAATCTCGGCCGCCACCGCCTGCAGCATCGCCCGTGCCTTGCGCGGGGTGCCGACGCCGATGGTGTCGCCCAGCGAGATTTCGTAACAGCCCATCTGGTGCAGCGCGCGCGCCACGCGCACCACGTCGGCCAGCGGCACCTCGCCCTGGTAGGGGCAACCGAGCACGGTGGAGACGTAGCCGCGCACGCGCACGCCATCGGCGGCTGCGCGGCGCAGGATCGGCTCGAACCGGGCCAGCGACTCGTCGATGCTGGCATTGGTATTGGTGCGGTTGAACGCCTCGGACGCGGCAGTGAACACCGCCACCTCCTCGACGCCGACCGCTCGGGCGCGGTCGTAGCCCTGTTCGTTCGGCACCAGTACCGGGTAGTGGATGCCGGGGCGGCGCTGGATGCCGGCGTAGACCTCGGCGGCATCGGCCAGCTGCGGAATCCACTTCGGGCTGACGAAACTGGTCGTCTCGATGCTGCGCAGGCCGGTGGCCGACAGGCGGTTGATCAGTTCGATCTTGTCGGCGGTGGACACCAACTGCTTTTCGTTCTGCAGGCCATCACGCGGGCCGACCTCGACAATGCGGACGTAATCGCTCATGCGGCTGCCCCATCGGCGGGGCGGTGGCAGACCGCCTCGATGTTGTTGCCGTCCGGGTCGAGCACGAAGGCGGCGTAGTAATCCGGGTGGTACCACGGGCGCAGGCCCGGGGCGCCGTTGTCGCGGCCACCGGCGGCGAGGGCGGCGGCGTGGAAGGCGTCCACCTGCGCGCGGCTGGCGCAGGCGAAGGCCACGTGCACGCCGTGACTGGCGGTGCCGCCATTGCCGAGCCAGAAGAACGGCTTGCCGTCGCTGCCGAAGCCGATGTGGTCGTGGTCGCCGGTCTGTTCGGCGCTCACTTCCATCACCACGCCGATCTGCAGCGGCGCCAGTGCCTGCAGGAAGAAGGTCCTGCTGCGCGCCAGGTCGGCGCTGGTCAAACCAAGATGATCGAGCATGTTCAGGCTTCCGTGACCCAGTGAGGGGCGCGCTTGTCGAGGAAGGCGCCCAGGCCTTCCTGGCCCTCGGCGGACACCCGCAGGCGCGCGATCAGGGCCGCATTATCCCGATCCAGGGTGTCGCGGTCATGGCTGTCGCGGACCTGCCGGACCAGCTGCTTGGCGGTGGACGAGGCGATCGGGCCGGCCTTGTCGAGCAGGGCCAGCTGGCGCTCCAGCGCCTCGTCCAGGCGCTCGGGCTCGACCAGCTGGTGGACCAGGCCGATCCGCAGCGCAGTCTCGGCATCGAAGTGCTCGCCGGTGGCGAACCAGCGACGGGCCTGGCGCGGACCGATGGCCTCGATCACATAGGGCGAGATCACCGCGGGCAGCAGGCCCAGGCGGCTTTCGGTCAGGCCGAAGCGCGCCGAGCTGCTTGCGATGGCAATGTCGCAGCAGGCGACCAGGCCGACGCCGCCACCGAAGGCCGCGCCATGGACCCGGGCCAGGGTCGGCTTGGGCAGCTCGTCCAGGGTGCGCATCAGTCGCGCCAGGGCCAGCGAGTCCTCGCGGTTGTCGGCCTCGCTGGCGGCGGCCATGCCGCGCATCCACTGCATGTCGGCACCGGCCGAGAAGGAGGCGCCGTGGCCGGCCACCACCACGGCCCGGATCGATTCGTCGCGTCCGGCGGCCTCCAGCGCGGCGGTCAGCCGGGCGATCAGGCTGGCGTCGAAGGCGTTGTGCAGCTCCGGCCGGTTCAGCCAGAGGGTGAGGACGGCGCCGCGGCGCTCGATCTGCAAAGCATCGTTCATGGGATTCCAGGGTCACTCCATACGTGTATGGATCATAGCGGGCCATTGGTCATGGGCCATGACGCGACGCGGGAATGTTAGAATCGAGAACCATTTACATCCAGCAGAGAACACGCTAGATGACGCTGTCCGAACTGCCGCTGCACACCTCGGCCGTGGTCGAGTCCGTGCAGGACCTGCATGCCAACGATGCCATTGCCCGTCGCCTGCGCGAGCTGGGTTTCGTGAATGGCGAGGAAGTACGCCTGGTGGCCAAGGGCCCGGTGGGAGGCGAACCGCTGCTGGTGCAGGTCGGGTTCACCCGGTTCGCGCTGCGGATCAGTGAAGCCAAGCGCGTCGTGGTCGACGCCGCCAGCCAGGAACGACGTGCATGACCGCTACTGTCTCCGCTGCACCGCTGCGCATCGCGCTGGTCGGGAACCCCAACAGCGGCAAGACCGCGCTGTTCAACCAGCTGACCGGCAGCCGGCAGAAGGTCGCCAACTACACCGGCGTCACCGTAGAGCGCAAGGAAGGCCGCCTGCGTGCGCCGTCCGGCCGCGAATTCGCGGTACTCGACCTGCCGGGGGCCTACAGCCTGCATCCGGCCAGCCTGGATGAGGCGATCACCCGTGACCTGTGCCGGGGCTTCTACCCGGGTGAAGCGGCGCCGGACGTGCTGCTGTGCGTGATCGACGCCACCAACCTGCGCCTGCACCTGCGCTTCGCGCTGGAACTGCGCGAGCTGGGCAAGCCGATGGTGGTCGCCCTGAACATGGTCGATGCGGCCCAGCGCCGTGGCATCCAGGTGGACGTGGCCGCGCTGGAGCGCGAGCTGGGCGTACCGGTGGTGGAGACCGTGGCGGTGCGCAAGCAGGGTGCCAGGGCCCTGGTCGAGCGCCTCGATGCGATGGTGCCGCACCTGGATGCGCCGGTGCCGGGCCCGGAAGGTGGCATCGACTACCACGCCAAGGTGCGCGAGATCCTGTCGGTCGCCGTGCGGATGCCGGCGCGGACCGCGAAGATCGACGACGCGCTGGACCGCTGGCTGCTGCACCCGGTGTTCGGGCTGATCAGCCTGGCGGTGGTGATGTTCCTGATCTTCCAGGCCGTGTACGCCTGGGCGACGCCGTTGATGGATGGCATCGAGGCTGGCTTCGCCTGGCTCGGTGCTCTCGTTGGCAGCGTGTTGCCGGAGGGTCCGCTGGCCAGCCTGCTGACCGACGGCATCATCGCCGGCGTCGGTGGCGTGGTGGTGTTCCTGCCGCAGATCCTGATCCTGTTCTTCTTCATCCTGGTGCTGGAGGAATCCGGCTACCTGCCACGTGCGGCGTTCCTGCTCGACCGCATGATGGCCGCCGCCGGCCTGTCCGGCCGCTCGTTCATCCCCCTGCTGTCCAGCTTCGCCTGCGCGGTGCCGGGCATCATGTCCACGCGCAGCATCCAGGACCCGCGTGACCGCCTGGCCACCATCCTGGTCGCACCGCTGATGACCTGCTCGGCGCGCCTGCCGGTGTACGCGCTGCTGATTGGTGCCTTCATTCCGCAGAAGACGGTGTGGGGCGTGTTCAACCAGCAGGGCCTGGTCCTGTTCGGCCTGTACGCGGCCGGCATCCTCAGTGCGCTGGCGATGTCGTGGATCATGAAGAAGTGGCGCCGCGACAAGAGCGAGCATCCGCTGATGCTGGAGCTGCCGTCGTACCGCCTGCCACACGTGCGGGACCTGGCGGTCGGCCTGTATGAGCGCGGCATGATCTTCCTCAAGCGTGTCGGCGGCATCATCCTGGCGCTGACCATCCTGCTGTGGGTGTTGCTATCGTTCCCGGCGGCCCCGGCCGATGCCACGATGCCGGCCATCGACTACAGCTACGCCGGCCAGATCGGCCATGCGATGGCGGTGTTCTTCGCGCCGCTGGGCTTCAACTGGCAGATCTGCATCGCGCTGATCCCGGGCCTGGCCGCGCGCGAGGTGGCGGTGTCTTCGCTGGCCACCGTGTATGCGCTGTCGGCCGCCGATGACGATGCCGCCAGCCAGGCGCTGACCCCGCTGATCAGCGATGGCTGGTCGCTGGCGACCGCGCTGTCGCTGCTGGTCTGGTACATCTACGCCCCGATGTGCATCTCGACGCTGGCCACCATCAAGCGCGAGACCAATTCGTGGAAGCAGATGGGCTTTGCCGCGTTCTACCTGTTCGCAGCGGCTTATGTGGCCGCATTGATCACCTACCAGGTGACCAGGGCGCTGGGAGGCGGCTGATGGATACCGGCCTGCTGATCCAGTACCTGATCATCGCGGTGGCTGTGCTGGTCAGTGCCTGGGTGGTGCTGAAGAAGCAGTTCCCGGGCACCGTGCGCACGCTGCGCGGTGCGTTGGCGTTGGCCCTGTTGAAGCCGGGCCGCGCCGCCTGGCTGCAGGCGCTGGGGCGGAAGATCGCGCCGCCGGCAACGGGCGGTGGTGGTGCCTGTGGCGGTTGCGACAGCTGCGGGCCGAGCAAGAAGTAGCGTCGAGCCATGCTCGACGACGGCCGGCCGGTGGGTGCGAACCTTCGGCCGGTGGTGCGGGCCTTCGCCCTGTGGGTGCGAACCTTGGTTCGCACGCTCTCGGGATTCAGACCTCTCTGCGGATGATCGCCCGGAAGTTCCCGTCCCGGTTCAATCGCCGCACCGATTCCCTGTTCCCATGGGCTGCCGCGAAACCTGCCACGTCGGCCAGGGCATCGAGCAGCAGGGCCTTCAACGCGTCGCGGTTACCGGCCTCCAGCAGGTCATCAAGATCCTGCTGGATGAAGGTCCGGCGCAGGCCCGGCGTTTCTTCGATCCGCCAGTCGACATGGGGCGTGGGGATGCTGGAGCGGTACCGGAAAGCCGTTTCAAGATCGTCAGGCGCGAGGGGATACGCGAGCAGTTCCGGAAAGTAGAGTCCAGCATTCACATAGAAGCCCCGGCTTTCGCTGGCGCGCTGGTGATTCACGACAAGCAGCGCGGCGTCCAGCAAGCGGTAGCGGGTCGTCGACGTCCCGGCAAAGCCGGTCTTCCTGGCGCACTTGCTGAAGACAGTCGAGGATTTCATGGGCTTTGCCTGGGCCGTAACAAGGGCCCACAGCCTTGAGGCGCAGTGCCTGACGGTCAATTGGCAAACGCGACACCCGCAACGAGCGCCCCAGGTGGGTGCGAACGCTCCAGGTGGGTGCGAACCTTGGTTCGCACGCTCTTCCAGCTAGTTGGCCCGTGAGCCCAGCTCCGCTGCCAACGCCAGCCACCGGTTGCGTTGCTCCGGCGAGCTGCTGCGCACCGCACCGAGTCGGCTGACCCGCACCGGGCGGATGCCGCAGAATTCCAGAATAGTGGCGCGGATCTGGGTGATGCCCGGGTCGCGGTAGATCCAGCGGTAATACCAGGGCGGCGTATCCAGCGTGGTGATCACCCGTGCGCTGCGACCGGCCAGCAGCCGGTCCCACCAGACTGAATCGCGCCGGTAGCGGAAGGCGTACCCCGGCAGCAGCACGCGATCGAAGAAGCCCTTCAGCAGCGCCGGCATCGCGCCCCACCAGGTGGGATAGACCAGCACCAGATGGTCGCAGGCCTCGATCGCATCCGCAGTGTCCTGCAGGTCGGCTTCCAGCGGCTGGATCTGGCGGTAGCCATGGCGCAGCACCGGATCGAACTCGAGTTCGCCCAGTGCGATCAGGCGCACCCGATGGCCAGCATTCTCGGCGGCGGTGGCGTAGCGCTGGGCGAGGGCACCGCACAGGCTGTCGCGGTCGGGATGGCCGAGCAGGATCAGGATGGAACGGGACACGGCAACCTCGGGCAATGGAAAGTGCGCGAGGTTGGGCTATGCCCTTGGGGCAGAGTCAACCACCAGCGGCGCAGCAGCTGGGCTCCAGGATGCAGTCACCGCTACCGGAGTGCAGCCACTGCCGCAGTTCGTCGCTGACCTGCTGCAGGTCGAGCTCGACCTGCGCCAGCCGTGCCCGCTCGCTGGCGATGCGGCTGCGTTGTTGCTCAAGCAGGGCCAGCACCGCGGGCCAGTCGAGCCGTCCGTCGCGGCCCTGCAGGCGGGAGATCGCGGCCAGGGTGATGCCCAGCGCCA
Source organism: Stenotrophomonas sp. YJH_SMC_65 (assembly GCF_059369475.1). Classification (NCBI taxonomy): domain Bacteria; kingdom Pseudomonadati; phylum Pseudomonadota; class Gammaproteobacteria; order Lysobacterales; family Lysobacteraceae; genus Stenotrophomonas; species Stenotrophomonas sp. YJH_SMC_65. The sequence goes on from NZ_JCAFSR010000010.1 coordinate 85,930, forward strand.
ACGCCTGGCGGATCAGCTGCACCCAGGCCACATCCTGTTCGCCGTAGTCGCGATAGCGGTTCAGCCGCGGCACCGGCGGCAGTAGTCCGCGCGCCTCGTACAGGCGGATGGCCTTGGCGCTGGCGCCGGTCAGGCGGCTGACCTCGGAAATGCGCATTGGCTCAGTCCCGCACCAGCCCGCCATCGACCACCAGGTTCTGCCCGGTCACCGCGCGCGACCAGGGGCTGGCGAAGAACAGCGCGGCATCGGCGAATTCTGCTGGCGTGGTAACGCTGCGCAGTGGCGTGTTGGCGGCGATGTAGTCGAACACTGCCTCCGGCGTGGCAGCGCTGGCATCGGTGGTGCGCAGCAGGCCGCCGGACAGCATGTTCACGGTGATGCCATGTGGGCCGAGGTCGCCGGCCAGCGTGCGCGTGAGGGACAGTAGCGCGGCCTTGGCGGCGGTGTAGTCGTGGTAGGGCACGACCGGGTTCTGGAACAGGTTGGTGCCGATGTTGATGATGCGGCCGAAGCGGCGGGCCTGCATGCCGGGCAGGGCGGCCTGCACGGTGTTCAGCGCGCCGCGCACGCTGCCCTCGAACTGCGCCTGGAACGCCGACCAGCCGATATCGGCGGCGCCGTCGCGGGCATCACCATTGAACGAGAACGCGGCGAGCGCGTTGTTGACCACGGTGGTGACGCCCTGGCCGAAGTGGGCCAGGGCGTGCTGCAGCATTGCATCGACCTGGCTGCGGTCGGTGACGTCGGCCGGCAGCGCGATCGCCTGTCCGCCCAGCTCGGCGGCCAGCGCCCGTGCGGGGCCTTCGCTGCGGTGGTAGTTGACGATGACGCGCGCACCCTGCGCCGCGAACGCGCGGGCGATGTGCTGGCCAAGGCCGCGGCCGGCGCCGGTGACCAGCACCAGCTGTTCGCTGATCTGCATGAAGGGGCTGCCATCCATTGCATGAAAGGGCATGCAGCGTAGCAGTGATGGCGCTTGCCGGAGCAGGCGTGCTGCCGCTAGCCTGCAGGCATGAACCAGACTCCCCTGCGATTGCTCATTCACGGCGCCTCCGGGCGCATGGGCCAGGCCCTGCTGCGGCTGGCCGCCGAACATCCCGAAACCCTGCAGATCGTGGCCGCAGTGACCGGCCGTGCGCCGGCACAGCGCGTGGTCGACGGCGTGCCGTTCTTCGGCGCCAGTGAGCTGCCCGGCGCGCCGGTGTTCGATGTGGCGATCGACTTCAGCCTGCCGGAGGGCTTCGACCCGATGCTGGCGCTGTGCGTGGAGCGGGGTGCCGGGCTGGTGTCGGGCACCACCGGTATCTCCAGCACGCAGCGCCAGGCGCTGGAGGCCGCGGCGGCGAAGATCCCGCTGGTATGGGCCTCGAACTTCAGCCTGGGCGTGGCGGTACTGGACGAGCTGGTGGAGCGCGCGGCGCAGGCGCTGGCCGGCTGGGACTGCGACATCGTCGAATCGCACCACACCCAGAAGAAGGATGCGCCATCGGGCACCGCGCTGACCCTGGGCGCGGCCGCGCAACGGGGCGGGGCGGAGCCGCACTACGCCAGCCTGCGTGCCGGTGACATCGTGGGCGAGCACCTGGTGCAGTTCACCGGTCTGGGCGAGCGCATCGAGCTGGTGCATCGGGCCACCAACCGCGACATCTTCGCCCGCGGCGCCCTGTTCGCCGCCCGCCAGCTGCAGGGGCGGGCGCCGGGCAGCTACCGGGTAAGGGATCTGCTGCAGTAGGCGGGCTGATTCCTGGGGTCGGATCCCTTTCCTGCGGAAAGGGCTCTGACCCCATCCGAGGGCGCCTGGGGTCAGAGCCTTTCCCATTCGGGAAATGGATCCGACCCCGCCTCCGGCCCGCATACGCCATCGGATTGAAATGAATGCGCAATCGCCTGTTCATGAAGCGCGATAACCGCTGGCGCGAGCGCCCCGGCAGCGCTACAATTCGCACTCGCCGAATCACGAAAGCCGGACCGGTCCCAGACCGTACGTCCGCGCTTTTTTGCAACCGGATTTCCGTGAAGCGCAGGCGTGACTTCGGCAGCCCCCTCGGTAGCCAAAGTGAGATTCCCGTGACCCAAGCCGCAATCCTCGTCCTCGAAGACGGCACCGTATTCGAGGGCGAATCCGTAGGCGCGCCCGGCCTGTCCGTCGGTGAGGTGGTGTTCAACACCGCCATGACCGGCTACCAGGAAGTGCTGACCGACCCGTCCTACGCCCGGCAGATGGTCACGCTGACCTATCCGCATATCGGTAACACCGGCATGACCGACCAGGACAACGAAGCGTCCAAGGTGTGGTCGGCCGGCCTGATCGTGCGCGACGTTCCGCGCCGCCCCAGCAACTGGCGCAGCCAGGTGTCGCTGCAGGACTGGCTGATCCAGCGTGGCGTGGTCGCCATCGCCGGCATCGACACCCGCAAGCTGACCCGCATCCTGCGCGAGAAGGGCGCGCAGAACGGTGCGCTGATGGCCGGCGACATCGACGTGGAAAAGGCACTGGAAGCCGCCCGCAAGTTCCCGGGGCTGAAGGGCATGGATCTGGCCAAGGTCGTCACTACCGAGAAGACCTACACCTGGACCGAGGGCCAGCTGGACCTGGATGCCAATGCCTTCGTCAGCGTGCCGGCCCGGTTCAAGGTCGTGGCCTACGACTTCGGCGTGAAGACCAACATCCTGCGCATGCTGGCCGAGCGTGGCTGCGAAGTGACCGTGGTACCGGCGCAGACCCCGGCCGCCGAAGTGCTGGCCCTGAAGCCGGACGGCGTGTTCCTGTCCAACGGCCCGGGTGACCCGGAGCCGTGTGACTACGCCATCGAAGCGATCAAGACCTTCATCGATGTGAAGATCCCGACCTTCGGCATCTGCCTGGGCCACCAGCTGCTGGGCCTGGCCTCGGGCGCGCAGACCATGAAGATGGGCCATGGCCACCACGGTGCCAATCACCCGGTGCAGGACCTGGACAGCGGCCGGGTGATGATCACCTCGCAGAACCACGGCTTCGCGATCGATGAAGCGACCCTGCCGCCGACCCTGCGCGTGACCCACCGTTCGCTGTTCGACGGCACCAACCAGGGTGTCGCCCGCACCGACGTGCCGGCGTTCTCGTTCCAGGGCCACCCGGAAGCGTCGCCGGGCCCGACCGATGTCGGTCCGCTGTTCGACCGCTTCGTGGTGCTGATGGAGCAGGCCAAGGCGTGATCAGTACGCCGCCGGCCCCCCGGTGGCGTCGCGATGGACCGTAAACCCCGCATCGCTGCTGCCCCCGGCGCGGCGCTGCGGATCAAGATTCCTGATCGACAGCGTGCGATCACTCCCCCTTGTCACGCTGTACTGACTTAGAGAAGAAAATGCCCAAGCGCACTGACCTCAAGACCATCCTCATCATCGGTGCTGGCCCGATCGTCATCGGCCAGGCCTGCGAGTTCGACTACTCCGGCGCCCAGGCCTGCAAGGCCCTGCGTGACGAGGGTTACCGCGTGGTGCTGGTCAACAGCAACCCGGCCACGATCATGACCGACCCGGAGATGGCCGACGCCGTCTACATCGAGCCGATCAACTGGCAGACGGTCGAGAAGATCATCGCCAAGGAAAAGCCCGATGCGCTGCTGCCGACCATGGGTGGCCAGACCGCGCTGAACTGCGCGCTGGACCTGGCCGACAACGGCGTGCTGGAGAAGTACAACGTCGAACTGATCGGCGCCAAGCGCGAAGCGATCCGCATGGCCGAAGACCGCGAGCTGTTCCGCGTGGCCATGGGTGAGATCGGCCTGGAATGCCCGACCGCCGCCGTCGCCCACACCCTGGACGAAGCGCTGGAGATCCAGACCCGCGTCGGCTACCCGACCATCATCCGCCCCAGCTTCACTCTGGGCGGCAGCGGTGGCGGCATCGCCTACAACCGCGAAGAGCTGGTCGAGATCGTCAGCCGCGGCCTGGAACTGTCGCCGACCACCGAGGTGCTGGTGGAAGAGTCGGTGCTGGGCTGGAAGGAATTCGAGATGGAAGTGGTCCGCGACACTGCGGACAACTGCATCATCGTCTGCTCGATCGAAAACCTGGACCCGATGGGCGTGCACACCGGTGACTCGATCACCGTGGCGCCGGCGCAGACCCTGACGGACAAGGAGTACCAGCGCCTGCGCGATGCCTCCATCGCCGTGCTGCGCAAGATCGGCGTCGATACCGGTGGCTCGAACGTGCAGTTCGGCATCAACCCGAAGACCGGCCGCGTGGTCGTCATCGAGATGAACCCGCGCGTGTCGCGTTCCTCGGCGCTGGCCTCCAAGGCCACCGGCTTCCCGATCGCCAAGGTCGCCGCCAAGCTGGCCGTGGGTTACACCCTGGACGAACTGAAGAACGAAATCACCGGTGGCCTGACCCCGGCCTCGTTCGAGCCGTCCATCGATTACGTCGTCACCAAGATCCCGCGCTTCGCCTTCGAGAAGTTCCCGGCCGCCGACGCCCGCCTGACCACCCAGATGAAGTCGGTGGGCGAGGTGATGGCGATGGGCCGTACCTTCCAGGAGTCGGTGCAGAAGGCCCTGCGTGGCCTGGAAACCGGCAAGGTCGGCTTCGACCCGACCGGCCTGGACCTGGCCAACGAAGACGACCTGCAGACCCTGCGTCGCGAGCTGAAGGCGCCGGGCCCGGAGCGCCTGTTCTTCGTCGCCGATGCGTTCCGCGCCGGCATGAGCGTGGAAGAGATCTACGCACTGTCGTTCATCGACCACTGGTTCCTGGACCAGATCGAGGAAATCATCGCTGCAGAAGGCGAAGTCGCGGCCGGTGGCATCGACGCGCTGGACGCCGCACGCCTGCGCAAGCTGAAGCGTGCTGGCTTCTCCGATGCGCGCCTGGCGCAGCTGACCGGCACCAATGAAGCCGCCATCCGCGCGCTGCGTCGTGCGCACAAGGTGCGCCCGGTCTACAAGCGCGTGGACTCCTGCGCCGGTGAATTCTCCACCGGCACCGCCTACCTGTACTCGACCTACGAGGACGAGTGCGAGGCCGCGCCGAGCAACCGCGACAAGATCATGATCCTGGGCGGTGGCCCGAACCGCATCGGCCAGGGCATCGAGTTCGACTACTGCTGCGTGCACGCGGCACTGGCGCTGCGCGAGGATGGCTATGAAACCATCATGGTCAACTGCAACCCGGAAACCGTGTCGACCGACTACGACACCTCCGACCGCCTGTACTTCGAACCGCTGACCCTGGAAGACGTGCTGGAGATCGTCGAACTGGAACAGCCGAAGGGCGTGATCGTGCAGTACGGCGGCCAGACCCCGCTGAAGCTGGCGCGCGCGCTGGAAGCCAATGGCGTGCCGGTGATCGGCACCAGCCCGGACTCGATCGACCTGGCCGAAGACCGCGAGCGCTTCCAGCAGCTGGTCGACACGCTGGGCCTGAAGCAGCCGCCGAACCGCATCGCCCGCAACGACCAGGAAGCCCTGCTGCTGGCCCGCGAGATCGGCTACCCGCTGGTGGTGCGCCCGAGCTACGTGCTGGGCGGCCGTGCGATGGAAATCGTCTACGGCGAAGCCGACCTGGCCCGCTACGTGCGCGACGCGGTGAAGGTGTCCAACGATTCGCCGGTGCTGCTGGACCGCTTCCTCGACAACGCCGTGGAGTGCGACGTCGACATCATTGCCGATGCCCAGGGCAACGTCCTGATCGGTGGCGTGATGGAGCACATCGAAGAAGCCGGCGTGCACTCGGGCGATTCCTCGTGCTCGCTGCCGCCGTACTCGCTGTCGGCTGAAACCCAGGCCGAGCTGCGCCGCCAGGTGGTGGAGCTGGCCAAGGCCCTGAACGTGGTCGGCCTGATGAACACCCAGTTCGCGATCCAGACCAGCGACGAGGGTGCCGACACCATCTACCTGCTGGAAGTGAACCCGCGTGCCTCGCGCACCGTGCCGTTCGTGTCCAAGGCCACCGGCATGCCGCTGGCCAAGATCGCCGCCCGCTGCATGGCCGGCAAGACGCTGGCCGAGCAGGGCGCGACCAAGGAAATCGTGCCGGACTACTACTCGGTGAAGGAAGCGATCTTCCCGTTCGCCAAGTTCCAGGGCGTCGACCCGATCCTCGGGCCGGAGATGCGCTCCACCGGTGAGGTGATGGGCGTGGGCCGCACCTTCAACGCCGCCTTCGCGCGGGCGCAGGAAGCCGGCGGCATCAAGGCCCCGCCGGTTGGCAAGGCCTTCGTCTCGGTGCGTGATCCGGACAAGAAGCGCGTGCTGCCGGTGGCCAAGGCGCTGCTGGCGCGCGGCTACAGCCTGGTCGCCACCCGTGGCACCGCCGCCTGGCTGCAGCAGCACGGCATGGACTGCGAGATCATCAACAAGGTGGTCGAAGGCCGTCCGCACATCGTCGACTCGATCAAGAACGGCGAGATCGTCTACATCGTCAACACGACCGAAGGTCGTTCGGCGATCAACGACTCGTTCTCGATCCGTCGCGAGGCGCTCCAGCATCGCGTCACCTACTCGACCACCATTGCCGGCGCCAAGGCGCTGGTGGATTCACTGGAATTCCGCGGCACCGGTCCCGTCTGGTCGCTGCAGGAGCTGCACAAGGAGTTGAATGCATGAGAGCCCCCATCACCATGAAGGGCGCGCAGAAGCTGCGCGACGAACTGGATCACCTGAAGTCGGTCAAGCGCCCGAAGGTGATCGCCGCCATCGCCGAAGCGCGTGAGCATGGCGACCTGAAGGAGAACGCCGAGTACCACGCCGCGCGCGAGGAACAGGGCTTCATCGAAGGCCGCATCAAGCAGCTGGAAGGCGAGCTGTCGCACGCCGAGATCATCGACGTGAGCAAGCTCAACGCCGGCTCCAAGGTGGTGTTCGGCGCCAGCGTGACGCTGGCCGACGTGGAAACCGACGAAGAGAAGAAGTACCAGATCGTCGGTGACCTGGAAGCGGACATCAAGCTGGGCCTGATCGCGATTTCCTCGCCGGTGGCGCGCGCGATGATCGGCAAGCTGGAAGGCGATTCGATCGTGATCGACGCCCCGGCCGGCCAGCGCGAGTACGAGATCGTCAGCGTCAGCTACGTGGACTGAAACGGTGGCAACGGCGACCCTGCTGTTGCCGGCCCGCAGCCGCTTTGCCGCGGCTGCGTTGCCGGACGATGTGGCACGTGCGCTCGGCCGTGCCACGACCGTGCAGGTCGCGCCGGGCGAACGCGCGCAGCTGACGCGCCATTTCGCGGTCGCCGCGCCGCACTGGCCGGTGGCCGCGTTGACCCGCCAGCGCGACGTCGGCGATGCGGCCGGCGCCAGCTGGCTGCGTGCCGATCCGGCCTGCATGGTGCCGGACATGCATGGCGCGCGGATGATGGCCTACGGCGAAACGCTGCGGCCGACGCTGGCCGACAGCCTGGCCCTGCTGCCGGTGCTGCAGCCCTTGTTTGCCGATGCCGGGTTCGTGCTTGACGCACCGGACCCGTCGCGCTGGTACCTGCGGCTTCCAATCGACCTGGTGCTGCCGGACTTCAATAGTCCGGACGAGGTGCTGGGCGATGACCTGTTCTCGCATCTGCCGGAGGGCGAGGGCGGCCGTCGCTGGCGGGCGCTGATGACCGAAGCGCAGGTACTGCTGCACAACCATTCCTGGAACCAGCAGCGCGCCGCTCAGGGACAACAGCCGATCAATTCGCTGTGGTTCTGGGGCGGTGGCGTGATGCCGGTGTCGGTCAGCACGCCGCACGCACAGGTGCGCAGCCGCGATGCCCTGCTGCAGGGCCTGGCCCTGGCGGCTGGCGTAGCCGTGGATGGCGAACAGGCGGTGGATGCACTGGTCGACCTGCGCCAGCTGCGTTCGCTGCAGCAGCTCGGCAATGATGCAATCCGGCCGCTGCTGGCCGCGCTCAAGCGTGGCGAGCTGCAGCGGCTGGTGCTCGATTTCGAGGACGGCCTGCAGTTCCAGCTGGACCGCGGCCAGCGCTGGCAGTTCTGGAAGAAGCCGCGGCAGCTTCACGATTGATCGGGGTCGACCGATCGGGGTCGGATCCGTTTTCCATCGGAAAACGGCTCTGACCCCCAGGGTTTGTCGGGGTTGCCGACCAGCGGCCGGCACTACCGCAGGTAGCGGCGCCTCAACGGACCTCGCTGACCACCGTCGGCAGTGTCCAGTGCCCGCCGAGCATATTGCGACACTGGCCCGTCGTGAAATCGCTGCTCTTCACGAAGCGCTCCCCGTCCCACACCCAGTCATTGGCGGAGATGCAATCGCCGACACCGCGGCCTCGGGAGCGGCCTCGCAGCGTAGCGTCATCGCGGTCAAAATCTTCGGCCAGGTTGGTGACAAAGGTCGCTTGGTAAGGCGATCTGTCTCGCACCACCCAGTAGGCGTTGCTCATGTTGTAGGCACCCACGAAGCAACTGGTGCTTGCCAGTACATGCTGGGCGTCCAGTCGCTGGATCTCGATCTCATCTGCCCCGCCATCGCTCAGGCGGCCGCACTCATCCGGCTTCGGCAGGCTGGCGATCAGCGCCTTGCGCAGGCCCGGTGCCTTGGCCAGCGCCGCGTCCGAGGCGCGCGGTGCCATCAGCGTGCCGCGCACGATCACTGGCACCGGCAACGCCGCAGGCACGCTCGCTTCGGGCTTGTCGCCACGCCGCACCAGCGCACCGGGCGTGCCCAGCCGGCCCTGGGCCTCGTCCATCTTCAGCAGTACGGCCGCTGCGCCGCTGTCGGAGATCGGCCACGCCTTGCCCTTGCCGTCGATGATCTCGATGCGTGCCTGGCGCGGCAGTGCGGCGACCAGTGCATCGGTCTGTGCCTGCTGCAACAACACGTTGTCCCCGTCGCCGGTGTCGTGCACCGGGCCCAGGTCCTTGCCGTTCAGGCGCAGGCGCAGCGCCCCGGTCGGCGTCGGGCTTTCGCCATCCTCGCCATTGCGCAGCCGCGCGAGCACCTTCGTACCCGGGCCGCCCGCGCGTTCCAGCATCAGGCTGAGCAGATTGCCGGGTTCTTCCGGGCTGTAGCCGGCGGCGCGGCAGGTGCGGGTGTTGTCACAGGCCAGCGACCAGTCGTTGTGCTGGAACTGCACGCCGGCCTTCGGTTCGGGCGTGGCGGCGTGGGCGGCCGGGGCCAGGGCGAGGCCCAGCAGCGCGGGAAGCAGCGTGCGATGCATGCGTTGAAGTCCATTTCCGGGCCGACAAGCATGGAAGATATGCTGGCAGATTCCAAATGCTCGCGATCGGGGTGGAGCCTCCTGCGGGCAGAGAGATCCGACCCCGCGCTATCATGGGGATGTCTTCCGCAACCCGGCGATGCCGATGTCCCTTGCCGCCGATGCTGTGCAGCCATTCCCTGATACGCCGACGATCCGCCGCCGCGATGCGGTTGCGCCCGGCAGCTGGCCGGAGGGCACGCTGCCGCTGCTGGCGCGTCTCTATGCCAACCGGGGCGCGGGTACACCGGAGTTGGCGCAGCCGAAACTGGGCAATCTGCACGCCCCCGAGCTGCTGACCGGCATCGATGATGCGGTGGGTCTGCTGATCGAGGCCATCGCCAATGACAAGCGCATCCTGGTGGTCGGCGATTTCGATTGCGATGGCGCCACCGCCTGTGCGGTCGGCGTGCGTGGCCTGCGCATGCTCGGCGCGCAGCATGTCTTCCACGCGGTGCCGAACCGAATGGTGCACGGCTACGGCCTGTCACCTTCTCTGGTGGAGGAGCTGGCCGAGCTGCAGCCGGACCTGCTGGTTACGGTCGACCACGGCATCGCCTGCCATGCGGGTGTGACCGCGGCCAAGGCGCGGGGCTGGCAGGTGCTGGTCACCGACCATCACCTACCCGGGCCGCAGCTGCCGCCGGCCGATGTCATCGTCGATCCCAATCTCGACGGTGATGCCTTCCCCAGCAAGTCGCTGGCCGGCGTCGGCGTGATCTTCTACGTGCTGATGGCGCTGCGCCGGCACATGCGCGAGGCCGGCGTCTTCGCCGATGGCAAGGGGCCGGACCTGACCACGCTGCTGGACCTGGTGGCGGTCGGCACCGTCGCCGACCTGGTGGCGCTGGATCCGAACAACCGGGCACTGGTCAGCGCGGGCCTGCGGCGTCTGCGCGCGGGGCAGGGCTGTGTCGGCCTGCGTGCGCTGATCGAAGCCAGCGGCCGTGATGCCGCGCGGCTCACAGCCACCGACATCGGCTTCGCGCTCGGCCCGCGCCTGAATGCCGCGGGCCGGCTGGAAGACATGGCGCTGGGCATCGCGCTGCTGCTGACCGAAGACCCGCGCCAGGCGCGCGAGATCGCGCAGACGCTGGAGCAGATCAATTCGGAACGGCGCGCCGTGCAGCAGTCGATGACCGACGATGCCGAGCAGGCGTTGACCCGGGTGGTGCTGGACATGGCCGGTCAGCGACCGGTGGCGGCCTGCCTGTTCGATGCCGACTGGCATCCGGGCGTGGTCGGCCTGGTCGCGTCGAAGATGAAGGATCGCCTGCATCGCCCGGTGATCGCCTTCGCGCCGGCCGAACCTGGCGCCGACACCCTGCGAGGCTCGGCGCGCTCCATTCCCGGCCTGCACATCCGTGACGCCCTGGCGCTGGTCGATGCGCGCCATCCGGGCCTGATCGAACGCTTCGGCGGCCACGCCATGGCGGCCGGGCTCAGCCTGCGGCGTGACCACGTCGACGACTTCAAGGCCGCCTTCGTCGCCGTGGTGCTGGAAATGCTCGACCCGGCGGCACTGCAGCAGCAGGTCCTCAGCGACGGTGAGCTGGCCGCCAACGAACTCGATCATCGCCATGCCGATGCGCTGCGTCTGGCAGGCCCATGGGGCCAGGGCTTCCCCGAGCCGCTGTTCGACGGCCACTTCGAAGTGGCCAACTGGCGCGTGCTGAAGGAGCGTCACCTGAAGCTGGAACTGCGCCTGCCCGGCGTACCCGGCACGATCAACGCCATCCATTTCGGCGGCTGGCACGGCAACGCGCCCGGTCGCCATGTGCATCTCGCCTATCGCCTCGCCTGCGACGACTATCGCGGCGGCAGCGCCATCCAGCTGATCGTGGAGCACTGCCTGCCCGCATAGAAAAAGGGGACGGAGGGGATTAAGTCGCTTGTGCCTCGTTTGCCAATTGCGACTTAATCCCCTCCGTCCCCTTTTTGGGGGCGCCAACCCCATTACGGTTGCTGGTGCGTTCAAAGGTTCACGATCCCACTGGAGTCCGCTCATGGTCTTCGTCCGTTGCTGCACTGTGTTGTTGCTGGCCCTCGCGGCCTGGCCCGCTGGCGCACAGTCGCCGACGATCTCCCGGCCGCAGGCCGCCACGCCGCTGCTGATCGCGCCGGCGGCTGAGCAGTCGGTTCAATTACGACACGCCCGCATCGAAGGCGAAGTCCAGGCCGGCATCGCCCAGACCCGGATCACACTGGAATTCCACAACCCGAACCGGCGCGTGCTGGAGGGCGAGCTGCAGTTCCCGCTGGCCGACGGTCAGCAGATCAGCGGCTTCGCGCTGGATATCAACGGCGAGATGCGTGACGCGGTGCCGGTGCCCAAGGACCGCGGCCGCCAGGTGTTCGAGGAGATCGCCCGCCGCGGCGTCGACCCGGGCCTGCTGGAACAGACCGCTGGCAACCAGTTCCGGTTGCGCATCTACCCGCTGCCGGCCGGCGGTAGCCGGCGCGTGGAGCTGGTGATTCGCGAGCCGTTGGCCTTCGCCGGCCAAGGCTGGCAGTGGACGCTGCCGCTGCAGTTCGCCGCCGGTGCAGCCTCGGTTGAGCTGAAACTGCAGGCCCCCGACACGGCCACCGCGGGTACGGCGCCATTCCGCATCAGCGCGGGCCAGCTGCAGTGGCAGGGCAGGGGCGCGCAGCTGCCGCAGCAGCTGCAGTGGAGCCTGCCGGCAGCCCGACAGGCACAGGTGCAGGTGGCGCCCTGGCAGGACGGCCATTACCTGTTGGCGCAGCTGTCGGTGGTGGCCAGCAGCACGCCGCGCGCGTTGCCCAGCGAGATCGGGCTGCTGTGGGACGGCTCCGGTTCGGCGGGGCAGCGCGATCGCTCGCGTGAGTTCGCCCTGCTGGATCGCTACTTCGCTGCGCTGGGTGACGGCACCGTGGCCTTGACCGTGCTGCGCGATCGCGCCGAGCCGGTGCGTCGATTCCGCATCCGCGCCGGCAACTGGAACGAGCTGCGTGCGGCACTGCAGGCCGTACGCCCGGACGGTGCCAGCGCGCTGGCGCAGTGGCAGCCGCAGGCGGGCGTGAAGGAATACCTTCTGGTCAGCGATGGACTGTTGACCTATGGGCCGGAACAGCTGCCGGCGATGGCGCCGGACCAACGCCTGTTTGCGATCAGCAGCGCCGGTGCGCGCACCGATGCCGTGCGACTGCGTGGCTGGAGCGAAGCGCATGGTGGTCGCTTCGTCGCGCTGGGGAAGGATGTCGAATTGGCCGCCCGTGAGCTGCTGTCGTCGCCGCTGGATGTGCAGGTCGATGCAGGGCGCGGCGTGCAGGACGTGGTGATCGATCGTCGCAGTGAAGCCCAGGGCTGGTTGTGGCTGCATGCACGACTGGCGGCCGACGGTGTGCCGATGCGGGTGCGCGTGGGTGGCGGCGAATGGCAGGCGCTGCCCGCCACGCAGAAGAGCAAAGACGGTGAACTGCTGGCAGGCTTGTGGGCGCAGGCGCGCCTGCAGCAGCTGGCCGCCGACCGCCGTGGCAACCGCGAGGCGATGCAGCGCCTGTCACAACAGTTCGGCCTGGTCGGGCCGGATACCTCGCTGATCGTGCTGGAGACGCTGGAGGACTACCTGCGCTATGCGATCCGCCCTTCGGGCACGTTGCGCGCCGAGTACGACGCCAGGTTTGCAGTGCAGGTAAGTGATCGCGCCGCAGCCGATCGCCAGCGCCTGGATGAAGTGGCCGCTCGCTGGAAGGAGCGCCAGCAGTGGTGGAACCGCAGCTGGCCGAAGGGTGTGCCGCCGCAGCCGAAGGGCGGGGCACTCGAAGTGGCCTCCGCGGACTACGCGATGGAATCAGCGCCGGTGTCGATGCTCGCCGCGCCGGCCCCGGCGGCACCACCCGCCCCGGCACCGATGGCCGCCGCCGCCGAGCAGCGCATGGAAGCCAGCAGCGCGCGTGCGCGTCGCTCAGCGCCTGCATCGAACAAGGCCCTGGATTCAATCACGGTCACTGGTGGCCGTGTCGCTGCGCCCGCTGCTGCCAACGACGGCCAACTCGGCATCCAGCTGGCGGCCTGGCAGCCGGACTCGGCCATCGCCCGGCGCCTGCGCGAGGGCCCGCCGTCGCAACTCTACGACCGCTATCTGGCCGAGCGCGATGCCCACGCCGACAGCAGCGCGTTCTTCCTCGATGTGGCCGACCTGCTGCTGGAGCAGGGCCAGCGCGAACTGGCACTGCGGGTACTGTCGAACCTGGCCGAGATGGATCTGGACAACCGGCATCTGCTGCGCGTGCTCGGCTACCGGCTGATGCAGGCTGATGCCCCGGCACTGGCGGTGCCGGTGTTCGAGCAGGTGCTGGCGATGGGCCAGGAAGAACCGCAGAGCTTCCGCGACGTGGGCCTGGCGCTGGCAGCGGCCGGCAAGCCGCAGCAGGCGCTGGCGCCGCTGTACCAGGTGGTGGTGCGGCCGTGGGACAGCCGCTTCGATGGCATCGCCCTGATCGCATTGGATGAGCTGACCAACCTGGTGGCGCGCAGCACGCCACGGCTGGATACCTCGGCCATCGACCCGCGCCTGCTGCAGGCAATGCCGCTGGACCTGCGCGTGGTGCTGTCCTGGGATGCCGACAACAGCGACATGGACCTGTGGGTGACCGACCCGAACGGCGAGCGTGCCTACTACGGCAACCGCCAGACCTACCAGGGCGGGCGGATGTCGCAGGACTTCACCGGCGGCTATGGCCCCGAGCAGTTCTCGCTGCGCAACGCCAAGCCGGGCAAGTACAAGGTCGAGGCGAACTATTTCGGCAGTCGCCAGCAGCTGGTGACCGGTGCGACGACGCTGATGCTGCGCCTGACCACCCATTGGGGCACGGCCAAGCAGAAGGACCAGATGGTGACGATGCGGCTGAAGGATCGCGCCGAAACCGTGCTGGTGGGCGAGTTCGAGGTGCGTTGATCGCTCGGGCACCCGTGTAGAGTCGAGCTGGCTCGACTGCCTCAATGTAGAGCCGAGCCTGCGCTCGGCTCATGGCAGAAGCAGCCGAGCGTGGGCTCGGCTCTACACTACTGCGGTGCGCGCCATTGGCGCCGCCGGCGGATTCGCACGCAGGCCGAACAGGGGCCGCAGCCAACGCACGCGACGGATCAGCAACTCATGGATCAGCAGGCAGCCGCCGACAGTACCGGCCAGCAGCAGGGCCGGTTCCATCCACGGGCCCAACTGAAGTGGCTTGAGCCAGAACAGCAGCACGATGATCAGGCTCTGGTGCAGCATGTACCAGGGATAGATCGCCTCGGTGCAGTACGGCAGCCAGCGGAACGGGCGATCGAGGAAGACCTTTCCCCAGCCGAGGATGGCCAGCAGCGCGGTCCATACGTAAAGCGACTGGCTGGCCCGGCCCTGCAGGTCCCAGAACGGTTCGGGCCATTGCCGCAGCTGGGAATCGGCGGGCAATACCTGGCCGAGGATGCGCAACCCCAGATACCAGCCGACGGCAGCCAGCGCCAGCCATAGCGTGGTGCGGCGCAGGGCGACCACGCGCTCCCAGAACACCGGTTCACGACCCAGCAGGTAGCCGGCCAGGAACACCGTCGCGTACTTCGCGTGCTGGTACCAGTCGCCGAGCAGGGCATTGGTGGACGGGTAGATCGGCTCCAGCCAGATCACCCAGGCCAGCAGCAGGGCGGACGGAAGGCCGATCAGCAGCATCGGCGATGCTGCGCAGAGCGCCATCGCGCGGCGAACCACCGCCGTTCCCAGCAATGGCATCAACAGGGCCAAGGCCAGCGTGTAGTTCCACAGATAGGCCAGGTACCACAGGTGGTTCCAGGTGATGCCGTACTGCCAGCCGGCGAAGCTGCCTTCCGGCCACGGCCGCACCTGCCAGTAGCGCAGCAGGAACTGGCCGAAGCCGGGTGCCACGTGGCCGTTGGCCACGCCTTCGCAATAGGGCTGGATCGGCACGATCACGAACATGCCGAACAGCAGCGGCAGCAGCAGCCGCCAGGTGCGCAGGCCGGCGAAGCGCAGCAACCTGCCTTCCGGCCGCATCAGCGCGATGGCGATACCCGAGATCAGGAACAGCAGCGACATCCGCCAGCGGTTGACGAACAGCATCGGCCACTGCAGCCATTCGGCGGTATGCACGCTCTTGAGGTGAAAGCCCCAGTCGTCCACGTAGGCCATGGCGGTGTGGTAGAGGATCAGCAGGGCGAAGGCGAACACGCGCAGGGCGTCGATGTCGTAGCGTCGGGTCATGGTGGTGGTGTGCCGGAGAGTCGAGCCAAGGTGACGCCGCCCGGTCCGTGCGGCGACTGGCAAGGGGCCGCTGGAACCGACGCAGTGACCAATGGCGGGGGTGGTGGGATCAATGGAGCCGCTACCCTTTGTCCCTTGAGGCAGGCTGGAGCACCGCAACGACATGGATGCAGCAATGACTCAGGGCCGACCATCGCGCTGGCGTACTTCAACCCGGCTGCTGGTATGGGCGGCGATCCTGTCGGCCTCGGCAGTGACCAATGCGCTGGTGGAAGTGATGGACGCCAGTCGCCGCGGCGGCGATCTCGGGCTGTGGGAGCCGATGATCTGGGAGTTCAGCAGCCTCGGCCTGGTCCTGTTGACCCTGCCGCTGCTGTGGTGGGGCTGCGAGCGCTGGCCGCTGCATGCCGATACCTGGAAGCGGCGATTGCCGCTGTATCTGCTGGCCAGCGTCGGCTGGTCGCTGCTGCACGTGGTGGGGATGGTGCTGCTGCGGCACCTGGCCTACGGGTCGCTGGGCCATCGCTACCAGGATGATGCCGGCTGGCTGGAGCGTTTTGCCTACGAATACCTGAAGGATGTACGCACGTTTGCGATGTTCGTGGCACTGGAGCACTTTGCCAGCTGGTTCGGCCGGCGCAGGCAGGGCGAGGCGAGCCTGCTGGCCGAGCCGGACGTCGGCCCGCCGGTGGAGCCGGTCGAGCGCCCCCAGCACTTCCTGGTGCGCAAGCTGGGCAAGGAGTTCCTGGTCGCCACGGCGGACGTGGAGTATGCCCAGGCCGCGGGGAACTATGTGAACCTGCGGGTACGCGGCCACGACTATCCGCTGCGGATCACCATGGCGGTGCTGGAGCAGCGGCTCGACCCGGGCGAGTTCCTGCGCCCGCACCGCAGCTGGCTGATCCATCGGGGCCAGCTGCGCTCGATCGAGCCGCTGGACGGTGGCGAGGCCCTGCTGCACATGGCCGACGGGGCGAAAGTGCCGTGCAGCCGGCGCCAGCTGCCGCTGCTGCGGCAGGCGCTGGGGGCAGGGTGAGGCCCTCATTCCGGGCACCCGCAGCCTGCGGTATCATTACCAGTCATCTTTTGAATGCACGACCGCCGACATGATCGAACTGAATCCTGTCCGCCAGCGCATCACCGATCTGACCGATCGCGTGCTGTCGCTTCGGGGGTATCTTTGACTACGACGCCAAGAAAGAGCGTCTTGAAGAAGTAACGCGGGAGCTGGAAAGCCCCGACGTCTGGAACAACGCCGAATACGCCCAGAACCTGGGCCGCGAGCGTTCCAGCCTGGAAAAGACCGTGGGCGGCATCGCCTCGGTGCTGGATGGCCTGAACGACGCCACCGAGCTGCTGGAGCTGGCCGAGTCCGAGCAGGACGAGGACACCGCCCTGGCCGTGGTCGCCGACCTGGACAAGCACCAGGCGCACGTGGAGAAGCTGGAGTTCCAGCGCATGTTCTCCGGCGAGATGGACAATGCGGCCGCGTTCGTGGACATCCAGGCCGGTGCCGGTGGTACCGAAGCCCAGGACTGGGCCGAGATCCTGCTGCGCATGTACCTGCGCTGGTGTGAATCGCGTGGCTGGAAGACCGAGCTGATGGAAGTCTCCGGCGGCGACGTTGCTGGCATCAAGTCGGCCACGCTGCGCGTGGAAGGCGACTATGCCTATGGCTGGCTGAAGACCGAGACCGGTGTGCACCGCCTGGTGCGCAAGTCGCCGTTCGACTCGGACAACCGCCGCCACACCAGCTTCACCTCGGTGTTCGTGTCGCCGGAAATCGACGACAACATCGACATCACCATCAACCCGGCCGACCTGCGTACCGACGTGTACCGTTCGTCCGGTGCCGGTGGCCAGCACGTGAACAAGACCGAGTCGGCGGTGCGTATCACCCACATCCCGACCAACATCGTCGTGGCCTGCCAGACCGGCCGCAGCCAGCACCAGAACCGCGACAACGCGATGAAGATGCTGGCCGCCAAGCTGTATGAACTGGAGATCCAGAAGCGCAACGCCGAGAAGGACGCGGTGGAAGCCACCAAGTCCGACATCGGCTGGGGCAGCCAGATCCGCAACTACGTGCTCGACCAGAGCCGCATCAAGGACCTGCGCACCGGCATCGAACGGTCGGACACGCAGAAGGTGCTGGACGGCGACCTGGACGAGTTCGTCGAGGCCAGCCTGAAGGCCGGCCTGGCCGTGGGCTCCAAGCGCGTCGATGCCTGATCGGCGCGCCTGCGCGGATATCGTCACCCTCGTGCGCAACGCCGAGGGTGGCTGATCACGCTTCCGATGTGGGGCCGAGCCCATGCTCGGCTGCTGTTGGCGCAGTAGCAGATGCGTCGAGCATGGCTCGACGCTACAACGGGTACGGCGGTAGCGATGATGCGCAGCGAAAGTGAACGCAAGGAACTCGGCGGCTTTCTCAAGGCCTGCCGCGCCCGTGTCGATCCTGCCACGCTCGGCCTGCCGGCCGGGCGCCGGCGTACCCCGGGCCTGAAGCGCGAGGAAGTCGCGCTGGCGATCGGGGTGAGCGTCAGCTGGTACACCTGGATCGAGCAGGGCCGTGAAGTGCGCGCCTCGCCCGAGGTGCTGGAGCGCCTGGCGCAGGTGCTGCGCATGAGCGACGACGAACGCGCCTACGCGTTCGCGCTGTCCGGCTACGGCGTGCCGCTGGAATCACCGGACGAGAGCGTGACCGACGGCTTGCGCCAGCTGGTGGAGGCGATGCAGCCGATCCCGGCCTATGTGCGCAACACCCGCTTCGACATCCTGGCCTGGAACCCGGCCATCGCCGATCTGTTCGTGGACTACAGCCAACTGGCGCCGCATGAGCGCAACACGCTGCGGCTGATGTTCCTGTACCCGCCGTACCGCACGCTGATCCTCAACTGGGAAGAAATGACCCGCGGCCTGCTGGCAGGCTTCCGTGCGGCGATGGCGCAGGCGCCGGACAAGGCGCCGTTCCTGGCGCTGGTGGAGGACATCGCGGCGCACAGCGAGGAGTTCCGCCAGTGGTGGCCGGAGCACGACGTGCGTCGGTTCGATGAAGGGGCGAAGAAGCTGAACCATCCCACGCGCGGGTTGCTGGACCTGCAGTACGTGGCGCTGGTGCCGGAGAGCCGGCACGATCTTTCCCTGGTCACTTACCTGCCGCGTAGGTAGGTTGGTCGGCAGGGCTTGCAGCCCTGCACCTGCTCAATGCAACGGCCAAAGCCAGAGCCAGAGCTAGAGCTGGATTCCGTGGGTTGGCGGGGCGGTGTCGGAGTGCGGGGACGCCGTAAACCCGTCCCTGGGGGCTTGGCAGCCGCATCCATGCGGCTGACACCCCGCACTCCGACACCGCCCGACCTTTGAAAGGTTCACGCGGCTGTTGGTAGGTGTCGACCTTGGTCGACACATCTGTCAGATATCGAAAGAAATTCCGGGGTCAGATCCGTTTTCAAATGGAAAACGGATCTGACCCCAAGAGCATTTCCGACAGATCGCGGAAAACCGTCGAAGGCGGGGTGGGTCCGGTTGCGGGAGTGTCCGCGGCATGGATGCCGCGGCCAAGCCCCCAAGGACGGGTTTACGGCGTCTCCGGCAACCGGACCCACCTCGCCATCCCACGGATAGCCCGCTGTTGCTGCTGCTTCGGCTGTTGCAGTTGCCTCTGCGGGTGCAGGGCGCAGCCCTGCAAGAGCCCCCATTCAGACAGGTAAGTGCAGGTCACAGGATAAGCAGACGCCTTGTTGCCTCCGCCAATCGGGTCCACATTCCTGTGCAGGAGACGGGCCGCCGCCCGTCGTCGAGACACCAGGAGACCTGCATGTCCGCTGCCCCCACCACCGCCATTTCCCGCGACCCGGCCACCGGCCAGCAGATCGCCAGCCATCCCTTCGCTACCGACGCCGAGCTGGAAACAATCCTGGATCGCGGCCAGGTCGGCTTTGCGGCCTGGAGCGTCAAGAGCCTCGAACAGCGCTCAGACGTACTGCGTGCGATGGCCGCGGTGCTACGCCGTGACCGTGAAAAGCTGGCCGCGCTGGCTACCGCCGAGATGGGCAAGGTGCAGGCCGAAGCACTGGCCGAGATCGAGAAGTGTGCCGTGCTGTGCGACTGGTACGCCGACCACGGTGCGCAGTTCCTGCGCGACGAGCCGACCCAGGTGCCCGACGACAAGGCTAACGTGTCCTACCTGCCGCTGGGCGTGGTGCTGGGCATCATGCCGTGGAATTTCCCGTACTGGCAGGTGATGCGCGCGGCGGTACCGATCCTGATGGGCGGCAACGGCTTCCTGCTGAAGCCGGCCGAGAACATCGTCGGCACCGCGCAGCTGCTCGATGCCGCCTGGCGTGATGCCGGGCTGCCGGAAGGCACCTTCATCGCCGCCAACATCAGCCGCGAGGGTACCAGCCGTGCGATCGCCGATGACCGCATCGCCGCCGTCACCCTGACCGGCAGCGTGGCCGCAGGCCGCAGCATCGCTGCCCAGGCCGGGCAGGCGCTGAAGAAGGTGGTGCTGGAACTGGGCGGCTCGGATCCGTTCATCGTGCTGGCTGACGCTGACCTGGATGCGGCCGTCGATGCGGCGGTGACCTCGCGCTTCCAGAACACCGGGCAGGTCTGCATTGCCGGCAAGCGCATCATCGTTGAAGACGCGGTGTACGACCGCTTCGTGGCGCAGTTCTGCCAGAAAGTGCAGGCGCTGACCATCGGTGATGGCCGTGAAGCGGGCAATCGCATTGGTCCGATGGCACGCCAGGACCTGCTGGAACAGTTGGACGCGCAGGTGCGCGCCTCGGTGGACGCAGGCGCGAAGCTGCTCGTCGGCGGCCATCAGCTCGATCGTCCGGGCGCGTTCTATGCGCCCACCGTGCTGGCGGACGTGGAGCCGGGCATGCAGGCCTTTGACACGGAAACGTTCGGGCCGGTGGCCTCGATCAGCCGCGCCCGCGATGCCGACCACGCGGTGGAACTGGCCAACCAGAGCGAGTTCGGCCTCAGCGGCAACCTGTGGACCGGTGACCGCGCGCGGGCCATGCAGCTGGCGCGCCGGCTGCAGACCGGCGGTGTGTTCGTCAACGGCTTCTCCGCTTCCGACCCTCGCGTGCCGATCGGCGGTGTGAAGAAGAGCGGCTTCGGCCGCGAGCTCTCGCACTTCGGCATCCGTGAATTCGTCAACGCGCAGACAGTGTGGTTCGACAAGCATTGACGCGCGGCTCTCATCCTTCCTGCAACGATCCACCATCAGTCCAGCACAAAGGACGGCATCCGATGTCCAAGGGTTCAGATCTGCTCGTCGCCGCACTTGAGAACGAAGGCGTCGAGCGCATTTTCGGCATTCCCGGCGAAGAAAACCTCGACGTGGTCGAGTCGCTCCGCCATTCCAGCATCGAACTGGTCATCACCCGCCACGAACAGGCGGCGGTGTTCATGGCGGCCACTTACGGCCGCCTGACCGGCAAGCCGGGCGTATGCCTGGCCACGCTCGGCCCGGGCGCGCTCAACTTCACCACCGGCGCCGCCTATGCGCTGCTGGGTGCGTGGCCGGTGATCATGATCACCGGCCAGAAGGGCATCGTCGCCAGCAAGCAGGCGCGCTTCCAGATCGTCGACATCGTCGGCACGATGAAGCCGCTGACCAAACAGGCGCGGCAGATCGTCTCGGCACGCACCATTCCGACCATCGTCCGCGAGGCGTTCCGTGTCGCCCAGGAAGAGCGCCCGGGCCCGGTGTTGCTGGAGCTGCCCGAAGACATTGCTGCCGATGAGGTCGAGGGCGTGGCGCTGATTCCGCCGCACGCGGTGGACCGTCCCATTGCCAGCCCGGAGGCGCTGGATCGGGCAGCAGAGCTCATCCGCAATGCAAAGCGGCCGCTGCTGATGATCGCTTCGGCGGCCTCGCGGCCGCAGTCCAGCGACGCGCTGTCCGCGTTCGTGCTGCGCGCCGGCATCCCGTTCTTCACCACGCAGATGGGCAAGGGCGCGGTGGCCGGTGGTTCAGGCCTGTACATGGGCACCGCGGCGCTGACCGAGCGCGATTACGTGCACATGGCGATCGACCAGGCCGACGTGATCGTGACCATCGGCCACGAGGTCACCGAGAAGCCGCCATTCGTGATGCGCCCGGGTGGGCCGACGGTGATCCATATCGGGTACTCGCAGGCGGCGGTGGAACAGGTGTATTTCCCGCAGGTGGAGGTGATCGGCGATATCGGTCGTTCGCTGACCCAGCTGGCCGACCGCATCGAGGGCGCGGTGCCGGATGCCGCTGCGCTGCTGCCGCTGCGCGCGACCATCCTCGAACACCTGGCCGACCGGGCCGAAGAGGTCGGGTTCACCCCGCAGCGGCTGGTGCACGACGTGCGCCAGGTGATGCCGCCGGATGGCATCGTGGCGCTGGACAACGGCATGTACAAGATCTGGTTCGCGCGCAACTACCGCACCCAGGTGGCCAACACGCTGCTGCTGGACAACGCGCTGGCGACGATGGGCGCGGGCCTGCCGTCGGCGATCATGGCCTCGATCCTGTATCCGCAGCGGCGGGTGCTGGCGGTGTGCGGCGACGGCGGTTTCATGATGAACAGCCAGGAGCTGGAGACGGCCCGCCGGCTGGGCCTGAACCTGGTGGTGCTGATCCTCAACGACGGTGCCTACGGCATGATCCGCTGGAAGCAGGCCGTGGACGGATTCACCGACTACGGCATGACCTTCAGCAACCCCGATTTCGTGAAGTACGCCGAGGCCTATGGCTGCAAGGGCCACGAGGTGACGGCCATCGAGCAGTTCATCCCGACCCTGGAAGCGGCCTTCAACGAGGGCGGGGTGCACCTGGTGTCGGTGCCGGTGGACTATTCGGAGAACCAGCGGGTGCTGGTGGATGAGTTGCGCCAGGCGTTCCCCGGCAACAGGTAGCGGCGGAGCAGGGCCGGCCGATCCGCCCGGTAGGTGTCGACCTTGGTCGACACGCACGGCGCCAACCAAGGTTGGCGGCTACCGGGGCGGGCCCGGCCCAGGGCTGGGGCTGGGCGGTTTTGGTATGCTGGGCAACCGGCTGTGCCGGGCGCTGCATCCCCCCTCACTACACGATTCCCGCAGATCCATGAGCGAAGCTACCGATACCCCCCCCGTCGACGAAAACAAGTTGATCGCCGAGCGCCGTGAGAAACTCAAAGCGCTGCGTGGGCAGGGCATCGCGTACCCGAACGACTTCCGTCGCGAGGACTTCGCCGGCCGCCTGCAGGAAGAATTCGCAGATGCCGAAACCTGGACCGCCGAGGCCCTGGAAGGCAACGGCCGCCAGGTGAAGATGGCGGGCCGCCTGATGGCCAAGCGCATCATGGGCAAGGCCAGCTTCGCGCAGATCCAGGACGAGTCCGGCCGCATCCAGCTGTTCCTGCAGGGCGCGGTGCTGGGCGATGCCTATACCGCCTTCAAGGGCTGGGACGTGGGCGACATCATCGCCGTCGAAGGCGGCCTGACCCGTACCAAGACCGGCGAGCTGTCGGTCAAGGCCGAATCGATCCGCCTGCTGACCAAGTCGCTGCGCCCGCTGCCGGACAAGTGGCATGGCCTGGCCGACGTCGAGCAGCGTTACCGCCAGCGTTACGTCGACCTGATCGTGACCCCGGAGTCGCGCGCGGTGTTCATCAAGCGCTCGAAGATCATCCGCGCCATGCGCGCGTGGCTGGACAACCGCGACTTCCTGGAAGTCGAGACGCCGATGATGCACTACATCCCCGGCGGCGCGGCGGCCAAGCCGTTCACCACCCACCACAATGCGCTGGACCTGGACCTGTACCTGCGCGTGGCGCCGGAGCTGTACCTCAAGCGCCTGACCGTGGGTGGCCTTGAGCGCGTGTACGAGATCAACCGCAACTTCCGCAATGAAGGCGTCAGCACCCGCCACAACCCGGAATTCACCATGATGGAGCTGTACGAGGCCTATGCCACGTACAACGAGATCATGGACCTGACCGAAGGCGTGATCCGTGACGTGGCCAAGGCGGTCAACGGTGGCACCGAGGTCGAATGGGACGGCGCGAAGATCGACCTGGGCCCGGCATTCCGCCGCTGGCGCATGGACGAGGCAGTCCGCCACCACAACCCGGAAATCTCCGTCGCCGATTGCACCGACCGCGATGCGCTGCTGCGTCATTGCGAGCGCCTGAAGATCCGCGTCAAGCCGTCCTACGGCTGGGGCAAGCTGCTGCTGGAGATCTTCGAGGCCACCGTTGAGCACACCCTGATCCAGCCGACCTTCATCACTGACCATCCGGTGGAGGTCTCGCCGCTGGCCCGTGCCAACGACAATGACCCGGGCTACACCGACCGCTTCGAGCTGTTCGTCAACGGCAAGGAGCTGGCCAACGGCTTCTCCGAGCTGAACGATCCGGAAGACCAGGCCCAGCGCTTCCAGGCCCAGGTGGCGGCGAAGGAAGGTGGCGATGACGAGGCCATGCACTACGACGCCGACTACATCCGTGCGCTGGAGTACGGCATGGCACCGACCGGCGGCCTCGGCATCGGCGTGGATCGCCTGGTGATGCTGCTGACCGGCAGCAGCTCGATCCGCGATGTACTGCTGTTCCCGTACATGCGTCCGGAGCAGTAAGTCGTCTTTTTGACTCCCGATTGTGCGCGCCGTCCCGAAACGAGACGGCGCGATTGACGCGTCCCGCACTCGGCGTATCGTAATTGCACTACCTTGACGCCTGTTATGGCTTGATCGGCGCTAGGGGGAGGGCACGGTGTGGGGAGTCCGCTTCACATTGTGATGACGATCATGAATCGGGACGCATGACACGGGAGTCAGGCCGATGCAGGGTGCGAGCGTTCGCAGCGGCAGAGTATCCTCGCCTGCTGATGATCCAGCGTGGTCGAGAAACCAGGCAGAGTACGCGTTGAACATCGTCATCGTTGACGACCAGACTTCGGCCCGGACGATGCTGCGTCACGTCATCGAAGACATCGCGCCGGAACTGAGCGTGTATGACTTCGGAGACCCGCTGACCGCATTGGCCTGGTGCGAAGCCCATCCGGTCGACCTGCTGCTGCTCGATTACCGCATGCCGGAGATGGATGGGCTGGAATTCGCCCGTCGTTTCCGTCGCCTGCCCAAGCACCGTGACATTCCGGTGATCCTGATCACCGTGGTCGGTGACGAGCCGATCCGGCAAGCGGCACTGGAAGCAGGCGTCATCGACTTCCTGGTCAAGCCGATCCGCCCGCGCGAGCTGCGGGCGCGCTGCTACAACCTGCTGCAGCTGCGCCAGCAGACCGAGAACGTGAAGCAGCGGGCGCTGTCGCTGGAGCAGCGCCTGCTGGCCAGCATGCATGAGGTCGAAGAGCGCGAGCGCGAGACGCTGTCGCGGCTGGCACGCGCGATCGAGTTCCGTGATGCCGGCACCAGCGCCTACCTGGAGCGCATGGCGCGCGTGGCCGGACTGATCGCCGAACAGCTCGGGCTGCCCGAAGAGGAGGTGCGCCTGATCGAAATGGCTGCGCCGCTGCATGACATGGGCAAGATCGCCATTCCCGATGCGGTGCTGCTCAAGCAGGGCAAGCTCAACGAGGAAGAGCTGGCGATCATGCGCCGGCACCCGCGGATTGGCCATGAACTGCTGAGCGGCAGCCAGAATCGCTTCATCCAGGTTGGCGCGTTGATCGCACTGCGTCATCATGAGCGCTACGACGGCAGTGGCTATCCCGATGGGCTGGTCGGCGACGCGATTCCGCTGGAAGCGCGCATCGTGGCCGTCGCCGATGTCTTCGACGCCCTGATTTCGCCCCGTCCGTACAAGGAAGCATGGACCATGGAAGCCACTCTGGCTTATCTCTACGCCCAGCGTGGCCGCCTGTTCGATCCCCGATGCGTGGACGCGCTGCTGCGCGGCCGCGAACAGCTCGACCAGATCTGCGCCGAGCATTCGATGGCGTCCGCGCGCCCGGGGCTGGGCGCGTGAAACGCCTGTTGTCGCAGCTGCGGCTGCGCCTGTCCCAGCGCCAGGACAGCGAGCACGGCCAGCAGATCGTCCGCATCGTGCTGATCAGCCTGATCCTGGCCTACGTACTGTTGCCGGCACCGCGCCACGATCTGCCGCACACCCAGTACGTCGGTGTGCTGGCGATCGTGCTGACCGGCCTGAGCCTGTCACTGTTGCTGTTCGGCTGGCTGCTGTGGCGGCCGGCGCGTTCCGATCCCCGCCGCGTGCTGGGCATGCTGGCTGACTACGGCCTCATTGCTGCCGGCATGGTGCAGATGGGTGAGCCGCTGGCCTGGGTCTACATCGTGGTGATGTGGGTGACGGTCGGCAATGGCATGCGCTTTGGCAACCACTATCTGTACGTGGCGGTGGCCATGGCGATGGTGAGCTTCGGTTGCACCGTGATGCTGACGCCTTACTGGCAACAGAATTTCCGCCTGGCCATCGGCCTCTGGCTGGGCCTGGCAGCGGTGCCGCTGTACTTCTCGACATTGCTGCGGCAGCTGACCGAAGCGATGGCCGAGGCGCGCCGCGCCAGCGAGGCCAAGAGCCGGTTCCTGGCCAACATGAGCCATGAGTTCCGCACGCCGTTGAACGGTCTCAACGGCATGACCGAAGTGCTGGCCACCACGCGCCTGGATGACGAGCAGCGCGAGTGCCTCAACACCATCCAGGCGTCGTCGCGCAGCCTGCTGGCACTGGTGGAGGAAGTGCTGGACATCTCGGCCATCGAGGCCGGCAAGCTGCGCGTGGTGGCCGAGGACTTCGCCGTGGCCGACGTGATCCAGGCGATCGGTCTGATCCTGTTGCCACAGGCCAAGGCCAAACGGCTGGATTACCGGGTGAAGGTGGCCGATGGTGTGCCGCCACGCGTGCGCGGCGATGTCGGGCACCTGCGGCAGATCCTGCTGAACCTGGCCGGCAACGCGGTCAAGTTCACCGACCATGGCCGGGTCGAGATACGTGTCGGCGTGGTGCAGGCCGATGCCAGCGGGGCGGTGCGGTTGCGCTTCGACATCCTCGACACCGGCATCGGCGTGCCACCTGCCATGCGTGCACGGCTGTTCGACGCGTTCGAGCAGGCCGATGTCAGCATGGCGCGCCGCCACGAGGGGACGGGGCTGGGCACGACCATCGCCAAGGGCCTGGTCGAGGCGATGGACGGTGACATCGGCTATCTGGAAAACCCGCCGCGCGGCAGCCACTTCTGGGTCGAGCTGCCGTTCGCGCCGCCGCAGCCGCAGGTGCCGGGCGCGGTGCCGAGCCTGAGCGGCGACGAAGACGCGGGCCCGGGCGGCAACGTGATCGCTTTTGCCGATCCGTTCCTGCGCCATCGCGCCCGCGTGCGCAGCATGCAGATCCTGGTGGCCGACGACCACGAGGCCAACCGCATGGTCCTGCAGCGCCTGCTGCAGAAGGCCGGCCATCGCGTGCTGTGCGTGGACGGCGGTGAGGCGGTGCTGGATGCGCTGGCCGACAGCGAGTTCGACGCGGTCATCGTCGATCTGCACATGCCGGGCATGAGCGGGCTGGACATGCTCAAGGAACTGCGGGTGATGCAGGCCGGCGGCGGTCCGCGCACGCCGGTACTGGTACTCAGTGCGGATGTAACGCCCGAGGCGATCCAGCGCTGTACCCAGGCCGGCGCACATGCCTTCCTGGCCAAGCCCGTCGTTGCGGTGCGCCTGCTCGATACGCTGGCCGAGATCGCCAGCAATGCCCAGCTGAAGACCATGGCCGCACCGGTGGTGCGACCGGCGGCGCCGCTGCAGGATGGCGTGCTCGACAGCAGCGTGCTGGACGAACTGGCTTCGCTGGGCATGGGCGAGGGCTTCGAACGTGAGTTCATCCGCCAGTGCCTGGAGGACGTGGCGAGCTGCATGGGCAAGGCCGAGCAGGCCGGCGAGGCCACGCAGTGGGATGTGTTCCGCGAACAATCCCACGCGATCAAGGGCGTGGCCAGCAATCTCGGCCTGATGCGCGCGTCCAACCGTGCCGGCGAGCTGATGCGGATGGCCGACTGGCAGCTCAAGACCGAATGGCGTCCGCGCCTGGGCATCCTGCAGGAGGCGATCAAGGAAGGCCGGCGCGCGCTGGACGCGCGGGCCGAACGCCGCATGCGCGGCGCCGCCGATGATGGTGAAGCGCGCTGAGGCGTGGCGTGAACCCAAAAAAAGCCCGGTGGCCAGCCGGGCTTGAACCCATCCTGGGGGAGGGGAGGAATCAGGCCGCGTCGAGACTGGCGCGACGGGTCTGGGCCTTGATCAGGCGATCCATGGTGCGCAGCGAGCGGTCGCCGAGTGCGAGGGCGGAATCGACCCATACCTTGGTGATCTCCAGCAGTTCGTCGTAGCTGACCGGCTGGGCGATGGCGCGTGCGGCATTCATCGCCAGATAGGACTGCGGCGTGCGCTGCTGCTGGCGGATCAGTTCCTCGACCGCCGCCCGGCCTTCGCCCTTCTTCACCAGCACGTCGACCACGCCCATGGCATGCATCTCCTCGGCACTGTAGACCCGGCCGTCGAGGATGATCTTCTCGGCCAGGTGGGGGGACACGCGCCGGCACAGGAAGGAGTACGCACCCATGCCCGGGAACAGGCCGAACAGCACCTCCGGCAGGCCCAGTCCGCTGCCTTCCTCGGCGACGATGGTGTGGCAGGCCAGGGCCATTTCCAGGCCGCCGCCGAGGGCGTCACCCTGGATCAGCGCGATCGAACGGACATCGCCGCCGAACCCGGTATGCAGGTGGTGCACGCCCTCCACGCAGCGCTGGGCGTAATTCAGCAGGAGGTCGCGGTTGCCTTCGCGGATCAGGCGGGTGAACAGGTCCAGGTCGCCGCCCAGGTTGTAGGCGACGGCATCGGAGGCCAGCACGAAATGCCGCAATGTCCCGTTGTGGCGTTCGGCAGGGCTGCGGGTGATGGCCGCCATGTAGCTCCACATTTCGTCGAGCATGTCTTTGCGGCAGCAGGGGCGGATCCCGGTGGCGGCATCGGCGTGCATGAACAGCCAGTGGGCAGCGCCGTCGGCGCTGTCTTCGGTACGGATGGTGGCGAACGGTGAGCCGCTTGAAGGCAGCTTTTCGATGGTACTCATGGAAGGGTCCTCGGCATGCGGCCCGCAGTGTCAGGTGGGTGGCCGGCGGGCCGAACGGTCCACACACGCGGCGATGCTACACCGCCTCAGCGGCGTCGCATGCGAAAGGGCCCGGGACGTTTCCGCCCCGGGCCCTGCACTGTCCA
This sequence comes from Stenotrophomonas sp. YJH_SMC_65, assembly GCF_059369475.1. NCBI lineage: Bacteria > Pseudomonadati > Pseudomonadota > Gammaproteobacteria > Lysobacterales > Lysobacteraceae > Stenotrophomonas > Stenotrophomonas sp. YJH_SMC_65. The sequence continues at coordinate 114,545 of NZ_JCAFSR010000010.1, forward strand.
GATTGCCGCAAACCCTTACTGGGCGGGCGTATCGCGGAGTTCGCGACGGAGGATCTTGCCGACGTTGGTCTTCGGCAGCTCCTTTCGGAATTCAACGATTTTGGGGTGCTTGTAGCCGGTCAGGTTGGCCCGGGCATGCTCCTTGACCATTTCGGCGGTCAGGTTCGGGTCCTTCTTCACGATGACCACCTTCACCACCTCGCCGGACTTGTCGTCCGGGACGCCGACCGCGGCCACTTCCAGCACGCCCGGCATCATCGCGATCACGTCCTCGACTTCGTTCGGGTACACGTTGAAGCCGGACACCAGGATCATGTCCTTCTTGCGGTCGACGATGTAGAAGAAGCCGTGTTCGTCCATCTTGGCCATGTCGCCGGTATGCAGCCAGCCGTCCGCGTCGATGGCCTTGGCCGTTTCCTCCGGGCGCTGCCAGTAGCCCTTCATCACCTGCGGGCCCTTGATGCAGAGCTCGCCGACCTCGCCCAGCGGCAGGATGGCACTGTTGTCATCCTTGATGCAGGCATCGGTGGAGGGGATCGGCAGGCCGATCGAGCCGTTGTACTCGGTCAGGGTAAGCGGGTTGATGCAGGCTGCCGGCGAGGTCTCGGTCAGGCCATAGGCCTCGACCAGGGTCACGCCGGTGACCTTCTTCCAGCGCTCGGCGACGGCGCGCTGCACCGCCATGCCGCCGCCCAGGGTGACCTTCAGCGAGGAGAAGTCGACCGTGTCGAAACCGGGGGTGTTGAGCAGGCCGTTGAACAGCGTGTTGACGCCGGTGATGGCGGTGAAACGCACCGACTTGAGCTCCTTGACGAAGCCCTTCATGTCGCGCGGGTTGGTGATCAGGTGATTGCAGCCACCGAACTTCATGAAGACCAGCCCGTTCGCGGTCAGCGCGAAGATGTGGTACAGCGGCAGGGCGGTGATGATCCACTCCTTGCCCATCTCGATGCCGGACGCACTGATCCAGGCCGAGGCCTGCTGCATGTTGGCGATCAGGTTGCGGTTGGTCAGCATCGCGCCCTTGGCCACGCCGGTGGTGCCGCCGGTGTACTGCAGGAACGCGATGTCGTCGTGGTCGATCTCGACCTTGGGCAGGCTGTGGCGGCTGCCGAGCTTGAGCGCCTGGCGGAAGCGCACCGCGCCCTTGAGATGGTAGTTGGGCACCATCTTCTTGATGTACTTCAGCACGAAGTTGACGATCACGCCCTTGGCGCCGAGCAGGTCGCCCAGGCCGGTGGTGACCACATGCTTGACCGGCGTATCGGCGATGACCTGCTCGACGGTGTCGCCGAAGTTGTCGACCACCACCAGCGCGGTCACGCCGGCATCGACCAGCTGGTGCTTGAGCTCGCGGGCGGTGTACAGCGGGTTGACGTTGACCACGGTCAGGCCGGCGCGCAGCACGCCGAAGGTGGCCACCGGGTACTGCAGGCAGTTGGGCATCATCAGGGCGACGCGGTCACCCTTCTTGAGCTTGAGCTCACCGAGCAGGTAGGCCGCGAACTGTTCGACCAGCGCGTCGGTCTCGCCGTAGGTGAGGACCTTGCCGAAGCTGGAGTAGGCGGGACGGTCGCGGAATTTCGCGACGGAAGCGTCGAAGACCGAAGCTACCGAATGGAACTCGTTGACGTCGATCTCGGCGGGAACGCCTTTCGGATAGCTCTGCAGCCAGGGACGATCCAGACTCATATTCCCCCTCCAGGAATCGTGATGTATTAGGTCCGGCCCTGAGCGTATCGACAACGGCCGGTCATTGCAGCATACCCCGCCGTAGGGAAAACGCGAAGAGGCCCCGAAGAGCCTCTTTGCTGGGTAGTGCCGGGCGCTGGCCGGCATCTGCGCTGGACGGACCATACGATGGATGCCGGCCAGCGGCCGGCACTACCGTGGCCCCAAACGGGCCGGCTGCGTCAACCCTGCTTGCGAACGGGTGCGCCATTGGCCTTGTAGTACGGCGCGGTGCTACGGGCGAGCGGGGTGCGGCCGCGGATCACGTCGGCCAGCTTCTCGGCCATCATGATGGTCGGCGCGTTGAGGTTGCCGGTCACCACCTGCGGCATGATCGAGGCATCGACGATGCGCAGGCCTTCCAGCCCGTGCACGCGGCCCTGGCCATCGACCACCGCCATCGGATCGTCGGCATGGCCCATCTTGTTCGAGCACGACGGGTGATAGGCAGTCTCGGCGTGCTCGCGCACGAACGCATCGATCTGCGCGTCGGTCTGCAGCGCGCTTCCCGGCGAGATCTCGCGGCCGCTGTACGGGGCCAGCGCCGGCTGCGCGAAGATCTCGCGGGTGATGCGGATCGCCGCACGGAACTCGCGCCAGTCCTGGTCGTGCGACATGTAGTTGAACAGGATGCTCGGATGTTCGCGCGGGTCCTTCGAGCGCACGTGGATGCGGCCGCGGCTGGGTGAGCGCATCGAACCGACGTGCATCTGGAAGCTGTGCGCCTTGATCGGGTTGGAGCCGTTGTAATTGATCGCCACCGGCAGGAAGTGGTACTGCAGGTTCGGCCAGTCGAATTCGGCGTCGCTGCGGATGAAGCCACCGGCCTCGAACTGGTTGCTGGCGCCGATGCCGGTGCCCAGGAACAGCCACTCGGCACCGATCGCCGGCTGGTTGTACAGCTTCAGTGCCGGCGCCAGCGACACCGGCTTCTTGCACTCGTACTGCAGGTACATTTCGAGGTGATCCTGCAGGTTGGCGCCGACGCCCGGCAGGTGGTGCACCAGGTCGATGTCCAGGCTGCGCAGCAGGTCGGCCGGGCCGACGCCCGAGCGCTGCAGGATCTGCGGCGAGGCGATGGCGCCGCCGCACAGCAGCACTTCGCGGCGGGCGGTGGCGCGCTGCGGCTGGTCGCTGTGCAGCCACTGCACGCCCACGGCGCGCTTGCCCGAGAACAGGATGCGGTCGGTCAGCGCGTGGGTGACGATGGTCAGGTTCGGGCGCGGCTTGGCCAGGTCCAGGTAGCCGCGGGCGGTGCTGGAACGACGGCCCTTCGGGGTCACCGTGCGGTCCATCGGGCCGAAACCTTCCTGCTGGTAGCCGTTGAGGTCGTCGGTGCGCGGGTAGCCGGCCTGCACGCCGGCTTCGACCATCGCAGCGAACAGCTCGTTGTTGCCGGCCTTGGGCGTGGTAACGCGCAGCGGGCCGTCGCCACCGTGGTAGTCATTGGGGCCGATATCACGGGTTTCGGCCTTGCGGAAGTAGGGCAGGCAGTCCAGGTAGGTCCAGTCTTCCAGGCCGGGCATGCTGGCCCAGTTGTCATAGTCCATCGCGTTGCCGCGGATGTAGCACATGCCGTTGATCAGCGACGAGCCGCCCAGGCCCTTGCCGCGGCCGCAGTCCATGCGGCGGTTGTTCATGAAGGGCTCCGGATCGGTCTTGTACGCCCAGTTGTAGCGCTTGCCCTGCAGTGGGAAGGCCAGTGCCGCCGGCATCTGGGTACGGAAGTCGAGCCGGTAGTCCGGGCCACCGGCTTCCAGCAGCAGCACGCTGACATCGGCATCTTCGGTGAGGCGGGTAGCCAGCACGTTGCCGGCCGAACCGGCGCCGATGATGATGTAGTCGTACTCGTTGTGGGTGCTCATGGGTGTCTCCTGCAGGCCGGGGCGCGCTGCATGCAGGCGTCCCGGCGGGATGTCGGATCGGCGCGGTGGCCGGACGATGGGGCGTGCTGGCGGCGCGCCGGTCAGAACACGCTGGCGTAGTCGCCCAGCTCGACCTGCACCGACTTGATGCGGGTGTAGTGGCCGAGGGTCGAGATGCCGTTCTCGCGGCCGACGCCGGATTCCTTGTAGCCACCGACGGGCATTTCGGCCGGTGATTCGCCCCAGGTGTTGATCCAGCAGATGCCGGCTTCCAGGCGGTGGATGATGCGGTGGGCGCGGCTGACGTCCTTGCTGACCACGCCGGCGGCGAGGCCGAAGGTGGTGTCGTTGGCACGACGCACCACTTCGTCTTCGTCGTCGTAGGCGAGGATGCTCATCACCGGCCCGAAGATCTCTTCCCGGACAATCGTCATGTCATCGCGGCAGTCGGAGAACACGGTCGGCAGCACGTACGCGCCATTGGCCAGCGCGCCTTCGGTGGCACGGCCGCCGCCGGTCAGCAGGCGGGCGCCTTCGGCCTTGCCGCTTTCGATGTAGCGCAGCACGTTTTCCATGTGCGGGAAGCTGGTCAGCGGGCCGAAGTTGGTCTCGGCGGCCATCGGGTCGCCGATGCGGATGCGCTTGACGCGCTCGACAACGGCGGCCTCGAACGCGGCCAGCATGCTGCGCGGCACGAACACGCGGGTGCCGTTGGTGCAGACCTGGCCGGAGCTGAAGAAGTTGGCCATCACCGCGATGTCGGCGGCGCGGTCCAGATCGGCGTCATCGCAGATCACCAGCGGCGACTTGCCGCCCAGCTCCATGGTCACTTCCTTCAGCGACGAGGACGCCGCGCTGGCCATGACCTTCTTGCCGGTGGCGACGCCGCCGGTGAAGGAAATCTTCTCGATCACCGGGTGCTCGGTCAGCCACTGCCCGATCTCGCGGCCCGGGCCCTGCACGACGTTGAACACGCCGGCCGGCACGCCGGCTTCGGTGTAGATCTCGGCCAGCCGGATCGCGGTCAACGGGGTCACTTCGGACGGCTTGAACACCATCGCATTGCCGGCGGCCAGGGCCGGGGCCGACTTCCACATGGCGATCTGGATCGGGTAGTTCCAGGCGCCGATGCCGGCCACCACGCCCAGCGGTTCGCGGCGGGTGTAGAAGAAGCTCGATTCGCGCAGCGGCAGCTGGATGCCTTCGATGGCGGTGGCCAGGCCAGCGTAGTACTCGACCACGTCGGCGCCGGTGACGATGTCCACGGTGGTGGTCTCGGCCAGCGCCTTGCCGGTGTCCAGGGTTTCCAGGTGGGCCAGTTCGTCGTTGCGCTCGCGCAGGAGCTCGACGGCGCGGCGCAGGATGCGCGAGCGCTCCATGGCCGTCATCGCGGCCCACACCTTCTGGCCTTCGGCCGCGCTCTGCACGGCGCGCTCGACGTCGGCCTGGCTGGCAACCTGCACTTCGGCGATCACCTCACCGGTGGCCGGGTTGACGGTCTTGAAGGTCTTGCCGCTGGTGGCATCGACGCGCTGGCCGTGGATGTAGAGCTGTTGGACGGGCAGGGTGGTCATGGGGCGTACTCCTTGGAAGGGGGCGGGTGCTGAAGCGCTTATAGCGCGGCAGCCTGCAACTGGAAGTCGATGTAGCCGTAGGCGATGCGCCGCGACTTGTCGGCGTTGAACTGGCCGCCGACCAGGCTGCCACGCAGCCACAGGCCGTCGATCATCGCGGCCAGGCCACGGGCGGCCAGGCGGGCCTGCGGGTGGGGCAGCAGGCGGTTGAACTGGTGGCACAGGTTGGAGAACAGGCGCTGGTCGTTGGCGCGCTGCAGCCGGGCCAGTTCCGGCTGGTGCATGCTGGCGGCCCAGAACGTGAGCCAGACGCGCATTGCCGTACCGTTGATCTGGCTGTCGTCGAAGTTGCCATCGACGATGGCACGCAACTGCTCGCGGGGGTCATCGCTGGCCTCGGCGCGGTAGCGGGCGACGGCGTCCTTCAGTTCGCGCAGGATCTGCCGCATTGCAGCATTGAGCAGGCCGTCCTTGTCGCCAAAGTAGTGGGCGACGATGCCGCTGGACAGCCCTGCCTTCTTCGCGATGGTGGCGACGGTCGCGTCGGCCATGCCGATCTCGTCGATGGTCTGGAAAGTGGCCCGGATCAGCTGTTCGCGCCGTACCGGTTCCACGCCTTTCTTCGGCATTGTCTCTCCACGGATTGCGACCCGAAGGATCGGCTGCCCGCCATTATGCTTTTTATTGATTGAACGTTCAATCAATAAACCCTAGGATGCGCTCGCGCCCCACGCCATGGGCCCGGTTTACCGGTCCGGCCCCGCCCATGTGCTCCCCCGGACTGATGAGACGATCCCATGTCTTCCCTGGCTCATCCCAAGCGTTCGCCCCTGCGCTTGAACCGTTTTGTCTTTCTCAGCTCCTCGGTGTCGATCGGCATCCTCGGGCTGCTCACCGTTCTCTATCCCGAAGGCAGCGAGCACTGGCTGCAATGGGCGCAGGCCGAGGTGTCGGCCGCGTTCGGCTGGTGGTACATGCTGCTGATCGTGCTGTGCCTGGGCTTCGTGCTGTGGCTGGCGTTCTCGCCGTATGGCCGCATCCGCCTGGGCCACAACGAGGAGTCACCGGCGTTTGGCTACGTTGCCTGGGTCTCGATGCTGTTCTCGGCCGGCATCGGCATCGCGCTGCTGTACTACGGTGCCTACGAGCCGCTGGACCATTTCCTGCATCCGCCCGGGCAACCCGGCGGGACCGTGGCCGCCGGCCGCGAAGCGATGGTGCTGACCTTCCTGCACTGGGGCCTGCACGGCTGGGCGCTGTACGCGCTGGTCGGCGTGGCGCTGGGCTACTTCGCGTACCGCCGCGACCTGCCGCTGGCGCTGCGCTCGGCCCTGTACCCGATCTTCGGTGAGCGCATCCACGGCCGCATCGGCGACATGGTCGATGGTTTCGGCATCCTGGCCACGCTGATCTCGATGGTGACCAACCTCGGCATCGGCGCGCTGGTGGTGCAGTCCGGCCTGGTCTACCTGTTCCACATCCCGGATACGCCGCAGGTGCTGGTGGCCATCGTGCTGGTGATGATGGTGGTGGCCACCATCGGCGTGGTCGCCGGTGTGGAAAAGGGCATTGCCTGGCTGTCCAACCTCAACGTGCGCCTGCTGTGTGGCCTGCTGCTGTTCGTGCTGGTCACCGGCCCGACCCTGCACCTGTTCGACGGCCTGATCCAGAACACCGGCGATTACTTTGGCGCGTTCGTGCGCAAGAGCTTCGACATGTACCTCAACGACCCGAAGGGCCGTGAGTGGATGGGCTCGTGGACGCTGTTCTACTGGGCCTGGTGGATCGCCTGGGCGCCGTTCGTCGGCCTTTTCGTGGCGCGCATCTCGCGCGGCCGCACCATCCGCGAAGTGATCATGGGCGTGCTGCTGATCCCGCTCGGCTTCACCCTGGCCTGGCTGTCGATCTTCGGCAACACCGCCATCGACCTGGTGCTCAACCACGGCCAGGCGATCCTGGGTGAGGTGGCCCAGCACGATGCGGCGATGACGCTGTTCAAGCTGCTGGAATACCTGCCCGGCGCGCCGTACGTGGCCGGTGCCGCAGTGGTGATCGGCTTCGTGCTGTTCCTGACCCCGGTCGACTCGGGCACGCTGATGATCGCCAACCTGTGCACCCGTCGCGTTGACGATGGTGTGGAAGACGGCCATGACGCGCCGATCTGGCTGCGCGTGTTCTGGGCGGCCGGCATTACCGTGGCCAGCGTCGGCCTGCTGCTGGCGGGCAATTTCAGTGCGATGCAGACGGCGGTGGTGCTGTGTGGCCTGCCGTTCTCGTTCACCCTGGCGTTCTACATGTGGGGCCTGCTGAAGGCGCTGCGCACCGACCCGGACGCACCCCGCCGCTGAGCGCCTCTGTAGAGCCGAGCCCACGCTCGGCTGCTGTTGGCGCAGAAGCAGACGAGCGCAGGCTCGGCTCTACAGGGGGGGCATCGCAGACGGAAAGGGCCGGACCCGCAAGGATCCGGCCCTTTTCCGTTACTTGGCTGCCAGCTGGCGCAGCACGTACTGCAGCAGGCCGCCATGACGGAAGTACTCGACTTCCTTCGGGGTCAGCAGCATCACCGAGACCTCGAAGGTCTTCTTCGTGCCATCGGCCTTGGTCGCGGTGACCGTGGCGCGCTTGCTGGCACCGTCCTGCAGGCCGGTGATGTCGATCACTTCCGAGCCGTCCAGGCCCAGGCTCTGCGCGTTCTCGCCGTTGCGGAACTGCAGCGGCAGCACGCCCATGCCGACCAGGTTGGAGCGGTGGATGCGCTCGAAGCTTTCGGCGATGACCGCCTTCACCCCCAGCAGCAGGGTGCCCTTGGCCGCCCAGTCGCGCGACGAACCGGTGCCGTATTCCTTGCCGGCCAGCACCACCAGCGGCACCTTGTCGGCCTTGTACTTCATGGCCGCATCGTAGATCGCCAGCTTCTCCGGCTGGCCACCACCGGCGGGGTAGTACAGGGTGTTGCCGCCTTCCTCGCCACCGAACATCAGGTTCTTGATGCGGATGTTGGCGAAGGTGCCGCGGACCATGACGTCGTCGTTGCCGCGGCGGCTGCCGTAGCTGTTGAAGTCGGCCGGCTGCACGCCGCGTTCCTGCAGGAAGCGGCCCGCCGGCGAGTCCTTCTTGATGTTGCCGGCCGGGGAGATGTGGTCGGTGGTGATCGAATCGCCGAACAGGCCCATCACGCGTGCGCCGTGCACGTCGTCGATGCTGCCGGTCTGCATGGTCATGCCATCGAAGTACGGCGGGTTCTTGATGTAGGTGGAGGCATCGCTCCACGCGTACAGGTTGCCGTCCGGCGAGGCGATGGTGTTCCAGCGGGTGTCGCCCTTGAACACGTCGGCGTAGTTCTGCTTGAACATCTCCGGGCCGATGGTGGCGGCGATGACATCGCCGATTTCCTTGTTGCTCGGCCAGATGTCGCGCAGGAACACCGGCTGGCCATCGCTGCCGGTGCCCAGCGGCTGGGTGGTCAGGTCGATGTCGGTGGTGCCGGCGATGGCATAGGCCACCACCAGCGGCGGGCTTGCCAGGTAGTTCATCTTCACTTCGGGGTGCACGCGACCCTCGAAGTTGCGGTTGCCCGACAGCACCGAGGTGACCACCAGGTCGCCGGTGGCGATGCCGGCGCTGACTTCGGTCGGCAGCGGGCCGGAGTTGCCGATGCAGGTGGTGCAGCCGTAGCCGACCACGTAGAAGCCGATCTTCTCCAGCTCCTTCAGCACGCCGGCCTTTTCCAGGTAGTCGGTGACCACGCGCGAGCCCGGCCCGAGCGAGGTCTTCACCCACGGCTGGCGGTTCAGGCCCTTGGCGGCCGCATTGCGGGCCAGCAGGCCGGCACCGATCATCACCGCCGGGTTGGAGGTGTTGGTGCAGGAGGTGATGGCGGCGATGACCACCGCGCCATCCTTCAGCCGCACCTTGCGGCCTTCGATCTCGATGTCGGCGAAGCCCTTGGCCAGCTGCTCGTTGCCGACCGCCGCGCCGCCGCCTTCATTGACGAACGAGGAAACATCATCACTGCGCTTGTCGCGGTTGCTGGTCATGCCAACCAGTGCTTCGCGGTAGTTCTTCTGCACGTCCTCCAGCAGCACGCGGTCCTGCGGACGCTTCGGGCCGGCCAGCGACGGCTTCACCGTGCCCATGTCCAGTTCCAGCGTGGTGCTGTACTGGGCATGCGGGCTGCCCGGTTCGTGCCACAGGCCCTGTGCCTTGGCATAGGCTTCGACCAGGTCGATCTGCTCTTCGCTGCGGCCGGACAGGCGCAGGTAGTTCAGCGATTCGGCGTCGATCGGGAAGATGCCGCAGGTGGCGCCGTACTCCGGGGCCATGTTGCCGATGGTGGCACGGTCGGCCAGCGGCAGGTGCTGCAGGCCGTCACCGTAGAACTCGACGAACTTGCCGACGACGCCCAGCTTGCGCAGCATCTGGGTGACGGTCAGCACCAGGTCCGTAGCGGTGGCACCCTCGGGCAGCTTGCCGGTCAGCTTGAAGCCGACCACCTGCGGAATCAGCATCGACGACGGTTGGCCGAGCATGGCGGCCTCGGCTTCGATGCCGCCCACGCCCCAGCCAAGCACGCCGATGCCGTTGATCATGGTGGTGTGGCTGTCGGTACCGAACACGGTATCGGGGTAGGCGACCGCCTTGCCGTCCTTGTCGGCGGTCATCACTACGCGGGCCAGGTTCTCCAGGTTCACCTGGTGGACGATGCCGGTGTTCGGCGGCACCACCTTGAAGTTGTCGAAGGCCTTCTGGCCCCAGCGCAGGAAGCCGTAGCGTTCCTGGTTGCGCTGGAACTCGATCTTGCCGTTGAGGTCCAGCGCGTCCGGCTTGCCGAACACATCGACCTGCACCGAGTGGTCGATGACCAGTTCGGAGGGGATCTGCGGGTTGATCTGCTCCGGCGAGCCGCCCAGCTTGACGACCGCGTCGCGCATCGCGGCCAGGTCGACCACGCAGGGCACGCCGGTGAAGTCCTGCAGGACCACGCGCGCCGGCATGAAGGCGATCTCGGTGTCCGGCTCGGCCGCCGGGTTCCAGCGGGCCACGGCTTCGATGTGGTCCTTGCCGACGGTGATACCGCCGTCCTCGTGCCGGAGCAGGTTCTCCAGCAGGATCTTCATCGAGTAGGGCAGGTGGGAGATATCGAAGCGCTGGCCCAGCGTGGGCAGGCTGAAGTAGTCGTAGGTCTTGCCGCCGACGTTCAGCTGGCTGCGGGTGGAGAACGAATCGCTCATGCGGGGTAACTCCTTCTTGCGGATGGCTTGCAGTGGCCCGCGCATGGGCGGGCCTGCTTGCGGTCGCCGCGGGCCTGACGGCCCCGGTCGTCCCAGTATGAACCTCAGACTGAATGGATTCATCCGGGCCGGGTCCCGGCCTGCGGCATCGGTTCCAGACTACAGGGGAAGGTGTATGGCGTATGTCACGTTTGTGGCCGATCCTTTGCGAGGCAAGGGCTGGCGGGGCGCCGGTCCTGTTCAGGGTGGAAGTATGCCCGGGGAAGTATGTATAATTTGTGCATACTCTGGAGGGCCTACCGATGGAAGCCACTGTTGCAGAACGCGGACAGATCACCCTGCCCAAGGCGGTGCGTGATGCCCTCGGCCTGACCAAGGGCACGCTGCTGAAGGTCGAGCTGGACGGCAGCCGCATCATCCTGCGCAAGAGTGTTGACGATGCGATTTCACGGGCGCGCGGCAAGTTTGCGCTGGACGGCTTCGAATCGTCCGACGCAGCGGTACGCGCGGTGCGTGACGAGGAATAAGCCGTGATGATCGCCGTCGATTCACCGGTGCTGGTCGAGCTGCTCAGCAATGGTCCGCAGGCCGATGCCGTGGAAGCCATCCTCCGGCAGAGCCTGGTCGGTGGCCGCGTGGTGGTCTGTGGCGCGACCCTGGCCGAGGTCTGCGCATCGCTGCGCGGCGGCGCCGAGGTGCTCGAAGCGCTGGAAGAAATGGGCGTGCACTTCAACCCGATGGAAGCCAAGTCGGCGCTGCGCGCCGGCGAGATGCACCGCCGTCATCGCCAGCGTGGCGGCAGCCGCCGCAGCCTGGACGAATTCATGGTCGGCGCCCACGCACTGCTGCAGTGTGACGGCCTGATCACCTGGAACGACACGTTTTACCGCGACTACTTCAAGGGCCTGAAGCTGATCGTGCCGCACGCCTGAGCCCACTTTGTTATTTCAACCTACGCATTACCCGGGAGTTGTCATGTTGGAAGCCTACCGCCACCACGTCGCCGAGCGCGCTGCGCTTGGCATCCCGCCGCTGCCGCTGAGCGCGCAGCAGACGGCCGATGTCATCGAACTGCTGAAGAACCCGCCGCAGGGCGAGGCCGAGTTCCTGCTCGACCTGCTGACCCATCGCGTGCCGGCCGGTGTCGATGACGCGGCCAAGGTCAAGGCCTCTTACCTGGCGGCGATCGCCCTGGGCAGCGAGCAGAACCCGCTGATCAGCCGCGAGCGCGCCACCGAACTGCTGGGCACCATGCTCGGCGGTTACAACGTGGCCCCGCTGGTGCAGCTGCTGGACGACGCCAGCGTCGGCACCATCGCCGCCAACGGCCTGAAGAAGACCCTGCTGGTGTTCGATGCGTTCCATGACGTGCAGGAAAAGGCCAAGGCCGGCAACGCCAACGCCCAGGCCGTGCTGCAGAGCTGGGCCGATGCCGAGTGGTTCACCAGCAATCCGGAAGTGCCGCAGAGCCTGACCGTCACCGTGTTCAAGGTGCCGGGCGAGACCAACACCGACGACCTGTCGCCGGCACCGGACGCGACCACCCGCCCGGACATTCCGATGCACGCCCTGGCGATGCTGAAGAACAAGCGCGACGACGCGCCGTTCACCCCGGAAGAAGACGGCAAGCGCGGCCCGATCCAGCAGATCCTTGACCTGAAGGACAAGGGCCATCTGGTCGCCTACGTCGGCGACGTGGTCGGCACCGGTTCCTCGCGCAAGTCGGCCACCAACAGCGTGCTGTGGTGGACCGGCGATGACATTCCGTTCATCCCGAACAAGCGCGCCGGTGGCGTCTGCCTGGGTTCGAAGATCGCCCCGATCTTCTACAACACCATGGAAGATGCCGGCGCGCTGCCGATCGAGCTGGACGTGTCGAAGATGGAACACGGCGATGTGGTCGAGCTGCGTCCGTATGAAGGCAAGGCGCTGAAGAACGGTGAAGTGATCGCCGAGTTCCAGGTCAAGTCCGACGTGCTGTTCGACGAAGTGCGTGCCGGTGGCCGCATTCCGCTGATCATCGGCCGTGGCCTGACCGGCAAGGCGCGCGAAGCGCTGGGCCTGGCCCCGACCGATCTGTTCCGCCTGCCGGTGCAGCCGGTCGACACCGGCAAGGGCTTCTCGCTGGCGCAGAAGATGGTCGGCCGCGCCTGTGGCCTGCCGGAAGGCCAGGGCATGCGCCCGGGCACCTACTGCGAACCGAAGATGACCTCGGTGGGCTCGCAGGACACCACCGGCCCGATGACCCGCGACGAGCTGAAGGACCTGGCCTGCCTGGGCTTCTCGGCCGACCTGGTGATGCAGTCGTTCTGCCATACCGCTGCGTACCCGAAGCCGGTGGACGTGAAGACCCACCACACCCTGCCGGAGTTCATCTCCACCCGTGGCGGCGTTTCGCTGCGCCCGGGCGACGGCGTGATCCACAGCTGGCTCAACCGCATGCTGCTGCCGGACACCGTCGGCACCGGTGGTGACTCGCACACCCGTTTCCCGGTGGGTATTTCGTTCCCGGCCGGTTCGGGCCTGGTCGCCTTCGCCGCGGCCACCGGCGTGATGCCGCTGGACATGCCGGAGTCGGTGCTGGTGCGCTTCAAGGGCAAGATGCAGCCGGGCGTGACCCTGCGTGACCTGGTCAACGCGATCCCGCTGTACGCGATCAAGTCGGGCCTGCTGACCGTGGCCAAGGCGGGCAAGAAGAACATCTTCTCCGGTCGCATCCTGGAAATCGAAGGCCTGCCGGAGCTGAAGGTCGAACAGGCGTTCGAGCTGTCCGATGCCTCGGCCGAGCGTTCGGCGGCCGGTTGCTCGGTGCGCCTGAACAAGGAACCGATCATCGAGTACCTGACCAGCAACATCACGCTGCTGAAGTGGATGATTGCCGAGGGTTACCAGGACCCGCGTTCGCTGCAGCGTCGCATCGAGAAGATGGAAGCTTGGCTGGCCAACCCGCAGCTGCTGGAGCCGGATGCCGACGCCGAATACGCCGCCGTCATCGAGATCGACCTGGCCGACATCCACGAGCCGATCGTGGCCTGCCCGAACGACCCGGACGACGTGAAGACCCTGTCCGAAGTGGCCGGTGCCAAGATCGACGAAGTGTTCATCGGTTCGTGCATGACCAACATCGGTCACTTCCGCGCCGCTGCGAAGCTGCTGGAAGGCAAGCGTGACCTGCCGACCCGCCTGTGGGTGGCCCCGCCGACCAAGATGGATGCTTCGGAGCTGACCAAGGAAGGCGTGTACGGCACCTTCGGCGCTACCGGCGCGCGCATGGAAATGCCGGGCTGCTCGCTGTGCATGGGCAACCAGGCGCAGATCCGCGAAGGCTCCACCGCGATGTCGACCTCGACCCGCAACTTCCCGAACCGCTTGGGCCGCAACACCAACGTGTACCTGGGTTCGGCGGAACTGGCGGCGATCTGCTCGCGCCTGGGCCGCATCCCGACCAAGGAGGAGTACATGGCGGACATCGGCGTGATCAACGCCAATGGCGCGGAGATCTACCGCTACATGAACTTCGACCAGATCGAGGAATACCAGGACGTGGCCAGCACGGTCGCTGCCTGATGCGGTAGTGCCGGCCGCTGGCCGGCATCTCGTTGAAATGAAGAACCCCCGGTGAAAGCCGGGGGTTTTTTGTGGACAGGGCACTTTCGGAGAAATTGTAACGCGCGCGGGCAGGATGTTTCCCACGCCTGCAGGCCACTGTATGAAAACAGATAAGTTCGCTGAACGAGTAGGCTATGTAATTTTCAGTTCGGAAGATGATGAATACGTTGTAGGTCTGGATGGGGCGCTGCGCTCCCTGCAACGCGCTGCAGGCCTGCATCCGTTGAACCGCAGGATCGTCGAGTATCAAAGGCCCGGCGAAGCGGGGGTGCGTTTCATGATGCTGGAAGACGGCAGCATCTCGTCTTCCCTGTACTACCGACTTGCGCCTTTTCAAACCGCGGCAGGACTGGATGACCAACTGCTGTTGGCCCAAGCCGATGGAGGATGGGGTGTAATAGATCCTACGGGTGCTTGGCTGATTCCTCCTCGCTACCGTCGGATACAAACATTGGGTCCGAATCTGGTCGCGGCATTCGAACGACTGGGATATGACCCCGGGTATCACATACTCGATCTGCGCGGTAATGCGGTGGCTGATTTCACGCCGCATGATCCCTCACCGGAGTTTTTGGCGGATGGAACAAGGGTCTATGCCCTCTCACTGCGGGGTCGCTGGGGTCTGCTGGATGAGTCGGGGCGGTGGAGGCTGGCACCCCGCTACGGCTACGTGAGTGTTTCGAAGGGCTTGGTTTTCGTGCGTGACCGAAACAGTGCCGGTGATGTTACGGTTAATTTTCTTGACCCAGACACAGGAACGACGCTGTTCGAACAGGGATTTCTATCGATTCATCATCAAGCGGATGGTCTGTTTGAGACGTTGAAGACAGATCAGACCTTGGAGCTGATCAAGCTTGACGGGACCGTTCTGGCGAGCCTGCATCCACGTCCAGCTGATAGTCGGACCATGACTGATTGGAGTCGCTGAAGCCTGGCGCGATTCAAATGGCTGACAGGACGTTCCTACATCGCATTACGACCAAGGGTAGGTTCATCGCCGATACCTCCTTGATTGAAGCCTGGCGCGGTATTTCCTGCGCTTTGTCGTCAACTCGTCGATACAAAGGTTCCGGATAACTGCCCCGGATAGCTGTGCTCTTCTCGATTTTTTCAAGGCGATTGGCGATCATGTCCCGTTGAACTGAGATGCATCACCGGAACAGGGAAGCGGACAATGAAGGACATAAGTGGTTTGGCTGGATTCCATGGAGCGGGAAGGTCAGCTACCAAGCTGAAGCCAGTCGTCGAGTCATGGATGGAAATTCTTACCACGTATAGCCGGCGCAACTCGAACGATGCGCTCTGGTGGTACAACGAACGTGCGACGTTGAGCAGCCTTGCGGGCGCTGCGTGGAGGGTGAGTTCCGGCCGTTGGATGGCCATTGAGGAGTTCAGCAGTAGTAAGCGGGCACGTGTCCGCGCCAACTTGATGGAGGACAGCGCGCCACATGGCCGGGTGGAGAGTGGTTCAATCAGTCCGGGCAGAGTCGATCTGCTTTTGACAAATGGCAGGAACCAGTTTGCGATAGAGGCCAAGCAAGCGTGGCAGCCCATTGGTCGAGAGGCGGTCGATTGCCGTGTGCATATGCGCCGCGCGATGGCTGCAGCGTGGAAGGACGCAGGCCACCTGCTGCTTGACGAAGGTGATCACCGTTTGGCATGCACGTTTGTTGTTCCTTATATTGCACCGGGTATTGCCGATCGGGTAGGGGATGTAACCAGCATCATCGAAGGTTGGCTTGAACAGGAAATGTCGGGCCTGAAGGCGGACGCCATCGCTTATCACTTTCCCGGTTGTACCCGTGACCTCAGATCGATCAAGGAGTACGTCTATCCCGGTGTGGTTATGCTGCTCAGGGAGCGGAAGAGGGCCGTCAAGCGGGAAAGGCTGATACAGCAGTGAAAGTGGAGATCTTCCATGAGCCATGGTGCTCATGAATGCACGTTTTCCACTGGGGTTTCGGGCTTCGCCGGGCGACTTCCCGAGCTGTCTGGGCCGCATCCCGACCAAGGAAGAGTACATGGCCGATGTGGGCGTGATCGCCGCCAGCGGCGCGGAGACCTACCGCTACATGGACTTCGACCAGATCGAGGAATACCAGGACGCGGCCAAGACGGTCGCTGCCTGATCCTGCTGATCGGTTGATGATGTAAACGAAGAACCCCCGGTGAAAGCCGGGGGCTCTTCGTTATGCACCGGGCTAGACTTGCCGCTTCGTTTCTTGGAGTACACGGGTGTCGCAGGATCGATTGAGAGGGAGCCGCTCCCGCTGCTGGCGCTGCGTTGGCAGTGCGGTGGTGCTGGCCACGGTGATGATGGCCCACAGCGCCATGGCGCAGCAGGAGACGCAGCAAGCGGTTGTCGAGAACGTTCGCCCCCGCGCACGTGCCGGCATCAATCGTGATGGAGACCAAGCACAACAACCCGCCGCGCTATCCATCACAGGCCTTTCGCGATGAGAAAGAGGGCGAAGCGATCCTGATGGTGCAGGTGGCTGCCGACGGGCAGTAGGTCAGTGCCACCGTACTGCAGAGCACTGGCTGGCCGGAGCTGGACGAGGCCGCGCAGGCGGCGACTCGCAAGTGGCAGTACCTGCCGGCGAGCGAAGGCGGTGTGCCGGTGCCCGGAGAGATCCGCGTGCCGGTGTCGTTCAAGCTGTGGTGATGTTACGGGCGTGTCGAACGGGTTGCATGTGACGCTCGCGGCGCAACGCTGGAGTTCAATAGAGCCGAGCCTACGCGCGGCTTGCCGGTGCGGGCCTGAAAAGCAGCCGAGCATGGGCTCGGCTCTACAGGGACCTGTCAGCCGCGGGCGAGGGCGAGCAATCGCTCGGCGATCCGCTCCAGCGGCACCTGTTCCTCGGCCGCGCCCAGCTTGAACGCGGCACCCGGCATGCCCCAGACCACGCTGGTGGCTTCGTCCTGCACCAGCGTCGGCGCGCCGGCCTGGCGCATTTCCAGCAGGCCGCGTGCACCGTCATCGCCCATGCCGGTGAGGATGGCGCCGATGGCGTTGCCACCGGCGTTCTGCGCGACCGAACGGAACAGCACGTCCACTGCCGGCTTGTGGCGGTTCACTGCCGGGCCATCGTCGACGCGGCAGCGCCAGCGCGCACCGTCGCGGATGATCCGCAGGTGCTTGCCGCCGGGTGGCAGGTAGGCATGGCCAGGCAGCACCGCTTCGCCATCGCTGGCCTCGCGCACGGCCATCGCCGAGTGCCGGTCCAGGCGTTCGGCGAAGGCACTGCTGAAGCTGGCCGGCAAATGCTGGGTCATCACCACGGCGGGCGCGTCGGCAGGCATGCCTTCCAGCACCACGCGCAGCGCTTCGGTGCCGCCCGCCGAGGAACCGATCGCGATCAGCCGGTCGGTGGTGCGGAACTGCGGCGCGGCCGGGCGTATCGCGGGCGCGGCGTCCAGCATGAGCTTCGGCGCGGCAGCGCGCACCAGCGGACGTACCCGCGAGCGCGCCGCCATCTTGACCTTGGCGATGATCTCGTCGGCGTAGCCCTGCAGGCCGCGGGCCACGTCCAACTTCGGCTTGGACACAAAATCCACGGCGCCCAGCGCCAGTGCCTGCAGGGTGGTGTCGGCGCCGCGCTCGGTGAGCGAGGAGATCATCACCACCGGCAACGGGTGCAGGCGCATCAGGTTTTCCAGGAACGCCAGCCCGTCCATGCGCGGCATTTCCACGTCCAGGGTGATCACGTCCGGGGCCAGTCGCTTGATCTTTTCACGGGCCAGCAGCGGGTCGGCGGCGGTGCCGACCACGTCGATGGCGGGATCGCTGGACAGGATCTCGGTGAGCATCTGGCGCACGACGGCAGAGTCGTCGACGATCAGCACCCGGCAGGGGGCGTTGCCGGTAAAGGTCATTCGAACAGCTCCACGCCACCGGTGACCGGCGCCTTGGACAGGCGCGCACGCACCGCCGATTCGGTGGCGGCCACTTCGGCCTCATGCGCATGCGGCAGGCGCTGCACCACCACGCGGCCGGTGTCGGCGAAGAACCAGATCTTGCGCGGATGGATGCCGCACAGGTCCTCGGCGATGATCGGGATGTGCTCGGCCTGCAGGTACTGGCGCACGAACTCGGCGTTGCGGGTGCCCACTGGATTGCTGGTGAAGCCCTTGAGCACGTTGGCGCCGCCGAACACCTTGGCTTCGATGCGCTTGCGGTGGGCGCCCCGCTTGAGCATGTCGTTGATCAGCAGTTCCATCGCATAGCTGCCGTAGCGTGCGGGTGCGCCGTCACCGGCGTTGCCCTCCGGCAGCAGGAAGTGGTTCATGCCGCCGATCTTCAGCACCGGGTCGCGCAGGCAGGCCGCCACGCAGGAGCCCAGCGTGGTGGTCAGCGCAGTGGTGTCATCGACCACCAGGTACTGGGTCGGCAGCAGCTTGGCGGCGATGGTCTGGAAGCGCGCATCCTGGTAGCGCATCACATCGTCGGTACGCAGCGAGGCATTCATGCGCCGGCCTTTGCCGCACGGCGGTACAGGGTGCGGCCGCAGGGCTGGATCAGGTCGGCGGCGTGCAGGTAGTTCTCCGAATGGCCGGTGTAGAGCAGGCCGTCATCGGCCAGGTGCTGGACCAGGCGACCGAGGATGGCGCGCTGGGTCGGCTTGTCGAAGTAGATCATCACGTTGCGGCAGAACAGCGCGTCGAACGGGCCGCCGACGTCGTAGCGCGGGGCGAGCAGGTTCAATGGGCGGAACTCGATCAGTTCGCGCAGCGCCGGCAGCACGCGGCACTGGCCCTCGTTGGGGCCGCTGCCGCGCTGGAAGTAGCGGCGGCGCAGGTCCGGATCGAGGCTGGCGACGCGATCGATGTTGTAGACGCCGCGGCCGGCGGTGGCCAGCACCTGGGTATCGACGTCGGTGGCAATGATGCGTACCGGCGGCTTCAACGTGCCGAAGGCCTCGCAGGCGGTGATCGCCATCGAGTAGGGCTCTTCGCCGGTGGACGCCGCGCACGACCACAGCAGCAGTGGGGCGCGGCTGGAGCGCTGCTGGAGTTCCTCGCGCAGCTTGTCGAAGTGATGCGGTTCGCGGAAGAACGAGGTCAGGTTGGTGGTCAGCGCGTTGGTGAACGCCTGCCATTCGTCACCATCTTCCTGCTCCAGATGGTCCAGGTACTGCTGGAAGCTGCGCATGCCCAGCGTGCGCAGGCGGCGCGACAGGCGGCCATAGACCATGTCGCGCTTTGCCGGCGCGAGGGCGATGCCCACGCGCTGGTAGATCAGGTCGCAGACGCGGCGGAAATCGCGGTCGGCGAACTCGAATTCGCGCGGGCCGGTGACGATGGGGGTAGGACTTTGCACGGGGGACGTGTCCATCGGCAGAGGCGGCGGCCGCAGCCGCCGCGGGTGGGTCTCAGAATTCCTGCCAGTCGCTGTCGCTGGCGGCGAAGGTGCTGGCGTTGCTGCTGCGGCGGACCGGAGCGGGCGTGCTGGTCGGCTGCGGGCGTGCCACGGTGGTGATACGGGCCGGCTCCGCGCGCGCGGCCACGGCCTTCACTGCGGCGGACACCTGGTTGTCGAGGCGGAAGATCGCCACGGCGTCAGCCAGCTGGCCGGCCTGGTCCTCCATTGCGCGAGCCGCAGCAGTGGCTTCTTCCACCAACGCAGCATTCTGCTGGGTGGTTTCGTCCATCTGCACCACGGTCTGGTTGACCTGCTCGATGCCCGCCGACTGTTCCTGCGAGGCCGCAGAGATCTCGGCCATGATGTCAGTCACGCGCTGCACCGAGGCGACGATCTCGCCCATGGTCGCGCCGGCCTTGTGCACCAGCGCCGAGCCGTCGTTGACCTTGCCGACCGAGTCGTCGATCAGGCCCTTGATCTCCTTGGCGGCGGCGGCCGAGCGCTGGGCGAGGGTGCGCACTTCGCTGGCGACCACGGCGAAGCCGCGGCCCTGTTCGCCGGCACGCGCGGCTTCCACTGCGGCATTCAGTGCCAGGATGTTGGTCTGGAAGGCAATGCCGTCGATGACCGAGATGATCTCGGCGATCTTCTTCGACGAGGCTTCGATGGCCGACATGGTGGTGACCACCTGGCCGACCACGTCACCGCCCTGCGATGCGACACCGTGCGCGCCGATGGCGAGCTGGTTGGCCTGGCGTGCGTGCTCGGCGTTCTGGCGCACGGTGGAGGTCAGTTCCTCCATCGAGGCGGCGGTTTCTTCCAGGTTGGCGGCCTGCTGCTCGGTGCGGCGCGACAGGTCGCTGTTGCCGGAGGCGATCTCGCCGGCGGCCAGGGTGATG
>NZ_JCAFSR010000011.1:0-121471 GCF_059369475.1 Stenotrophomonas sp. YJH_SMC_65
GGCGGCTTTGGTAGTGCCGGCCGCTGGCCGGCATCCGCGACGGCGCGAGAGCGTGTCGACCAAGGTCGACACCTACCGGGGCTGAGTCATGACATGTCGAATCGGGCGGCTTTGGTAGTGCCGGCCGCTGGCCGGCATCCACGACGGCGCGAGAGCGTGTCGACCAAGGTCGACACCTACCGGGGCTGAGCCATGGCATGTCGAATCGGGCGGCTTTGGTAGTGCCGGCCGCTGGCCGGCATCGGCGACGATGCAGGACCGTGTCGACCAAGGTCGACACCTACCGAGGCTGAGTCATGGCATGTCGAATCAGGCGGCTTTGGTAGTGCCGGCCGCTGGCCGGCATCCGCGACGGTGCAGGAGCGTGTCGACCAAGGTCGACACCTACCGGAGCGGGGATCCTCACCCCACCTTCGAGGGGCCCGTACGCCAGCGGCTGGGGACCAGACCGAAGCGCTTGCGGAACGCGGCGGCGAAGTTGCTGGGGTGGCGGTAGCCGCTGGCGGCGGCGGCCTGCTCAACCGTCCATCCGTTTTCGCGCAGGCCCTGTTCGGCATGGCGCATGCGCTGTTCATGCAGGTAGTCGAACACCGAACTTCCATACTGCTGGGCAAAATGGCGGCGCAATGAGCTGGGGCTCATGCAGGCCAGCCGGGCCAGCTCGACCAGGCTGTGTGCATGGCTGGGGTCGTCATGCAGGTAACTGCGTACCCGTTCCAGGCGCTCGCGCTGGCCGGCACGCAGCGTGCGCACCGGGTCGGTCTGCAGATCCTCGGCCTGCAGGCCGAGGGCCAGCAGCTGCAATGCCACGCCTTCGCGCCACAGCGCGTCGATGCCGTCCTGCCACGGGCTGTCGAACAACTGGCCCAGCACCGGCAGCATGGCGTGGGGAATGGCCCAGTGGCGGCATTCCAGGTGCGTGCCAAGCGCTTTTTCCAGCTGTGGCATCTGGAAAACATCCGCGTCGATGCCACCCGGCACGATCACGCTGACCCCGCGCAGGCGCGTTTCGCCGGGGTGCGCCCCGGTCATCTCGATCTGGTCGCGATGGTGGGCGGTCATCGCGGTGCCGGCACGCAGGGTGAAACTTCCGCGTCGCGGGATACGCACGTCGACCTGGCCCTGCAGCATCACGCGGATGGCGAGCCCGGGCCGCTGTTGCGCGGTCGCCACATAGGGGAACCGGTTATGCACGTCGGAGGCGATCAGGCTCATGCCACCGCGCATGAACTGTTCGTTGACTTCGCCGCGGCCGGCCCACTGGTCGTCGCGCAGGTGTTCCGGATCAGCGCGGTAATCGAAGCCGTGGCGTTGGCCGAAGCGGCGGTAATCGGCAAAGGTGAAGTATCGGGACATCGCTCGGCACGTACAGGAGGGGAGGCGCTGGCACCATGGCCCATGTGCTGCCCCGCGTAGCGGGCAGCCTGGAAGGCCGGAAAACGCCAGGTTGGAAAAAATGTGTCGAAGAAACTGGAAACGTTTCCCATTGTCGCTGCGAATCATTCGCAGGGGATTTGAATACGGTCAAACCGATTGGTCATTACGGCCAAGTTGAACGGGGTGCCGGACATACGCCAGCGTTTTGCCGCTATATCCGTACTTGATTCCCTACATGAACTTCGGTTGAGGTTTCATTGCTGGAACGATCATCCGCGGACAGGCTGTTGGTCTGCTCGTCACAGCGGCCGGCGTAAGGTGATGGATTGGCGGCCGCGCGCCGCATCGCTACCCCCACCGATGGAGAATGCAGATGATTGATTACCAGCTGACCGGCAAGACCGCGATCGTGACCGGCGGCGTGTCGGGCATCGGCCTGGCCGTGGCACAGACGCTGGCCGCATCCGGTGCCCGTATTTCGGTCTGGGACCTCAAGCAGGATGCGGTGGATGCCACCGTGGCGCAGTTGCGCAGCACCGGCGCACAGGCCATCGGCATCGCGCTGGACGTCACCGACGATGCAGCGGTGGAGGCGGCGGTGCAGCGCACGGTCAAGGAACTTGACGGCCTGCATGTGGCGGTCAACAACGCCGGTATCGGCGGGCCGGCGGCCAGCAGCGGCGACTATCCGATCGAGGGCTGGCAGCGGGTCATCGACGTCAACCTCACCAGTGTGTTCCTGTGCCAGCGTGCGCAGATCCAGGCAATGCGGGCCGCTGGAACCGGCGGCAGCATCATCAACATGGCCTCGATCCTGGGCCAGGTGGGCTATGCCGGTTCCACCGCTTATGCGGCGGCCAAGCACGGCGTGGTCGGGCTGACCCAGACCGCCGCGTGGGAACATGCGGCCGACGGCATCCGTGTCAACGCGGTGGGTCCGGGTTTCATCAGCACACCGCTGCTGGAGAAGATGGACCCGAAGGTGCGCGCCACGCTGGAAGGACGGCACGCGCTGAAGCGGCTGGGCACGGCCGAGGAAGTGGCGGCATTGGTGGCCTGGTTGGCCAGCGACGACGCCTCGTTTGCGACCGGCGCGTACTACGCCATCGATGGTGGCTACCTGGCGCAGTGATGCGTTGAACGCAGGGTGCGGTGCCGCCGGGTGTCGCCCGGCGCTACCGGGTGAACGGACTGTGGCGTGGCCTTCACCTCTGTGCCACGGGGGCCACGCGACGCTCCGGGAAAACCCCGGAGCTTGACCATGGAACTCACCCAGGATGTCTCGATCCTGCTGCGCGTAGCCGCAGCGATGCTGTTTGGCGGCGTGCTCGGCGTCGAGCGCGAGATGGGCAAGCACGCCGCTGGCCTGCGTACGCACATGCTGATCGCGGGGGCCGCTGCGCTGATCGTCGGCCTCGGCGACTCGGTGGCCGAGCATTTCCAGCAGGAGCGCTACCGCGACCTGCTGCAGGTCGATCCGGTGCGCCTGATCGAAGCGGTGGTGGCCTGTGTCGGCTTCGTTGCCGCTGGCACCATCCTGCGTGGGTCACGCGAGGACCAGGTCAGCGGCCTGACCACGGCCAGCTCGCTGATCATGGCAGCGGCCATCGGGATTGCGGTGGGGATCAGCAAGTACGTGATCGCCATCGGGGTGAGCGTGCTGTGCGTGCTGGTGCTGGCGGTGATGCGGCGGTTGGAGAAAAGGATTCCGTAGGGAAGGTCTAGTTGCCGGCCAGCGGCCGCCACTACCATGAGAGCCGTAATGGTCGGACCAATATGAAGTCTAGCCCTATGGTCTAATAGGCACTTCGTCGGAGCGGCGGTTAAATCCGCTGCAAGTGGTCTGATCGAAATCATTATTGGTACGACCAATAGTCGACAGCCACGGCGACCCACCGCCTGCGGTGGAGCACATCCCGCCCCAGTCGAGAGCCTTCATGCAGCCCTGGCAACACCTGTACGACCCCGCCGGCAACCTGTGGTTGTCCAGCCTGATCGCGCTGCTGCCGATCGCGTTCTTCTTCGTTGCCCTTGCGGTGCTGCGCATGAAGGGCTGGCTGGCCGGCACGATCACCGTGGCCATCGCGCTTGGCGTGGCCCTGTTGTTCTACCGCATGCCGTTGAGCCAGGCGCTGGGCGCGGCCGGTTTCGGCTTCGTCTACGGCCTGTGGCCGATCGCCTGGATCATCATCGGCGCGGTGTTCCTCTACAAGGTCTCGGTCAAGACCGGTCAGTTCGACATCATCCGCGCCTCGATCCTGTCGGTGACCGAAGACCAGCGCCTGCAGATGCTGATGGTCGGTTTCGCGTTTGGTGCCTTCCTGGAAGGCGCGGCCGGCTTCGGTGCGCCGGTGGCGATCACGGCGGCGCTGCTGGTCGGGCTGGGCTTCAAGCCGCTGTATGCCGCCGGCCTGTGCCTGATCGTCAACACTGCGCCGGTGGCGTTCGGTGCGATGGGCATTCCGATCATCGTGGCCGGGCAGGTCACCGGCCTGGATGCATTCGAGATCGGCCAGATGGCCGGCCGCCAGCTGCCGTTCCTGACTGTGATCGTGCTGTTCTGGATCATGGCCATCATGGATGGCTGGCGTGGCATCAGGGAAACCTGGCCGGCGGTGCTGGTGGCCGGTGGCTCGTTCGCCATCGCGCAGTACCTCACCTCGAACTTCATCGGCCCGGAGCTGCCGGACATCACCGCCTCGCTGGCGTCGCTGGTGTGCCTGACCCTGTTCCTGCGCCGCTGGAAGCCGGCACGGATCTTCCGCTTCGATACCGAAACCAGCGCCGAGGCGGCCGCGCAGGCACTGGAGGCACCACGCTACAGCGTCGGCCAGATCGCCAAGGCGTGGTCGCCGTTCCTGATCCTCACCGCGATGGTCACGCTGTGGAGCATCAGGCCGTTCAAGTCGCTGTTCGCGGCAGGCGGCCCGTTGGAAGGCTGGGTGCTCAAGCTCCCGGTGCCGGGCCTGGACCAGAGGGTGCAGAAGATGCCGCCGATCGTCGACGCGCCGCTCAGCTATGAGGCGATCTACAAATTCGACTGGTTGTCGGCCACCGGCACCGCGATCATCCTTGCGGCGGTGATCGCGATCATCGCACTGCGCATGCCGGCCCGCTCGGCGCTGCAGACCTTCGGCGAAACCGTGCGTGAGCTGCGCATGCCGATCTACTCGATCGGCATGGTGCTCGCCTTCGCCTTCATCGCCAACTACTCGGGCCTGTCGGCAACACTGGCGCTGGCATTGGCGCACACCGGCGATGCGTTCCCGTTCTTCTCGCCGTTCCTGGGCTGGCTGGGCGTGTTCCTGACCGGTTCGGATACCTCGTCCAATGCGCTGTTCTCGGCGCTGCAGGCCACCACCGCGCAGCAGATCGGCGTATCCGACGTGCTGCTGGTGGCGGCCAACACCACCGGTGGCGTTACCGGCAAGATGATCTCGCCGCAGTCGATTGCCATTGCCTGCGCGGCGGTCGGCCTGGCCGGCAAGGAGTCGGACCTGTTCCGCTTCACCGTCAAGCACAGCCTGATTTTCACCACGATGGTCGGCCTGATCACCCTGGCCCAGGCCTACTGGCTGACCTGGATGATTCCCTGAGCCATGCATGGCTGGCCGACCACCCGCTGTGCGCTTCGGGCCACAATGGCGCCATGAGCACGCAACGTATTTCGGACAGGGTGGCCGCGCAGCTGCGCGGCCTGGTGCAGGAACAGCGGCTGCGGCCGGGCGACCGGTTGCCCGCCGAGCGCACCTTGGCGGTGCAGCTGGGGGTCTCGCGCACCGCGCTGCGCGAGGCGATCGCGCAGCTGGCCAGCCAGGGCCTGCTGACCGCACGCATCGGTGGCGGCACCTACGTGGCCGAACCGGCGGCGCGCGCGCGGCAGGCGCTGGATGAACCGCTGGCGCCGTACCTGCCGCTGTTCCAGGGCGACCCGGAATACCGTTTTGACGTGCTGGAGATCCGCCACGCGCTGGAAGGTGCCACTGCCTGGCATGCGGCGCTGCGAGCCACCGATGAGGACCGTACGCGCATCGCGCAGGCCTTCCAGACCATGATGGACGCGCACGGCAAGGACGACCCCACCGGTGAAGCAGAGGCTGACGCGGCCTTCCACCTGTCCATCGCCGAGGCCTCCCACAACCTGGTGCTGCTGCAGGTGATGCGCGGCCTGTTCGAACTGCTGCAGACCAACATCTCGCAGAGCCGCGAGAAGCTCTACACCTCGGCGAGGACCTTCTCGCCCCTGTCCGACCAGCACCGCGAAATGATGGATGCGGTGCTGGCCGGCGACCCCGAACGCGCGCGCGCCGCCGCGCATGCCCACCTCGAGTTCGTGCACACCACGCTGCGCACGCTCGATGACAACGAAGCCCGGCGTGCGCGGGCCTCGCGCCTGCCTTCCCCACACGGTTGACCCCATGATCATCTCCGCCTCCACCGATTACCGTGCCGCAGCGCAACGCCGGCTGCCGCCGTTCCTGTTCCACTACATCGATGGCGGCGCGTATGCCGAGCACACGCTGAAGCGCAACGTTTCCGACCTGTCCGACATCGCGCTGCGCCAGCGCATCCTGCGCAACATGTCCGACCTGAGCCTGGAAACCGAGCTGTTCGGCGAAACGCTGGCAATGCCGGTGGCGCTGGCGCCGGTCGGCCTGACCGGCATGTATGCCCGCCGCGGTGAAGTGCAGGCGGCGCGCGCGGCCGACAGCCGGGGCATCCCGTTCACCCTGTCCACCGTATCGGTGTGCCCGATCGAGGAAGTGGCACCGGCCATCCAGCGGCCGATGTGGTTCCAGCTGTACGTGCTGCGCGACCGTGGCTTCATGCGCAATGCGCTGGAGCGGGCACAGGCCGCCGGCGTGACCACGCTGGTGTTCACCGTGGACATGCCGGTGCCGGGCGCGCGCTACCGTGACGCACACTCCGGCATGAGCGGCCCGAATGCCTCGCTGCGCCGCATCGGCCAGGCCGTCACCCATCCGCACTGGGCGTGGGACGTCGGCCTGTTCGGCCGTCCGCATGACCTGGGCAACATCTCCACCTACCGCGGCAACCCGACCGGGCTGGAGGATTACATCGGCTGGCTGGGCAGCAACTTCGATCCGTCCATTTCGTGGAAGGACCTGGAGTGGATCCGCGAGTTCTGGAAGGGCCCGATGGTGATCAAGGGCATCCTCGACCCGGATGATGCGCGCGATGCGGTCAGGTTCGGTGCCGATGGCATCGTGGTCTCCAACCACGGTGGTCGCCAGCTGGATGGCGTGCTGTCTACCGCACGTGCATTGCCGGCCATCGCCGATGCGGTGCAGGGCGACCTGAAGATCCTCGCCGATTCGGGCATCCGTACCGGCCTGGACGTGGTGCGCATGCTGGCGCTGGGGGCCGATACCGTGCTGCTGGGGCGCGCCTTCGTCTATGCGCTGGCCGCGCAGGGCGAGGCCGGCGTGGCCAACCTGCTGGACCTGATCGCCAAGGAGATGCGCGTGGCGATGACACTGACCGGCGCGCGCCGCATCGCCGACATCAGCCGCGATTCGCTGGTCAACCTGCCATGAGTGGCCATGACGCCGTGCTGGCGCAGTTGCGCGACGCGGTCGGCAGCCGCCATGTGTTGACCGGCGACAAGACCACGCGCCGCTTCCGTCGTGGCTACCGCTTCGGCGATGGCCCGGTGCTGGCGGTGGTGCGCCCAGGTACCTTGCTGGAACTGTGGTATGTGCTGCAGGCAGCGGTGCAGGGCGGAGCGGCGATCATCCTGCAGGCGGCCAATACCGGCCTGACCGGTGGCTCGACCCCGGATGGGGACGACTATGGGCGCCCGATCGTGCTGGTCAGCACGCTGCGCCTGACCGGCATCCAGCTGTTGAACGAGGGCCGCCAGGTGCTGTGCCTGCCCGGCGCCACGCTCGACCGCCTGGAGCAGACCCTGGCACCGCTGGGCCGCGAACCGCATTCGGTGATCGGCTCCTCCTGCATCGGCGCCTCGGTGCTGGGCGGCATCTGCAACAACTCCGGCGGCGCGCTGGTGCGCCGTGGCCCGGCCTATACCGAGCTGGCGCTGTATGCGCAGGTCGATGCGCAGGGCCAGTTGCAGCTGGTCAACCACCTCGGCATCGCGCTGGGTGATACGCCCGAGCAGATCCTGCAGCGCCTGCAGGCCGGTGACTATGCCGCTGACGACGTGGGTGACGGCGATGGCCGCGCCGCGTCTGATCCACGCTACGCCGAGGAAGTGCGCCGGGTCGATGCCGATACGCCGGCACGCTTCAACGCCGACCCCAGCCGCCACTTCGAAGCGGCCGGTTCGGCCGGCAAGCTGGCGGTGTTCGCGGTGCGCCTGGATACCTTCGAAAAGGAGCCCGCCGAGGTCTTCTACATCGGCAGCAACCGCACCGACAGCCTCACTGCGATCCGGCGCCAGCTGCTGACCGGCTTCGAGCGCCTGCCGATTGCCGGCGAGTACATCCACCGCGATGCCTATGACATCGGCGAGCGCTACGGCAAGGACAGCTTCCTGTTGATCGACCGCCTCGGCACTTCCCGTGTGCCCGCCGCGTTCGCATTGAAGAGCCGGGTCGATGGATGGTTCGAGCGGCTGGGCCTGCGCGGGGTGACCGACCGGGTGATGCAGGTGCTGACCGGCCTGCTGCCCTCGCACCTGCCCCGGCGCATGGGTGAATTCCGCCAGCGCTACGAGCATCACCTGTTGCTGAAGGTCTCCGCACAGGACGCGGCGGCAACCGAGGCCTGGCTGCGCGGCTTCTTCGCCGATCATGAGGGTGGTTACTTCCACTGCACGGCCGATGAGGGGCGCAAGGCGTTCCTGCATCGCTTCGCGGTGGCCGGCGCGGCGGTGCGCTACCGCGAAGTGCATCGGGACCAGGTGCAGGATATCGTGGCGCTGGACATCGCCCTGCGCCGCGATGATGCCGACTGGTTCGAGCAGTTGCCGGCCGATATCGATGGCCGCCTGCTGCACAAGCTGTATTACGGGCACTTCCTGTGCCATGTGTTCCACCAGGACTACATCGCACGCAAGGGCGAAGACCCGATGGCGATCGAGCACGCGATGTGGGCGCTGCTGGACCAGCGCGGCGCCGAGTATCCGGCCGAGCACAATGTCGGCCACCTGTACCCGGCCAAGCCGGCCCTGGCCGGGTTCTATCGGCAGCTGGACCCGAGCAATACGTTCAATCCGGGCATCGGCCAGACCTCGAAGGAAAAAGGGTGGGGTGGCTGCGACTGCGGATGATGTAGAGCCGAGCCCATGCTCGGCTGCTCTTCCCGACAGACAGCCGTCGAGCATGGCTCAGCCCCACCCGGACAGCGGTTACCATCGGAATCCCGTACGCAGGAGCCGCCCATGCCCACCATCGTTGCCCGCGCGACCCTGTGCGCTGCATTGCTGGCAACACCGCTGCTGGTGCTGGCGCAGTCCGCGATCCTGCCGCAGCAGCGCGACGCCGCCGGCAACGTGATGGAGCCGCTGGGGCAGGTGCTGGAACAGGGAGGGCAGGGCGAAGCACTCATGCAGTACTGCACCCTCGATCGTGCCTGGTGCGTGCGTGTGCAGCCGGTGGCCGAGGACGGCGATCGGCCGACGACGCTGGAAGTCTCTGAACGGGAGGCCGGCGAAAGCGAGCCGCACGTCTACCACGTCAGCATCGACGTGCCGCAGGAAAGCGAGCTTTCGCTGTGGCCGTGGATCGTGCGGCTTGCGCCTGGCGTTGGCAGCGATGAGGCAGTGAGCGACCCGCGGCAGCGCGCCCGCCAGAACGTGCTGGTGGGCGGTATCGTCAAATTCAGCACGATGTACTCAGGCGGTGGTGCCGACGCGTCCACGCTGCAGCTGGCGCGCGTGCGTCACCTGCAGGATGACATCCAGGTGGACGACGACGTGCTGACCCTGCCATGGCTGGGCAACGCGATGATCCGCGCCTGTTTCAGCGAGCAGGACATGAAGCAGCGCGCCGGTGCCTGCCACGACGAGTACGGGTTCTCGGCAAGGCTGGCGCTGGATACCGCCGCCGGGGGCATGCCGGTGCTGCGCTACCAGACGGTGGCGACGCGGTTCCCGGCCGGTGTCTCACGCTTCGAGGATTCGCTGGCCAAGGGGCCGTTGAAGAAGAAGGACCTGCGCACCGAGCAGGACCCGGCGTGCAGCTACACGCGGTTGTTCCGCTTCAGTGATGGGGTGTTCCACCCCGACCAGGCGCTGCCGGACTGCGCGGGGTATACCGAGCCCTGAGCTGTAGAGCCGAGCCTGCGCTCGGCTGTCACGGAAGCGCAGCCGGGCATGGGCTCGGCTCTACAGCGCCTACTCGCAGCGGGTGGCGGTGATGATGTTGTCCTTGTCCACGTACACACGCAGGCGGTCGTGGCGGATGTCCTTGGTGGTGATGGTGTTGGGGCCGATCGGGTTGACCAGGCCGGCACCGCTTTCGCTGGACAGGCGGCGGATGTTGGGCTCATTGGCAGGCTGGCCGATTGCCCAGCCCAGCTGGCTGGCGTCGCAGTGGCCGGTACCCTTGACCTGCGGACCGGGGGTGCTGACGCAGGCCGACAGCAGCAGGGCCGACGCGGGTAGCAACAGGGACAGACGGAAGGCGGACATGCAGCGCTCCTGCGCAGGGAAGATGGGCGGAACGATAGCACCCGGCGCGCGAAAGGCGTCAGCGCCCCGGTCATTGCCGGCACGGCGTAGCCACTGCATAGTGGGAGGGATGACTGGCATCGCGCCAGCGGGCAGGCCGGGCCATTCCGGTGCAGGTGCTGGATACGGTATGACGGCAGACAGTTTCCGCGACAAGCGCAGGGCGATGACGGTACTTGCAGTATCGGTGCTGGCCGTGGCGTGTGCCGCCACTGCCGCCGAGCCAGTGCCGGCCGCAGCCGCGGAAACGCCGGTGTTCGGCGCGTGGCGCAACCTTCAGACCGAGGCCGGCTACGCGCCGGCCCAGCGCAATCTGGCCTTCGCCATGCTGCCGCAGGCGGCGACCCGCGGCGACCGTTTCGCCGTCCTCGACCGTGAAGGCAAGCGGGCGGTGTGTTGCCTGCAGGTGGCCAGCCCGTCGCTGGGCGTGGCCGCGCTGCGCGAGCAGTACCACCTGCCGCAGGCCTGGGTGACCGACCTGAGCAATGGCCGCAGCCCGGCGCGTCCTTATCTGCCGCATGTCTATGCGATGCAGCGTGTGGACGAACTGGCAGACTACGGCTTCGCCGATGTGCCCGGGGCCTACAGCGACCTGGGTGGGCTGCTGATCCCCGAGGGCGCCGCCCTGGAGGACGATGGCAGTGCCGTCCTGCTGGGCGACAACCGTTATTCCGTGCATTTCCAGCGCCAGCCGCACGCCGATGATGATGGCGCGCTGGACCGCTACACCCTGCAGGGCGGCGACGGCGAGGCCCCGTTCGTGGTTGAAGTGCCGTTCGGCACCTACTGACTGCAGCACTGCACTGGCTAGAATGCAGCGCGGCGCCGTCTGCCGTGCCTGTTCCGTGAGTTGCTGCCGTGTCCCTGCGCCCTTTGCTGCTGTCGTCCCTGCTGCTGTTGTCCGCCTGCGCCAGCGCGCCACCTCCACCGCCGGCCCATTCCGATGCGCTGTGGCGCTTGATCGAGCGTGACTGCAAGGCGGTGGAAGGACCGCGTGGCAGTTGCCTGCGGGTGGAGACGGCGGCCGACCGCCGCGACGTGCTGGTCAAGGATGCGCACGGTGACTACCAGTTCCTGCTGATGCCGCTGGACAAGGTCAGTGGCATCGAGAGCCACGGCCTGTACCAGCGTGGGGTACCCAACTATTTTGCGGCCGCCTGGCAGGCGCGCGGGCATACCGAACAGGCCCTGGGCCGGCCGCTGCCGCGCAGCGTGGCCAGCCTGGCACTGAATTCGCCGCACGGTCGCTCGCAGCACCAGCTGCATATCCATGTCGACTGCCTGCGCGCGGATGTGCTGCAGGCACTGGATGCACATGCCGGTGCGCTCGGTCCGCGCTGGTCACCGTTTCCGGTGCCGCTGCGCGGGCATCAGTACCAGGCCTATCTGCTGCCCGGTGCAGAACTGACCGCCAATCCGCTCAATCTGCTGGCCTATGGCCTGAGCGGCGTGGGCGATGTGGGCCAGTGGAGCCTGGTGGTGGCCGGGCGCGGCGAGGTGCAGGGCGGCCCCGGCTTCATCCTGCTGGCTACCCGCGTGGATGCCGCCAGCGGCAACGATGCCAGCGGCGAGGAACTACAGGACCATGCCTGCACGGTCTTGACCGGTGCCGGTGCGGCACTGGAGCGGGTGCGCTAGCCGATCGGCTGCTGGCAGCTGCGCCAGGCCGACGCGGTCAGCGCCAGCAGCTGACGGTCATGCCATCCCTGCGCGTCCAGATGGTAGTCGCGCAGGATCCCTTCGCGGATGAACCCATGGGCCTGCAGCGCCTGGGCAAACGGGCTGGTGCAGCCTGGCGGCAGCAGCACGAAGAGGCGGTGCAGGCCGACATCGTCGAACAGGAACGGGCACAGTGCCCGCAGTGCCGCCTGCGGATGGGGGTGCCGGTGCTGCAGCGATTGCAGCTCGGCGCAGCGCGAGTGCAGCGACTGCAGGCGGATATGCAGCTGGTCGTGCAGTACGCCCTGCACGTCGTCGAACACACCCAGCACCAGCAGGTCGTTGTCTTCCTGCAGGCGTGAACGATAGACGCTGGCGAGGAACCGCGCCTCTTCATCAATGCCGTAGGACGGCCGTTGGCCGCGCTGGCGACGGTCGTCGAAGGCACGCCAGCGTGGCAGGTCGGTGCGCTGGAACGAACGCAGGGTGATGGGCGTGGCCTGGAGGTGGAGCAAGTGGCGGCGCAGGACGGGTCGTAGTGGGGCGAAGTGGGTGGAAGGGGCGCTGTTGGTCATCCCGGCACGATGCGCATCACTGACGCGCCAGGCCATGCAATTCATTGCAAAAGTGGGGTGGTGCCGTAAACGCGTCTGATTCGGTTCAGGCATAAGCCCATCAGGGCTGGTCATTTCCGTTGAAACCACCCATTCAGGACACTTTCGTTACGGGATCGTTATATGTCGTACCGGCTGCGGCTCCCGTACCACCCGCCCACTCCCCCAGGAAGCCCATGTCCGCCCCCCACAAGGCGATGCGCCCGCGTCCGCTGGTGCTCGCGCTGTCGTCCCTGATGCTGGCCTCGCTGCCGGCCTTCGCGCAGGAAAGCGCGCCCACCACATTGCAGGAAGTGAAGGTCACCGGCTCGCGCATTCCACGTGCCAGTGTCGAGGGACCCTCGCCGGTGACGGTGATCAGCCGCGAGCAGATCGACGCACAGGGCTACCGCAATGCCTTCGACGCCCTCAGCGCGCTGACCGAGAACACCGGCAACGTGCAGGGCGAGGATTTCGGCAATACGTTCACGCCGGCCGCCAACACCATCAATCTGCGCGGGCTGGGTCCGAACCGCACGCTGGTGCTGGTCAACGGCCGTCGCCAGGCCGACTACCCGCTGGCCTACGAAGGCTCGGTGAACGTTGTCAACCTGGCCAACATTCCCAGCGCCCTGATCGAACGCATCGAAGTGCTGGCTGCCGGTGCGTCGGCGGTGTACGGCTCCGACGCCATTGCCGGTGTGGTCAACATCATCCTCAAGGACCGCTTTGAAGGCGTGGACGTGAACGTGCGCGCCGGCGGCACCCAGCAGGGCGGCGGTGACAACCAGCGCGTGCAGGTGGTGGGCGGCAGTTCCGGCGAGCGCTGGGACGGCCTGTTCGGTTTCGAGTTCGACGTGCGCAAGGCGATCCACGCGCGCCAGCGCGACTTCATGGATTCGCTGGACGATGACCCGGCCGGCAAGGTGCCGCAGGCGACCGCGATCGCCTATCGGCGCAATGCTGCCACCGGCCGCAACATCGATCCGGGCGTCAACGGCTGCGACGCCGCGTCGGACATCTATGGCGGCAGCGTGTTCCGTGCCAACAACCCGCGCCAGGGCTGGTACTGCGGCAGCAACGAGGCCGCCGCCAGCTACTGGACCGTACAGACCCAGAAGCGCAATCTCAACGGCTACGGTCTGCTGACCTTCCACGTCAACGAGACCACCGACCTGTTCGCCGATGTCGCCGTGGGCAGCGCGCGGATCTACAACAACACGCGTGCACCGACCTGGACCTCGGCCCGCAACTACTTCTACAACCAGGGCACCGGCAACCTGGAAAGCTGGTACCGCCGCTTCGCGCCGGAGGAAATCGGCGGCCTGCCGCGCAATGCCAACCGCTTCCTGGAAAACTCGTGGTCGTTCAATGTCGGCGCACGTGGCCAGATCGGCGACAGCGGTTGGGATTACGAAGCGGTCTACAGCCGCTCGCGTTACGAGAACCGCACCCGCCGACCGGTGCTGCTGGCCGGCATCAACGAATACCTGCTCGGTCCGAAGCTGGGCGTACGCAATGGCGTTGAGGTCTATGCGCCCGACCCGGCACGCCTGTTCAAACCATTGACCCCGGGCGAATACGAGGGCCTGTCCGGCTACCAGGAAAGCCGCAATGCGGCGTGGCTGCAGACCTTCAGCGCCAGCGTCAACGGCCGTTTGTTCGCGCTGCCCGGTGGCGACGCTGCATTGGCGGCGGTGGTCGAGGCCGGCAGCCAGGGCTACCGCAACCGCCCGGACCCGCGACTGGGCACGGGCGAGTTCTGGAACACCAGCGCCGGTATCGGTGCCGGCGGTGATCGTGACCGCTATGCGGCCGGCGTGGAGCTGCAGTTGCCGTTGCTGAAATCGCTGACCACGACGCTGGCCGGTCGCTATGACCAGTATCGCGCCGGTGGCGAGCACATCGGCAAGGCGACCTGGAGCTTCGGCGTCGAGTTCCGCCCGATCGAGAGCCTGTTGATCCGCGGCTCTGCTGCGACCAGCTTCCGTGCGCCGGACATGAACTATGTGTTCGCGACCGAGACCCGCGGCTACAACCCGGGCATGACCGACTACTGGCGCTGCCGCACCGCAGGCCAGTCGTACGACAACTGCGACTACAACGGCCTGTCGATCGACTACAGCAACCGCGCCAACGCGCAGCTGCAGCCGGAAACCGCGAAATCCTATGGTTTCGGCGTGGTCTGGTCGCCGCTGTCCGGCCTGGATTTCAGTGCCGACTACTACGACATCCGCATCGACAACGAGGTCACCAGCCTCGATACCAGCCGCATCCTGCGCGACGAAGCCGATTGCCGCCTGGGCCGCACGCTGGGTGGGGAAGCGCGCGATATCGGTTCACCGCTGTGCCAGGACGCGCTGTCGCGGGTGATCCGCAACCCGTCCACTGCAACCGTGCAGCCGGACCAGGTGACCCGCGTGCTGATCAATCCGATCAACGCGGCCTCCGAATCGGTGCGTGGCCTGGACCTGAAGGGTAACTGGCGTTTCGATGCCGGCCGCTATGGCCGCTTCACTACGCGCCTGGCCTATACCGTGGTGCTGGAGCACACGTACCGGCAGTTCTCCGATGATCCGGAGCGTGACATCCGCAATTCGCTGGATGACTACCAGTGGCGCAGCAAGGCCAATGGCAGCATCACCTGGAACCAGGGTGACTGGACCACCACGCTGTACGGCAACCGTTTCGGTTCACTGCCGAAGACCGATGGCAGTGGCCGCATCGCGCCGTACATGACCTACAACGCCAGCGTGTTCCGCCAGTTCGGCGAGAACCTGTCGGTGGGCGTGATCGTCAACAACCTGCGTGACAGCCGCCCGCCGGCGGACAGGAACGGTGGCGGCTGGCCGTTCTATCCAGTTGGCAACTACGACCCGTATGGCCGCCAGTACTGGCTGCAGCTGGACTACCGGTTCCGCTGATCCGGCTGGCAAACAGAAGGCCCGGCAATGCCGGGCCTTCTGCTGTGTCGATGTCCGCTGTGATGGCGGGCGCCGGTGGCCTAGGGTAGTGCCTGCTGCAGGTACGACTCGATGACGTAGCTGAAGGGCTGCTGCTGGCGATCGCGCAGCAGGGCGCGCACTTCCAGGATCACGCTGCGGTCGCCTTCGCCACGCGGTGGCCAGAAGGTCTGGTCAGCCAGTGTCTGGCGCTGGAAGCCGAGCGGGCCAACCACGCGGCCAAAGGGTTCGTCGGTGCTGTCCAGCACCTGGTTCATGGCCGGGCTGAGGTGGTCCGGCAGGTACCAGTTGTCGGCCTCGGAGAGTACGCGGCTGCCACAGACCAGCTGCACGCGGCGGTAGCGAAGGGCGGTGCCGGGTTTCGCACCCAGTGCCTGCAGCACGTCGGCCGGTGCTGTCTTGTCCTGGCCGTGTACACGCACCGCGCGCACCCGCGCCTGTTCGGCCAGGCCGTGTTCGGCGCACCAGTGTTCCAGGGTGGCGGTGGCGCTCTGCCCGGAAAGCACACGCTGGTGCAGCCGCTCGACCAGCGCCGCCGGGGCGATGCGCTGTTGGCCAGGCGGCGCCTGCAGCGGCGCGGTGGCGGCCGCATCAGTGGCGGACAGGCTGGCCATCGGGGCAGCAGCCAGCAGGGACGCGGCCTGCCAGCGGCGGAGACGATCGTGGCGGTCGGACGGGCCCATGCGGCATCACAGCGGAAACAGGTGCCTATGGTACCCGTTCAGGCGTGTGCACGGCGTGGCTGCGAGCCGCCGTCGCGGCGGCATTCATCGTTCTGATGAATGTATGGCATCCAGATATTTCGTTGGCCGATGGCAGTGCCAGCGCGCAGGATGGCGCCATGACTTGGCTTTCCGGGAGTTTCCGATGACGCTTCAGTTCGTCCATGGCGCGGTTGATCGCGAGGGCGCGCCGCTGCATTTTCACATCCACAACGGTCGTATCAGTGGTCTCAACGGTGATGCTGCGCCGCGCGAGGGTGCGGAACCCGTCGACTTGCAGGGCTGTGCCGTCCTGCCGGGCCTGGTCGACGGCCATATTCATCTCGACAAGAGCTTCTTCGGCGACCGCTGGCACCCGCATCAGCCGGTGAACAGCCTGCGAGAGCGGCTGGCGGTGGAGAAGGCCGCGGTGGCGGGCGCGGCGCCAATGGTGGACCGTGCCGAGGCCTTGATCCGCCAGTGCAGCCGCTTCGGCACGGTGGCGATGCGCTGTCACGTCGATGTCGACGGCAGCACCGGCATGCGTCATCTCGAAGCAGTGCGCGAGGCCGCGCTGCGCTGCGCCGACATCATGCGGATCCAGCTGGTGGCGTTCCCGCAGGCCGGGGTGATGTCCTGTCCGGGTACCGCCGCCGTGCTTGAGCAGGCCCTTGCAGCGGGCGTGGAGGTGCTGGGAGGCATCGATCCGACCACGCTGGATGGCGATGCTGAAGGCCAGCTGGCACTGCTGTTCGGCCTGGCCGAGCGCTATGGCGTGCGCCTGGACATCCACCTGCACGAGCCCGGCGAAACCGGACTGGCCCAGTTGCTGCGCATTGCCGCGCGGACCCGTGCCGCTGGCCTGCAGGGGCGGGTGGCGGTCAGTCATGCCTACTCGCTGGGCGACGTGCCGCTGGCGCGCGCGTTGCAGGTGGGCGAGGCGCTGGCGACGGCGGGCGTAGCGATCATGAGCAACGCGCCGGGTGATCATCCATTTCCGCCTTTGCGCGCACTGCATGATGCGGGCGTGCGCGTGTTCGCCGGCAACGACAACATCCGCGACTGCTGGTGGCCTTACGGCAACGGCGACCTGCTGCAGCGGGCGATGTTGCTGGGCTACCGTTCCGGCTTCTACACCGATGCCGACCTGATGCTGGCGCTGGACATGCTCACCACCCATGCCGCGCAGGTGATCGGCCTGCCGCAGCATGGCATTGCCGAAGGCCGGCCGGCGACCTTCGTGGCCGTGCGTGCCGACCATGGCCCGGCGGCCGTGGCCGGGGTGCCGGTGGAGCGCCGGGTGGTGGTTGACGGCCGCTGGTTGTAGATCCACGCCGTGCGTGGAGGGAGCCATCGCGTGGTCTCATTCATCCACGGATGGCATGGATCCATCTCGATGTGTCGTCAGGCGTAATCGTCGGCGCGGGTAGCGACGAACGCTTCCAGCCACGCCAGCAGGTGGGCGATGTCGATGACTTCGCCCTGTTCGACGCGCTTGAGCAGCAGTGTGCTGGCGCCGATCTGCAGGCTGCTGTCGGCATAACGCAGCACTGCATCGATGCCCCAGGCGCCGGTGACCTGCATCCAGGCCAGCCCCGGCACGCGCTGGGCCAGGGTGTCACCGAACGCCACGCCCAGCGCTTCCCAGCCATCGCAGTCGTCAGGCTCGATCAGCTCGGCATCGATCACGCGCTGCAGCGTGCTGGCCGCCAGCGGCCATTGCACCGGCAGCGTCGGGAAGCCGGCGGCGACGCGCGCGGCGATCAGCGAGCGCTGGTGCTGCAGGTGCGTCTGCAGGGCGGCGGGCAGGGGGTCGAAGCGGGCGGGGATTTCGTCGGACATGACACGATGCCGTGGAGCACGGAAACAGGGGGCACTCTAGCGGCAGAGCCGTGACTTCCGCGCGACAGGCGTGATCAGCTTTCGATGGTCAATGCGCGGATTTCGCTTCGGGGTCAGATCCGTTTCGGAAAACGGATCTGACCCCACGCGGGACGATGTTGCCGTCGCGGCTGCCGGCCAGCGGCCCACGCTACCGCAGTTGCAGTGGTCAATCCGGTTCGCGCTGCACCTGCCGCCACAGCTCGCTGGCCAGCGCGCGCACCGCATCGTCGGCGTCCGCACGATGCAGCAGGCCGATTTCGTAGTTGTCGATCACCGGCAGGTCGCGCTCACCATCGATGATGCGATGATCGCGGGCGACCGCGCGGCGGGGCAGCAGGCTGATGCCGATGCCATCGGCCACGGCGCCCTGGATGCCACTCAGCGACGAGCTGGTGAAGGCGATGCGCCAGCGCAGGCCCAGCGCTTCCACGGCGTGGATCATCTCGTCGCGGTACAGCCCGCGCGGCGGGAAGGTGACCAGCGGCAGCGGGTCCTGCTGCAGGCAGCTGCTGCGCAGGCTGTCGATCCAGTGCATCGGCTCGCGGCGGCAGTGCACCGCCTGACGGCTGTTGCGCCGCTGCTTGACCAGCACAAGATCCAGTTCACCGTGGTCGAAGCCGTGCGCCAGGTCGCGGCTGAGGCCGCTGCTGATTTCCAGCTTCACCTGCGGGTGACGGCGGCTGAAAGCGGCCAGCATGCGTGTGGTCTGCGCGTTGACGAAGTCCTCGGGGACACCGATGCGCACCGCGGTTTCCACGGTGGCGCCGGCCAGCGCCTGCGCCATTTCCTCGTTCAGGTCGAGCATGCGCCGCGCATAGCCGAGCAGGGTGTGGCCGGCGTCGGTGGGATGCACGTCGCGGTGGCCGCGCTCGAGCAGGCGATGCCCCGCCAGCTCTTCCAGGCGGCGCACCTTCTGGCTGACCGTGGACTGGGTCGAATGCAGGCGGGTGGCGGCCGTGGTGAAGCTGCCGCAGTCGGCCACCATCACCAGCGCCCGCAGCAGGTCCAGTTCGAACAGGGTTCTATTCGATTTGGCACTGTCTTGCATTTGAACATTTCACTTCTGGATACCCAGGCCGACTTCTACCATGCAGGGCAGGGGCCGGCAATGCCCGGCTGTTGCTACCGTCGCACGGCGTTCCGTGGCGACGGACATGAGGAGACACTGTCATGCGCGTCCATCATTCCGCTGGCTGGCCTGCGCCGTTCACGCGCGTGCTGCTGTTGTGCCTGCTGGCCATGGTCACCCCCGCCTGCACCGCCACGTCCCGGGCCGACGCAGACGCGCGCCTGCGGGATGCCGCCAGCCGCGGCGACGCCGATGCGGTGCGGCAGGCGATAGAGGATGGCGCCACGCTGGAGGCGCGCGATGGCCAGGGTCGCACGGCGTTGCTGCTGGCCACGCAGGGCAACAACTTGGATGCCGCGCGCGAGCTGATCGAAGCCGGTGCCGACGTCAATGCCAAGGATGTGTTGCAGGACAGCGCCTACCTGTATGCCGGCGCGCGCGGCCTGGATGAGATCCTGGCGATGACGCTGGCGCATGGCGCCGATCTGCGCAGTACCAATCGCTACGGCGGCACCGCACTGATTCCGGCCGCCGAGCGCGGCCATGTCGCCACCGTGCGCACGCTGCTGCGTGCCGGTGTGGCGGTCGATCATGTCAACCGCCTGAACTGGACCGCGCTGCTGGAAGCGATCCTGCTCGGCGATGGCGGTGCGCGCCACCTGCAGATCGTGCAGTTGCTGCTGGAGGCCGGTGCCGACCCGGAGCTGGCCGACGGCGACGGCGTGACGCCGCTGGCGCATGCGCGCCAGCGCGGCTATACCGGAATTGAGACCCTGCTGCGCCAGCACGGCGCGGTGCGCTGAATGCAAACCCCGTCCACCCGCACGCTGGGCGTGCCCATCAGGATGCTGTCCATGTTCCGTTCCCGTCCGTTGTCCCTTGCCATCCTCCTTGCGGTGGCACCGCTGTCGGCGTCTGCCGGCGAGCGCGCCGACCTGCTGATCCGCAATGCCACCGTGGTCGATGTCGAGCACGCCAGTACCCGGGCCGGGCAGAGCGTGGTGATCCGTGGCGAGGACATCGTCGCCGTCGGCCCGGACGCGCAGCTGCGCAGCCAATGGAGTGCGGCCCGCCAGATCGATGCCAAGGGCAAGTACCTGATCCCGGGCCTGTGGGACATGCACGTGCACTTTGGTG
Organism: Stenotrophomonas sp. YJH_SMC_65; assembly: GCF_059369475.1. NCBI lineage: Bacteria > Pseudomonadati > Pseudomonadota > Gammaproteobacteria > Lysobacterales > Lysobacteraceae > Stenotrophomonas > Stenotrophomonas sp. YJH_SMC_65. Next base: position 20,040 of record NZ_JCAFSR010000011.1, read on the forward strand.
GTGGCCCGGCGCTGATCGAAGAGAACAAGGCACTGCTGCCGTTGTACATCGCGCACGGCATCACCACGGTGCGTGACTGTTCCGGCGACCTTCCCGAGCAGGTGCTGCAGTGGCGCGGGGAAATTGCCAAGGGCACGCTGTTCGGTCCGCGGCTGCTCAGCTCGGGCGCGAAGATCGAAGGCCTCAAGCCGGTCTGGAAGGGCACGATCGAAGTGGGCAGCAAGGCCGACGTCGACAAGGCGATCACCCGCCTGCAGCACGACAAGGTCGATTTCGTGAAGATCACCGACAGCACGCTGAAGCCGGAACTGTTCCTGTACTCGGCCAGTGCCGCGCGCAATGCCGGATTCAAGGCGTCGGGGCACATCCCGATGGCGCTGACCGTGGAGCAGGCGGTCGATGCCGGGCTGGCCTCGATCGAGCATCTGGACTACGCATTCAAGGCCGGGAGCAAGGACGAGGCGCAGATTGCCGGCGACTTCGGTGCCGGCCGCATCGACCGCGCCGAAGCCAACCGCCGCCTCGACGCCAGCTTCGACCGCGATACGGCGATGCGTGCCTACCGCGATTTCGCCAGGCGCGGCGTGTTCGTGACCCCGACCCTCAACGGTGGCCGCATCCTCGATTTCCTTGACCAGGATGACCACGCGAACGATCCGTACCTGGCTTACATCGGCCCGGGCCTGCGCGCGACCTACCAGTGGCGCGTTGAACGTGCCGCCAAGGCAACGCCAGCGCAGATCGAAGCGCGCCATGCGCAGTACCACCAGGTGGCCGCCGTGCTGCCGATGCTGCAGGAAGCCGGCGTGACGATCATCGCCGGCACCGATGCGGGCTTCCTCAACTCGTTCAACTTCCCGGGCATCGCCCTGCACCAGGAGCTGCAGCTGTTCGTGAAGGAAGGCTTGAGCGCGCCGCAGGCGCTGTCGGCGGCGACCCGTTCCGGCCCGGCCTGGTTCGGCCAGATGAATCGTTACGGGGGTGTTGCTCAAGGCAAGGCCGCCGATCTGGTGCTGCTGACCGCCAACCCGCTGCAGGACATTGCCGCCACCGAAAAGATCGACAGCGTGATCCTGCGTGGCAACGTGTATGACCGCGCCGCGCTGGACAAGATGTTGGCTGATACCAAGGCCAAGGTGGCGGCGTGGAATGCCGAGGCGGCGAAGACGCAGTGATCGACAGGGTCAGAGCCCTTCCCGGTGGGAAGGGATCCGACCCTATGGGGTTGGACGGAATCCACGCCATGCGTGGATGATGCGGCCAGTGACCTAACGCGGTGCCGGCCGCATTCCGTGCAGCTGCGGCAGTGCGGCCTTCATCGCATCGATGAAGGCGCGCAGCCGTGGCGGCTGCTGGCGCGCGGCGGGAAATACCACGTGTACCGGCAGCGCCGGCGCCTGCCAGTCCGGCAGCAGCTGCACCAGCCGCCCTTGTGCGAGGTCTCCGGCCACCAGCCAGGCCGAGACCACCGCTGCACCCAGCCCAGCACATGCGGCCTGTTGCACCACGAACAGGTTGTCGCTGAGCAGGCGCGGGCTGATCGAAAGGGTATGCGCACGCCCCTGCGCGTCATGCAGCAGCAGGCGTTCGCGGTAGTAGGTGACCAGTGAAATCCACGGCAGTGCCTGCGCCTGTTCTGGTGTGCTGATCGCGGTGGCCTGCACCAGCGAGGGCGCTGCCACGACGATGCGCGGCACTTCGGCGAGCGGCAGTGCGACCATGCGCGGTTCGTCGACCGGTCCCACCCGCACCGCGCAGTCGATGCCTTCGGCGATGAAATCCGGGCGGCGATCTTCCAGGATCCACTCCAGGCTCAGCTGTGGGTGCTGGGCGAGGAACGCGAGCATGGTCGGCAGCAGCTGCGCCTGGCCGAAGGCATGCGGCACCATCACCCGCAGGCGTCCGCGCAGCGTTTCCGGTTCGCCGTGCAGTTCGGCCTGCAGCGACTCCCATTCGTCGACCACGCGTTGCGCATGGCGCTGGCAGCGCAGGCCATCTTCGGTCAGCTGCAGGCCATGGGTGGAGCGCTGCAGCAGGCGCAGGCCGAGCTGCCGCTCCAGTGCCTGAAGGCGCCGGCTGACCGTCGGCTGGGTGGTGCCCAGCTGCACGGCGGCGGCAGACAGGCTGCCGGCATCGACGATGCGCAGGAAGGTGCGCAGCAGATCCAGGCGATCGGCGCCGGTGGCGAGGTCATTCATGCGTGTCACGTATGAAGTATATGTGCAGGAGCCTACTACAGACGCATGGCGAATACGGGCAGGATACGCCCACTTCCTCCACCGGACTCCCCCATGTCTACCCCTTCGCTGTCCGTCGTCGCACCCGCGAACGCGCCTTCCACCCCGCTGGTGCTGGCGATGGCGGCCGGCGCCGGCTTTTCGGTCGCCTCGCTGTACTACAGCCAGCCGATGCTGGGCCTGATCGCGCAGGACCTTGGCGCAGGTGAGCGCGCCGCCGGGCTGGTGCCGACCCTGACCCAGCTCGGCTACGCGCTGGGCATCCTGCTGCTGGCACCGTTGGGCGACCGCTTCGACCGCCGCCACCTGATCCTGTTGAAGTCCGCGCTGCTGGCGTTGGCACTGGGCGCCGCAGCGATGGCCGGGCACCTGCCGGGCCTGCTGATGGCCAGCCTGCTGGTCGGGCTGATGGCCACGCTGGCGCAGGACATCGTGCCGGCCGCTGCGGTGCTGGCGCCGGATGCACAGCGCGGCCAGATCGTCGGCCGGGTAATGACCGGCCTGCTGCTCGGCATCCTGCTGTCGCGCGTGGTCAGTGGCGTGGTGGCCGAGGCATGGGGTTGGCGCACGCAGTTCGTGCTGGCCGCGGTATCGGTGGCGGCGATGGGCGCAGTGATGGCGCGTGCGCTGCCGCGTTTCGCACCGACCAGCACGCTGCGCTATCCGGCGTTGCTGGGCTCGTTGCTGGCGTTGTGGCGCGAGCAGCCGCAGCTGCGCCGCGCGGTGGCGAGCCAGTCGTTGCTGGCGGTCGGCTTCAGCGCATTCTGGTCGACGTTGGCGCTGATGCTGCATGCCCGCCTGGGCCTGGGCAGTGCGGCGGCGGGTGCGTTCGGTATTGCGGGTGCGGCCGGTGCGCTGGCCGCACCGTTCGCAGGACGTTTCGCTGATCGCCTGGGTTGCCATGCCGTGGCGCGGTTGGCGATCGCGGTGGCGCTGCTGGGCTTCGGCCTGCTGCTGGCCGAAGCCTGGCTGCCGGCCGCCGCGCTGCTGCCGCTGCTGGTGGTGAGTGCGCTGCTGTTCGACTTCGGTTTCCAGTCGGCGCTGGTGGCGCACCAGACGCTGGTCTATGGCCTGGTGCCGCCGGCACGCAGCCGGCTCAACGCGCTGCTGTTCACCGGCATGTTCATCGGCATGGCCGCTGGCGGTGCGCTGGGCAGCCTGGCGCTGGCGCAGTGGGGGTGGCACGGCGTGGCCTGGCTGGCGGTGATGTGCGCGGGCGGCAGTCTGCTGCTGCGTTTGAAGTAGGGGGGGTGTTCGGCAGGGCTTGCAGCCCTGCACCTGCGGTAGTGCCGGCCGCTGGCCGGCAACAGCGCAAACAGCGCAAACAGCGGATTTTCAGTAGCCTTCGACAGGTTCCTGCGGTCTGTTGGAACGGCTCTTGGGGTCAGATCCGTTTTCCGAAGGAAAACGGATCTGACCCCTGATTGATTTCGATATCTGACAGAAGTGTCGACCAAGGTCGACACCTACCAAACGCCATCGGAATCCGTCAGAGGTGGGGCGGTGTCGGAGTGCGGGGTGTCAGCCGCATGGATGCGGCTGCCAAGCTTGCAGGGACGTACTTGCAGCGTCCCCGCAGTCCGACACCGCCCCGCCATCCCACGGAATCCATGCTGTTGCTGTTGCTGTTGCTCCAGCCCGTAGCGGGTGCAGGGCTGCAAGCCCTGCCGAACAACCCCCTAATCGTGACCGCTGTCGTCCAGGCTGATGATGCCGCGCCGCAGCGCCTGGGTCACCGCATGCGTGCGATCGCCCACGCCCAGCTTGTCCATCAGGCTCTTCATGTGCGCCTTCACCGTCTGCTCGGAAATCTGCATGCGCTCGCCGATGCGCTTGTTCGACAGGCCACCGGCCACATGCCGCAGCACCTCGGTCTCGCGCGGCGACAACCGGTCCTCCACCACATGTGCGGCAATGCTCGCAGCGACTGCCGGTGGTATCGGTGCGCGCCGGCCGCCAGCGACCATGCGGATCGTATCGACCAGCTCGTGGCGCAGCATGTCCTTCAACAGGTACGCACTGGCGCCGGCCTGCAGCGCCCGTACCGCACGCACGTCACCGCGATAGGTGGTCAGCACGATGATGCGCGCACGCGGGTCCATCGCGCGGATCCGCACGATGGCTTCCACACCATCCAGGCGTGGCATCTGCAGGTCCATCAGCACCACGTCCGGCTGCAGCTGCTGATAGCGCTCGATGGCTTCCTCGCCATCGGCGGCCTCGCCGAGCAGGCGCAGGTCGGAATGGGCGCCCAGCAGCGCGGCCAGGCCGTCACGCAGCAGCGGGTGGTCGTCGACCACCAGCACGCCGATCGGGGCAGGGGACTCAGTCATGGTGGCTTCTACTCCAGGGCCAGCGCCAACGCGATGGGCGGCGGTGATACAGGCGACGGGCGGGAACCGCCAGCGCGACTTCAGTGCCCAGCCCGGGGCGGGTCCACAGCCGCAGCTCCGCGCCGAGGCGCTGCGCGCGCTCACGCATGCCCTGCAGGCCCCAATGGCCATGCCCGGCATTTTCGTCGGCGATGCCGACGCCATCGTCGCGCACGTGCAGCAGGAAGCACCGCGCGCCGTAGGACAGCTCTACCTCGATGGCGCTGGCATTGGCGTGGCGCAGTGCATTGCGGATGGCCTCGCGGCCGATCAGGAACACCTCCTCGGCGGCATCGGCCTGCAGCGGTGGTGTTGCGCCTTCCACAGTCAGGCGCAGCGGATTGGTGCCGTGCCCGGCGTATTCGGCGTGAACATCGGCCAGCGCCGAAGCGAGGTCGCGGCCCGCGAAAGGACCGTCGCGCAGTGCGTTGACCCGCTCCCGGCCCTCGGCCAGGTTGCGTTCGGCCAGCTGCATCGCCGATTCCAGCTGGCCGCGCACCCTGTCCGGGGTCTGCGGCGACTGGCTGATCGCGTGCAGCCGCAGGATCAGGCCCTGGCTGCCCTGCAGCAGCGTGTCGTGCAGGTCGCGGGCAATGCGTTCGCGTTCGCCATGGCGTTCCTGCAGGCGCGCACGGAACAGTGCAGCCAGCTGCCCGCTGCGGATGCGCACCGCCAGGACCAGCAGCGCAAGCACCGCGGCGGCGCACAGCAGCTTGAACCACAGGGTCTGCATGAAGGTAGGGGCGATGCGGAAGGTGCGGCTGGCGGGTGCAGTGCTCCAGATGCCGTCTTCGTTGGCGGCTTCCACCTCGAACCGGTAATTGCCCGGTGCGAGGTTGGTGTAATACGCGCGCGTGCTGCTGCCGGCATCCTGCCAGCCGTCGTCGACCCCGGACAGGCGATAGCGGTAGCGGTTGCGCTCCGGGCGCGCCAACGACAGCGCCACGTAATCGATCTGCAATTGGCTGGTGCCGGCCGGAAGGCGCAGGCCATCGCGCAGTGGCTGGTGTTCACTGCCGTACAGCACTTCGCCGATGCGCACGCTGGGCGCCATGGTGTTGACGTGCGAGCGGGTGGTGTCCAGCCAGGCCAGGCCCTGGTTGGTGGCCAGCCACAACAGGCCATCGTTGGCCAGTGCAGTGGTGGCGATCGGTCCGCTCTGCAGGGCGATGCCCGGCATGCCATCCACCGCATCGAACAGGCGGGGCGTCACCGGCTGCCGGCTGCGCAGTGCGCGCCGCAGCTGATCGCTCCCGAGCCGGACCAGGCCACGACTGCCATTGAGCCAGAGGTAGCCATTCGCATCGGCCACCATGCCGGTGATGCCTTCCATGACGCCGGCCATGTCGGTGCTCACCTGAACGAACCGGCCATTGCCCGGGCGCACGGCCAATCCGACCTCGCCGGCTACCAGCAGGAGGTCCTGATGATCGAGTACCGCCGTGATCGGCCCGACCGACAGGCCGTGGCTGGCGTCGAAGGTTTCGATCTGCGTCGCCCCCATGCGGCGCAGCCGGCCGTCTGCATAGCCGAGCAGCAGCTGGCCGTTGGCATCCAGCGCCAGTGACGAGCAGGCCTGTTCGGGCAGGCGGCGTTCGCGTTGCCACTGGCCCTGCTGGTAGTGCAGCACCCCCCGTTCGCCGGTGCAGACCCAGGCCTGTTCGTCGTCGGGGAACAGCAGGGCATGCAGTGGTTGCCCGGTGAACGGCGCAGGCAGCGGAATCCGCGTGGTGCGGCCGGCCACGGTGCGCGCAAGGTTGACCCAGTCGAACTGCCAGATCGGGGCAGCTGCCTGGCGCGCGGCGGCCTGCAGCTGCGTGGCGCTGCCATCGAGCAGGGTGCGCTCGAGGTCGTAGGGCTTGAGGTCTTCGCCATAGCCATACACATGGCCATCGCTGGCCCGCACCAGCGAGCGGTAGGGATCACTGGGACCAACCGCCAGCGTGTGCACGCTGCGCGCGCGGAAGCGGTTGAGGCCGAGATTGGTGCCGACCCAGAGATTGCCTTCGCGATCAACGATGATCGGCACGGCCGAGGTGGCGGTCAGCCCGTGCGGCGAATCGAAGCGCTCCATGCGTATGGCGCGGTCGCCATCGAAGGTGACCCGGGCGACACCGCCATGCGGGCTCATCGTTGCCCACAGCGCGCCATCGGCAGTGAACTGCAGGCGCGCCGCCACCAGCTCCGGCAACCGCCGTGCCTCGCGCTCGCTGTCCGGCAGCAGGCCTCGTGCGTTGGCCAGCGGCGACGTACCGCGCACGCGGTCGGCCAGCCACACTTCCCCCTGCGGACTTTCGGCCAGCGTCGCCATCTGCGAAACGGCGATGCCGGTGTCCTTGAAGGCCGCCTGGCCGGCCGCGCGCACCCAGATCTTCAGGTCGGCCAGTACCCAGAAGGTGCCGCGGCTGTCGTGCAGCAGCCATTGCACGCGATGTTCCGGCACCCCCATGCCAGCGGGCAGCGGCTGCCAGCGTTGGCCAGTGAACTGGCGTAGTCCACCATTGATCGCGGCCCACAGCCGGCCGTCACGGTCCTGGCTGAAGTGTGGCACCACACCCACCGGCACGCCCTGGTCGCGGCCGTAGTTGTGCAGCTGGCCGCGCGCAAACTGACTGATGCCGGCCTGGAAGTAGCCGATCCACAGTGCATCGTCGCGGCCCCGCGCAAGGGTGACCATGTTGGTGGACGGGAAATGGCTGCCCGCGGGAGCGGCCTGGCGTTCAAAGCGACGACCGTCGAAGCGGTACAGCCCTGAGCCGGTGGCCAGCCACAACAGGCCATCGCGGTCCTGGGTGATGTCCCAGATGTCACCGGGGGCGCCCTGGCCGACGCGCCAGGCCGTGTGCTCGTAATCGGGCAACCCGCCGCTCACCGGCGGGCGCTGCACGGCAAGGGCGGGCAGGGCGGTCAACAGCAGCAGGCAGGTCAGCAGCGTCCGCAGGTGACGTTGCAACGGGAAGGGGCGGCCACGCATGGCGCGCATTCTGGCAGGTGCGGGGCAGTCCGGGGTGACCCGAACGGGGTAGGCAGTGGCCGCCGTGGTCGGCTATCACGCCGGCATGACCCCTGGAGCCCGGCCATGCAGCGCCTGTTCGTGATGTTCCCTGATCGCGGTCCGGGCATCGGCCTGCTGTGGCTGCGGCTGTGCCTGGCCGCCGCGCTGTGCGCGCCTGGCACGCATGCTGGTTGGGGGGCGGTGCTGTGCGGGCTGGCGGCGGCCATGCTCGTGCTGGGCGTGTTGACGCCGCTGGCGACCCTGATGGCAGCCGCGACCATGTTCGCGCAGCAGGCACCCTGGCCGCTGGTGGCGTTGCCTGCGGCGCTGCTGATGCTGGGGCCGGGCGCCTACTCGGTGGATGCGCGCTTGTTCGGGCGCCGCCTGCTCGGCCGTCGGCCTCCCCCATTCGGGTAGGTGCCGGCCTCGACCGACGGGGGTAGGGCATCGTGCGCCGGCCACGCACCATGGGCCACCCCCTCGCGGCGCCCCGCATGGCCACCGTCAGTCCGTCCGATCCGTCCGCCACCCCGCTTGCCCCGCAGCAGGCCGCCGCACTGCAGCGCGCCCTGCGCTATGTCGATGAGCACCTGTCGCAGCCGCTGCGGGTGACAGAGCTGGCGCAGGCTGCCTGTGTCAGCCGCTTCCACCTGGTGCGCCTGTTCCGTAGCGGCACCGGTGCCAGCCCGCTGCGCTACGTGCGCCGCCGCCGCATCCAGCGTGCCTGCCAACTGCTGCCCAGCGCGCAGCTGCCGATGGCGTGCCTGGCCCAGAAGCTGGGCTTCTTCGACCAGAGCCATTTCGTCCGCAGCTTCCGCGCCGAGACCGGCTGCAGCCCCGGCCAGTATCGGGCCGGCGATGCGGCCCTGCTGCTTCCCCCTGATCACGTTTCCCACGGAGTCCACCCATGAGCCTTGCCACCGCCACGCCCGCCCCGGCCCTGCTGTCGCCCACCGACCATGCCCTGGTGCTGATCGACTTCCAGTCGCAGATGGCATTTGCTACCCACACGATCGACATCTCCGCGCTGCGCAACAACGTGTCGCTGATCAGCAAGGGGGCCAAGGGGTTCAACGTGCCGGTCGTGTTGACCACGGTGGCCGAGACGTCATTCTCCGGCCCGATGTTCCCGGAACTGCCGCAGATCTTCCCGGGCCAGCCGGTGTTCGACCGCACTTCGATGAATACCTGGGAAGACCAGCCGGTAATCGATGAGATCAACCGCATCGGCAAGCGCCGGCTGGTTCTTGCCGGCCTGTGGACCAGTGTCTGCATCGTGGGTCCGGCGCTGTCGGCGCTGGCGCAGGGCTTCGAGGTCCACGTGATCACCGACGCCTGTGGCGATGTCAGCGAAGAAGCGCACGAGCGTGCGATCACCCGCATGGTGCAGGCCGGCGCGGTGCCGATGACCAGCGTGCAGTACCTGCTTGAACTGCAGCGTGACTGGGCACGCGGTGAAACCTACGACCTGACCACCGGCATCGCCCGCGACCACGCCGGCGGCTATGGCATCGGCATCCAGTACGCCAAGCGCATGTTCGGCGCGCAGGAAGGCGGGCACTGAGCATGCTGGCCGGCCACGGCCACGGCCACGGCCTCGACCTGGCCCTGCTGATGCTGCGGGTGGCGGCAGGCGGCTTCCTGCTGCCGCACGCGCTGGGCAAGCTGTTTGGCTGGTTCGGCGGACCGGGGCTGGCCGGCTTCGCCACCGAGCTGCGCGGTTTCGGGCTGCCGGCAGTGGCGCCGTTGCCGCTGCTGTTGTCCCTGCTGCAGGTGCTGTCCGGGCTGGCCGTGCTGCTGGGCTGGCAGACCCGCATCGCCGCGCTTGCCGCCGCTGCCTTCATCGGCTTCACCGTCCTGTTGGCCTTGCCCAGGGGCTGGTTCTGGATGCGCGGCGGCAGTGAGTACCCGCTGATGTGGGCCACGGTGCTGCTGGCCATCGCCCTGGCCGGGCCGGGGGCCTGGGCGCTGGACGGTCCACGACTTCCGGGAGCTTTCGCATGAGTCACGATCCCTTCGACCACGGCCGCCGCAACGTGGTGCTGGCCAGCGGTGCCGCGGTTGCGCTCGGCCTGGCCGGTCGCGCCGCTGCCGCACTCGATTCCACTTCCAAGGAGCGTCGCATGAGCACGCTGGTCATCCGCAATGCCCGCATCACCACACTCGACCCGCAGCAGCCGCACGCGCAGGCGCTGGCCGTTCAGGAGGGCCGCATCGTCGCTGTCGGCAGCGATGAGGAGATCATGCGCGGCTGGGGCAATGAAGCGACCCTGATCGACGCGCAGGGCCGGCGCCTGCTGCCCGGCCTAAACGACAGCCATACCCATCTGATCCGCGGTGGCCTGAACTACAACCTGGAGCTGCGCTGGGACGGTTTGCGCTCGCTGGGCGACGCGCTGGACATGTTGAAGGCCCAGGTCGACCGCACCCCGGCACCGCAGTGGGTGCGAGTGGTCGGTGGCTTCACCGCCGCACAGTTCAACGAGAAGCGCCTGCCGACGCTGCAGGAGCTCAACGACATTGCGCCGGATACGCCGGTGTTCCTGCTGCACCTGTATGACCGCGCGCTGCTCAACCGCGCCGCGCTGCGCGCCTGCGGCTACAGCAAGGACACGCCGGATCCACCGGGCGGGCAGATCGTGCGTGACTCGCTGGGCAACCCGACCGGGCTGCTGCTGGCCAAGCCCAACGCGCTGATCCTGTATGCGACGCTGGCCAAGGGGCCACGCCTGCCGATCGAGTACCAGGCGAACTCGACGCGCCACTTCATGCGCGAACTGAACCGGCTCGGCATCACCTCGGTGATCGACGCTGGCGGTGGTTTCCAGAACTACCCCGAGGACTACCAGGTCATCGAGCAGCTGCATCGCGATGACCAGCTGACGGTGCGCATCGCCTACAACCTGTTCACCCAGAACAAGGGCAAGGAAGTGGACGACTTCCGCGGCTGGAGCGAGATACTGCAGCCGCGCCAGGGCGATGACCTGCTGCGCCACAACGGCGCTGGCGAAATGCTGGTGTTCTCCGCGGCCGACTTCGAGCTGTTCAACGAGCCGCGCCCGGAACTGCCGCCTGAGCTGGAACCGGAACTGCACGATGTGGTGAAACTGCTGGTCGAGAAGCGTTGGCCGTTCCGCATCCACGCCACCTATGACGAGAGCATCACCCGCATCCTCGATGTGTACGAACAGGTCAACCGCGAGGTGCCGTTCGATGGCCTGCACTGGTTCATCGACCACGCCGAGACCATCACCCCGCGCAACATCGAACGCATCCGCGCGCTGGGCGGCGGCATCGCCGTGCAGCACCGCATGGCCTACCAGGGCGAAGCCTTCGTCGAGCGCTATGGTGTGCAGGCGGCGCGGCACACGCCGCCGGTCAAGCGCATGCTGGCCGAAGGCGTGCCGGTCGGTGCCGGTACCGATGCCACCCGCGTGGCCAGCTACAACCCGTGGGTGGCGTTGTCCTGGCTGGTGACCGGGCGCACCGTGGGCGGGCTGGCCCTGTATGGCGATGAGAACCTGCTCGAGCGCGAACAGGCGCTGCGCCTGTGGACCCAGGGCAGCGCCTGGTTCTCCGGCGACGAAGCGGTGAAGGGCACGCTGAAAGCTGGCCAGCTGGCTGATTTCATCCTGCTCTCGGCCGACTTCTTCCGCGTTGATGACGCGCAGATCGCCGACATCACCAGCCTGCTGACCGTGGTCGGCGGCCGCATCGTGCACGCCGACGGCGACTACGCCGGCCTGGCGCCGCAGCTGCCGCCGGCGATGCCGGACTGGTCGCCGGTCAACCGCTTCGGTGGCTACCACGTCGGCGGTGCTGCCACCGGATTGGCCGCCGCCCATCGCCACCATCACGGTGTCGCCTGCAGCACCCACGGCGCGCACGGGCATGCGGCCCGGCATGCGGCACCCACCGATGACCTGACCGCGTTCTGGGGCGCGATGGGATGCTCGTGCTTCGCCTTCTGAGCCTGGCGCTGCTGGCCATGCCATGGATGGCGCTGGCCTGTGACACCGGCCGCTGCACCGACATGGGCGCCGGGCAACTGCAATGGGACGCCTCGCTGCGCTTCAGGGGGATGTACTACGACCCGGCCCGGTTCGGTATCGGCGGCAGTGAAGACGGCTACGGTCTGCTGCGTGCACTGGCGTCGGCCACGTATGTCGAGGACAACTGGCAGGCACGGGTGCAGCTGGGCGTGCATGCCGAGAATGGCAAGGCAGGTGGACCCGGCCGCACCGACCGCAGCGCGCTGGACGTGCAGCAGGCGTACTGGCGCTGGCAGCGCGGTGGCTTCCATCTGCAACTCGGCCGGCAGGAAGCCGGCTATGGCAGCTCGCGGCTGTTGTCGGTGCGCGATGGGCCGAACATCCGGCTGGCATTCGATGGTGCCCGTGCAGGCTGGAAAGGCCGCCTCGGCACGCTGGACCTGATGGCGCTGCGACCGCTGGAGAACCGACCCGGCGCCTTCGATGACCGCGGCGAACGCGGTGCCCACTTGTGGGGCGCGTATGCGACTACCGCGCGTGGTCGTGGCCCAGGCCAATGGGATCTGTACCTGCTGGACTACCGTCGCGACGGCGCGCGCTTTGCCGCCGGCAGCGGCACCGAACGTCGGCAGACCCTGGGCGCGCGCTGGTTCGGCCAGGCTGGTGCACTGGACTGGAACAGCGAGCTGGTGGCGCAGGGCGGTGAACTGCGAACGACCGCCGGCACGCTCGCTATCCACGCCTGGACGCTGGCCACCGATACGGGGTGGCGCTGGACGGACCTGCCGCTGCAGCCGCGTCTGGGGCTGAAGGCCGACATCGCCAGTGGCGATGGCAATCTGCACGACGGCCGCCTGGGCACCTTCAATGCCTTGTTCCCGAAGTCGGCCTATTTCAGCGAGGCCAGCCTGCTGGCCCCGGCCAACCTGATGGACGTCCAGCCGACCCTGACACTGCGCCTGCACGACGCGCTGACCACGGAACTGGGCGTACAGATGGCCTGGAAGCATCGTCGCGCCGATGCGGTCTACACCACGCCGGCACCGCTGGTGGCGTTGCCGGGCAGCGCCGGCGGCGCGCGCCGCATCGGCACGCAGTACAAATCCGAAACCCGCTGGCAGGCCAGCGAACACTGGCAATGGCAGCTGCAGCTGGCCTGGGTCGATGCCGGGCCTGCACTGAAGCAGGCCGGCGGCCGGGACACGCTGTTCGCCTCGATCGTTGGAGCATGGCAATGGTGAACGCAACCGCGTCGCAACCCCCCGCCCAGGCCGCAGGCGCCTGGTCCCCACTGAAGATCCAGATGTTCCGCTCGATCTGGCTGGCGATCCTGGCCAGCAACATCGGCACCTGGGTCAACGACGTGGCCGCCGCCTGGGTGATGGCCGAACGTACCGGCTCGCCGTTGATGGTGGCCCTGGTGCAGTCGGCCACCACCGTGCCGATCGTGCTGCTGGCACTGGCCGCCGGAACCCTGGCCGACATCGTTGATCGCCGCAGGTACCTGCTGGCCACCCAGGGCTGGATGCTGCTGGTCGCCGCCGTGATGGCGGCGCTGACCGCGATGGACATGCTGACCCCGCAGCTGCTGGTGCTGCTGACCTTCTGCATGGGCTGCGGTGCGGCGATGGCGATGCCGGCGCAGGCCGCTATCGTGTCCGAACTGGTGCCGCAGCCGATGCTGGCCTCGGCGGTGGCGCTGAACTCGATCGGCATCAACATCGCGCGCTCGATCGGCCCGGCCATCGGCGGCGTGATCGTCGCCCAGCTCGGTGCGGTCTGGGCCTTCGGCTTCAACGCCATCACCTTCGCCGCGATGCTGTTCGTGGTGTGGGGCTGGAAGCGCGACCCGAAGCAGTCCAGCCTGCCGCCGGAAGGCTTCGGTGCGGGCCTGAAAGCGGGCCTGCGCTATGCCAGCCGCGCCGGGCGGTTGCAGGCGGTGCTGATCAAGTCGGTCGGCTTCTTCTTCTTCGCCGCAGCGATGAATGCGTTGCTGCCGGTGGTGGTGCGTGGGCAGATGCAGGGCGGGGCGGGCCAGTACGGCATGCTGCTCGGCTGCATCGGCATCGGTGCGGTGGGGGGTGCGCTGCTGCTGCCGAAGCTGCGCGTTCAGCTGGATCGCGACCTGCTGGTGCTGCTGGCGACCCTGTCGCTGGCCATGAGCCTGGTCGGGCTGGCGCTGACCCGAAGCTGGTACGTGCTGCCGCTGGTGATGCTGGTCAATGGCTTTGCCTGGATCACCGTGCTGTCGTCGCTGCAGATCGCGGCGCAGACCGCAGTGCCGGCGTGGGTGCGTGCGCGTGCGCTGGCGCTGTACATCATGGTGTTCTCTGCCGGCATGGCCGCCGGCGGCCTGAGCTGGGGCGCACTGGCTCAGCGCACCTCGCCGGAGCTGGCCCTGCTGGTGGCTGCCGCGGGTGCGGTCATCGGCGGGTTGCTGGTGTGGCGCGTGCGCATCGCCGGCACCGAAGACCTGAACCTGCGTCCGGCGGGGCACTGGCCAGCCCCCGAACTGTCGGTACCGGTATCCAATGATCGAGGCCCGGTGCTGGTGACCATCGAGTACCGCATTGACGATGCTGATCGCGCCGCGTTCCAGGCGCAGATGCGCGCACTGGGCACCATCCGCCGCCGCGATGGCGCCGTGGTCTGGGGCGTGGTCGAGGATGTGGCCACCCCGGGCATCCACCTGGAGTATTTCGTGACCCCGTCGTGGCTGGAGCACCTGCGCCAGCACGAACGCATCACCGCCGACGACAGGGCGATCCAGGAAGTGCTGCGCGGATTGCATCGCGGTGAGCGTGCGCCGGTGGTGCGCCACTTCGTGGGTGGGCATGACCCGCTGCCTGCCGCTGTGCCGCATCACCACACCGACATCTGAAAAAAAAGGGGACGGAGGGGATTAAGTCGTTTGTGCACAAACGACTTAATCCCCTCCGTCCCCTTTTTGCGATCGAAGGGGCGGCGGCACCGTTACAGTGCCGCCGCGGCGCATCAACTGCGCGCGAACGCCAACAGGTCGGCGTTGAACTGCTCGGCGTGGGTGATGGTCAGGCCGTGCGGGGCACCGGCGTATACCTTCAGTTCGGCATTCTTGATGATCTGCGAGGAGAGCTTGGCCGAGGCATCGAACGGGACGATCTGGTCGTCATCACCGTGCACGACCAGTGCCGGCACGTCGATCTTCTTCAGGTCTTCGGTGTAATCCACTTCCGAGAATTCGTGCACGCAGTCGTACTGGCCCTTGACGCCACCGAGCATGCCCTGCAGCCAGAACGCATCACGCATGCCCTGGGTGACCGTGTTGCCATCGCGGTTGGCGCCGAAGAACGGGGTGGTCAGGTCCTTGAAGAACTGCGAACGGTCGCCGCCGGTGCCCTTGCGGATGCCGTCGAAGACCTCCAGCGGGGTGCCGGCCGGGTTGTCAGCGGTCTTGAGCATCAGCGGCGGCACGGCGCCGACCAGCACCACCTTGGCCACGCGCGTGCTGCCGTGGCGGCCGATGTAGTGGGCCACTTCGCCGCCGCCGGTGGAATGGCCGACCAGGATCGCGTCCTTCAGGTCCAGCGCCTCGATCACTGCAGCCAGATCGTCGGCGTAGGTGTCCATGTTGTTGCCGTCCCAGGTCTGGCTGGAACGGCCGTGGCTGCGGCGGTCGTGGGCGATCACGCGGTAACCGTTCTGGCCCATGAACAGCATCTGCGGGTCCCAGGCATCGGACGACAGCGGCCAGCCGTGGGCGAACACGATCGGCTGGCCGTTGCCCCAATCCTTGTAGAAGATGCGGGCGCCGTCGGCGACGGTGACGAAGTTGCTCATTGCAGGTTCCTTGGCGGAAGGGAGGGAAGGCACCGGCAGGCTGCCGGTGCCTTCGGCAGTACAGCGCAGGTGCCGGCGACGGACTTGCACCGCTGTGCTGGATTGCAGAGGATGTGACGCATATCGCTCTGGCGGGACCCGAGTCGCGCGCCGAGGATGTCCGCAGCCCGCCTGTGGAATGCCCGGATGCCCGCCACGCGATGGTCCCTGCTGTTGTGCCTGCTGTTGTGCCTGCTGTTGCCGATGGCCGCGCCGGCTCAGACCAATGTCTACAAATGCGTGGATGGACCGCATCCGGTCTACCAGCAGACACCCTGCCAGGGCCGGGCGGCGTGGCGCTGGGATGTCCCGGCGGAGCAGTCATTGTCCCGTGGGGCGGTGGTTCCCGCAGTCACGCCATCGAAGCCGTCGCGTCGCCCGCGTCGTGCCGTCCGGGCGCAGGGCGCATTGATCACGATCAATACGGATGCGGCGGCCTGCGAGCGTGTGCGCCGCCAGCGCGGACAGGCGCTGCTCAAACGTCGGCGGTTGGATTTCGTGCAGCGCCGGCAGCTGGATGACGCGGTCTACGACGCCTGCCAGTGAAGTGGTGCACTGAAGCGCCGAAAACAACAACGGCGCCCTGGGGCGCCGTCGTGTGCAATGCCGTGAGTGCAGCTCTCAGCGGCCGTCGCTGGTGGCGGCCGGTGCCGGCGAGGGCACGCTGTCCGGCTTGGGCAGGCTCAACTCCGGGTTGCCCTGTTCGGCCTGCAGGATCTGGATGCGGCGCTGCAGGGCGTCCAGCTGGCTGTTGGTGCTCTGCACATCGGTGCTGAGGCTGACTGCCTGCTGCTGGGCCTGCTGCAGGGCGGCGCTGACCTGCGCCGACTGTGCCTGCTGCTGTTCCATTTCCTGCTGCAGGGTGCGCAGGCGTTCTTCGTTGTAGGCCACCAGGCGCTCGGTGTAGCGCTTGCCGGCTTCCAGGCGCGTGGTGTCGATGTAGACCTGGGCCAGCTGCTCGGACTGCTGCGCGAAGGTGCGGTAGACACGTTCGGCGTTGTCCACCGCATCGGTCTTGATCACCCGCCAGAAGTTCTTCTCCTGGAACAGGGCGACGTAGTAGGTCAGGGTATTGGCGTTGAACAGCAGGCTGGCGCCGTAGTTGCCGTTGTAGGTGGTGCGCAGCTCGGTCAGCTGGCGCGAATCCATCAACTGCTTGAGCTCGTCCACGGTATTGCGCACCACCGGCGCGCTGCGCGCCGGTTCGGCTGCAGCCTCGCGGTCGCCACGCGCGGCCATCGCCGCCGGTGCCACCAGCATCATCGCCACGGCCAGCACTGCTGCGTTGCGCGCGTGCCGGGCGAAGACCGCGCCCCCTGAAGTTTCTCGCATGTCTAGACCATCCACGGATGAGTGTGGGTTGAGATGAAGGTGGTTCCCCGCCGGGAGTCTAGCATGGGCGCGGGCGCCGCCAAGGGCGGCGGTCACGGCGCGATTTCAATAGACCAGCTGTGCCGCGCTGCACTGGATCGACTGCACGTTGACGTCGGTCCGGCCCAGTTCCAGGCCCAGCACGCTGGCCAGCAGGTTGGTCAGCAGAGTGCCGACACTGTTGAGCACCGGTCGCAGTGCGGCCAGGATCGGCTTCAGCACGGTGCACAGCAGGCCGCTGCAGCTGACGCTTCCGTCCGGGTTGGCGACGCCGCTGCCACCGGCGCCATCGAGGAAACCCGCCGGCGCGGTCTGGATGTACGACGCCAGGTTGTTGCGTACGCAGCCGTTGTAGTCGATCAGGTTGCCGAGCAGGCTGTCGCAGCGGTTGATCAGCAGGCCGCCGACCAGCGAGCCGAGCAGGCCATCGAGCAGGCCCAGGCCCTGGCCGGTGACGGTCGTCCTGTAACCGGTCCACACCGAACCGTCTTCCCAGCAGGTGGTCAGGCCCAGCAGGCAGGGCTTGGGGACGCCATTCTTCACCGTCCAGTTGCCCAGCGGGGCGAGGTTGCGTGCCGGATCGCCATCGCGCAGCAGCGGGATGACCTGGTCGACGTTGTAGCGTCCGCCAGTGGGAAAGGCCGCCTGCAGGTAACGATCGGCCAGCGCCTTGGCCGTGTCGTTGGCACTCATGCCCTGCTTGGGCGAGCTGAGCATGCCCGACAGCACCCGCAGCAGCTCGTTGACCAGGCTCGACACTGCGTCACCGATCGCGAGCGGATTGATCCGGGTCGAGCCGGTCTCGCCCGCAGCCAGGGTCAGGTTCTGTGAGCCGGTGAGGGCGGGCAGGGTGATCCTGTCGTTGATCAGCGGCTGGCCCAGCAGCTTCAACAGCTGTTCGTTCTGCAGCGTGGCGTCGCAGACATTGGCCTTGGAGAATCGCTGTGCGGGGTCGACGTTGCCGACGCAGGCACGCAGCACCGATGAATCGACCTGGATGGTGGCCTTGGGGGGACTGCCGCCGCACTGGATGCCGGTCAGGGTACCCATGCCGTTGGCCACGTCGACGTGCAGCGGCAGGTGCAGGCGCGTGCCGAGCAGGTTCAGCAGCGGCCCAAGCGCGAACAGGTTGTTGCTGTCCACGTCCACCATCAGCCGCACCTGCGCATTGTAGGCGCGGGTGCCGACGCCGCCGATGGCGATCGACGGCGGCTCGACCACGCCGCCCTGGATGTTGATGCCCAGCAGGTCCAGCCCCTTGATCGTCACGCCGTTGCCATCGTTGGCGATGGAGATGGCGGTGCTGATCAGGTTGAGCACGTTGATCTTCGATTCCAGTGCGCTGCCGACGGTGCCGTCGGGTGAGACAACTTCCGCGAACAGCCCGCCGCCGCCGGCCTGGCTGCCGAGCACGATGTTGAGCTTGTTGATGTCCAGCTGGGTGGCGACCAGGTCGGACAGGGCGCGCAGCTGCACGCCCACCGTCGAGTCACGGCCGACCACGGTGGCGGTGGCATCGACCAGTTGCGCCAGCGAGATCTTGTTGACCGACAGCAGGCGGTTGAAATCGGCCACGCTGAGGTTGGCGCTCACCGGGATGTTGAGTGCCTTCAGCAGGCCGGATGGGGTGACGTTGGCCTGCGCCAGACCGTCATAGGACAGCACCGTGGCATTGCTGACATCCAGGCCGACCAGGCGCAGGGTCGACAGCAGTACGGAATCGCCATTGGTACGCAGCAGCTGCGAGCCCACCGCGAACACCGCCGTGGGCTCCGAGCGGCGGGCGACCGCCTGCACGCTGACGGTCGGCAGGCTGGGGTTCTGGCCGAAGAAGGGCAGCACGCTGCGCTCGGCGATCACCTGCACCGCATTGCGCGGGTTGCTGGCATCAACGCTGGTGACGAAACGGTTGCTGGTACCGCGGCCGGCACTCCAGTTGCCGCAGCGGACCTGCAAGGTGCCTGCGAACCTGTTCTGGGCCAGTGCGCTTTGCCGGGCGGCGCTGTTGTCGCTGTTGTCCGCGCTGCACAACTCCAGTCGCTGCGCGCCGGCCAGTGCGGCCAGATCGGCAACCTTCTGCGCATCGCGCTTGGCCCAGAACAGATAGCCGATCTCGATCAGGCCCAGCATCGCCAGCAAGGCCAGCATGACCAGCATCATGGTGACCGACATGCCGCCGCGTGCGCGGCCGAAACTGAACTGGCGTGGGCGTTTCATGGCCTACCTCAGCGTCCGGAGGAGGAGGCATCCTTGGACCGGGCAACATCGGTCTCAAAGAAGTCCGGGATCTCGTGTTCAAAGCTCTTCAGGTAACGCGCATAACTCAGGGTGGCCTGGTCACCCAGGATCGGCAGGCGCTGGCCGGCCTGCTGTCCCGACGCCTGCAGGCGGAACAGGTTGCGGGTGGCTTCGCCGCTCTGCAGGCGCGCACGCGGTGTTGCCGGCGGGGCACCGTCGGTTGCGGGGAGTGCCGGTGGCACCGCTGCCACCGCCGCGGATGCGGCGGGTGCGGCCAGCTCCACGGTGGGAAGCGGCTCGGCCTGCATCGGTGCTGCGGCCGGTGCCGACGGCAAGGGGCCACCTAGCATCTGTCCGGTCAATGGCTGTTGCTGGGCCTGCACGGCACCGGCAGCAAGCAGGCAGGACAGCACGGGCAACAGGCGTCGGGTCAGGCGCATCGCAGTCATGGTGTGCTTCCGGTCGGGTGTTCGGTGGTGCTGAAGCGTTCCAGCATCGACGGTGGCAGGCGCTGCGGATCGCGCTCGTCACGTGCTTCGCGGCGTGGTTCGGCTGCCAGCCGGGTGCTGCCCGACGCACGGGCGCCGTGTTCGCTGCTGGCCGCGGACGCAGGCGCAGGGGCGTTGACGGCGGCCGCCGCCTGCCGCTGCTGCAGGCGCGTGCGGATCTGCTGGGCCTGCTGCTGGATGCTGCGGCGCGTTTCGTCGTTGAGGTTGGCCTGTGCCGCCAGGCGCTCCGCGGTGGCCTGGTCGCCGCGCAGGAGCGCCCACAGTGCGAGGTTGGCCGTGGCCTTGGCGTTGCCTGGCGACAGTTCCAGGGCCTTGGCCAGCGGCTCGCGCGCCTGGTCGAACTGGCCGGCGCGCAGCCGCGCATAACCCAGGTCGCCCAGGTAGTCGGTGTTCAAGGGCTGCAGTTGCGTGGCGCGCGCCAGCGCCTGTTCGCTGCCGGCGTCGTCATCGCGGCGTGCAGCGATCAGGCCCAGGCCGTGGGCGGCCGCGGCGGCCTGCGGCCCGCTGGACAGCTCGCGATACAGCGCGACCGCTGCGTCGCTCTGGCCAGTCTCGCGCAGGGCGTCGGCCTGCAGCAGGCGCAGGGCGGGGCGATCACCATAGCGTTGGCGGAAGGCCTCCACGTGGGCGAGCGAGGCATACCAGGCGCCCTGCTGCTGCATGCGCTCGATCAGCTCCAGATAGGTGTTGCGGCTGTCCTGCGGATCGGGCTCCGGCGGCGCAAGGCTGGGCGCCCGCACGTACTTCGGCGTGGTCGATGCGCAGCCACTGGCCAGGGTGGCGAGGGCGACGGCAAGCAGCAGGCAGGGGGTGCGCAGGGCAGGCATCAGGGCGATCCCATCTTGGACATGGTGGTGGCCAGCGCGACCAGCGCTGGACCGGCAAGCACCAGCATCAGTGCCGGCAACAGGGTCAGCATCATCACCACGGTCATCTTCACCGAGAGCTTGCCGACCTTTTCCTTCAACGTGTTGCGGCGCTGCTCGCGCAGGCGGATGCTGAACTGGCGCAGCGGTTCCTGCACGGCGCCGCCGTGCGCATGCACCTGCAGGATCAGCTGCATCAGGCTGGCCAGGTCGTCATCGGCGTAGACCTCGCTCAAGCGCCGCAGTGACTGCGCGCGGGTGCGGCCGTGGGTGTAGGCCACGTTGGCTTCCTGCAGTTCGCCGCCCAGTACCGGCAACGCATCGCGCAGCTTGTCGCCCAGCGTCTGCAGGCTCTGGTCCATGCTGAAGCCCACGCCCTGCAGCAGGCGCAGCAGGTCGATCAGCAAGGGCAGTTCGTTCTCGACCGCGCGGCGGCGGCGCTTGACCCACGACGACAGCACGAACTTGGGCAGCAGCAGCCCGGCCGCCAGCGCACCGATCACCACCATCACCCTGGCCAGACCGTGCGCGCTGCTGAACGCCAGCGCCAGCGCCAGCACCAGCAGCGCAAGCAACAGGCGCAGGCCGAGATAGATGGCGGTGCCGCGGCGCGTGTTCCAGCCGGCCAGGTCCAGCAGCAGCCTGTCCTCGTTGGCCAGCAGCGCGGCCTCCAGGCGGCCACCACTGAGCGAGCGCCCGAAGCGCTCGAGCCAGCCCAGCGAGTCGCGGCGCGTGGCCTCGGTGTCGCGGGCTTCCTCGCGCGGCTGCAGGGCGGTCTTCAGCGCGGCCGAGGTGCGGTGCTCGCGATGGCTGCGCACCCAGCCGGCAATGCCGAGCAGGGCGACGCCCGCTGCCAGCACCAGCAGCGAAAGGGCGAACCAGGCGCTGGCGCTCATCGGGCACCTCCCGGGTAGCTGCGGGCGGTCATAGCGATTTGGCCAGGCGGTACAGCAGCAACGCCCCGAGCAGTTCCAGGCCCAGTGCGATCAGCAGGATCCTGTGGCCGAGCGGGTCATGCAGCACCGGCTGGAAGAACGCCGGGCTGGAGATCGCCATCAGCACCGCACTGGCCGGTGGCAGCAGCCCCAATACCCAGGCCGACATGCGGGTTTCCGACGTGGTGGCGGCCAACTCCTGCTGGGCCTGCTCCAGGTCGCGCATGAAATCACCCATGCGCTGCAGGATCTGGTCGGCGCGCCCGCCGATGCGCACGCTCACCCCGATCACCACCGCCAGCACCTTCAGCACGTCCATGCGGTACGGCTGTGCGGCCAGGCTCAATGCACGATCCAGCTCCATGCCGCTGCGCGCATAGCGCACCGTGGTGTCCAGCAGGCCGCGCAGTGGCGCGCTGGTCTGCATCGAAGACACCTGGAACGCGGCCTGCAGGCTGTTGCCCAGCGCGGTGAGGCGGACCAGGTTGTCGAGGAAGTCCGGCATCTGGTGCAGCAGCTGCGCGCGCAGTCTCGTGATCCGGCGCATCACCCACAGCGAGCAGCCCAGCAGGTGCAGCAGAAGGGTCAGCGGAAACATCCAGGCCGTGCCCAGCCGCACCGCCGCCACGACCGCAAGCACCAGTCCCGGTACCAGCAGCATCAGTGGCAGCTTCCAGCCCGGCTGCAGGCCGGCGCGCTGCAGGACGCCATCCCAGGGTAATGCGCGGCTCCCACTGCTGGCGGGGCGGGCCGAATCGTTCGCCGCCGCAACGGCAGGCCCGGCCGGCACCGCACCGGCCGTGCTGCCGCGTGCCAGCTGCTGCTCGGTGTGCTGCAGCGAGGCCTGGCGCTGTTCACGGCTGCTGGCGGTACCCCAGAGCCAGACGGCCAGCGCCAGCAGCACCGAGATGATGCTCAACACGCCCAGCAGCAGGCCGGTGCCCATGTTCAGAAGTCCCCGTAGAGTGATTCGCGCAGCTGCTGGCGGAACGGCTCCAGCTTGTGCGAATGCGGATGGAAGCCCAGGCCGATCCAGCGGTCGGTCTCGCGGCCGGTGCCATCGATCTGCACCTCGTGGCGGAACATCTCCTGGGTGGTGATCAGGTTGTCGCTGACCCCGGTGATCTCGGTGATCGAGACCAGCACCCGGCGCCCGCTGCCCAGTCGCGAGATCTGCACGATGAAATCAATGGCGCTGGCGATCTGCCGGCGCAGGCTGTCTTCGCTGCCCTGGAAGCCGGCAAACCCGGCCAGCATCTCGATGCGGTACAGGCAGTCGCGCGGCGTGTTGGCGTGGATGGTGGCCATCGATCCGTCGTGGCCGGTGTTCATCGCCTGCAGCATTTCCAGCACTTCAGCGCCGCGCACTTCGCCGACCACGATGCGGTCCGGGCGCATGCGCAGGCTGTTGCGCACCAGGTCGCGGATGCTGACCGCGCCCTGGCCCTCGGCGCCGCCGATGCGGCTCTCCAGGCGCACCACGTGCGGATGGTTCAGCGAAAGCTCGGCGGTGTCCTCCACGGTGATGACGCGCTCATCGGCCGGCACGTAGCTGGCCAGGGCATTGAGCAGCGAGGTCTTGCCCGAGCTGGTGCCGCCGGAGACCAGGATGTTGCAGCGCCCCAGCACCATCGCCTTCAGCAGTGCCTGCATCGGTGCGTCGAAGGTGCCCTTGGCGAGCAGTTCGTCGGGGGTGAACGGGTCCTTGCGGAACTTGCGGATGGACACCATCGGTCCGTCCACCGCCAGCGGCGAGATGATCGCGTTGAGGCGGCCACCGTTGGGCAGGCGCGCGTCGACCATCGGATTGGAATCATCCAGCCGGCGGCCGAGCGGGGCGAGGATGCGGCGCAGGATGCGCAGCAGGTGGGTATCATCGGTGAAGCGCTGGGTGGCGCGCTTGAGCTGTCCGCCCTGCGAAACGTGCACGTCCTTGAAGCCGTTGATCAGGATGTCTTCGATGGAGGGGTCGTGGAGCAGGTCGTCCAGCGGGCCGAAACCGGTCAGCTCCTTGACCAGTCCCTCGGCGACCACCTGCATCTCTTCTTCGTTGATCGGGATGCGCCATTCCTGGATGAAGCCCACGGTCTGCACCTGCACCCAGCGGGCGATGGTGTCCGGGGCCCAGGAATCGATGTCGATGCGCTCGTCCTCGATGCTGTTGAGCAGATGCTCATGCGCGGCCGACAGCACCTTCTGGTACTGCTCGGTCTGCGCGAACGGCAGGTGGCCCGGGGCAGATTCGGGCAGTACCGGGCGGGCAACGGCATGCGGGAACGGGGTTACCTTGTCTTCCATTGCGATCCACCCAGGGCAAGGGAGAGTCTTTCCCGCAGGCCATGCGGCTGGACCGGGCAGGCGGCCGGATCCAGGCGCGACACGAGCGGGGCGAGGGCACGCAGATAGGGGTCGCGCGGGGCATCCTGCAGCAGCAGGTGTCCCTGGCTGGCGGCCAGGCGCACGCGCGGTCGTTCGGGCAGCGTCGCCAGCAGCGGTACTTCGAAGCGGCGTGCGATCTGTTCCGGGCTCATGCCGCTGCTGTCATCGTGGCGGTTGATCACCAGTTGCAGGCGCTTCTCGCGCTCACGCTGGCCCGCCAGGTGCTTCAGGGCCTGGTCCAGAGAAACCAGCGTGGCGATCGAGGCATCGGTGACCAGCCAGATCTCGTCGGCCTGGTCCAGCAACAGGGGCGGAAGCTGCCGCAACGGGCAGCCGCCGGCATCGCACAGCACGCTGGCGAACACGCCGCGCAGGCGCTGCAGCAGCGCGCCAGGATCCGAGGGCGGAACGGCATCGCTGCCACTGGCACGATCCAGCAGCACCAGCCCGGAGTCATGGCGCGCCATGGCCGTGCGGGCGAGGGTGGCATCGATGCGGCTGGCATTGCGCAGCGCGTCTTCGTAGTGGAAGCGGCTGTCGAGATTGAGGTACAGCGCGAGGTCGCCGGAGGGCTGCGCCAGCTCCATCAGCAGGCCGTCCTGCTGCACGGCTTCGCCCTGGGCCAGGGCGCGCGTCTGCTGCGCCAGCACCGAAAGATGTGCGGCCAGGGTGCTGGTGCCGACGCCGGCGCGCACACCCAGCAGCACGATCAGGCGTGCCTTGTGTGCGTGCTGGGCAACCGCTGCCGGGCGCGGAGACAGGGCGCGCCGCAAGGCCGCCTCGATGCCTGCGTCGTCACTGTCCAGGTCCAGTACATCGCGCAGGCCGGCGCGCAGCGCGATCACCACGCCTTCGACCTGGCCGGCGCTGGTGGCGCCCACGGCCACCAGCGGCAGGTCCGGTTGGGTCTGCTGCAGCTGCTGCGCCAGCACGCTCGAGGCGGCCGCATGCTCGGGCCGGAAGTCGAGCAGCACCAGGCTCTGCGGGCCGCGTTGCAGGTCCTGGGCGGAGGTGGGGGCGTTGCTGTCCTGCCAATGCAGGGCGGTGCTCGGCGGCAGCTTGGCGGCCAGCCGGGGCAGCAGTTCGCGGTCGATGCCGTACAGGACCAGGTTCATTGGCGGTCCTTGCGGATGCAGCGGCTGGGCGGTGGCGTAGGGCATGGGCGTGGTATCGCAGGCATCATGGAGTCAGCGCGAGAATCCGGGCACCGGGTCCTGGCTGACCGGACCCAGCAACCAGGAACCCCACTCGGGGAGATGCGGCCTGGCTTCGCGCTCGCCGGGCAGCGGCAGTTCGGTGTTGCGCGCCAGTGGCTGCACCAGGCGCGGGGTGACGATGATCACCAGCTCCTTGTCCTGACGCTTGTAATCGAAGTTGCGGAAGAACGAGCCGATGATCGGCAGGTCGCCCAGCAGCGGAATCTTGCTGACGTTGGAGACGATGTTGGAGCTGACCAGGCCCCCGATGACGAAACTCTCGCCATCACCCAGCTCGACGGTGGTGTCGGCGCGGCGGGTGGTGATCGAGGGAATCTGCACGTTGTTGAGCACAATGGCATTGCTGTAGTCCAGGTCGCTCGCTTCGGGCGCTACCTTCAGCGCGATGCGGTTCGCTGCCAGCACGGTCGGGGTCACCGTCAGGCCGATGCCGAACGGCTTGTAGGTGATGGTGGTGGTGCCAAGCCCCTGCGGTTCCAGGATCGGCAGTTCGCCACCGGCCAGGAAACTGGCGCTCTGCCCGGACAGCGCCACCAGCGTCGGCTCGGCCAGTACGCGGGCCATGCCATTGGCCTGCAGCAGTTCGACATCGGCGTTCCACAGCCCCTTGGTCGAGCCGAAAACAAGGCGGAATGCCGAGGAAATCGGCGAGACGGCCTCGTTGCTGCTGTTGCCTTCCTTCATGCCGGGCAGCAGGCCGGTGTTGCCCGGCAACCCGGTGCCGGGCCGCGCGAAGCCGTAGGCGAAGCCGCCGTTGCGGTTCTGGAAGTTGATGCCGATCTGCTTCATCGCGGTCTTGTTGAACTCGACCACCTTGACCTCGACCTGGACCACACCGCCGCTGCTGATGGTGGACGTATCGGCAAGCGCACCTTCCTTGCCCAGTGCCATCGCCGCCGTGCGTTGTTCCTGCATGTGCGAGAGCACGCTGTCAGTGCTTCCCTGCAAAAGGCCCTGCTGGTCCTGCTGGGTGAACACCAGATCGTTGCCGCCGGTGCTGGCCGCACCCTGTACGGCGCTCTGCACCCGTACTGTCACCCGTTGCGGCTCGGCCTGCTTGCGGTGCCACAGCAGCAGGGTGGTGGTGCCGGGCATCCTGCCCACCAGCAGCGCCTGGCGCTGGCCGCGCAGCATCACGATGTCGGCAACGCCGGGGTCGGCAATGGCCACCCGTTCCAGGTCGGCCGGCAGGTTCCAGGGACGCTGCTCACGGGCCTGCAGCACCAGGTCATCGGCGGCCACGCTCGTTGCCGGTGCCAGCAGCACCAGCAGCAGGGCCAGCCACCGCTGGCGGGGAGAAAGGCGTGGACGGCGGTGACGTTCGGTCATGGATGCGCTCGATGCTGGTCAAAGGGAGCCACGGGGGGCGGAACTGTCGCCACGGATGATCTCGATACCCGAAGCGCGCGGGGCGCTGCGACGGGGCGCCGGCGCACGCGCGGGTGCATCCGCGTTGCTGCGTGGCGGGGCGCTGCCGCGGCCGGCCAGCGCGTCGCCGTCGATACCGGCGAAGGCGTGGTTCTCCGGGCGCTGCAGCGCCAGCTGCTGCTCTGCGTCGAGCCCACGCAGCGGATCGATCACGCCGCGCGACTGAGGGAACAGTGCGAGGTCGGGCAGGCCGGTATCGGCGGGATTGCGCAGCGCCAGGAACAGCTTGCCCTGCTGCGCACCCAGCAGCAGTCGATTGGCGTCGGCCACCGGTACCGCCAGCACCGCGCTGCGCGCGGGTTGCGGGGCTTCATTGCTGCTGTGGCTGCCGCCACTGCCGGTGATGTCGGCCGCGCGCGGGTCGTTGCGGGTGTCGGCCTCGCTATTGGAGGTGGCTTCCGAGGCGACCGGCGCGATGTCCTGCTGCCCATAGCTCAGCACGCGCAGGCGCGACAGCAGCAGGCGCGTCTGCGCGGCTTCGGCGGGGCTGTTGACGCTGGGCTGGGCATTGCGCAGGTTGAGGAAGACGTCGACGAAGTCGCCGGGAAGGATGCGGTTGCCGGCACCGACCAGTTCGTCCACGGGCACGGCCAGTGCGCGCTCGCCCGGCCGCAGCTGCAGCGAGAAGCCCTGTGCCAATGCGCTGCTGCTGACCGGGCTGCCTTCGGCGATGTCCTGCACCGGCACCTTGCCGACCACGGCGGCGATGCTGGTGGCGGCACCGGCGACGGGGGATGTGCGCTGGGCCAGGCGCAGGTCGTTGGCGCTGATCGGCTCGCCCGCGGGCAGGCGCGCCACGGCTTCCACCACCGTGATGGCCTGCACTTCGTTGTGCGTGATCGGCGCGGCCGTGACCGGTGCGGCCGGTTTGCGCCCGATCATGAAGGCGATCAGCGCCAGCAGCACGGCCAGGCCGATCAGGGCGACGGCAGCGATGCGGGTCAACTTGAGCATGGAACCGTCTCCAAAATACCGGTCATCAGTTGCCGCTGCCGAGATCGAGCTGGGCGACCGCGACGCTGCGGATGGGAGCCTGCATCACCCACTTGTAGAGCGTGGCGGTGCCGGGCAGGAAGGGATGGCTGGCGTAGTCGTAGCTGACTGTCACGGTCATGCACTGGGCCGTGGCCAGGCCGGCGCAGGGCGCCTGCGCGGACACCACGATGGCATTGCTGCCCCCCGCGCTGCAGTCCACGTTCTGCTTGGAGAACTGCAGCAGCCATTGCATCGAGGTGCGTGCGGCGACGCAGGCGGCGGTGCGCCGTTCGCCGGCCGTGCCGTAGCGCAGCGAGGCGCGCGCGCCTTCGGCCGAGGCGGTGGCCAGGGTCTGCTGTGCTGCCATGATCATCACCCCGGAGAAGGTGAACAGCAGCAGCGGCAACAGCCCGAGCATCAGCATCAGGGCGAACTCGATGCTGGCGACGCCGCGTTGCCGGCGCGGGCTGCGGATGTTCATGGTGCACCTCCGTAGATGCTTGCCAGCACCCAGCCGATGGCGGCGAGTGCGAGGTAGGCGGCATAGGGAATGCCACGTCGTCCCTGGCGTGCGGTCTGCATGTCGCGCAGGGCCGGATGCGCGTGCCATTGCGTGCTGGTGCGATTCACCTGCATCTGCAGGTGGCCGGGCAGCAACACGCCCAGGCGCCGGCCCGCCAGCACCAGCACGGCGTGCAACCCGGCGGCGAGGCTGGCGACCAGCCAGACCGGAAGCAGCGCCTGCCAGCCCAGCATCAGCCCCAGCACGGCAAAGAACTTCACGTCGCCGGCGCCCATCCAGCGCAGGGCATAGAACGGCAGCAGCGCCAACAGGCCGAGCGCCGCGCCGGCAACGTGGGGCAGCCACGGCTGGCGCGGCGCACTGAACTGGCCGAAGACGATCACCACGGTGGCGATCACGCAAGCGGCGATCAGCCAGGCGTTGGGCACCCGACGGGCATACAGATCACTGATCGCGATCCGCAGGCATACGCCGATGGCCAACAATCCCAGCAGTGTCATCGCACACTCCGTCGTCCGTCACTGGACGGTCTTCGCCTGGTTCCATGCGCCCCACCGTCGCGGCTCTGCCGGCCGCGCGCGGTCGCCGCTCAGGTCGTCGAGCCCGACGCCTTGGTGGCCAGTGCGGAGAGGTTCTTGAACAGCGTTTCGAAGAACCCCTTGATCTGGTCGTTGCCGACCGCGATCAGGACACCAGCGATGACGGCAGCCAGCAGCCCGTACTCGAGCGCGGTGACACCGTCTTCTTCCTTCAGGAATTTGCGGATCGATGCGTTCATGACCAATGTCTCCCTCTACCTGTCTGCGGATGCAGTACACCTGCGTTGGGCGGTGGCCCGGCTCCGCCGGGATCGTCCGTGGGCCTCCGCGCGTCCTGGCGGAGGAGGCACGGCGGGATGGGCCCGCTGTGCTCAAGCAGGGTGATCGTCTCCAGGCAGGCCGCCAGCCGCACGGTCGCGACCGCTCGGCCCGGGGCCGGTGGTCGAGGCATCCAATGATGCGTGCGTGGTCATGCTGTCCCCCTGGGTGCGGCCGGATCAGTTGGCCGGATCACCGTGCTATCGACTTTGCCTGAATGGAAGTTGGCTGCAACAGGAACCTATATGCAAATTCGGCAGAAACCCCGCGATGCTGAAACTTTCAGGCCGTTTCTGTGACGAGAATCCGTTCGAAGGCAAAACGATTCATGGTCGTGCAGATTATGTGATTTCCATTTTCCGGCGCATGCGAAGACCGTGCCAATGGCGCCGACATTTTCTTCATCTGTGTATCTTTTTTCTTCATTGCAGCCCGCGGGTTTACCTTCGCCGATTATCGGGCATACTCGCATTCAAGCTGTTGCATTTCCATGGTTGGCCGCATCGGAGCCGATGCGGCCTGCGCGACAACGGAAGTGGTTTCTGGATCGCTGCGCGCCCTGTCAGGCAGTGGGGGCCGCATCGCATGGCGGATCAACGGGGGACAACACTGTCATGGTCGATGGTGGGGTAGGAGACAGCGGCGACAGCGGCCTGCGGTCGATAGACCTGGCCACGCTGAGCGGCGTGCTTCGTGTCTGTGATGTCGAACTGCTGCTGCTCGATGGCAATGGGCCACGTGCGGCATTCGCTTCGCGCGTGCACGAGGAAGCCCTGTTCTGCAGCATCAGCTGCGGTTTCCACTGCCGCGGCCGTTTCATGCTGCCGCCGGACTGGGCGATGCTCGGGTACCTGCACGCCACCGATGAGACGCTGAGCTGGTGCCATGGCGTACCGCTCACGCCGGGGATGGCGTTGACGATCATGCCGGAAGGCATCAGTGAGTTCACCCTGAGCCCAGGCACGCACATGACCCTGATGCTGCTGCCGGTGGCACGGGTGCAGCGCAAGCTGACCGAACTGAGCCTGCGCAGCACGCCTCCCGCTGGCCAGGCACTGTCACTGTTCAATCTGGCCAGCGAAGGCACGCCGTTGGCACGCCACTACCAGCAGCTGCACCTGCAGCTGGGGCAGGGTGCAGGCCTGCAGCCGGAAGAAACTGAAACCCTGCTGCACGAGCATGTGCAGGCCCTTCTGGGTGCCGGTGCGGCGGATCGCCCGGGTTGCAGCCGTGCACGGCGTACGCATTATCTGATCGCACAGCGGGCAGAGAACTTCATGCGGCTCAACCTGCGCCGCAATATCTACATGAATGAAATCTGCGATGCGGCTGGGGTCAGCGAGCGCGGCCTGCGTTATGCGTTCGAGGACCTGTTTGGAACCTCGCCCAACCGGTATCTCTCCATGCTGCGCCTGTGCGCGGCCTGCCGCAGCCTGTCGATGGCCGATTCCAGCCGTCGCTCGGTGAAAGCCATCGCCCTCAGCTGCGGCCTGTGGGATCTTTCGCGCTTCGCCGACAATTACCGCAAGGTATTCGGCGAACTGCCGCGCGATACCCTGATGCGCGCGCCCGCGCAGATCGGCCAGCCGGCCTGAGCCAAGCCCCGCAAGGGTTTTCGCGGCATTCGTGCCGGAATTGCACATCCGCTTGCCGATCATGTTGCCGCTTCTGCATAAACGGCTGCCGATTCCGGCCGTGGATTTGCCGGAATGCGCGATTGCCGTGCCGGATTGAAGTGCGCCGCCACCGTTGCAACCGCTGAAATGTCAGTCACCTGCCTAACGGCAAGTCCACTGACATTCCAGTTGTTCGCCTACGGGGGAAATGCTCATGAACCGCATCTACCGGCGTGTATGGAACCGCCAGCTCAATGCTCTGGTTGTGGCCTCGGAACTGGCCACCGGCGACAGCGGCGGCAGCGCCGCACGCGATCCGCGCGCCTTCCTGCTGATGCCCACCGCGCTGGCCCTGGCACTGCTGTGCGCGCTGGCCAGCGGCCACGCAGGGGCATCGGAAACCAATCAGTCGCTGCGCGACCTGCAAGCGCTTGCGGCGAAGTATGCGCAGCCGATGCCGGTCAAGGTCGACGCGGAAGTGGCCTTGGCTGCCGCCGCGCGACAGGCGCAGAGCAGCCCCGCGATCAGTGCGGACGCTCGCCTGGGCCTGCAGTTGAACACCACATCGCTGCCGGTGGTGCGTGACGTATTGCCGGCCGCCGTGCAGGTGAAGCTGGCAGCGAACACCACGCCGAAGCAGGTGGCCGTGCCGGCGCTGGCGGCCGATGTACGCGCCACTGTCGGCCTGGGCAACACTGCGATCAAGGCGGCACAGGCGGATGCATCGCTGGCAGCGCACGTTGCGCCGGGCGCGCAGGCGCCGCTGGGCGTCGCTGCCGATGCGCGCGCCAGGGCCAAGGTCGGCATCGCTGGCCATCAGGTCGCTTCGATCGATTCGGGTGCCCAGGCGGCAGCGGGCCTCAGCGGTTCGTCCCTGAAGGCCTCTGTCGACGGCGACACCGACGCGCATCTGGCGGTGGCTGGCCATCACATCGAGGGGCAGGGCCAGGCCCGGGCGACGGCGGCGGTCACGCTGCCGGCCAAGGAGGAACTGCCGGGTGACACGCATGATCGCGCCATCAGTGCCGCGTTCGATGCCGGCGCCGCGGGCAAGGTGCGCGTGCAGGCGCCGGACGGCCAGGAAGTAGTCGCCGATCGCAACCTGAAGCTGGCCGGGCAGGCAACCGTAGCCGCGCAGCACAGCGCGCTGGGCGTCGGCGGTCTGGTGGGCGGAGCAGTGGATGCTGTCGGCGGGACGCTTCACGGTG
Organism: Stenotrophomonas sp. YJH_SMC_65; assembly: GCF_059369475.1. Classification (NCBI taxonomy): domain Bacteria; kingdom Pseudomonadati; phylum Pseudomonadota; class Gammaproteobacteria; order Lysobacterales; family Lysobacteraceae; genus Stenotrophomonas; species Stenotrophomonas sp. YJH_SMC_65. The sequence continues at coordinate 51,616 of NZ_JCAFSR010000011.1, forward strand.
CCGCGGGTGCGGTCGGTAGCACGGTGGGTGGTGCGCTGAACGGCACCGTTGGCACGGTTGGCGGTGCAGTGGGCGGCGCTCTGAACGGTACTGTCGGAACAGTCGGTGGCGCAGTGGGCGGTGCACTCAACGGCACAGTCGGCGCGGTCGGCGGTGCAGTGGGTGGCACGCTCAACAACGCGGTGGGCGCAGTCGGTGGTGCGGTTGGCGGTGCACTGAACGGCACGGTAGGCACGGTCGGTGGCGCAGTGGGCGGTGCACTGAACGGCACGGCAGGCACAGTTGGCAGCGCCGTGAGCGGCGCGCTCAACAACACGGTCGGTGCGGTCGGTGGTGCTGTGGGCGGAGCTCTGAACGGCACCGTTGGCCAGGTCGGCAGCGCAGTGGGCGGTACGCTCAACAACACGGTCGGCGCAGTCGGTGGTGCAGTTGGCGGTGCTCTGAACGGCACGGTCGGCACAGTTGGCGGCGCAGTCGGCGGTGCACTGAACGGCACCGTCGGTACCGTCGGCGGCGCCGTGGGTGGCGCTCTGAACGGGACTGTCGGTACGGTCGGCGGTGCAGTGGGCGGCACGCTCAACAACACGGTAGGCGCAGTCGGTGGCGCTCTGAACGGCACTGTCGGTACCGTCGGCAGTGCGGTGGGTGGCGCACTGAACGGCACTGTCGGCCAGGTCGGCGGTGCAGTGGGCGGCACGCTCAACAACACGGTGGGCGCAGTCGGTGGCGCATTGAACGGTACCGTCGGCAGTGCGGTGGGCGGCACGCTTAGCAATACCGTCGGCACGGTCGGTGGTGCAGTGGGCGGCATTCTCAACGGCACCACCGGTAGCCCCGGCACAGGCCTGGGCGGCGTGCTGGGAAGCACGCTGGGCAACGTCGGCAGCGCGGTGGGCAACCTGCTCAACGGCAATCTCAATGGCACTGTCGGCAACCTGGGCAGCGCCGTGGGCGGCCTGGTGGGTGGCACGCTCGGCAGTCTCGGCCTGACCCAGCCGTCGGCGATCCCGCCGACCAGCCCGAAGGCACCGGCGCCGGCCGACCCGAATGCCGGCCTGATCATCGGCACCGGTGGCCTGGTCGGCAATGTCGGCCAGCTGATCGGGCCGACCACCACCAGCCTGTTCGGCGGCAATGGCTACCTGAGCAATGGCAATCTCAAGCTCAGCAATGCCAACGTGATGCAGACCTATTCGACGGTCAATGTGCTGGGCCTGCCGGTGGTGAACCTGTCGCCGGTCGGCAGCACGCTCAACGGTCTGGGCGGCGCGGCCACGGGCGGCAGCTCGCACCTGACCCTGATCGGTGGCGTCACTTCCGACAGCTACATCTACAACATCAACAACGGCAATCCGGGTGGCCTGCTGGGCCTGCTGCTGCCGAAGGATTCCCCGGCCTGGGCGGCCAAGTGCCTGGACATCGCGCTGGCCGACATCTCCTGCTGGGCCGTCAACGCCGCGCAGGACTACCAGGTGCTGATGGGCGATGGCGCCTTCGCCAACGGCTCGAAGGAAGTGGTGATCGGCGCCAACGCACGCCATGAACTGCCGAAGGTCGATGCCAATGTCGCCTTCCCCGGTGATGGCGTGAACGATCCCAGCAACCCGACCGGCGTGCCGACGGCCGACTATGCCGCGCGCATGGGCCATTCGGTGATCGTCGGCGACAGTGCCGTCGGGACCGCCAACGGGCAGACCCTGCTGGGTGCCGAGTCCACCTCCAACCAGGCCAACTCGGTCGCGCTGGGCTACCGCTCGGCCGCACTGCGTGGCGCGCAGGCCAGCTACAGTGCCTACGGCCTCACGGCGCCGCAGGTCTCGGCCGGTGAAGTATCGGTGGGCACCGCCGGTGGGGGCGAGCGCCAGATCACCAACGTGGCTGCGGGCAGCGGCAACACCGACGCGGTCAACGTAGCGCAGTTGAAGGGGGCCATCAGCCTGATCAATGGTGTGGCCGATGCCGCGGTGACCTACGATCTGGACGCCGGCGGCAATCCGAACTATCGACGGGTCACCCTCGGCGCAGGCACCGGCACCACCACCATCGGCAATCTCGCCGCCGGTGCGGTCACCGCGGGCAGCCTCGAGGCCGTCAACGGTGGCCAGCTGGCGGCCACGAACAGCGCGATCGCGAGCTTCTTCGGTGGTCGTGCAGCCTTTGACCCGGCCAGCGGCATCTTCACCGCACCGCTGTTCGAGATCAGCACGATCTCCACCACCGGCGCCATCGCCCAGGGCCTGTACACCAACGCCACCGATGCCTTCGCGGCGGTGGATGGTTCGCTGGTCAACCTCAACACGCAGATCACCGATATCCGCAACGGCGGTACCAAGTACCTGCGGGTGAACTCGACCGGTACCGAGGCCGTGGCCAGCGGCGCCGATTCGATCGCGGTCGGCACCAATGCGCGGGCGACGGCAGCCAACAGCATCGCAGTGGGTGCGGGAAGCCTTGCCGATCGTGCCAACACGGTTTCCATCGGTGCCGCTGGCGCAGAGCGTCAGGTCATCAACGTGGCGGCCGGTACCGCGGCCACCGATGCGGTCAACGTGGGACAGCTGCAGGCCTCGGAGCAGGGGGCACTGCGCTATGACCTCAACGCCGATGGCAGCGTCAACTATGCCAGCGCCACGCTGGGCCAGGCCGGCACCGCCACCACGCTGCGCAATCTCGGCCCGGGCCAGGTCAGCGCCACCAGCAGCGAGGCCATCAACGGGGCCCAGCTGTTCGCCGCCAACCAGGCCGTGGCCACCCACCTCGGCGGTGGTGCTGCGGTCAGCGCCAGCGGCGTGCTGACCGCACCGACGTACTCGATCAACAACGTCGCCGCCAACGGCACCGTGACCAAGGGCAGCTACAACGACGTCGGCACCGCCTTCGATGCGGTCAGCAACTCGCTGGCCAACGTTGCCGACCAGACCGGCGAGATCGACAAGCTGGCCGTGAAATACGATGTCGACGGCAGTGGCAACGTGCTCAACAGCGTGACGCTGACGGGCACCGGTACCGGTGCGGTGAAGATCACCAACGTCGCCGCCGGCAGCATCCTGGCCGGCAGCAGCGACGCCATCACCGGCGACCAGCTGTTCAGCACCCACAGCACCATCGCCAACTACTTCGGCGGCACCACTGCCTACAACGGCACCACCAACGCGTGGACCGCGCCGACGTTCAGCATTTCCAGCATCGCCACCGATGGCACCTTCACCAGCGGCGATTACAACAACGTCACCGCCGCTTTCACTGCCGTCGATGGCTCGCTGAAGGTCCTCAACCAGCGCATCACCAACGGTGGCGGTGGCAGTGCCTACCTGGCGGTGAACTCGACGGCGGCCGCAGCCACCGCGGCCGGTGCGGAAGCGGTGGCGGTCGGCCCGCAGGCCAGTGCAGCCGGTGCCAACAGCGTGGCGGTCGGCAACGGTGCCAGCAGCAGTGCCGGCAACAGCGTGGCGCTGGGTGCCGGTTCGGTGGCCAGCGTTGGCGCACAGAGCGGCTATACCGGCGCCTACGGCCAGACCGGTGCCAGCAACTCGGCCGGTGAGGTCTCGGTCGGCAGCAGCGGCAGCGAGCGCAAGATCACCCACGTTGCCGACGGCTCGGACACCTACGACGCAACCAATGTCGGCCAGCTGAAGAACGGCGTGAATTACGCCATCGACGAGTCGAAGAAGTACACCGACCAGAAGATCCAGAACATCACCAACGTGGCGGGCAGCTTCCGCGCCAACAACACCAACAACCTGGCCGATCCGTCCGCCAGCGGCGCCAACTCCGCCGCCGGTGGTGCAGGCTCCACTGCCGCCGGTGCCAACTCGACCGCGCTCGGCAATGGTTCACAGGCGCAGGCCGACAACTCGGTGGCATTGGGTGCAGGTTCGGTGGCGAACCGGGCCAACACGGTCTCGGTGGGTGCCAGCGGCGCCGAACGCCAGGTGGTCAACGTGGCCGACGGCTCGCAGGCCACCGACGCGGTCAACGTGCGCCAGCTGCAGGCCTCGCAGCAGGGCACCATCCGCTACGACACCACGGTGAACGGTGCGACCAACTACAACAGCGTCACCCTGGGCAGCACCAGCAGCGGCCCGACCACGGTGCGCAACGTTGCCGCTGGCACCGCCGGTACCGACGCGGTCAACGTCGATCAGCTGAAGTCGGGCATGGCGCAGACCCTGGACTGGTCCAAGGCCTACACCGACGAGCGCATGGGTGGCTTCGAGCGCGACCTGCGCAAGACCGACAACCGTGCTTCGGCCGGTATCGCCTCGGCGATGGCCACCGCAGCGCTGCCGCAGCCCAGCGAGGCGGGCCGCAGCATGGCCTCGATCGCGGCTGGCAGCTACAACGGCGAATCGGGCGTGGCGCTGGGCATCTCCGGTGTCTCCGAAGGCGGGCGCTGGATCTACAAGTTCAGCGGTTCGACCAACAGCCGTGGCGAGGCCGGCGTGGCCGTCGGTGCCGGCATCCAGTGGTGATCCCCGCCGCCGGGCCGCACCCGCGGCCCGGCATCGCGGAAACGTCTACAGGGGGAATGACATGAAACAGCATCGCATCGCCCGCGCCGGCCAACATGCCGCTACGCTGGGCCTGATCCTGGGGATGGGCCTGCTGGCCGCCTGCCGCAGCCATGCGCCGGCCACCGACGGTCCCGTCGAAGCCACCGCCGTGCAGTTCCCGGAGGCCTCCAGGGCCTCGTTGAAGGAAGGCATCTATCCGGACGTCGCCGACCTGCGCCGCTTCGCGCCGGGCATGAGCAAGCGGCAGTTGTACACGCTGCTGGGCACGCCGCATTTCAATGAAGGCATGTGGGCTGTGCGCGAGTGGAACTACCTGTTCAACTTCCGCACCGCGCAAGGTGCGGAGTACTTCACCTGCCAGTTCCAGGTCCGCTTTGACAGCAAGGGCATTGCCCAGGCGGGGTACTGGAAGCCGGAATCGTGCGCGGCCGTGCTGGAGCCGCCGCGGCCACCGGTCCCGCCGGCACCGGCACCGGCACCGCTGCCGGAACAGCCGCTGCGGCTGTCGGCCGACGCGTTGTTCGGCTTCGACAGCGCGGTGCTGAGCGCGGAAGGGCAGCAGGCGGTGCAGGGCATCCTGGCGCAGGTACGCGAAGCCGCACAGGTGCAGTCGATCAGGGTGACCGGCTATACCGACCGTATCGGCAGCGCCAGCTACAACCAGGCGCTGTCGCAGCGCCGCGCCGAGGCCGTGCGCAGCGCGCTGGTGCAGGGCGGCGTGCCTGCGGCCAGCATCAGCGCCGAAGGACGCGGCGCGGCTGAGCCGATCGTGCAGTGCGGGCAGCGCAACCGGCGCGAGCTGATTGCCTGCCTGGCGCCGAACCGGCGCGTGCAGATCGCCGGGATGGCACAGCCACGTTGACCCTCCTGCGCCGGGGCTGTGCCCCGGCATCCCGAGTCCCCCCTGACCGCCGGCAGGCGTGGCAACGTCTCCCCCGTCGTCCACGCCTGCCTGCGGCTCAGGTCTTCAAACGGTGCACGCGATGAATGCCCAATTCCTGCCACTCTCCATGAAGACGGAAGCTACGCTCAGCGTGTACGGCCAGCTCGGCAACCATGCCGTGGTGCGCATCCCGGGCCGGCGCCTGCCCGGCCTGATCCTGCAGGCCGATACCGTGGCAGGGTTCCTGGCCCAACTGCAGGAAGCACAGGCCTGCCTGCGCAGCGGCCGCGCACAGCGCACCGACGCCGAGCTGGACATGCTGATCGACGTGCTGCAGCAGTGGTACGCCTTGATCGAATCGCGCCTGGCCGACGCCGGCGAGGCGCTGTAAAGAAAAAGGGGACGGAGGGGATTAAGTCGTTTCCTGCACACGCGGGGCAAGAACGACTTAATCCCCTCCGTCCCCTTTTCCTACGCGCGGGCGCGGACCAGCCAGCAGGCGGCATCCACGCGTACGCGGTCGCCTTCGATGAACGGCGCGAATGCAGCCAGCGCCTGGTGGCGAAGCACGGCGGCACGGGCTTCCGGCATTGAGCGCAGGGCCAGCCCCAACGGGCCCAGCTGGCCGACATAGGTGGGCAGGTCTTCGCAGGCGATCGAGCAGGGCAGGTCCACCGCAACCACCTCCACATCCTTCCAACCAGCGGCCCGCACAAGCCGCTGTACCTGCCCGCCGTCGGCAAAGGCGAACTGTCCCGGCGCGCCGGGTACCCGGGGCGGCAGATCCAGTGCATCGCCGATGGCGCGCTCGGCCGTGGTCATGAATGGATTCTCGTCGGCACTGCGCCAGGCGATGAAGCGCAGCCCAGCGCCGGGTGTCGCGGCACGATGCAGGTTGGCGAACGCGGCCTGGCTGTCCTCGAAGAACATCACGCCCAGCCGCGACTGGATCCAGTCGAAGTGCGCGGACGGCAGAGGATGGCGCTGCGCGTCTGCCACGATGAAGTCCGCGTCCAGTCCCGCAGCCTCGGCGCGCTGGCGGGCCAGCGCCAGCATCGGCGCGGAGATGTCCAGGCCGGTGCTGTGTGTCGCTGGGCGTGCGGCGGCTGATGCCAGCAGGCTGGCACCGGTACCGCAGCCTACATCCAGCAGTTGCGTGACGGTCTCCGGAAGTTCGGCCACCAGCAGGTCGGCCATGGGCTGGAACAGGCCATCGAGAATGGCCTGCTGCGCAACCCAGACCTGGCCGCCAGGACCGTTCCACAGGGCGCTCTGATCAACGGGGGGTGTACGGGTCATGGTCTTGTCTTGCAGGGAAGTCGCCCATAGGTTGGCGCTTGAAGGTCACTTGAGGTCAAGCCCGTGCATGAACTGGATATCGGCGAAGTGGTCAAGCGCAGTGGCGTGCCGGCCTCGACCCTGCGTTACTACGAACAGCTTGGGCTGCTGCAGGCAGTGGGCCGTCGCGGCCTGCGCCGGCAGTACGACGAGCAGGTGCTGGAGCGGCTGGCACTGGTCGGCCTGGGCCAGGCGGCCGGGCTGTCGCTGCAGCAGATCGGCGCATCGCTGCCGCCGCAGCGCGGATGCCTTACGCTGGATCGTGAGGCCCTGCTGGCGCAGGCTGATGTGCTGCAGCGGCAGATCATCCAGCTGCAACGGGTGCGCCGGCACCTGCAACGTGCGGCGGCCTGCCCGCAGGCAGAGGATGCCCGGAAGTGCGGCTCGTTCCGGAAGCTGCTGCGGGCACAGCAGCGCATGGCGGGTGGGTGAGAGAAGCGTATCCACGCATGGCGTGAATCCACTGCAGCACGACCTCGGCAGATCCACGCCCTGCGTGGATGAATCAATCGCGGGTGCTGACTTCCCACGTGGCATGCAGCACCCCCGGCACGTGCTCCATCCGTGCCAGCACCAGATCCAGCTCGTCGGCACTGACCGCGGTACTGACCAGCACCGCGATCACGTCGGTAGGCGCGTCGGCATGCTCGACCACCTGCACATCGCCCACCGGATACTGCGCGGCCTCCAGCGCATCGACCAGTCGCTCGCGCACCCGCGGTACGGCTTCGGCATCCACGCTCAGACGCACTTCGTAGGTGGCTTCGGTCGCCGCCTCGTTGATCGGGATGCGGTTGATCGCATTCACCAGCGGCCGCAGCAGCGTGTTGCCGGCGATGATCAGCACGGTCAGCAGCACGCCCTCGGCCAGCATGTCCGCGCCGGTGCAGCTGCCGACCGCCGCCGAGCACCACAGGGTGGCGGCGGTGTTCAGGCCGCGCACGTTCATGCCTTCCTTCATGATCACGCCGGCGCCGAGGAAGCCGACACCGGAGACCACGTAGGAGATCACCCGTACCGCCTCGGCGCTGCCGGCGATGCGCATGCCCAGGTCGACGAAGGCGGCGGCGCCCACTGCCACCAGCACGTTGGTGCGCAGGCCGGCGGTGCGTTGCCGGTACTGGCGCTCGGCGCCGATCAGCGTGCCCAGCACGAAGGCGGCCAGCAGGCTGACCACGGTGTCGGCGAAGGGACCGGCCTGGAAGGTCTCAATGAAGCGCATGGCCGGAGTCTACCCGGTCGAGGTGACAGTAGATCCACGCCATGCGCGGATTTCGAAAGCGTCAGAAACGACTTAATCCCCTCCGTCCCCTTTTTGCGGGGTCAGTCGGTGTCGTCGACGCGCTCGCCCATCAGTTCGCGCTGGCGCTTGTCCAGTTCCTCGGCGTAGCGCTTGCGGACGAAGGCTTCAGAGACCACGCCCAGGACCTGGCCGTCGGCGGCGACCACGGCCAGTTCATCGGCCTGGGTCTGGTCGAAGCGCTGCATCACGCTGACCACGTCCGCGGCCGGTGACAGTGACACGTCCCGGTTCTCGGCCAGCTCGCCGATCATGGTCTCCGGCTTCACGCCGTCGCCGTAGACGCGCGGAATCTGCACGATGCCTGCGTAATGGCCTTCGCTGTCGATCAGGATCACCCGGCTGCCCGAACCCAGCGGGAAGCGCTGGCGGAACGTGGTGGCATCGAGATCGGCCGGCGCGGTAGCCACGCCCTTGCGCATCAGCCGGCCGGCGTTGAGGTTCTGCACCCAGCCCACGTCGCGTGCGCTCTTGATGGTCTCGCCGCGCAGGTGCATGCGCCAGGTCGAGAACGAATAACCGAACCACTGCCGTACCAGCGTGCTGGAGACCAGCACCGCACTCATCACCACGCTGGTCAGCAGGAAGTCGTGGGTGCCTTCCAGCACCAGCATGGCCATGGTCATCGGTGCGCCGACCACGGCGGCGGCCAACGCTGCCATGCCAGCCAGCGCGGCGGACGTGGCATCGATCACCGGCACACCAGTGGCCATCGCCAGCAGGCCGGCGAACAGGGCGCCGACCAGGGTGCCCATGAACAACGAGGCGAAGAACAGGCCGCCGCGGAAACCAAACCCGAGCGAGATGCCCGAGGCCAGGCACTTCAGGGTCAGCAGGCCGCCGATCCAGATCAGCGGCAGGTGCGTGGTCAGGTCCAGGTGCAGCGCGCCATGGCCGGACGACAGCACCTGCGGGCTGGCCAGGGCCAGCGGAATCAGCAGCAGGCCGCCCACCACCGGCCGACCCCAGGCAGGCAGCGGGCTGCGCTTGACCGTGCCTTCGATCGAGGCGATCAGCCGCATCACCGCGATGCCGACCATCGCGCAGCAGCAGCCAAGCAGGCCGTAAATGGCGTAGTCGGCGGCGCGGACATCAATCGTCGAGGCAGCCGGCAGCAGGTAGGGCTCGATGCCGGCCTGGTCGGCCACGAATGCACCTGCCAGCGCGGCCACCGCCACTGGCGCCAGTGCGGCCGGGGTGTAGGCGCCGATGACGATCTCGAAGGCGTAGAACGCGCCGGCCAGTGGCGCCCCGAAGGCGGCCGCGATGGCACCGGCGGCACCGGCGCCGACCAGGATGCGCACGTCGTTGCGGCGCAGGCGCATCACCCGGCCCAGCTGCGAGCCGCTGCCCGCTCCCATCTGCGTATACGAAGCCTCCAGCCCGACCGAGGCGCCGCAGCCATTGGACAGCAGGGTCTGGGTCAGCACGATGAGGTTGTCGCGCATCGACATGCGCCCGCCATGCAGGGCATTGGCTTCGACCGCATCGAGCAGGGGCCGCTTGAGCCGGGTCGCGGCCAGGCTGACCAGGCCGACCAGCAGGCCACCCAGCGGCAGCACCAGCAGTGCGGTCCAGGTCAGCGCGGGCAAGGAGCTCAGGCGCATGCCGTCGTCCAGCCCGTACAGGGTGCCCTGCAGCCAGCGTGCGATGCCGGACTGCAGCAGGGTCAGGTAGCCGGCGATCAGGCCGACCAGCAGGGCAAGCGCGATGAACCACAGGTCGCTGCCGCGCAGGCGCAGGCGCAGGCCCTGGAAGGCCAGATGCAGGCGCGATGGCGAAACAGGCAGTGACATGGTGGCGGCATGATACGCCGCCACCGTGGTCGCCGCCGTCACTGCATCGGGCGGTTACCGCGTCAGAAGCGGTAGCGGCCCTGCACGTAGAAGGTGCGTGGCGCAGCCACCATGCGGCCGGCGTTGCCATCGACGTTGCGGGTGTACCAGCGCTTGTCGGCCAGGTTGTTCACGCCCAGCGCGATCTCGCTGTCGTCCAGCCCCGGCACCTGCCAGGCCACCTGCGCGTTCCACAGGCGCACGCCCGGCACGCGGCCCACGCGCGCGTCAGCGGTTTCTTCCCAGGTGTTGGCGGCATCGGAGAACTGGCCGCTCTGGTGGGTGCTGGAGACATTGAAGGTCCAGCCGGCCAGTGCGTAGCGGGCGCCGACGCTGTCGGTGTCGCGCGAGTAGAAGGGCACGTCCAGGCCGCGGTTGTCACCGGACTGCTGGATCGCCTGGGTCCAGGTGTAGTTGGCGTACAGCTCCAGCCCGGCCAGCGCACTGTCTTGGGCGAAGTGGTACTCCAGCGCGCTCTCCACACCCTTGTGGTCGGTGGCACCGATGTTCTGGAAGGTCGGTGGGGTGATCCCCGGCACCTGCAGGATCTGGTTGTCGAAGCGCATCTTGAACACGGTCACTTCCGCGCGCAGTGCACCGTCCTGCCAGCGCGCGCCCAGTTCGGTGGTCTTGGCGATTTCCGGGTTCAGCGGGTTGCTGGCCGTCTGCGAATTGAGCTGGATGTTCTGCACCGGCCCGAACGAGGTGGTGTAGTTGCCGAACACAGTCAGCCGTGGCGTCAGCAGGTAGGCGATGTTGAGCGAGGGCAGGGCCTTGTCGTTGCGGCTGCTGAAGGTCGCCGTGCCACCGGCCTGGCGGCGGTCCATGTCGATCCATTCCATGCGCACGCCCGGGGTGATCCGCCATTGGCCGATCGCGATGCGGTCGTCGATGTAGAACGCATGGGCATCGGTCGCGTTGTCGAAACGGGTGGTGGCACTGGCCACGCCGGTGCGACGGCTGACGGTGTAGCTGCGGTCGTTGCCCCGTTCGCGCAGGAAGCGGTAGCCGGCGGTGATGTCGTGCACCGTGCTGCCCCAATGCAGGCGCTGGGTATAGCGCGGCTCGATGCCAAGCACGCGGTAATCGCGCGGCTGCACGGTCAACTGGGTATTGGCCGCGTTGATCAGCGAGCTGGCGCGGCTGCTTTCGTTGTAATAGGCCAGCACCTCGAATTCGCTGTTGGCCGACAGCGTGTTGGTGTAGCCCAGGTCGATGCCGGTGCGGTGGCCCTTCCAGAAATCGGTGGAGCGGGTGTTCTGGAACGGGTCGGCCTCGTATTGCGCGCTGGTCAGGCCGCCCGGGGTCAGCGAGCGCACATCGTAGTACGACAGCTTGGCACGCAGTTCCTGCTGCGCGTCGATGGCATAGGCGAACTTCAGCGCCAGGTCGTTGAAGCGGTCATCGCTGCCCTGGCGCCAGCCACGCCCGTCCTGGCCGGAGTACAGCAGGGCGGCGCCCAGCCCGTTGTCGCCGGTACCGCCGAGGAAGGCGTTGTACTGGGTGCTGTCACCGCCGCCATGGTCGTAGGCGGTGTAGCGCACGCCCGCTTCGCCGTGCAGGCCTGCCTCGGTGGGAACGGCGCGGGTGCTGAAGTTGATGATGCCGCCCACGTTCTGCGGGCCGTAGCGCACCGCGCCGCCGCCGCGCACCACGTCGATCGATTCGATGTTGGACAGGCTGGTCGGTGCGAACGACAGCTGCGGCTGGCCATACGGCGCTACCGCCAGCGGCACGCCGTCCAGCAGTACGGTCGAGCGTGGCGAGTAGCGCCCGGTCAGGCCGCGCACGCCGATGTTCAGCGAGACCGAGCTGCCGGCCGTACCGGAGTTGTCGGTGACCTGCACGCCGGGGATGCGGCGCATGGCATCGCCGATGCTGGCCGCGCCGCTGGCCTCGATGCGCTGGCGGTCGACCACCGTGCGCGCGCCGGCGAAGCGCTTCACGCTGTCATGCAGGCCGGTACCCAGCCAGCTGCCAGAGACCTGGATGCTGTCGAGCGTGGTAGCGCCGTCCTGGGCGAAGACGCTGGCGGCCGGAAGCAGGCACAGGGTGAGGGCGGCGGCCAGGGGCAGGCGGGCCGGTTGCAGGGCGTGGATGGGCATCGGCGCAGGTTGTGGAAGGTCGTAAATGAGAATTATTGCTGATTCCATTCGCCAATGGAATGCGCGTCGGGTTCATGCCGTTGCCCCGGTGGTAGAGTGGGCGATTGCTTCCTGACTCGCCGAGATCCGCCATGTCCCAAGCCGCCTTCTACCCCGTCGGAACCCCTGGCCAGCCGTGGGGAGCGGCGGAACGGGAGCTGTGGCGTGGTCGCCAGCAGCGCCTGCGTCGCTATGACCAGGAGGTGCTGCCGCGCATCGAAGCGCTGGCCTCGCGTTTCGACAAGGTGGCCTATGGCCAGCTCGACTACGCTGGCGAGACCTATACGTTGTTCGCCCTGCGCAGCCGCGACTGGAACCCGGCGCTGCCCGCCGCGCTGGTTACCGGTGGCGTGCACGGCTATGAGACCAGTGGCGTGATGGGCGCGCTGGAGTTCCTCGAAAAGCACGCCGCCGACTATGCCGGCAAGGCCAATCTGCTGGTGGCGCCGTGCGTGAATCCGTGGGGCTTCGAGCGCATCAACCGCTGGAACTTCGATGCGATCGACCCGAACCGCAACTTCCGCGCCGGTGGCCCGGCCCGCGAGTCGACCGCGCTGATCGAGCTGGTTGCACCGATCAAGGGCCAGTTCGTGCTGCACATCGACCTGCACGAGACCACCGACAGTGATGAAAGCGAGTTCCGCCCGGCGCTGGCCGCGCGTGACGGCAAGCCGTTCGAGCCGGGCCTGATTCCGGATGGCTTCTACCTGGTGGATGACAGCGAGGCCCCGCAGCCGGCCTTCCAGCAGGCGGTCATTGCCGCCGTGGAGAAGGTCACCCATATCGCCCCCGCCGACGACAAGGGCGAGATCATCGGTTCGCCGGTGATCGCCCACGGCGTGATCGAGTATCCGCTGGTGAAGCTGGGCCTGTGCGCCGGCATTACCGGCGCGAAGTACACCACCACCACCGAGGTCTACCCGGACAGCCCGCGGGCAACCCCGCAGCAGTGCAACGACGCACAGGTGGCAGCGGTGTGCGCGGCACTGGATTACGCGCTCGCCCATCGCTGACAGATAAAAAGGGGACGGAGGGGATTAAGTCGTTTGTGCCCCAGTACCGCCGGGGCACAAACGACTTAATCCCCTCCGTCCCCTTTTTCACCCCAACGCGTCGGCCCACCAGAGTGCGGCTGGGCCTGGCGGCGTGTCGCGTCGCCACAGCAGGTCGCTGTGGATGCGCCGCGGCCAGCCCGGCAGCACCAGTTCCACCAGCCGCCCACGGTCATAGCGCTGCACCAGCGCCCGCGGCAGTTCGGCCCAGCCGATGCCGTCCTCGGCCATCTCCATCACCATCAGGTAATCGGTGGCGGTCCACGCGAGGCCGGTGACCAAGCGGGTCTGATCGACTTCCGCGCTCAGGCGCACCTGCCGATGCCGTGCCAGTTGTGCGGCGGCGCGACGCCCGGCGCTGGCCAGCGGGTGTCCGCGCGCCACGTACACCGACAGTTCGCTGTGGTGCGCCAGCGGCCGCGCCACCAGCCCATCGGGATAACGCTCCTGCCTGGGCAGCAGGCCCAGCCCGGCGCGACCACTGCCGACCAGCTCCAGCACGTCCTCGCCTTCGGCATCCAGCCACTCCAGCTCGATCTCCGGGAACGCTTCGGCGAAGCGCTGCAGGATCCGCTGCTCCGGATCCAGCTGGTAGACATCGGAAAACACCACGGTCAGGCGCGGCTCGACCGGCGCGGACAGGCGCACGCTCAACTGCTGCAGGCGGGCATCGGCGGCCAGGATCTCCTGTGCGTGGCCCAGCACCTGGCGCCCGGCCTCGGTCAGCCGCGGGTAGCGCCCGCGGCGGTCGAACAGGCTCACGCCGAGGTCGGCTTCCAGGTGGGCAATGGCGGTGCTGACCGTCGACTGGGTCTTGCCCAGCCGCCGTGCCGCGGCCGAGAACGAGCCCAGCGCGGCGGCTTCCACGAAGGCCTGTAGGGATTCAGGGGAATAGGGCATTGATCCATCGCTCCTGTCGATGGAATCCATTTTGATACCACCGTAAAAGGCGATGATACTAACCCCCGTCGCCCCTGTCTGCGAGGGGCGTTCCGGACCCTCCACGCGCGGCGTGGATCCATTGATGAGGCGGCGCGGTCCCCGTCCTGCAAGGAGTTTCACATGTCCCGTACTGTTCCCGCCCGTGGCGCGCTGGTCGCCTGGGCCTGCCTGACCGTGGCGATCGTCGCCGAAGTGGTCGGCACCTCGTTCATGGCCCACGCCGCCCGCGATGGCGGCTGGACCGGTTATCTGATCATGGCCGGTGCGCTGGCGCTGTCCTACTTCTTCCTGGCGCAGTCGGTGCGTCGCATCGCGGTGGGCGTGGCCTACGCGGTGTGGGAAGGCCTGGGCCTGACCCTGCTGACCGTGGTCGGCCTCACCGTGTTCGGCGAGAGCCTGTCACTGCAGCAGCTGGCCGGCCTGGTGCTGGCGGTGGTGGGCATCGTCTGCGTCACCCTCGGGGAGGCACACTGATGAATACCCTGGCTCTGTTTTTCGTGATCTGTTCGGCGCTGATCGATGTCGCCGCGAACATGATGGTGGCCAAGTCGGAAGGCTTCCGCCGCTGGCGCTGGGGTGTCGCTGCGATCGTCATGGTCTGGATCGCCTTCGCCCTGCTGGGCCAGGCGGTGCGTTACATGGACCTGGCCACCGCCTATGCGATGTGGGGTGCGATCGGCGTGATCGGAACCGCCACCTGCGGACGCCTGTTGTTCGGCAACCGCCTGCGTCCGATCGGTTGGATCGGCATCGGTCTGGTCACTGCGGCGGTGCTGCTGCTCAGCACCGCCAAGTAGCAACGGGTCTTTTCGCGGGCGTGGCGGCACCGGTGCGGGCGATTTGCGAAGTCGCCCGCGCTCGCCGACACTGCGGCTTTCCACAAGGAGTGCCCGCATGTTCAGCCACATCACCGTTGGAACGAACGACATGGACGTTGCGCATCGCTTCTACGATGCCCTGTTCGCCGCGATGGGGGCACGTCCGGGTGTGTTCGACGAAAAGGGTCGGCTGCTGTACTTCAAGGATGGGCGGATGTTCGGCGTGACCGCGCCGATCGATGGGCAGCCAGCGTGCCATGCCAACGGCGGCACCATCGGTTTCAGTCTGGGCAGTGCAGAGGCCGTGCGTGCCTGGCAGGAAGCTGGCGTGGCTCACGGTGGTACCGCAATCGAAGATCCGCCCGGCGTCCGCAACATGTCCGGTCGGCAGGTGTTTCTGGCCTATCTGCGTGACCCGGATGGCAACAAGCTGTGTGCGGTGCATGTAATGTCGTGATCGGACAGGATGCGCGTGGCCGCGCCGCAGCCCGCGCGGGCAAGGTTGCGCTCCGGCGCGCGCGTGATAACACGGAATGGTGGGCCGGGCCTGTGACCACAGGCCGCAACTTCATGCTCTGTCCACTGCGGTTCAGCCAGAATCGGTCGGCTAACCCTTTGATCTACTGGAGAACGCCGCCCCATGGATGTACTGGAGCCGCAACAATCCCCGGTGCGCACCCTTCGGCCTGTGTTCGCCTTCGCGGCGATCGTTGTCGTGGCGTTCGCGCTGTTCGTCAGCCTGTTTCCGCTCGGTGCGGGCCGCCTGCTGGTCAAGGCGCAGGACTGGGCCGCACTCAATGTCGGCTGGTACTACCTGCTGGCGATGACCCTGTACCTGGTGTTCGTGGTCGGTGTGGCGCTGTCCAAGTATGGTGGCATCAAGCTCGGCGCCGACCATGATGAGCCGGAGTTCAGCTATCTTTCCTGGGCCGGCATGCTGTTCGCCGCCGGCATCAGCATCACCCTGTTCTTCTTCTGCGTCTCCGAACCGCTGACCCACTACCTGCAGCCGCCGCAGGGCGAACCGGCGGCGGGCGAGGCCGGGGCGCGCCAGGCCATGCAGCTGCTCTTCCTGCACTGGGGCCTGCATGGCTGGGGCGTGTTCGCACTCGCAGCGATGGCGATGGCCTACTTCGCCTATCGCCACAACCTGCCGCTGGCGCTGCGCTCGGCGCTGTATCCGCTGATCGGCAAGCGCATCAACGGGCCGATCGGCTACACCGTGGACGCGCTGGGCATTGTCGCCACCGTATTCGGCATCGGCGCCGACATGGGCTTCGGCGTGCTGCACCTCAACGCGGGCCTGTCGCACCTGTTCAACATCCCGCACTCCAACCTGGTGCAGATCATCCTGGTGGTCAGCATGATGGGCGCGGCGGTGGCCGTCGCGGTTTCAGGCGTGGAGAAGGGCGTGCGCTGGATGGCCAACATCAACATGCTGCTGGCGATCGCGCTGGTGCTGTTCATGCTGTGCGCCGGCCCCACCCAGTACCTGCTGAGTACGCTGATGCAGAACCTGGGCGACTACCTGGGCAGCGTGGTCGGCAAGAGTTTCGATGTGTACGCCTATGGCGGCCGGCCGGAATGGCTGGGCGGTTGGACGGTGTTCTACTGGGCCTGGTGGATCGGCTGGGCGCCGTTCGTCGGCCTGTTCATCGCGCGCATCTCGCGTGGCCGCACCATCCGCGAATTCGTGTTCGGCGTGCTGCTGATCCCGCTGGGCTTCACCCTGGCCTGGCTGTCGATCTTCGGCAACAGCGCGCTGGACCAGGTGCTGCACCACGGCCAGCAGCAGCTGGCGCAGCTGGCGGTGGATGACCCACCGACCGTGCTGTATGCACTGCTGGATGGCTACCCGTGGAGCCGCACGGTGATCGCGGTGACCGTGCTGGTCAGCTTCATCTTCTTCGTGACGTCGGCTGATTCGGGGGCGGTGGTGTTGTCCACGCTGTCCTCGCACGGCGGCGCGCCGGAGGATGATGGTCCGCGCTGGCTGCGCGTGTTCTGGGGCACGGTGATCGCGGTGCTGACCGCCGGGCTGCTGCTGGCCGGCAGCATCGATGCACTGAAATCGGCGGTGGTATTGGCCTCGCTGCCGTTCTCGGCGGTGCTGCTGCTGATGATGTGGGGCCTGACCCGCGCCTTCAGTGACGAATCGCACCGCAAGCGCGCGCTGCAGTACCGGCCCTCGCCGCTGATCGGTGACGATCGCCACCATCAGGGCTGGCGCCAGCGCCTGAGCCAGGCCATGCACTTCCCGGTGCGCGACCAGGTCTACCGCTTCATGGATGACACGGTGAAGCCGGCGATGGAAGCGGTGGCCGAACAGCTGCGCGGGCAGGGCTGGGACGTGGCCACGCGCTTCGAGGCCGGCGACATGGAGCTGACGGTGAACCATGGCGAGCAGCAGGATTTCCTGTACCGGGTGATCCTGAGTGGCTACCTGACCCCGTCGTTCGCCGCGCAGCAGCTGCGCAACCAGCGCTACTACCGCGCGGAAGTGCATCTGTTCGAAGGCAGCCAGGACTACGACCTGGTCGGCTACAGCCGCAAGCAGATCATCAACGACATCATCAGCCAGTACGAACGGCACCTGCAGTTCCTGCACCTGAGCCGGTGATGCGGTGGGTGCGGACCGTTGGTCCGCACACCCCAGCAGAGCCGAGCCCATGCTCGGCTTCCTGTTGCCGAAGAGCAGCCGAGCACGGGCTCGGCTCTACAGGTGGCGCATCAGAACCGGTAGCGCGCGCCCAGCGAAACGAACTGCCCGCGCAGGTTGTACTGGCTGATGTCGAAACCGTTGGAGCCGCCGGCCGGGTCGAACGGCGGGTCCTTGTCGGTCAGGTTCAGCACCGACAGCGACAGCGTGGTGTTGGGAATGCCTTCGTAGGCCACGTACAGATCCAGCTGCTGATACGGCTTGACGCGGTCGCGCAGGCCCGGATTGCTGGTGGCCGTCGCCACGCGCTGGTCGTAGCCGCTCACGTACTGCAGGCTCAGCGTGCTGCTCCAGTCGCCCACCGCCCAGTTCAGCGAGGTGGTGCCGCGCGTACGCGGCAACGCGCCGTGGCGATTGTTGCCAGCCCCCTCATACGGCGCCTGACCGGCTATCAGCGGTTGCTTGAAGCTCAGCAGGTGGGTCCAGCTGCCGGCCACGGTGAAGTTGCCCCAGCCCTCGGTGCGGAAGGTGTGGTTGGCGTCCAGGTCCAGCCCGGAGGTGGTCAGTTCGCCCTGGTTGGCGTACTGGTTGGTGATGAACTGGATGCGCCCCTGCGCATCACGCTGTACACGGCCGGGGAACAGCGTCGGGTTGTCGACGATGAACTGCGCGCTGTCCGGCTTGACCAGGTTGTCCTGCTCGATGCGGTACCAGTCCAGGCCGATGCTGGTATCGCCATCCGGCGACCACACCGCGCCCACGTTGAAGTTGCGCGAGCGTTCGGCCTTCAGGTCCGGGTTGCCGGTGCGGATGTTGGTCACGCCACGGCTGCCACCGGGCTGCAGCGGATCCAGCGGATCGATCACCGAGCCGTAGCTGACGGTCTGGCCTGGCGCGATTTCCGGCAGCGAGGGGGCGCGGAAGCCGCGCGAGAACGAACCGCGCAGCAGCAGGCTGTCCAACGGCTGCCAGCGCAGCGCCAGCTTCGGCGAGAACGCCTTGCCGAAATCATCGTAGTGGTCGCCGCGACCAGCCACC
This sequence comes from Stenotrophomonas sp. YJH_SMC_65, assembly GCF_059369475.1. Lineage (NCBI taxonomy): Bacteria > Pseudomonadati > Pseudomonadota > Gammaproteobacteria > Lysobacterales > Lysobacteraceae > Stenotrophomonas > Stenotrophomonas sp. YJH_SMC_65. The sequence continues at coordinate 70,139 of NZ_JCAFSR010000011.1, forward strand.
TGCAGCTCAAGCGTGCGGTGCAGCGGCACGCTCAGTTCGGCGTAGGCGGCGCTGACCTGGCGCTCGCCGTTGACCACGTTGATGGCCGGGCGCAGTTCGGTGCCCGACAGCACCTGTGCACTGGTGCGCGCATCCAGTGACTCCTTGCGGAACTCGGCACCCCAGGCGAAGCCGACCGCACCGGCCGGGAGGTCCCACAGCGAGGTCGAGGCCTTGACGTTCAACGCGTGCAGCTTGTACCAGCCTGGCCGCTTGGTCTGCAGGCGCAGTGCATCCAACGCGCCCGGCGTGCTGGACGGATTGAGGAAGTGTAGCTGCCATCGCGCAGGATCTGTTCGAACGCGTAGCGGTTGACGAAATTGTCGACGTACTCGCGCTGCGCGCTCTGCGAGGTCAGCGCCGCCGCTTCCCAGTCCCAGCGCTCGCCACTGCCACGCACGCCGGCCAGGGCACGGTAGAACACCTGGGTGTTGTCCTTCAGGCGCGGGCCGAGGTCGAAGAAGGTGTACTCGAACGGCAGCGGCGTGCTGCCCGGGTTGTTCGGGTGGCCCACCGGCAGCACCGCCGGCACGTCGATAAGCGTGCCGGTGGCCGGGTTGTAGGCACGCAGGCCAGGGCCCACGGTGAGCGGCGCGCTGAAGATCTGGTCGGCCTTGTTGTGGCTGTACAGCACATCGGCGAAGGCTTCGACGCTGTCGTTGAAGCGGTAGGTCGCGCTCAACGACGCCTGCAGGCGCTCGGCGCCGGGCTGCAGGGTCTTGAACGGCTGCGCGTTGAAGGCGCAGGCCTGGCCGGGCAGGGTGCTGCCGAAATCGCTGTAGGGGCGCAGCTGGCTGCCCTCGGGGCAACTGGCGAACGGTTGCGGCGCGCGCGGGTTGGACAGCCAGTTGCCACCGGCAGTGGACCAGCCGGCCAGGCGGCCGCCGGGCCTGTCGCGGAAATCGCCGCTGCGGGTAAAGGCGCGCTGGTCTGCATCGAGCCGATCGCGCTTGAGCAGGTCCAGCCCGAACAGCACGTTCCAGCCCTGCTGTTCGAGGTCACCGAAGCCGGCCAGCAGGTTGGCCTTGCGTTCGTCCAGGCCGCCCTGGGTGGCGGTACCGAAGCCGCCGCCGACTTCCACGCCCTGGAAGTTCTTTCGCAGGATGATGTTGATGACGCCGGCGATGGCATCGGAACCGTACACCGCCGAGGCACCGTCCTTCAGCACTTCGATGCGTTCCACTGCGCTGATCGGCAGCGCGTTGAGGTCAACGAAGGTGTCCTGCGTGTTGAGCGCGAAGCCGAAGTTGGACACGCGATAGCCGTTGACCAGCACCAGCGTGTTCTTCGGCGACAGGCCGCGCAGGCCGATCGATGCAGAACCGGCGGCGAAGCTGCCGGTGTACTGCTCGTCGAAACTGTTGCCGGCATTGGCCGACAGGTTGCGCAGCACGTCGGTGAGGGTGGAGCGACCGGTCTGCTCGATCTGTTCGCGGCTGACGATCTGCACCGGGTTCGGCCCGGCGGTGTCGCTGCGCTTGATGTTGGAGCCGGTCACCAGCACGGTGCCCAGGGTGGTGCTGTCCTTGCCGGCATCGGCGGTTTCAGCGGCGCCGGCAGCGCCGGCGGTGAGGCCCAGCGCGATCGCGCCGGCAAGCAGGTTCAGGGTGGTGCGGTACATGGAAGCGACAACGCCGAACGGGGGAGGAGCCGTCAGTACCGCATGCAGGCAAGTACGCCTTCCAATGACGAAAGCGCATTCAGTTATACATCACAGGTTCTTAACGAACTGACTCGGTGGGTGCGGACCGTTGGTCCGCACTCCTCCTGGGGGTCAGATCCCTTTCCAGCGGAAAGGGATCTGACCCCGGTTGTCCTACCCTCAAGGCCGCAGCAACACCTTGCCGTTGCGGCCCGAACCGGCGCCCGCCTTCGCCGCCTGGGCGATGTCGTCCAGTGCGAAGATCTTCTCCACCGGCAGGGTCAGTTCGCCGCTGGCCGCACGCTTCAGCAGCTCGCCGACCAGCCGGCGCTTGTCCTCCACCGCCATCGCCTGGCTCACTTTGCTGCCCCAGAAGCCCTTCACCGTGGCCTCCTTGTAGATCAGGCCACCGGCGGGAATGCGCATCGGCTCGCCGCTCATCACCCCGAACGACACCAGCGTGCCGTGGTGGCCAAGCAGGTCGACCAGGTCACCGCTGGCGTCGCCGCCGATGGAATCCACCGCGGCCGCGGCCTGTGCTTCGCCGGTCGCTTCACGCACGCGATCCTTCCAACCCTCCACCGAGGTGTCGAACACATGATCGATGCCCAGCGCCTGCAACTGCGCGACCGCATCGGCATTGCGCACCAGGTTGGCCACATGCACGCCACGCGCCCGCGCCAGCATCGCCAGCGACTTGCCCACCGCGCCGTTGGCGGTGTTCTGAACGATCCACTGGCCTGCTTCGACGTGCAGGAATTCCAGCAGCATCAGCGCGCTCAGCGGCATGGCGATCAGCTGCGCGGCCATTTCGTCGGGGATCGCCTCGGGCATCGGAATCACCATGCGTGCCGGTGCAATGAACGCTTCGGCCCAGGTGCCATGCACGGAGGCGGCGGCAACCCGCTGGCCGATCTGCAGGCCGTCGACGCCTTCGCCGAGTGCATCGACCACGCCCAATGCTTCACTGCCACCGATCGCCGGCAGTGTCGGCTTGTAGCCGTAGAGGCCGCGCACGGTCAGCAGGTCGTGATTGTGGATCGAGGCCAGCACGGTGCGGATGCGCACCTCGCCCGGGCCGGGCTCGGGGAGGGTGGCATCGGCAATGGCGAGGACGTCGGCCGGGTTGCCGAAGGAAGGGTACTGGGCAGCGCGCATGGGCGGTGTTCCGCGGAAAGTTGATGTTGTACCGAACTGGGGACGCAGGCGCTGTCGACAAGGCGCCGCAGGTGCAACACGGCATCCTGCGACTGATCGTCGCGGCATGTCGTGATTGCCGCATCTTGTGTTGACGGTTCCGATTATCCCCACTATGTTGTGGTCGTCACTCCCGGTCAGCCGCCGCCGCCGGACACGCAGCAAACGTCCCGCGGCCCGCCCCTGAAGGCTTGCCGTGTCGACGCGGCCGCCATCGTGCGGACCCAGATCGCCCCCACGGCCCGGATACCGGCCGCAGGCGCAGGCTGTTGCCGACGATCTGGTGTTCCCGCGCTTTGGCATCCCACCCCGACCGCCCCGTGCGCCGGTATCGCGTGCAGGGCCGCCATGGCATCGACCGCCAACGCGCGTGCGAGCCTGGAGCTTCACCACCATGACCGACAGTACCTTCCGCGTGGCCGATCTGGCCGGCGCTGGCGACGCCTTGCGCGCCGGTGGCGAGCGCGTGCCGACCTGGGTCACCAAGGAGGCCGGCAACCGCCGCCTGCCATTCGACGCCGAGCGCCTGCAGCGCAGCATCGATGCGGTGCACGCCGAGTTCCCGCAGCTGGATGTGAGCGACTACCGCCGCGTGGTGCAGGCAATGGTCGAGCGCAAGCCCAGCATCAGCGCCGATGACCTTGTCGATCTGCTGATCCGCGAGGCCGAATCGCGCGTGGACCTCGTCGCGCCGGAGTGGGAGCAGTTTGCCGCGCGCATCTACCTGCGCCGCCTGTACAAGCGTGCCAGCCGCAACCGCTTCTACGATGTCGGCCTGAAGTACGGCTCCTACGTGGGCCTGCAGGAAAGCCTGGCTGACCGCGGCATCTACAGCAACGACATCCTGCGCTGCTACTCGAAGGAAGAACTGCAGCAGGCCGGCGGGATGATCGACCCGGAACGCGACCGCCTGTTCGCCTACAACGGCCTGTACCTGCTGGCCACGCGCTATCTGGCCAGCGACCGCAGCCGCGAGGTCTATGAGCTGCCGCAGGAGCGTTGGCTGACCATCGCGCTGTACCTCATGCAGGAAGAAAAGCCGCGCGAGCGGCGCATGCAGCTGGTCGGCGAGGCGTACTGGGCGCTGTCCAACCTGTACATGACGGTGGCCACGCCGACCCTGGCCAACGCCGGCAAGGTCGGGGGGCAACTGTCCAGCTGCTTCATCGACACGGTGGACGACAGCCTGCAGGGCATCTATGACTCCAATACCGACATCGCCCGCGTGTCCAAGCACGGCGGCGGCGTGGGTGCCTATCTGGGCTATGTGCGCAGCAGCGGCGCGCCGATACGGGGCGTGCCCAATTCCTCCGGCGGCGTGGTGCCGTGGATCAAGCAGCTCAACAACACCGCAGTGTCGGTCGACCAGCTTGGCCAGCGCAAGGGCGCGGTGGCGGTGTACCTGGACATCTGGCACCGCGACATCGAAGCCTTCATGGACCTGCGCCTCAACAACGGCGACCAGCGCCTGCGCGCGCATGATGTGTTCACCTCGGTGTGCGTGCCGGACCTGTTCATGGAAGCAGTCGAACGCCGTGCCGACTGGTACCTGTTCGACCCGCACGAGGTGAAGCAGGCCAAGGGCTGGTACCTGCAGGACTTCTACGACGAGAAGCGCGGCGCGGGCAGCTTCCGCGACCGCTACGCCGAACTGGTGGCCGACGAGCGCATCAGCCGGCGCACGGTGAAGGCGATCGATCTGTTCAAGCGGATCATGCTCAGCCAGCTGGAGACCGGCAACCCGTTCCTGTTCTACCGCGACGAGGTCAACCGCCGTAACCCGAACAAGCACGCCGGCATGATCTATTCCAGCAACCTGTGCACCGAGATCCTGCAGAACATGAGCCCGACGCGGATGATCCAGGAGATCGTCAGCGGCGACCAGATCGTCACCACACGCCGCGCCGGCGACTTCGTGGTCTGCAACCTGTCTTCGATCAACCTCGGCCGCGCGATCCGTGCGCCGGATGACCTGCTGGCCACCGATGTGCTGGAGCGCCTGATCCCGATCCAGGTGCGCATGCTGGACAACGTGATCGACCTCAACGCACTGCCGGTGCCGCAGGCCACGATCACCAACCGCAAGTACCGCGCCATCGGACTGGGCACGTTCGGTTGGCACCACCTGCTGGCGCAGCAGGCGATCCAGTGGGATTCACCGGATGCCGAACAGCTGGCCGACCGCCTGTATGAGCGCATCAATTTCCTGACCATCCAGGCCAGCGCGCAACTCGCGAAGGAAAAGGGCAGCTATCCGATGTTCACCGGCAGCGATTGGCACAACGGGCGTTACTTCCGTGACCGCGACTACACTGGCGCCGCATGGGACAGCCTGGCGCGCGAGGTCGCCACGCACGGCCTGCGCAACGGCTGGTTGCTGGCGGTGGCGCCGAACATGAGCACCGCGCAGATCGCCGGTTCCACCGCATCGATCGACCCGATCTACAGCGCGTTCTACTACGAGGAAAAAAAGGACTTCCGGCGGCCGGTGGCAGCGCCGGGGTTGTCGCTGGAAACCTGGCCGTACTACGAGAAGGGGGCGTACAAGGTCGACCAGTTCGCCAGCGTGCGCCAGAACGCGCGTCGCCAGCGCCATGTTGATCAGTCGATCAGCTTCAACCTGTACGTGCCCAGCACGATCCGCGCCAGCACCCTGCTGGAGCTGCACCTGAGCGCCTGGCGTGAAGGCCTGAAGACCACGTACTACGTGCGCTCCAACGACATCGACATCAGCGAATGCGAGTGGTGCGCCAGCTGACCGCTGCGGCCCCTGTAGCGCCGAGCCCACGCTCGGCTCCGACGCGAAGAGCAGCCGAGCATGGGCTCGGTTCTACATCTGCAACGCACGTAATACGAAGGTAGACGACCATGGCAACCCCCCTCGACCGCATCAAGATCCTCGAACCGCGCCATCCCAACCGCAGCACCGGCATCATCAACGGCCGCACCAGCGGGATCCTGAACTGGAATGACATCCCGTACCCGTCGTTCTATCGGGCCTACAAGGAGCTGTCGACCAACTTCTGGATCCCCGACGAGGTCGACATGAAAGCCGATGCGCGCCAGTACGGCGAGCTGTCCGGGCGCGAAAAGAACGCCTACGACTCGATCATCGGCCTGCTGGCCACGCTCGACTCACCGCAGACGCGCTTCATCTACAACGTGGCCGAGTACATCACCGACCCGGCCGCGCATGCCAATGCCGCGATCATCGGCCAGCAGGAAGTGATCCACAACGAGAGTTACAGCTATGTGCTGGCCTCGATCACCGACCTGCCGAACCAGAACCGCGTATTTGAACTGGCGCGCACCCATCCGACCATCATCAAGCGCAACGCGCCGATCATGGGCGCGTATGACGACTTCATGCGCGAGAAGACCGCCGAGACCCTGTTGAAGTCGTTGATCCAGTCCTCGATCCTGGAGGGCATCAACTTCTATTCCGGATTTGCGTACTTCTACAACATGGTGCGGCAGAACCGCATGACCGGCACCGGCAAGATCATCAGTTTCATCAACCGCGACGAACTGGCCCATACCAAGTTCATCAGCGAGCTGATCCGCGCCATCATCGGCGAAAACCCGGAGCTGCAGACCAACGAGCTGACCGCCTATGTGCACCAGGCGTTCGAGCACGCCATCGAACTGGAAACCCAGTGGTCATCGGAAGTACTGGACGGCATCGATGGCATCGATGTGGAGGAAATGACGCGCTACGTGAAGTACCGCGCCAACAAGATGGCCGGCATGCTCGGCATCGAGCGCCTGTACAGCGACACCACCGACAACGTGATGCCGTGGATCAAGGCCTACGCTGACAACTTCACCGAGACCAAGACCGACTTCTTCGAGATGCGCAATGCAAGTTACAAGAAGACCAACGTCGACAACGGCTTCGACGACCTCTGAGTCCGGCACGGCGCTGAGCATCCTGCTGGTGGTGGCCTCACTGAGCGGCAACACCCGCGAGCTTGGCCGGCAGATTGCCGAGCGTTGCCGCGCTGCAGGCCATGCCGTGCACTGGCAGGAGGCCGACGACCTGCAGCAGGCGCCGTCCCTGGCGGCCGACGAGGCCGACCTGGTGCTGCTGGGCTGCTGGACCGACAACGCCGGCCGCACGCCTTCGGAGATGAAGGCATGGGTGGCTGGCATCGCCGAGCGCGGCGAGCGGCCGCGGCAGCTGGCGGTGTTCGGTACCGGTGAGACACAGTGGGGGCAGGAGTACTACTGCGGTGCTGTGCACCGGCTGATCCGCTACTTCCACAGCGACTATCCGCCGCTGGAGATCGAACAGATGCCGCATGGCGAGCGCCATGCCGCGGCCATCGAGGCTTGGACCGATGCGGTCCTGGCCCATTACTGGAGCAACAGCGATGCAGATCATCGACGCCACCACGCCTGAGCAGTTCCAGCAGCTGCTGGCCGAACACCCGCGCGTACTGGTGGACTTCCACAAGGACCAGTGCCCGGGGTGCCGGATGCTGGAGATGTCGCTGCACCGGGTGGCCAACAGCGTCGCGGGGCAGGGCACCACGCTGCTGCGCGTGCAGCTGGAGGTGCTGGGCGAGGCGTTCTTCAGGGAACTGGGGCTGCGGCAGACGCCGACGCTCTCGCTGTTCCGTGACGGGGACGAACGTACCCGCCTGGCAGGGTTCCAGTCGCCGCAGCAGATCGAGGCCGCGATTGCGTTGCATCTGTAGCATGGAGATGGCGGGGTCGGAGCCCTTGCCTGCGGCAGGGAGTCCGACCCCAGGGATGCGGTTTACGCCCCGGCGAAGGTGTCCACCAGCAGCTTCACGTTCAACACCACGATCACCAGCGCGATCACCCAGGCGATCGCGCCCAGCCAGCGCGGTGCGACCAGCGCGCCCATCGTCACCTTGTCGGTCACGATCCGTACCAGCGGGATGATCGCGAACGGCAACTGCATCGACAGCACCACCTGGCTCAGCACCAGCAGCTTCACCGCGCCCTGGTCGCCGAACAGCAGGATCACCACCACCACCGGGATGATGGCCAGCGCACGCGTGATCAGCCGACGCAGCCACGGCGGCATTCGCAGGTGCAGGAAGCCTTCCATCACGATCTGGCCGGCCAGCGTGGCGGTCACCGTCGAATTCAGGCCCGAGGCCAGCAGGGCCACCGCGAACAACGTCGCCGCCGCGCCCACACCCAGCATCGGTGCCAGCAGCTGGTGCGCCTGCTCGATGTCTTCCACATCAAATCGGCCATTGGCATGGAACACCGCCGCCGCCAGGATCAGGATGCTGGCGTTGATGAACAGCGCCAGGGTCAGCGCGAGGGTGCTGTCGGTCACCGCCCAGCGCAGCGCACTGCGGCGGCCTTCATCGGTACGTGGGTAGGCGCGGGTCTGCACGATGGACGAATGCAGGTACAGGTTGTGCGGCATCACGGTGGCACCAATGATGCCGATCGCGATGTACAGCGCGTGCGGATCGGCCACCACCTGCGCGCGCGGAATGAAGCCGCCCAGCACCGCCATCACCGGCGGCGCAGCCATCGCGATCTGCACCACGAAGCAGGCGAAGATCACCATCAGCAGCGCGATCACGAACGCTTCCAGCGCACGGAAGCCGCGGTTCATCAGCAGCAGCACCAGCAGCGTGTCCAGCGCGGTGATCACCGCACCCCACAGCAGTGGCAGATCGAACAGCAGTTTCAGTGCGATGGCGGTGCCGATCACCTCGGCCAGGTCGCAGGCGATGATCGCCGCCTCGCACAGCGCCCACAACGCCAGGTTCACCGGCTTGGGGTAACGCGCGCGGCAGGCCTGCGCCAGGTCCATGCCGGTGGCGATGCCGAGCCGCGCCGACAGCGCCTGCAGGATCACCGCCATCAGGTTGGAGATGAGGATGACCGACAGCAGCAGGTAGCCGAAGCGCGAACCGCCGGCGAGGTCAGTGGCCCAGTTGCCAGGGTCCATGTAGCCGACCGAGATCATGTAGCCCGGGCCGAGGAAGGCCAGCAGGCGGAGCCACCAATGGCCCTTGTCGGGCACCGCGACCGAGGCGTTGAGCGCACCCAGGCTGGCCGGAGTGGAGGCCGAAGGGTCGCGGGGCGCCAGGGTGTTCATGGGTCCGAATATAGCTCCTGCTATAGTCATTAGCAATGTAAAACAATCGTCTTTATCGTGTGACTGGTCCAGAATTCAGGTTCAACACCGGATTGCACCGGAAGGACAGGCGCAGGCGTGGGCAAGACCGACGATTCGACATCGCTGAAAAGCACCCCCTTGATCGAGGCCGAGCGCCAGGTCGAGAGCTTCCGGCAAGTGCGCGAGGCGCACCGGATGGAACTGGTGGAGGACTATGTCGAGCTGATTTCGGACCTGCTGGCCGACGGCGGCGAGGCCCGCCAGGTCGACATCGCCACCCGACTGGGCGTGGCCCAGCCCACCGTGGCGAAGATGCTGCGGCGCCTGGCCCGTGATGGCTGGGTGGTACAGCGGCCGTACCGTGGCGTGTTCCTGACCCCGGAAGGCGAGGCGCTGGCCCACGCCAGCCGCCAGCGCCACCAGACCGTGGAGCGTTTCCTGCTGGCGCTGGGCGTGGACGCGGATACCGCGCGGCGCGATGCCGAGGGCATCGAGCACCATGTGAGCGAGCAGACGCTGGCCTTGTTCGAAGCCTTCGTGCGCAAGGCCGAGGGCGAGGCGCCGTAACGGTAGCACCGGGCCATGGCCTCCGGCCGTTCGCGCGATCCCGGTTTTTGTAGAGCCGAGCCATGCTCGGCTGCCGTTCGCACGGTGATCGAATGCGTCGAGCGTGGCTCGACTCTACAGATCGGGCGGGCAGCGCGCCTGCTGCTGCGCACACGCCCGTTTCATCCATTCCTTCAACACCGGCTGCAGGCCTTCATAGCGCCGGCCTTGCCAGCCGTTGGCCAGCACCGTGCCGTCGGCATCGATCAGTACCAGGTTCGGCGGTGCCAGCCCGGCCAATGCCTGCAGCGCCGGCATGCGCGCGGCGCGGCGCGGGTCCAGCACCGGCCACGGCATGTCCTGCGCGTGCATGTAGCGGCGCAGCGCGCTCTCGCTCTCATCCAGGCTGACGTACACCACTTCGGTATCGGCGCCGGCTTCGCGCAATGCGTCGCGCACGCTGCGCAGCGTGGGGACGAACGCATGGCACGGTGCGCACCAGTCGGCACCGAAGTACAGCGCGACCAGCTTCGGCGGCGGCGACCACTGCATCGGCCGCAGCGAGCGCTGCTCCGGCCGCATCAACGAGGCCGAGACCTGCGCGTGCAGGTCCGCAGCCACCGTCGGTGCGGCCGGCAGCACGGCACAGGCCAGCACCAACGCTCGCAGCGCTTCAGAACGCATAGCGCAGGTTGACATACCACGAGCGCGCGAAGCGCGGCCCGTAGACATAGTCGCTGTCACGCAGCGCGCCCACTTCCAGATCCTTCTGGCGCTGATCGAACACGTTCTTGACGCCCGCGGCTACCGACACTTCCTGCTGCGCCTGTGCGCCCAGGTGACGGTGCCAGCGCGCCCCGAGATCGGTGACCAGGAACGAACGCGTGCGGTGCAGTTCGCCCAACCGGTTGTTCAGCACCGACATCGGCCCGGTATGGCGCAGCGCGACGAAGGTTTCCCACGGTTCGGCCGGCATCCAGCTGAGCTGGGCCAGGCCGGTCCAGCGCGGAGTCTTCAGGTAGTCGCGGCTTTCGATCACGGTGTCGCCACCGTCGCCGCTGTCGTCGAAGATGCGCTGCGGCTCGCGGAAGCGCGAGCGGTACCACGAGGCACCGGCGGTCAGGCGCCACTGCGGCGACGGCTGCCAGCCGAGGTTGGTTTCCGCACCCAGCACGTTCGAGCCGGAGGCGTTGTAACGCAGCTGGCTCAGCTGGCCGTCATCGCCGCGCTGGATCTCGCCCAGCGCGAAGGTATCGCGGATGCGTGCATAGGAGGCGGTAGCATCCCAGCTCCACACCGGATTGGCCGGGTCCGAGCGCCAGTCGAAGCCGAACAGGGTGGTCAACGCGCGCTCTTCCTTCAGGCCATCGGTATTGCGTACGCGTACCTGCTCGCCGCCGAGCGTATCGACGTGCACATCCTCAACGAAGATCTCCGGAGCACGGAAGCCGGTGGCAATGCCCGCCCGCCATTTCAGGTTCGGTGTAGCCTGCCAGGCCAGCGCGATGCGCGGCGAGAACACCGCGCTGTCCAGTTCCGAGCTCTTGTCCACGCGTGCACCCAGCACCAGGTCGACGTTGTCGCGCAGGCTCCATTCGTCCTGGATGAACGCGCCCAGGTTGTGGAAGGTCGTATCCTCCAGCACCGCAAGACGCTGCCCGTCACCGGTGCGGTTGTCGTCGCGCAGCGCCTCGTGCTTGTACTGCACGCCGAAGGCCAGCGCATGCGCGCCCAGCCGCCAGTTCAACTGGCTGTCGATGTAGTGCAGCGGGTTGTGGGTGCGGCCGTACTGGCGCCACGAACGCGAGGCCGCGCTGCCGGCCACGTTGCGGTCCAGCTGCGACGGGTCATAGCCGGGTGCGGACGGATCGGTGACTACGTCGCCGAGACCGCCGTAGAAGCTGTCGCGGTCGATGTCGGCGAAGGCGTAGGCCAGGCGGAAATCGACGTCGGCAGTGATCTCCTGGTCCCACGACACACTGCCGCGCCGGTATTTCGTATCCAGCGATTCGGCGATGTTGGCCAGGTATTCGGGCTGGTCCAGGCGGTTGCCGCCGCGGCGGGTTTCATCGGTCACCTGCAGGTCCAGGCGCAGCCGCGTGCCCGGCGTGGGCGCGTACCAGGCCTGCAGCCCGCCGACCTTGAGGTTCTTGCGGGTGATCTCGGTGTAGCCGTCACCGTTGTAGTCGATGCCGTTGTTCCAGTTGCGCTGGGCAATCACGGACAGGCCGGCGTCTGCGTCCCTGGCCACCAGGTCCAGCCGCAGGTCGGCGTTCTTCTGCGGCGTACCTTTCAGGACATCCACGCCGGCCTGCACATGGCCACCACTGCGCGCCGGCAGCGGCGGAATCAGGTTGATCACACCGGCAACCGCACCCGGGCCGTACAGCGCCGAGCCACCGCCCTTGACCACTTCGATGCGGTCGACGAACCCGGCCGGGATCTGTTCCAGGCCGTACACGCTGCCCAGCGTGGACAGCAGCGGGATGCCATCGAACAGCAGCTGGTTGTAGGCACCGGGCAGGCCCAGCAGCTGCACTTCGCTGGTGTTGCAGTTCTGGCAGTTGCTCTCCACGCGCAGGCCGTTGATCAGCTCGGCGGCGCGCGAGAAGTCGGTGGCCGCGCGCAGCGCGATGTCTTCCTTGCGCAGCACTTCGGTGCGGATCGGCACGTCCGACAGCAGGCGCTCGCTGCGGGTGGCGGTGCTCACCTTGACCTGCACACGGTCCAGTTCGGTCGGTTTCGGAGTGTCGGCCAGTGCAGGCAGCGGCAGGGTCAGGGCAATGGCGGCGGCCAGGGGCAGCCGATCGAAGAGGGGCGTGGCAACGGGCATGAGGGCGTCGTCCTTGGGGAAAGAAAGGCGGCGAGGGCGACCTGGCTGACGCATATGAAAGCAGTGGCTTATCAATATAGCAAGTGCTATATAATGACGCCGCAGTCATTCCGAGCGGAACGCCGACCGAGCCAGATCATGGCCGTGTTATAACATTACATTTGGCAGCCGCAACCCTGCCTGTGGTCATGCACGGAGGTTGGTGTTGCTGTGTGGTTGGGGTCAGAGCCCTTTCCCCTGGAAAGGGATCCGACCCCGGGGGCGATCGTCAGCCGCGGCGGAACGCGGCGGGCGTGCGGGCGCCGACGATGATCATGCGGATCATCGTGGAGATCTCTTCGATCAGCTCCGGGTCCTTCTCCGGCGGCAGGTCCATGGCGGTGGCACCCATCGCGAACACCAGCCGGGTGATGGCCTTGGCCACCAGTTCCGGGGCATGCAGCACGGCGCCGTCCAGCGCGGCCAGACGCACCAGGTCGTGCTGCAGCTCTTCCTCGAAATAGTGCAGCTCACGTTCGACCGCGTGCTTGAAGTCGTCCGAACCCACCGCGCCTTCGCGCAGCAGTACGTGCAGCAGCTTGTCGTCGGCGCGCAGCTGTTCCATGAAGGTCTCCACCGAAACCCGCACCACGCTGGTGGCGGTGGAGGTGGCACGCTGGCGGGCCTCGCCGATGATGGTCCGCAGCGAACGGCCGGCGGCGTCGATCAGCGCCACGGCCAGTTCGTCCATGTCGCGGAACTGCCGGTAGAAGCTGTTCGGCGCGATGCCGGCCTCACGTGCCACTTCGCGCAGGCTGAGCGTGGACAGGCTGCGGTGCGGCCCGATCAGTTTCAGGGCGGCGGCCAGCAGGTCCTCGCGGCTCACCGTACGGCGGGCCGGGCTGTTGGCATCTTCAGGCGTCGACAAGGCGGTGGCGGCGGCCATGGGGGTTCCGGTGGGGCGAGGCTGAATCATACCCAATCCGGTTCAATATACACATGTATACACAGGTGTATGTGCGCCCGTATAGTTCGCCCATGAGCGCTGTCGTCCGTCCGTCCCTGTTCTCTCCGTACCGCTGGGTCTCGCCGTCGCTGTTCGATTTCTGGGCGGGCCAGCTCAATCCCCTGTGGACCCTGCGCGAGCCGGTGGCCCGCCTGGTCCGGCGAGAGCCGGCCGGCGAGGGCGCGGCGACCCTGGTCCTGCGCACCAACCGGCACTGGGCCGGCATGCGCGCCGGCCAGCACGTCACCCTGGGCGTGGAGATTGAAGGGCGCCTGTGGCAGCGCAGCTACAGCCCCACCGCACTGGGACGGCGCGAGCTGGCGATCACCGTCAAGGCGATCGACGGCGGCCTCGTCAGCCAGCACCTGGTCAACCACGCGCAGCCGGGCGAACTGTTCCGCCTCGATGCCGCCTTCGGCGAGTTCCACATGCCGGCTGCGGCGCCGGTGTTGCTGCTGGCTGCCGGCAGTGGCATCACGCCGATGCGCAGCCTGTTGCGCGACGCCTGCCAGCGCCCGCTGGCAGCGCCGGTGGACCTGTTCTACTGGGAACGCAGCGCCGCCCACCTGCAGTTCCGTGATGAGCTGCAGGCGTTGGCCGCCAGCCAGCCGAACCTGCGTGTGCATCTGCTGACCACCCGCGAAGGGGATGTGCCCGCCGCACGTATCGATGCCCACGACCTGCAGGTGGCGGGCGATGACACCCCGTTGGCGCAGCGCCATGTGCTGGCCTGCGGCCCGGACGGCTTCGTTGCCGCCGCCCGCGAACGCCTGGCGCACCAGGTTGCCGGTTTCCAGGCGGAAGCGTTCACTCCTCCCGCACCGCTGCGTGACGCCAGCAGTGAAGGGGAGGTCGTGCTGACGCTGGCGCGCAGTGGCCGCCAACTGAGCGTGCCGCGTGGCAGCTCGTTGCTGGAAAGCCTGGAAGCCCATGGCATCAAGCCCAGGCATGGCTGCCGCATGGGCATCTGCAACACCTGCAGTTGTGACCGCGTCAGTGGCGCCACCCGCCACCTGCGCACCGGCGACCTGCAGTCCGAATCGGCGCAGCCGGTACGGATCTGCGTGAGCGCACCGACCACCGACCTGACCCTGGATCTCTGAGGACGCCTGCCATGACCCGCGCTACCGACCGTGCCCTGAGTACTGCCGAGATGCATGCCTTCGGTGAGGAACTCGACGCGATCCGCGACCGTGTGATCGGCAGCCTCGGCGCCTCCGATACCCGCTACATCCGCCGCGTGGCCGCCGCCGTGCGCTGGTTTGGCGTGGGGGGCCGTGGCCTGCTGTTCCTGGCGGCGTTCTCGCCACTGTTCTGGATGCCGCTGCTGTGGCCGGCCGCGATCACCGGCACGCTGCTGCTGGCGCTGTCGAAGATCCTGGAGAACATGGAGCTGGGCCACAACGTCATGCACGGCCAGTTCGACTGGACCGGCGACCCCAAGCTCAACGGCAATACCTATGAGTGGGACATCGTTGCCACTGCCGACAACTGGCGCAAGACCCACAATTTCCGCCACCACACCTATACCAACGTGCGTGGCATGGACGATGACATCGGTTATGGCCTGCTGCGCATCTTCCCGGAGCAGCGCTGGAAGCCGTTCTACCTGCTGCAGCCGATCATCGCGCCGATCTTCGCGCTGCTGTTCCAGTGGGGCGTGGCCGCGCAGGACCTGCGCCTGGGCCGCTGGCTGAAGGGCCGTATCAGCGGCCGTGCGATGTGGCTGCAGACCCGCCCGGTGGCGCGGAAAATGGCCCGCCAGGTGCTGAAGGACTACGTGTTCTTCCCGCTGCTGGCCGGCCCGTTCTTCCTCACCGTGATGCTGGGCAACATGGTGGCCAACGGACTGCGCAACATCTGGACCTACGTGATCATCTTCTGCGGCCACTTCACCGCCGAATCGGAAACCTTCCCGAAGGAATGCCTGCGCAATGAATCGCGCGGCCACTGGTACCTGCGCCAGCTGCGCGGTTCATCCAACATCAGCGGCGGCTTCCTGATCAACGTGCTGTCGGGCAACCTCAGCCACCAGATCGAGCACCACTTCTACCCGGATCTGCCAGCCAACCGCTACGCGGCCATTGCCAAGGAAGTGAAGGACATCTGCCGTCGCTACGGCCAGCACTACAACAACGGCTCGCTGCCGCGCCAGTTTGGCCAGGTGGTCTGGCGCATCCTGCGCCACGCATTCCCGAGCAAGCCGCGCCGCCTGCCGATGTCGGACATCATGTCCGCACCGGCATCGGCCAACGCGGGCTGATCAACTCAGCCCGCCTTCGCCGGCTCCGCCTGCTCGCGGTCCAGGCGGCGCAGGAACACCTGCATTTCCTTGCGTGCCTGCTGGTCGCCCTTGCTGCCGGCCACGCTCAATCCGCGCTGCCAGGCTTCGCGCGCCGCCTGCGGCTGGCCACTGGCCAGCCAGGCCTTGCCCAGCAGCTTCCACGCCGCCGAGTACTGCGGATCAAGCACCACGCAACGGCCCAGATGGGTGGCCGCGCGCACCGGGTTGCCGGCATCCAGCCAGCCCTTGCCCAGGCCGAAGCGCAGCAGCGCGCCATCCTTGCCGGCGGCGAGCATGCATTCCAGAGCTTCGATGTTCATCCGCGCACCTCCACCAGCAGTTCGGCGAAGCGGCCGCGATGGAACAGCAGCGGCGCGCCGCCGTTCTCGTGCACGTCGATGATGCGGCCGGCCAGCAGCAGGTGATCGCCCACCGGCCACTGTGCGTGGCGGGTACAGGTGAGATGGGCGACCGCACCGGCGATGCGGGGTGGGGCGTCCTCGTCGTCATCCAGCAATGCCAGGCCGTCGAAGCGATTGCGGACCTGCGGATCGGCGAAGCGCCGGGCCAGCGCTTCCTGGTCGGCCGCCAGCACGCTGATTGCAAAGCGGGTGGCGCGCTGGAAGGTGGACAGGCTCTGCGCGTGCAACGCCAGGTTCCACAGCACCAGCGGTGGCTGCAGCGAGACCGGTACGAACGAGTTGATGGTCAGGCCGACCGGCTTGCCCTGTGCATCGCGCGCGCAGACGATGGCCACGCCGGTCGGGAAATGGCCGAGCAGCCGCCGCAGGGCACGCGGCGGCATCTCGACCGACGGCACCGGCGCCGGTGCGGGGAAGACCCCCGCCCACGGCCCGGCGTACGGCACTGTCTCGCCGCTCATGAGGCCCGGGCCTGGCGGTAGCGCCGGCCGACCTCGGCCCAGTTGATGATGTTGAAGAACGCACCGATGTAGTCCGGGCGACGGTTCTGGTAGTGCAGGTAGTAGGCGTGTTCCCAGACGTCCAGCGCGAGGATCGGGGTATTGCCTGACAGGCCCACGGTTGCACCCATCAGCGGGCTGTCCTGGTTGGCGCTGCTTTCGACCTGCAGGCGGCCATCGCGATCACTGGTCAGCCAGGCCCAGCCGCTGCCGAAACGGGTCTGCGCGGCCTTGCTGAAGGCGTCCTTGAAGGCATCGAAGCTGCCCAGGTCACGGTCGATGGCGGTGGCCAGTTCCTCATCGGGTGCACCACCGTCGGCGCTGAGCACGGTCCAGAACAGGCTGTGATTGGCGTGGCCACCGCCGTTGTTGCGGACCGCGCCACGCTGCGCCTCGGGCACGGCACCGAGGTTGGCGATCAGCGCCTCGACCGGCTGTTCGGCGATGCCGGCCTGTTCGATGGCGGCATTGAGGTTGTTGACGTAGGCCTGGTGGTGCTTGCTGTGATGGATCTCCATCGTGCGCGCATCGAAGTGCGGCTCAAGGGCGTCGTAGGCGTAGGGGAGCGGGGGAAGCGAGTACGACATCGAAGCAATCTCCGTGGGGAAGGCCAGAGGGCTGGCCGTGGGGAGACCGTTATCGCACCTCAACATTGGTTGAGGTCAAGGGGCGGGATTGAAATGCGTGCGCGTTCGTCGCCTTGATTCTTCCTGGCAGGCAGGGGCTGATGGGTCAGCGCAGGACACGCCGTGAACCCATCCATGGGGGCTCGATGGCGCCATCCGTGGCGCCAACGGTCCTGCGCTGACCCATCGCCCCTGCAGGACAGCTCCCTGCGCTGGCGCGGAGACGGAGTCAAAGGCAGGAGCAGGAGCGGCATGGTAGTGCCGGCCGCTGGCCGGCAATCAGCGAAGGTCGGGTTGCCGGCCAGCGGCCGGCACTACCAGAACCCGCTTTTCGAACCTCACCGGCGCGCTGTTGCGCTGCCCGCGCTCGCAGGAAACCGTCGGGTGGCGGGGGAAGGGGCTGGCCGGGACCGTTGGCGCCATGGATGGCGCCATCGAGCCCCCAAGGATGGGTTTACGGCGTGTCCCGGCCGGCCCCTTCCCCCGTCACAGCCGATATCAACAAAAGCGCCGGCAGGCGAACCAGCCGCCAGCGCCTTCATCAACTCAACTCAACCAATCCTTGCACGCACCATCAACCTGTTCCCCGCACGCCTGCTGCATCCGCTGCTGCAGCCGCGCCAGTGTTTCGGCGCCCTGGTGCTTGCCGCTCCACGTCTTCAACTGCCCGGCCAGGCGCTCGAAACGCTGGCGGGTACGCTGGTGGTAGCCCGACGGCTGCGCTTCCAGTTCGGCGATCAGCGAGGCGGTGGCCTGCTCGATGCGTGGTGCATCGTCCGGCGCCAGCTTCAACAGGCCCTCCACGTACAGCACGCCCCACTGTACGCGGGTGGCCGGGCCCTGCGCGCCATCGTAGGCGCGCTTCAGCCACTCCAGTGCGCCGGCGGTGTCGCCGCGCTGCTCGGCCAGTTCGGCCAGCTCGGGCATGTAGTAGTACGGCTGCTCGCTGCGCTTCAGCTCGGCCAGCAACAGCGCCTCGGCGCCCGCGTCGTCGCCGACCTGGCGCAGTGCGTAGACCGCGCTGCTGATCGTGGCCTGGCGTGCATGCGCATCGGTGGCGGCGGCATCGGCAGCGGCCACGCGCTGCTTGACCCGCTCAACCAGGGCCGCGGGCAGTGCGCCGTTGGGCTGCTGCTGACGGGCCAGCGACACTTCGGTCAGCGCACGCGACAGCGCGTCGTCGGCACGGTTGCCGCGCTCGGCATCTGCGCGCTCCAGTGCGACCAGCAGCTGCTGTCCCAGCGTGTTGCTGGTGGCCGGCCCCGCACTGGCCTGCTTGACCAGCGTCGCGCCCGCGTAGCCCAGCAGTTCGCGGTTACGACGGACTTCGGCAGGTTGCGCCAGCACTGCCTGCAGCAGCTCACGCACCTCGGTGGGCGAGCTGGCGGGCGTGTCGGCGGTGGCCAGGGCCAGCAGGGCGAAGCGGCGTTGCAGCGCCGCGTCGGGTGCGGCCTTGGACAGCTGGCGCAGCACATCCTGGCTCCTGCGCTCGCCGGCCAGGCGGTTGGCGTCGACTTCCCAGCCGTAGTCGCCCAGCACCTGCCAGTCTTCGGCGGCCAGCCTGTCCGGCGTGGCCAGTGCCGTCGCCAGGGTGGCGGCGATGGCGCTGCGGCGCCCGGCCGCGACGGTCAGCGCACGGGTCAGTTCGGCCGCGTCGTTGCCGCCGGCCACGCGGGTGAGCTCAGTGCGTTGTGGGTCCAGCACGATCAGGGTCGGATAGCCGCGCACCCCGAAGCGTTCGCCCCAGGCCTGTGCCCCTTCCTCGTCGCCATCCAGGTAGACCGGCACGAACTTGCCGGTCAACGCGATGAACGCCGGGTCCTTGAACAGGCCGGCCTTGAGCTGGTTGCACGGCGGGCACCAGACCGCGCCCCAGTACAGCAGCACCGGCTTTCCGCTGTCGGCGGCCTCGGCGAAGGCATCGTCCACATCGCCCT
Source organism: Stenotrophomonas sp. YJH_SMC_65 (assembly GCF_059369475.1). NCBI lineage: Bacteria > Pseudomonadati > Pseudomonadota > Gammaproteobacteria > Lysobacterales > Lysobacteraceae > Stenotrophomonas > Stenotrophomonas sp. YJH_SMC_65. The sequence goes on from NZ_JCAFSR010000011.1 coordinate 89,265, forward strand.
GGCGCCAGGCGATGGCGGACGCCGGCGCGGGCGCCTCGGCGGAGCTGGCGGTGGACACCGGGGCCGGGGTGCAGGCGCTCAGCGCCGAAGCCAGCAGCAACACGGAAAGCGCGACGCGCATCGGCGGCATCTCGAAGGGGGGACAGTCCATTGTAGGAATGGCCGGGGAGTGTGCTGATTCAGTTTGCTTATATCGGCCGTGCAGCGGGGCATGACACCCGCTGCCCTCAGGCGGCTGCCCGCACCATCTGCTGGTACACCAGCCCGTTGAACTCGCCGACATCACCGTCCAGCACGAAGCCATAGCGCAGGTAGGTAGGCACTGCGTTGAGCGAGGCGCGCACGGTCAGCACCGGTGTGCGCAGGTGCGGCAGCACGGCTTCGAACAGGGCATGGCCGATGCCCTGGCCCTGGCAGGCGGGATCGACGAACAGCATCGCCAGGTGGCGGCCTTCCTTCAGCTCTACCACGCCGAGGATGCGGCCATCCTGCTCGGCCACCAGGATTTGGTTGTCACCCTGCAGGCGTGCAGCGAACGCATCGGCGGCGGCGACACTGCCGAACGTAGCAATGCCGGCCGCGCTGAGCGAGGGCGCGACGGCTGCAGTGAATGCGGCCAGGCATACCGCGCTCATCGCGGGCATGTCATCGATGTGGGCGGGGCGGATCCTCGGCATGCAGCGATCTTCCTGTGGCGTGTGATCGTCGCCGGTTGCCTGCACGCTAAGCTGGTCCCATGAGTGAATTCAATCCCGCCTACGCTTCGTTGTTTCCGCAACAGGGACTGAGCCTGGGCCTGATGACGCCCGTTGCGGCGCATGGGCTGGCCGATCCGGGCGCGGCGCGGCGCATTGCGTGGCTGGCCGACGATCTTGGTTTCGCCGCGTTGTGGGCGCGCGATGTACCGCTGATGGTGCCGCAGGGTCCGGACGCGACGGCGAGCGCGCTGGACGACCCCTTCCTGTGGCTGGGCATGCTGGCCGCCGCGACCACGCGCATCGTGGTCGGTACCGCCGCCATCGTGTTGCCGTTGCGCCAGCCGTTGCAGGTGGCGAAGTCGGCCTTGAGCCTGGACCGGATCAGTGCAGGGCGGTTCGTGCTGGGCCTGGGTTCGGGTGACCGCCCGGAAGAATTCGCCGCCTTCGGCGAGGATCTGGAGGGCAGGGCGGCGACCTTCCGTGAGCGCTGGACGTTGCTGCGCGCGGCATTGTCACCGGAGGCCGATGCGCGGATCGCCGTACTGCAGGCCACGGGTGGCTTCGACGTGCTGCCGGCGCCGGCAACCCGCATCCCGATGCTGGTGGTGGGTACCGCACGGCAGAGCCTGCAGTGGATCGCGCGCGAGGCCGAAGGCTGGGCCACCTATCATCGTGAGGAGGCCGCGCAGGAGGGGCGCATCGGCCTGTGGCAGCAGGCGCTGGTGCAGCGCGGTGGGCCGGGCAAGCCATTCGTGCAGTCGATGCTTCTGGATCTGCAGGCAGATCCGCAGGCGCCAGCCGAGCCGCTGCCGCTGGGCCTGAAGGTCGGCCGCGATGGCCTGCGTGACTATCTGCTGCGCGTGCATGGGCAGGGCGTGGCGCACGTGATGTTCAATCTGGTCGACAACGGGCGGCCGATGGACGCGGTGTTGCGTGAGATCGGGGAGCAGGTTCTGCCATACACGCTCCGGTAGGTGTCCACCTGGGTGGACGCGCTTCATCGTTGCCAACGCTGCGCTCGCCTGTGTGCTGGAAGTCCGCATCTGCGTATCATTCGCATTTGATACCCCGCTGCCGGAGCCCCGCGTGACCCAACCTTCCCCCATGCACCCGAGCGGACGCCTGTTCGCCGCGGTCGCTTTCATCGAGGCTGTGACCTGGGCCGGCCTGCTCACCGGCATGTGGATGAAGTACGGCCCCATGGCCAACGTGGCGCTGGTGAAGCTGTTCGGACCCCTGCATGGCGTGGCGTTCCTGCTCTATGTGGCGGTGACGCTGTTCGCGACGCTGCGCCTGCGCTGGCCGTGGTGGGCCAGTGCGCTGGCGCTACTGGCAGCCATCCCGCCGCTGGTGACGCTGCCATTGGAATGGTGGTTCAAGCGCCGTGGCCTGTTGGTCCTGCGCGCGGTGCGCTGAAGTCGCTGTTGCGTGCCCGTTCAAGAGAATGGGTATCAAATGCAAATACGAGCCGTTATCATTTGAGGATGGCGTCCGGTCCTGAGCAGGGCCGGCGCCGGGCGGGGCGCAGGTGCGCCCGGCGATCCCTTCCTGTTACGGCTGGTGTTCCATGCACGCACGTCCCGTCGTTCCCGGCTTGCCGGCGCTGGTAGTGGCCGCCCTGATCGGCACCATGGCGATGATGTCCTTCGTCGCCGTGATCGGTCCGGTGGTCCGCATGCTCGGGCTGTCCGAGTGGCATGCCGGACTGTCGGTCACCGCCGCGGGCGCGTTGTGGATGCTGGCCGCTCGCCCATGGGGCCAGCTCAGCGACCGCATCGGCCGCAAGCGCGTGCTGATGCTGGCGATGAGCGCCTACACCGTGGTCTACATCGCGCTGGCAGTGTTCATCGACGTTGCCCTGCAGGCGGTGCCGCCGGTACTGGTATCGGTGCTGGTGCTGGTCGGTGCGCGAGGCCTGATCGGCCTGTTCTACGCGGCGGTGCCGCCCACCGCAGCCGCGATCATCGCCGACAAGGCACCGACCGGCCAACGTGCGAAATTCCTCGCCCGACTGGGCAGCGCCAATGCGCTGGGCATGGTGCTCGGGCCGGCCGCTGCCGGCTGGCTTGCCTATACCAACCTTTCGCTGGCGCTGTACGTGGCCGCGTTGCTGCCGCTGCTGGCACTGGCATTGCTGGCCTGGCGGCTGCCGGCTACACCGCCGGTGGTTGGCGCGTCCGCACAGCGCCGCGCGCCGATGAGCCGCCTCGACCCGCGCCTGCGCCTGCCGCAGCTGGCGGCGCTCATCGCCATGGTCTCGGTGACCATCGCGCAGGTGACGGTGGGCTTTTTCGCGATTGATCGCCTGGGCCTGGATGCTGCCGCTGGTGCACGCATGGCCGGCATCGCGCTGACCGCGGTCGGCATCGGCCTGATCCTGGCGCAGGCGCTGGTGATGAAGCTGGAGGTGCATCCGCGCCGCTGGATCATCCTCGGCGCGCTGATTTCCGGCATTGGCTTTGCTTCGGTGGCGGGCGTGCAGCAGGGCTGGCAGTTGCCGGCGGCATACGCGCTGGCCGCGTTCGGCATGGGCTTCGTATTCCCCTCGTTCCAGGCGCTGGCCGCCGACGCGGTGGAAGCGCACGAGCAGGGTGCCGCGGCGGGCACGGTCGCTGCCGCGCAGGGGCTGGGCATGGTGGCCGGGCCGATGCTCGGCACGCTGTTGTATCGCGGCGGGCCCAGCCTGCCATATCTGCTGGTCGGCGCGCTGCTGCTGTTGCTGTGCGCGCTGGCTGCAGCGCATCGGATGAAGGAGACCCCATGAACGATTCCCTGATGCAGGGCGCGTGGCCGGAGGCTGCGCCCGCGCCGCTGGAGAGCACTGACGACGCGTCGCTGTTCCTGCTGCAGCATGCCGGCCAGCATGTGCACGCACGCGGTTGCCGCCTCGCGCTGCCGGGTGGCGCGCTGGCAACCCTGGCGGAGCGCGTTGCGGCCTTCTTCGCCCAGCAGCGTGGCGGTCCGGGCCTGCTGGTCGGTGCGGTGCCATTCGAACCGCGTGCCGACGACGCGTTGTACCAGCCCGAGCGCCTGCTGCCGGCCCTGCCGTTGCAACCACGGGCGGCGCCGGCGCTGCAGGGCCCGCTGCAGGCGGAGCCCGCAGCGCAGGACTATGCAGCCGCGGTTGCCGCGGCAGTGAAGGCGCTGCGCGCGCCCGACCAGGACCTGCACAAGGTGGTGCTGGCGCGCAGCCTGCTGGCGCACAGCCGCCATGCGCTGTCTCCAGAGGTGCTGCTGGCGCGGTTGGGCGCGGATCCCTCGGTGGCGACCTATGCGGTGCCGCTTCCGGTTGAACCGGGGCACGCACCGGCTTGGCTGGTCGGCGCAACACCGGAGCTGCTGCTGCGCAAGCGTGGCGCCGAGCTGTTGTCGCACCCGCTGGCCGGGTCCGCGCGCCGCAGTGCCGATGCCGCCGAGGACGAGCGCGCCGCGCAGGCGCTGCTGGCTTCGAACAAGGACCATGACGAGCACCGCCACGTGGTCGAGGCCATCATCGAGGGCCTGGCGCCGTACTGCAGCCACATCGATGCGCAGCCGCGCCCGGTGCTGCATGCCACCGCCAGCATGTGGCATCTCGGCACCCGCATCCACGCCACCCTGAAGGATCCGCAGACATCGGCGGCCGAGCTGCTGGCGCAGTTGCATCCAACGCCGGCGGTCTGCGGTACACCCCGGCTGGCGGCACTGCAGCGTATCCGCGAGCTTGAGCCGGTGCCGCGTGGCTTCTATGCCGGTGCGGTCGGCTGGCTGGATGCGCAAGGGGATGGTGACTGGTATGTGGCGATCCGCTGCGCACGCCTGCAGGGCACGCAGCTGCGCCTGTACGCCGGCGCCGGCATCGTTGCCCAGTCGCAGCCCGAGGCCGAGGTCGCCGAAACCGCGGCGAAGTTTGCCGCCCTGTTGAACGCGTTGGGCGTCCACGACGCCGCGCCCGTCATCGAGCCTGCTGCATGAACACGCCCACTGTTTCTTCCCGCCTGCCACTGCAGCAGGCATGGCCCGATGCGCTGGTGGCGCGCTATCGCGAGGCGGGCTACTGGCGCGGCGAGACCTTCCCGGCGTTCCTGCGTGAGCGTGCGGAACGCTACGCTGATGACATCGCCGTGGTCGCTGGCGATGTGCGCCTGAGCTACGCGCAGCTGTGGCACGAGGCCGGTCGCATCGGTGCCGGACTGCTGGCACTCGGCCTGCAACCCGGTGAGCGGGTGCTGGTACAGCTGGGCAACACCGCCGGGTTCATCGCCACCGTATGCGGGCTGTTCCGCGCCGGCCTGGTGCCGGTGTACGCGCTGCCGGCGCACCGCATCACCGAGCTGGTGCACTTCGCCAACAAGGCCGAAGCCAGTGCCTACATCACTGCCGACCTGCACGATGGCTTTGATCATCGCGGGCTGGCGCGGGCGCTGCAGGCCGAGGTGCCGGCACTGCGCAACGTGGTCATCGATGGCGACGCAGCAGAGTTCACCACGCTCGAGGCGCTGCAGGGAGACCGCAACCAGCTGCCGGCCGACCCGGACCCGCAGTCGGTGGCGTTCCTGCAGATCTCCGGTGGCAGCACCGGGCTGTCCAAGCTGATTCCACGCACCCACGACGACTACATCTACTCGTTCCGTGCCAGCAATGACCTCTGCGGCATCGACCGCGACAGCGTGTACCTGGTCGCGCTGCCGGCCGCGCACAACTTCCCGATGAGCTCGCCCGGTTTCTTCGGCGCGCTGTATGCAGGTGCCCGCGTAGTGCTCAGCCCCGGTCCGGGGCCGGACGTGGCCTTCCCGCTAATCGCGCGTGAGCAAGTGACCTGCTGTGGGCTGGTGCCGCCGCTGGCGCTGTTGTGGGCACAGGCCGCCGCCACCAGCAAGCACGACCTGTCCAGCCTGCAGGTACTGCAGGTAGGCGGGGCCAAACTGGTGCCGGAAGCCGCACGGCGGGTGATTGACGGTCTTGGCTGCACGCTGCAGCAGGTGTTCGGCATGGCCGAAGGCCTGGTGAACTACACACGGCTGGATGATCCGGAAGAACTGATCGTAGCCTGCCAGGGTCGGCCGATCAGCCCGGACGACGAGGTGCGCGTGGTCGATGACCATGACCAGCCGGTGGCCAATGGCGAGGTAGGGCATCTGCTGACCCGCGGCCCTTACACCATCCGTGGCTACCACAACGATGCGGTGGCCAATGCGCGTTCGTTCACCGACGACGGCTTCTACCGCACCGGCGACCGCGTGCAGCAGCTGCCCGGAGGCTACCTGGTGGTGCAGGGCCGTGCCGGTGACCACATCAACCGGGCGGGCGAGAAAATCTCCGCCGAGGAGATCGAAGATCACCTTCTGGCCCACCCCGGCGTGTTCGACGCCGCCGTGGTCTCCATTCCTGACGAGTATCTCGGTGAGCGCAGCTGCGCGTTCGTGATTGCGCAGGGCGAGCCGTTCAAGGCGCCGGCACTGAAGGCCTGGATGCGCGGGCGCGGCCTGGCCGCGTTCAAGGTGCCGGACCAGGTCGTGTTCGTCGACAGCTTCGATACCACCGCGGTCGGCAAGATCAGCCGCCGCGAACTGCGCGCGCAGCTGCGTGCGCGTCATCTGCAACAGACAGGAGGAACGCGCTGATGGCGCTGCCCCGTATCACCGATTACCCCTTGCCGACTGCCGCCGAACTGCCGCAGGCGCGCGGCCCGTGGCGCCCGCAGCGCGATCGTGTCGCGCTGCTGGTGCACGACATGCAGCGCTATTTCCTGGCCGCATTCGACGCCGGCAACGCACCGCTGCGGCCGGCAGTGGACAACATCGCACGGCTGCTGGCGCATTGCCGCGCGCACGGCATTCCGGTGTTCTACACCGCCCAGCATGGCGACCAGGACCGCCGTGACCGTGGCCTGCAGGCCGACCTGTGGGGACCAGGCATGCGTCGCAGCGCCGACCATGAACCAATCATCGAGGCACTGGCACCGCAGCCTGGCGAGCACGTGCTGGTGAAGCACCGCTACAGCGCGTTCCAGCGCAGCAACCTGGAGACGCTGATGCGGGTGCGTGGACGCGACCAGCTGCTGGTGACCGGCGTGTACGCGCATATCGGCTGCACCGCGACCGTGGTCGAAGCGTTCCAGCGTGATATCGAGGCCTTCATCGCCGCCGATGCCGTGGCGGACTTCTCGCGCGCCGATCATGATCAGGCGCTGCACTGGATTGCGCGCACCAGCGGGGTGCCGATGACCACCGACCAGCTGCTGGAGGTGCTGTGATGGCTGCCACGGGTGAGGTGCTGGATCTGGAGCGGATGCGTGCCGACGTGGCGCGCGTGCTGGAATGTGCCCCGGCCGAGATCGGTGACGACGACAACCTGATCGACCTGGACCTGGACTCGATGCGCATGCTCGGCCTGGTCCTGGCCTGGGGCAACACCGGCCTGCCCATTGAGTTCTCGCAGCTGGCCGAGCACACCACGCTGCGCCAGTGGTGGGCTGTGGTGCAGCAACTGCAGGCCGCGCAGAACGCATGAACGCCGCTGCGCTGGCCACACCGGTGGCATTGACCGAGGCCCAGGCCGGACTGTGGTTCGCACAGCGGCTGGCACCGGACAATCCGTCATTCAATACCGCGCACGCGGTGTGGATCGACGGCCCGTTGGACGTGGCCGCGTTCATTGCAGCGGCAGACCAGGCTGCAGGCGAGGCCCAGGCCTTCGCATTGCGCTTTGCCGAAGGGGCCGATGGCCAGCCGCTGCAGTGGCATGACCCGGCACACGTGCCGCTGCTTTCGGTGCGCGATGTTTCCACCGCGGCGGATCCCGCCGCTGCGGCACGCAACCTGATGCACACCGACCGTCTGAGCCCGGTCGATCCCACCCGTGACCGGATCAGTCAGCAGGTGTTGTTTGACCTGGGCGGGCAGCGCTGGGTCTGGTACCTGCGCGTGCATCATCTGGCCGCCGATGGCTACGGCATGGCGCTGTTCACCGATCGCGTGTGCGCGTTGCATGCCGGTCGCATGGCTGAACCGCTGCCAGGGCTGGCGGGCGTGCTGGCGGATGACGCCGCCTATCGTGCCGACCCGCGTCGTGCGCAGGCCGGGCGCTGGTGGCGCGAGCAGTTGCAGGGGGCGCCGGCGGGCGTGGGCCTGGCGGGTACCGTGGCGGCCAGCGACGATGCGCTGCGCTGGGTGCAGCCGCTCGATGCGGCCTTCCGTGAGCAGCTGCTGCAGGCCTCGGCACGTTGGCTGCAGCCCTGGCCGGATGTGCTGGCCGCGCTGGCGGGCGAGTACCTGCGGCGGATGAGCGCCGCCGATGAAGTGGTGCTGGGCGTGCCCTACATGGGCCGGCTCGGCAACGCGTCGGCGCGGGTGCCGGCGATGGCGATGAACGTGTTGCCGCTGCGCGTAGCGGCCGGCGAGGGCAGCGTCGAGGCCTTCACCCGCGGCCTGGGCCGGCAGCTCAGCCAGGGTCGCAAGCACGGCCGTTACCGCAGTGAGCAGCTGCGCCGGGACCTGGGGCTGGTCGGCGCGCAGCAGCGCCTGCACGGTCCGCTGGTGAATGTGCAGCCGTTCTACAAGCCGCTGGCGCTGGCCGGCGTGCAGGCGACGCTGGAGGTGCTGTGCACCGGGCCGGTGGATGATCTGACACTGGGCTTCCGTGGCGATGGCCAGCACCTTCTCGATCTGGAGATCGAGGCCAATCCCGCGCTGTACAGTCGCGAGGATGTCGAGGCGCATGCAGCGCGGTTGCTGCATTTCGTGTCGGCAGCATTGCAGGCTGACGATATCGCAGCCGTGCCTTTGGCGACGCTTGAGGAGGCGCAGCAGGTGCTGCACGGTTTCAATGCCACCGCGCACGCTCTTCCCGAGACTACCCTGGTTGAACTGCTGCAGCAGGGCATGGATCGGGATCCGCACGCGCCGGCGCTGGTGTTCGGCGACACTACGCTCGACTATGCAACGCTGGAAGCGCGCAGTTTCGCGCTTGCCGCACAACTGCGCGGGATGGGCGTCGGCCCGGGCAGCGTAGTCGCGGTGGCATTGCCGCGCTCGCTGGAACTGGTGCTCGCGCTGGTCGCGGTGCTGCGCGCAGGCGCGGCCTATCTTCCGCTGGACCTTGCCCATCCTGACGAGCGGTTGGCACGTATTCTTGCGTCGGCGCAGCCGGTGTGCGTACTGGCTGCGCCAGACGTATCGGTGCGCATGGCCGGTGTGCCGGTGCTCGCGCCGGAGCAGTGGACCGCGCTGAGTTTTGCGGCGCCATGGGCGGATCCTGCGCCCAGCGATGCCGCCTATGTGATCTATACCTCCGGTTCGACCGGCGAGCCCAAGGGCGTGGTCGTCGAACACCGCGCGATCGTCAATCGCCTGCTGTGGATGCGCGAGCACTACGACATCGGCGCCGATGACCGCGTGCTGCAGAAGACCCCGGCCACCTTCGATGTCTCGGTCTGGGAATTCTTCCTGCCGCTGCTGTGCGGGGCAACGCTGGTGGTTGCCAGGCCCGATGCGCATCGCGATCCCACTGAACTGGCGCGCTTGATCCGGGGCCATGGCATCACCACCGCGCATTTCGTGCCGTCGATGCTCGACGCCTTCCTCGCTGCGCCGGCCTCCGAAGGTTTGCAGCTGCGCCGCGTATTCACCAGTGGCGAGGCGCTGGACGCTGCGTTGCGCGACCGCTTCCATGCGCGCGTGCGCGCAGAACTGCACAACCTGTACGGCCCGACCGAGGCCGCAGTAGATGTCAGCTATTGGCCGGCGTCAGCGCAGGATTGCTCGCGGCCGGTGCCGATCGGCTTCCCGGTCTGGAACACCCGCCTGTACGTGCTGGACGCCCGGATGCAGCCGGTGCCGGTCGGTGTGGCCGGTGACCTGTACCTGGGCGGCGTGCAGCTGGCACGCGGCTATCTCGGTCGCGACGATCTGACCGCCGAACGCTTCCTTGCCGATCCTTTCCTGGCGGGCGAGCGCATCTACCGCACCGGCGACGTGGCGCGCTGGCGCCGCGATGGTGCGGTGGAGTACCTGGGCCGCAGCGACCATCAGGTGAAACTGCGCGGCCTGCGCATCGAACTGGGCGAGATCGAGGCGGCTTTGCGCGAACTGCCGGGCATGGAGCGGGTGGAAGTGCTGCTACGCCAGGATGCTCCCGGCGAAGCGCGTCTGGTGGCCTATGTGCCGACCGCGCTTGCCGATGCCGTAATGCTGCGCAGCCACCTCGCCACGCGTGTGCCGGACTACATGGTGCCCTCGGCCATCGTTGGTGTGGACCACTGGCCGGTGACCGCCAACGGCAAGCTCGACCGCAATGCGTTGCCGAAGCCACCGCAACGTGAAGTTGCCGGCTTGGCGCCGCGCACGCCGTTGGAACAGGAGCTGGCGTTGCTGTTCGCACAGGCGCTTGGGCGTGAGGCGCCGGTGGCGGTGGATGCGGACTTCTTCAGTCTCGGCGGTGACTCGCTGTCGGCGGTGCACCTGCTGCTGGCGATCGAGCAGCGCTGGCGCTGCGATCTGGGTTTGGGCGCCTTGTTTGCCCAGCCCACCGTGGCCGCGCTGGCGGTTCGTATTGCCGCGCCACCCGCGCTGGCCGATCACGCGCTGGGGCCGGTGATCGCGCTGGCCGCAACCGACGCTGCCGGGCCCACGCCGCTGTTCGTGCTGCACCCGGCCGGTGGCATCGCCTGGAACTACCGCACGCTCGCCCGGGCACTGCAACCAGCCCGCCCGGTGTATGGCCTGCAGTCGCCGGCACTGGACGCGCGGCTGCCACTGCCGAGCAGCATCGAGGCGATGGCCAACGACTACGTACAGCGCGTGGTCGCACTGCAGCCGAAGGGGCCGGTGCATCTGCTGGGCTGGTCGGTGGGCGGCATCCTGGCCCAGGCGATGGCGGTGCGGCTGCATGAGATCGGCCGCGACGTTGGAGAGCTGGTGCTGCTGGACGCCTATCCCAGCGAGTGCTGGCGGGCCGAGCCTGAACCGGACGCCGTCGCCGCACTGCGGGCACTACTGGCGATTGCCGGCCATGACCCGGATGCGCATCCGGAACTGGACAGCCGGGAACGCATACTCGCGTTCCTGCGTCGCGGCGGGAGTGCACTGGGCAGCCTGCCGGATGTGGTGCTTGACGGCGTGGTGCGCGCGGTGACCGGTACCAATCGGCTGATCCGTGAACATATCCACCGGCCGTTCGAGGGCACGCTGGTGCACGTCCGCGCTGGCCGGGATCACCAGGCGCGGCCACAGCTGCAGTCGGCGTTGTGGCGGAGCCACGCGCGCAAGGTGCAGGCACTGGAACTGCCGTTCCTGCACGCCGAACTGACCGGCCGCGATGCGGTGGCGCAGCTGGCACCGTGGTTGTCGGCGCGGTTGCGCCACTGGGACGAGCAACAGGAGACCGCAACATGCAATTGACCGGTTTTGAAGGTCGTGTGGCGCTGGTGACCGGTGCCGCCGGGGGCATCGGTGAGGCACTGGTACGGCTGTTGGCCGCGGCCGGTTGCATCGTGGTGGCGACTGATCGCGAAGCACCCATGTTCGCGGATGCACGTGTGCAGGCGTTTGCTCTTGACGTGACCGACAGTGCGGCCGTCGACGCCTTGGTGGATCGGGTCGAGTCCAGCATCGGACCGATCATGCTGGCCGCCAGCGTGGCCGGTGTGCTGCATGTGGGCGGCGTGACCGAGACCGGCGATGACGACTGGCGCCGGGTGTTCGCGGTGAACACCGACGGCGTGTTCCATGTCGGGCGTGCTCTGGCGCGGGTGATGTCGCCCCGCGGGCAGGGCGCGATGGTTACCGTCAGCTCGAATGCGGCCGGTGTGCCGCGACACGGGATGGCCGCCTATGCGGCATCCAAGGCCGCCGCCACCATGTTCACCCGCTGCCTCGGGCTGGAGCTGGCGCCGTTGGGCATCCGCTGCAACATCGTCGCCCCGGGATCGACGTTGACCCCGATGCAGACCGGCATGTGGCAGGACGAGCACGGTGCCGAGCGGGTGATCGCCGGCAACCTGGAGACCTACAAGGCCGGCATTCCATTGCGCAAACTCGCCACCCCGGAGGACATCGCGCACTCGGTGATGTTCCTGCTCTCCGATCAGGCCGGGCACGTGGCCATGAGCGACCTGTACGTCGACGGCGGCGCCACCCTGCGCGGCTGAGCCCCGACGGCCGCCTGCCGGCTGTGGTCGTGCCGGCCGCTGGCCGGCAACCTCATTCACCTTCAGACATCTCCCAACCCCCGTCGAGCCATGGCCCGACAGCCAACGCGCAATGATCGACCCACCATGGCGCATGAGCAGCCATCGCCTCCGCCTGGGCCGTCACTCGATCATCGGCCAGGTCTACGTTCTGACAACTACCACGCATCAGCGCCGCCGGCTCTTTGAAAGCGAAGCTGCAGCAGCATGTGTGATCGACCAGTTCGATTACATCGAGCAGCGCGGGCTCGTACGGTCACACGCATGGGTCGTCATGCCGGATCACGTCCACTGGATGTTCGAGCTGCGCGCAGCCCACCTTCCAGACATCGCACGCCGGATGAAATCGTCGAGCGCGCTTGCCCTGAATCGCTTGGCGGGCCGTCGAAGTACGGTGTGGCAGCCCGGCTACTTCGATCATGCCGTGAGGGCCGAGGAGTCGATGGCGCGGCAAGCGCTGTACATCCTGGGGAATCCGGTACGCGCCGGTCTTGCTGGGCAGATTGGCGAGTATCCGCATGCGTGGTCGGTCTGGGTGTGATGCCGGCCAGCGGCCGGCACTACCAGTCAATGTTCAGCGCGGCCATTCGCTGTTCAGCGCCGCTTGAGTGCGCTTCGGCCGTGTTCGGTCCGGTCTGATGCCGGCCAGCGGCCGGCAGTACCACGGCAGAACCGAAGCGCAGCGCAGATCGTGTTCCGGCGCACAGAGCACCCGCGATGGTAGTGCCGGCCGCTGGCCGGCAACCCCATGACCCGCGCGGAGATGCGTAGCTGCCGGCCAGCGGCCGGCGCTACTCCTTCGGCGTTTGGCGCGGCTTGCGCGTGCGCTTCGGCTTTGCGCTATCCGCACCGCTGGCGGCGCCATCCTGCAGTGCCTGCAGCCAGGACAAGGTGTCCACGTAGTCGATGAAGTGGCGCAGGTAGCCGGGGCTGGTGGCCTGCATCGTGTCCAGCATGCGCTGCACCAGCACCGCCGAGTTCAGCGGGCCGCCGTCAGCCGGGGCCTCGGCGCGCAGGGAGCGGCGCACCTGCAGCTCGCTGCGCAGCTCCGACCACTCGCGCTGCACCTGCTGCAGCATCGGCACCTGCGGGTAATGCGGCAGCGAGCGCGACCCTGCATCAAGGTCGCGCACCAGTGCGCGCAGGCCTTCGAGCGCTGGCGACTTACTTGGCATCCGGGGCCTTGGGCTTGGGAATCGGCGCGATCTCGACGCGACGGTTGCGTGCGCGGCCTTCCTCATCGGCATTGGAACTGACCGGCTGCTCGCTGCCGAACGCAGCGGCGAACACGGCGTCAGCCGGTACGCCATCGGCGATCAGGGTGCGGGTCACGGTCAGCGAGCGCTGCGCCGACAGCTCCCAGTTGTCGGCGAAACGCCGGTTGCCTTCGCGTACCGGCGCGTCATCGGTGAAGCCGCTGACCATCAGGATCTCTTCGCGGCTGCCCAGGTAGGCGGCCAGCGGTGCGGCCAGGCTGCGCAGCAGCTCCTGGCCTTCGGGCTGCAGCTGGTCGGAGTTCAGCGCGAACAGCACGCTGCCGCTGATGCCGATGCGGCCATCCACCAGCGTCACGCGGCCGGCCGCCAGCGGTCCAGCCAACGCTTGCTCCAGCGTCTGCAGGCGCTTGGCTTCGGCCTGGCGCTGTTTCACTTCCTGGTCCAGTCGCTGCGACAGCTCCAGCTGCACGGCGACCACACCGACCAGTATCAGCACGAACGCGCCCAGCAGCACCGACATCAGGTCGCCGAAGGCTGCCCAGATCGGGGCATGCGAACCGCCGTCGACCTCCAGCTCGTCGCTCATGCGCTGCCGGCCTTGCCGCGGCGCGCGGCCAGCTGCTGCAGTTCTTCCATCACCTGCTTCTGCGACAGCAGGCTGAGGTCGACCACCTCGCGCGCCTGGGCTACGTAGTAGGCCAGCTGCTCGTCGCTGCGGGCCAGCGAGGCATCCAGTGCGCAGCCGATCTGTTCCAGGCGGCCGGACAGCTCGGTGGCGGCACTGCCGAACTGCGCGACCGCTTCGCCGAACGTGCCGGCCAGCTGGCCCACTTCGGCAGCGCTGCCGTTGAGCGCTGCGGCAATGCCATCCAGCTTGCCGGTCTCTGCGGCGATATGGTCGGTGAAGCGATTGCCAACCCGCTCCAGCAGCTCGGCCGAGCCACCGACCAGTGCGTCCACAGCGGTGCGCTGCTCGTGCGAAGCGTGATTGATCGCATCCAGCAGGGTCTGCACGGTGGCCAGCAGGCGGCCGCGCTCTTCCAGCATCGCGTTGTCACGCACCAGGCTCTCGGACAGCGTGCTGCGCAGCTCGTTGATGACGTCGGCAGCAGCCTTGGGCGCGGCCGCGGCGGTCTGCAGCAGGGTAGACACTTCAGCCAGCGTGGCGCTGGCCTGCGCGCGACCGTTCTCGCCGATCTGCTGTGCGGTGGCCGCCAGGGTGTCGCAGACCTGCTGCTGCTGCGCAGCCAGGTGTTCGCCGTTGGCCTGCAGGCGCTCGGCCAGGTCGCTGGAAACGTGCTGCAAGGCTTCGCTCCAGCGCTGCAGGCGCTGTTCGTCGCCGGCCTGCAGCTGCGCCTGCAGCGCGGCGTGGGCCTGCTGCAGCTCGGCGCTGATCGCGTCCCAGCGCGCCTGGCGCTGCTGCTCGCGGCTGTCCAGGCCAGCCTGCAGTTCGGCGTGCGCGGCCGCGGCAGCGGCCTGCGCGGCCTGCCACTGCTGCGAACGCTGCAGTTCGTGGTCCTGCAGCAGCGCCTGGCTGGTGCTGTGGTGCTGCTCCAGCGCCTGTAGCAGCGCCTGCGCGCGCGCGTCCAGATGCTCGCTGGAGGCCAGCAACGCCTGCTGCTGGCGTTCGACCAGCGCGCTGTTGAGTGCCTGCTGCTGTTCGGCGGCGGCGCGCCATGCCTCGGCATTGCCGCGGGCATCGGCCTGCAGGCGCTCGCCGATACGCGCGACCAATGCTTCGGCGTGCGTGCCCTGGCCATCGCTGAAGGCCTGCAGGTGCTGGCGCAGATCACTGACCAGCGCCTGTTGTGCCTGGGTCTGCTCGCTCACCACCTTGGCCCAGCTGGCCTCGGTGGCGACGCGGCTGCGCTCGAAACCCTCGCTCAGGCCGGCCAGCTGCTGCTGCACGGCCTGCTCGACGCGGGCATGCAGTGCTTCGCCGTGATGGGCCAGGCCAGCCAGGGTGGTTTCGGCCATCGGCTGCAGCGCACCACCGATGGCGGCGGCGCTGGCTTCGGCACCTTCGCGCAGCGACTGCTGCAGCGAGACGGCCAGGCGTTCCTGCAGGGCCTGGCTCTGGGTCAGGAACTCGGCCTGGCCGGCCAGCAGGCGCTCATTGGCGGCCGCACTGTGCTGTTCAAAAGTGCTGGTCATCGCCTGCAGGCGGTCGACCAGCGCCGGCAGCGCCGCAGACTGTGCCTGCAGCAGGCGCAGCGATTCGGCGCGCTGCCAGGCCTGCGAGTACGGATGCAGGTCGCCGGCAATGGCGCGGTCCAGCTGCTGCACGGCCTGCAGGCGGTCACGACGCAGCAATGCCGCCAGCAGGCCGAGCATGGCCGAGCTGGCCACACCGGCGATCGAGGTACCGAATGCCACCGCCAGGCCCTGCACCGGCGAGGCCAGCGAGCCGCGGATCGCGGCCATGTCGGTCGCACTCTGCAGCGCCAGGCCGGTGCCACGCAGCGTGTCCATCATGCCCAGCAGGGTGCCGAGCATGCCCAGCAGCACCAGCAGGCCAACCAGGTATGGGGTCAGCACCGGTGCGGGCAGGGCGGTGCGCTCGCCTTCCACGCGCAGGCGCACGGCGTTGCGCAGGCCCAGCGGCACGCGTTCCAGCCAGGCGGCGAGGCTTTCCTTCGCGCTGGACAGGTCGTTCAGCGCGCTGCGCAGGCCGTTGCTGGCCTGGCGGTAGCGATACAGCTCCACGCCACCGGCGACGTAGCAGGCCGCGATGATCGCCGCCACCGCTGCACCCAGCGGATGCACCGAAACGTAGCCAATGCCGATCCAGCACACGGCCAGCAGGCCGACAAGGAAAACAACGACATGGAAAACAGTTCTGGACATGGTGTTCCGGTCAGTGGGAGCGCAGGGCGTCTTGCAGCCCTTCGATCGGGTGGAAGCGCAGCTGCAGCTCGGCGAGCAGCAGGGTGCGCATGTCATGGCGGAAGGCCGCGCGCCAGCCGGGCTGGCCGTGCACGCGTTCAAAACGGGCGCCGAGCACCGCCGGCGCCGTGGCCAGCAGGCTGTGCTCGCGCGGGGTGAGGGTCTGTTCCATCACCGCATCGACCTCGGCCAGCCGCGCCAGCTCGGGTGAAACCTGCACCAGCTGGTCGCGCAGGCGGCCGCGCAGGCGCCCGGTGGCCGTCTGGATGGCCTGCTGCAGCACCCGATAGCGCTGGCGCAGCGAGGCGAAGTTGGGTACAGCGGCGGCTTCGGCCAGGTCCAGCAGGCGCTCGGCTTCGGCATCCTCACTGATCGAGGCCAGCAGGCTGGCGTGCGCCTGCGCGCAGTCGGCCAGCACATCCTCGAGCGCTTCGGCGGCTTCACCGGGCTCGGGCAGGCGTCCGCCGAGCGCCCCGGACAGGGCCACGGCGCGGCTCCAGTCCACCCACTGGCCGAGGCGATCGGTCAGGGCGGGACTGGTGGCCGGCATCGCGCCGTCGCTGAGACGGGCGAGCAGGCGGAGGAACTCCGGTCCACCCAGGACCGGCTGCGCTGCGTTCGCCATCAAGGGGTGAGGGGCCAAAAACCGTTGATTTTACAACCAGATGACCCGGCCTGGATGAAGGCGGGGCCGGGGGGAGGGGCCCCGCAGGCGCGACAAGGCTTAGAATGTCCGGCTGCACCCATCCGTTCGACCCCTGGAGTTCCCCAATGACTGTTGCGCAGTTCTACCCGATCGGCACCCCCGGACAGCCCTGGGGCGACGCGGAACGCGCACAGTGGCGGGCCCGCCAGCAGCGCCAGCGCAGCTACCACGACGATGTGGTGGCCGCGCTTGAACGCCTGGACGACAGCTTCGATGTGATCCAGTACGGTCAGCTGGACTACGCGCCGGACCATTACCCGCTGTTCGCCGTGGTCAACCACGACTGGAACCCGGCGCTGCCGACCGCGCTGATCACCGGCGGCGTGCACGGCTATGAGACCAGTGGCGTGCATGGCGCCCTGCAGTTCCTGGAACAGCAGGCCGGGCGCTACCTGGGCCGGCTGAACCTGATCGTGGCGCCGTGCGTCAGCCCATGGGGCTACGAGCGCATCCAGCGCTGGAACCCGGATGCCATCGACCCGAACCGCAGCTTCCGTGACGGCGGCCAGATCGAGGAAGCCGCCGCGCTGATGCGCTGGGTGGCCGAGCGCAAGTCGAACCTGCTGGTGCACCTGGACCTGCACGAGACCACCGACAGCGACCTGCACGAGTTCGATCCGGCCCGCTGCGCCCGCGACGGCAAGCCGTTCGAGCGCGACACCATTCCGGACGGCTTCTACGTGATCGGCAACAGCGAGGATCCGCAGGCCGAGTTCCAGAAGGCCCTGATCGCCGCCGTCGCCCCGGTCACCCATATCGCCCCGGCCGACGCCGAGGGCAACCTGGTCGGCCTGCCGTTGCAGTCGCCGGGCGTGGTCTGGGGCGAATCGCGTTCGATTGGTGCCTGCGCCGGCTTCACCGATGCACGCTTTGCCACCACCACCGAGGTCTACCCGGACAGCCCGCGCACCAACCCGCAGGAATGCAACGACGCCCAGGTGGCGGCGGTATGCGCCGGCCTGGATTTCGCCCTGGCCGCACAGTAGCGTGCCACGTTCCGGGCGGTGACCGGCATCAGCCGGTGCCGCTTGGCCGGCGCGGTGGCGAGCGGCGCGCCGGTCGTCGCCCGGCAGCCGGCGAAGACATCCAGATCGCGCTGGTACACGCTGCTGCTGACACCGAACAGGCCCAGCAGGGAATGGAAGACATTGTCGTGGCTGTAGGCGCGGTGCAGCGCATTCCCACGCAGGCAGGCCATGTCCAGGCCCGCGTTGCGGCTGAACTCCGTTGAGAACCACATCACCATCGGCACCTGGGTCTGTTCGCGCGGGGCGATGAAGTAGGGCGTGCCGTGAAGGTACATGCCGCGTTCGCCGAGCGACTCACCATGGTCGGAGACATAGATCAGCGCAACGTCGCGGTGGTCCGAATAGCCCTGCAGCAGGTCGATGGTCTCCGCCAGCACCTGGTCGGTATGCACCAGGGTGTTGTCATAGGTGTTGACCAGTGCCTCGTTGCTGCAGTGCTGGATCTGGTTGCTGTCGCAGGTCGGGCTGAAGGCCCGCGACGCTGCGGGATACCGTTCAAAGTAGGTCGGCCCATGGCTGCCGAGTTGATGCAGCACGACCAGGGCATCGCCGTGGATGGCGTCGATGCGTGCGCCGAGCTGATGCAGCAGCACGTCGTCGTAGCAGGTGCCGTCGGCGTTGACGCACCGGCCGGCCACCTTGAGTGCGGGCATGTCCTCGGTCGGCACGCGCTCGCACACGCCCTTGCAGCCGCCATTGTTGTTGTTGCGCCAGAGCACGCCGACGCCGGTACGCTGCAGGATGTCGAGCACGTTCTCCTCGGTCGCCGCGCGGACGTCGTCGTATTGCTGGCGGGTCATCTGCGAGAACATGCACGGTACCGAAATCGCCGTTGCGGTTCCGCATGAGGAAACATCACTGAAGCTGATGACGCCATCCTTGCGCGAGAGCCGGGGATTGGTCGCGCGTGGGTAGCCGTTGAGCTGGAAGTTCTGTGAACGCGCGGTCTCGCCGACGACCATGACCACCAGCTTCGGGCGCGGGCCCGGAACGCGCCGCGCGTCCGTGCCGATTGGGCGCAACGGTTGCTGGCGGGTGCTGTAGAGGCTCTTCAGGTAGCCGTGGGTATGGCGCACCACGTTCAACGGCAGTACCTGGTCGCGGATGTAGCGGTTGTTGCGCAGCAGCGAGGAGTAGTCCTTGTAGAACGAAAAGCCGATCACCAGCAGCACCACAAGCGACGCCAGGACGTTGGCCGGCCACACCAGCAGCGAACGTATCGAACCGGCCCCGCTGGTGGTGTGCACCAGGGCGAGCCCGGCAGCGGGCAGCACGCCCAGCGCCAGCAGGGTCAACAGCAGCGGCAGCGACAGATAGGCGTTCAGTTCGGCCTGATTGGTCTCGAACACGTTCTGCACCATGCTGCGATCGATCAGCACGTTGTAGTGCAGCATGAAGTAGCTGCACGCGGCGCTGACGACAACGAGCAGCACCAGCAGCGGCCTGCGCAGGAATGGCAGTGCCAGCAGTGGCGTCAGCAGCAGGTTGAACAGGCAGAACAGCAGCGGCGGCAGGCTGGCCAGGAACAGCATGCTGCGCAGGCTGTTGAGATCGATCAGCCCCCAGAGCGTCTTCCAGAGGGCAATGTTTCCAATCGTGGCGAAGAACAGTGCGGCGGCCCAGACCAGAACGATTGGATGGGACCGCGGGAAACGGAGGCATTGACGCACGAGCAGGTTCCGCGGAACAGGAGTGCGCGCAGTATCGAAACGGCCTTATCAGGAAGTTGTCAGGATTGCCGGGCTAGCCCAGCAGGATCACGCCCCACACCGCACCCACCATCAACAACGCGGTGGTCTGCGCGGCGCTGCCCATGTCCTTGGCGTTCTTGGACAGCGGATGCTTCTCCAGCGAGATGCGATCAACCACGGCTTCAATCGCCGAGTTGAGCAGTTCCACCAGCAGGCTGATGAAGCAGACCGCCAGCACCAGTGCCCGCTCGACCGTGCTGATGTCCAGCACGAACGCAGCCGCCATCAGCAGCGCGTGCAGCAGCAACAACTGGCGGAACGCCGCCTCGCCGCGAAAGGTGGCGATGAAGCCATCGCGCGAATGGATGAGGGTGTGGAAGATGCGGCTCAATCCGGTCTTGCCGTGCGGGTACTTGCCGCTGTCCTTGGGGTGCTGCATGCCGTCTCCAGAGCGGGGGAGCAGCCCGGAGCATGTGCAGCCCGATGTCAGGAATCCGTCAGATGCGGGGGGCGGGGCCAGCGCAGGGTGAACCGGCACCCCTGCCCGGAGGATTGCACGGTCATCGTCCAGCCCAGGTGCTCGACGATGCGCTGCACGATCGACAACCCCAGCCCCTCGCCGCTGTGCGCGCCACCGGGCACGAAGCGCTGGAACTGCCGTGGGTCGATGCTGGACGGCAGGCCGGGTCCGGTGTCAGCGACGATGAGTGCGGTGTCGTGGAGGGTGATCCGCACTTCGCCGCTTTCGGTGTACTGACAGGCATTGCGCAGCAGATTCCAGATGATGCTGTGCGCCAGATCCGCGTTGGTAACCAGCACGGCGTCATGCCGGGCATCAAACGCAACGGTCACCGGCTTGCCGGAAAGCCAGGGCTGGCAGCGCTCCATGCAGGATTCGAGCAGCGGACGCAGGGCCACCGCGTTGCGCGGCACGGCGCCGGGGGCACGCGAGAGCAGCAGCAGGCAGGTCAGCTGGCGCTGCATCTCCTGGGTGGTGCGCAGGATGCGTGCCGCGCTGGGAACCAGGTGGCTGTCGGCCGGAAGCTGGCAGGCCAGCGTTTCGGCAGCACCGCCGATGATGGCCAAGGGCGTGCGCAGCTCGTGGCTGGCATCGCCGCTGAAGCACTGCTCGCGATGCAGGAACCGTTCGAGCTCGTCACTATGGCGGGCAAAGGCGCGCGCGAGCACGCCGATCTCGTCGCGTGCGTCCTGGTAGGGAAAGGGCTTGTGGCCGTCCTGCACCGCATCGGCCAATCGTGTGATGGGCGCGATGACGTGGGTAGCGACCTTGCGGCCGATGAGGAAGGCGCCGAGCACGCAGACCGAAATGACCAGTGCCGCAAAGGCATTGATCAGGTGTTCCAGATAGCCATAGGGTGCGGCGTCCTGCAGCAGGTAGTAGCGTTGGCCACCACTGTCGAACACACGCAGGTGCCACTCGTTGGGCGCCTCTTCGCCGTGGTAGCCCGGGCCGTATTGGCGCAGCACGACAGGCACGTCCTGGGCATCGAACAGCTGGGTCCCTGGTGGCAGGGCGGGGCGTTGGCCACGATCCAGCGCGGCCTGCAGCCTTTGCACTTCGCCGTGCTGGGTCCGTGCGACGACAGCAGTCCGGACCTGGTCGTAGTCGACCTGTTCGGCCAGTACGATGAAGCCCATGGCACCGGCCATCAACAGCACGAACGAGATCGTGATGCGGGTGCGCAGGCTCAGGCGGCGGTAGAGGGAGGCAGGGCTCACGCCTGCATGCGCCAGCCGACGCTGTGCACCGTGGTGATCAGCGCGGTGTCGAAGCTGCGGTCCACCTGCAGGCGCAGCTCATGGATGTGGGTTCGCAGCGCGCCGCTGTCCGGTGGCTCGTCGCCCCAGACCAGGTATTCCATCTCCTGCTTGCGCACCACGGCGGGAGCTGCACGCACCAGGCACATCAGCAGCTTGTGCGACGTGGGCGTCAGCGCAATGCAGCGGCCTTGCCGCCAGGCCTGTGGCGAGCGCGTGTCCACCTGCAGGTCCTTCCACGCCAGCACGCTCTGGACCTGGCGCCCCTGTGCCCTTCGTACGAGGGCCTTGATCCGTGCATCCAGTTCCACCAGCGAAAACGGTTTGACCAGGTAGTCATCCGCGCCCAGGGCCAGGCCCTGCACACGGTCTTCGACCGGATCGCGCGCGGTCAGCATCAGGATCGGCACCGGGTTCTGGAACTCCTGGCGCAGCTTCTGGCACAGCGTCATGCCGTCCAGGCGCGGCAGCATCAGGTCCAGCAGGATGGCGTCGTAGTCGTGCTGCGTGGCCCGGCGCAGGCCACTGGCGCCGTCGCGCGCGTCGTCCAGCACGTAGCCGAGCGGTTCAAAGAAGGCATACAGGTTGGCAACCAGCTCGGGGTTGTCTTCGATGATCAGCAGGCGGGTCATGGCATGCGTCCTTGCGCGTGGCCGAACTCTGCCCGATCGATGGCCGAATGCCAATGCCCTTGCTGAATGGATCGCGGCCTGGGTTCGGCCCGGTCAAGCGACGTTCAATCGCCCGGGCTGCGTGAATCGCGGATCGAGTAGATCACCGAGAAGATCTTCCAGCCCTGCTCGGTGCGGACCAGCTGCCACATTTCCTTGCCCCAGTTGGTCTTCACCCCATCGTCGTGGAAGCTGTAGTCAAACGAGACCGAGGCCACATCGCCGTCCGTCTCGATCTTCGTGTTGGAGAACTTCTCCTCCTTCGGCTTCGGCGAGGCGACCGCCCCGTCGATCAGCGCGATGAAGTTGTTGGCGGGAATCTGCCGTGCCTTGATCGCATCGGGCTTGGCCTTGCGGATGTCCTGCAGGCGCACATCCTCGGAAACGAACTGCCAGCCGATGTCTTCCGGTTTATCAGAGAAGAACAGGCCCATGTAGGTCGGCTTGTCCTTGTTGATCAGCGAGGTGCGGAACGCTTCGACCACCTGTTCGATCGCCTTGACGTCGGCGGGGGCGTCCTTTGCGGCGTGGGCCGGCAAGCACGCCGGGAGGAAAAAGGCGAGGGCAGCGAAGCGTGCACGTGCGTTGGGCATCATGGGGTCCTGGGGAGGAATAGGGTGGCGCGGGCGCATCACCGCGCGTAGGTTCGCCAGAAGAGCACGTGGTCTTCGGTCCTGTTGATGGCGACGAAGACTGATTTTCCGGATTCGGGCGCGCAGCGAAAGACGCGATACGACGACTTGAGCGTCCCGTCGCCCGGCCACCAGTATCGATCGAACGCAACAGGATCGCTGTGACTGAATGTCGTTGCCTGGCAATCCGCAGGCAGCCGCAGTGGTATCGCAGGAGGCTTGGTGAAGGCCAGCGCGCTGGTGTTCGAGTCGAGGTCGTGCACCTCGCGCAGGTCGGTCGCCTCGTGGGGCACCCAGCCGGGAATCCATCCCTTGTTCACCATGTCGGAGTCAAGCGCCTCGCGCAGCGTGTCGAACGAACTGTCCATAACCAGGCCGCAGGCGCATAGCACCGTGCAGGCCGCCAATGGAAAGGCAGATCGCAACTTGATCCAGGTGGTGGGTGGAAACATGGTTCCTGCTACCCCGGGGAATACCGTCCGACCTATCGGGTCAGTGCGTCGAACAGGCGATTGCGGTCCGCATCGCTCATCGACCAGCTCTGCCCGAGCGGGGCCATGCGCACGGATTCGGTCTGGCCACAGGCCCGGTACTGCCAGGTTTCCGAGCCATCGGGCTGGGCGGCCACGTCGATGCCGTCCAGGCGCGCGCACTGCAGCCGAGCCAGCACCATCGGTGCAAAGTGCAGCATGTAGTGCTGCACCCGGTCGGCCGGCATTGCCGTGCCGGAAGGCAGCGGGTGGGCCGGGCCGTACTCGGCGAGCAGGCCAACGCAGGTCGCTGCGGCGGACAAGGTATTGCGACCGAAGGCGCGGGAGGCATCCCGCTCCACACTCTTTCCCAGAGTCCTGCCTTCCTTGCTGCTGGCATAGGCCTCGGCGGCCTGCAGTTGCGCGGCGTCGAGTGTCGACAGCCAGTGCTTGCGGCCCTCCTGCAACTGCAGTTCCAGGCCGGGCAGGCTCTTCTGGCAGCGCGCGGTGATCGCCTGTGTCTGCACGAAATCCTGCCCACGATCGCCCGGCATTGCGGTCGCTGTTGCGGCCGCTGTTGCCGCCGCTGGGGCAACAGCCAGGGCCATGCAGGCGATCACCAGATTCCGTCCCATTCCATTGCGCATCCTGCACCCCATGGAGAGTTTGACGGCGCACGCTAGCACGGATGCCGGGCGCTGCAACAGGCCCGCGTGTCGAGGTTTGACGTTGAAGAAGGTCTGCGCGGATGATGCGCGGGCGCGCGGCGCAGGAGGGGATCTGTCAATGAGGACACTGATGTGGGGGCTGGTCGGGCTGTTCGTGGCGTACGTGGCCGGTTGCTCGGCGATCTCGGCGTGGCATTCCCACGCGCTTGCCTCGGTCTCGGTCGGGGCGAGCAGGGCCGAGGTACTGCGGGCGCTGGGGCACCCTGACGTGGTGGAGCACGCCGGTGCTCCCTTTACCCGCTATGCCAGCCGTGGATGCAGTGGTCGCTGTGCGCAGCGATGGTGGTATGAGAACCGGCTGCGCCTGGATACCCAAGCCTGGTCGGTAGAGCTGGATGCTTCCGATCGCGTACTCGCAACGTCGCGCTGGACATCACCGTAGAAGACCGCGACGAGCGCATGCGTATCCATCGACCTTTCATCTTCATCGCAAGCCTGGCCCTGATGGCGTGGTGCGGGCTGATGGGCGTACTGGTGCTCATCCATGGCTTCAACGAGCACGGCCTGCGCTGCGGCAGGCTGTGCTCACTGGAGACCTCCATCCGCCTGCTCTTTGGTGATCGGGGATTCGAAATACTGGTGGCGATGGGGCTATTTGCCACAGCGCTGATGTGCGGGTATATCGCGCTGCGGGAGGGCCTGCATGGCGGGCCGCGGAGGCGGGCGGGGCGCCGTGGGCGCAGACACCGCCGACCGGGGCGGCCCCGGTCGTAAGGTGTCTGCACCGATGTAAATCGCTGCGTGTGCGGACGCTGCAGGTCGCTTCAGCGATGCAGGGCGTCGATGATCAGCCCGGTGGCGATCTCCACCAGCAGGTACTCGTTATCGGACTGGCGCACCCAACGCCGGTCGCGGCCCGGTTCGCGCAGGTCATAGCGCGCGTAATCGTCTACCCAGTAGCGGCGGTCCACTTCGGCCCACGGCAGGCGCTCGCCACGTCGCCAGGCCTTCTTCTGCCAGCCCGGCGGCGCATCGCGGTTATGCGGGCCGCCCGCATGCGGCGGCGGGCCGTTGCCGCGGGCGTGGTGCGGCGGATCGGCGAAGGCGGGGGCCGCAGCCAACGCGGTGGTGGTGGTCAAGGCGATGGCAAGCAAGCGTGTGGTCTTCATGGAGATGCCTCCGTCATGGCCGCAGCATGCGGCGCTGTGGCGGGAATATAGGGCAGTCAGTGTGAATGAATACGGGTGTAGGCGGTACATTCCTGAACAGACGGCGCGGCGTGCAGTCGCTGCCCTGAACGGGTCACCGGGCACCGCCCGCGGCCGAATCCGTTGCGGCCCAGCCTCCGCCCAACGACAGGAAAAGATCCAGCTGGCGGTCGACCCGGTCCGCGCGCGATGCAGCCAATGCGGACTCCGCATCTGCCAGCGCGGCCTGGGCCGAAAGCACATCGAGGAAATCGATCCTGCCGAAACGGTAGAGCTGCTGCGCCTGCCCGGCGGCCCGCGCTGCATCCCCACGCGCCTGCGCCAGGCTGCGCTCGCGTTCAAGCTCCTGCGTGCAGGCAGAAAGCGCGGTCTCGGTCTGCCGCAGAGCCTGCAGCACGACGCCGTCAAAGGACGCGAGAGCGGCATCTGCATTGGCGCCGGCCGCCGCGATGCGGGCCTTGGCTACGCGGCGGTTGGGCCAGTGCCATGAGAGCAGTGGCCCGACGCTCACCCCTAAACCGTCGGCGGAAAGCAGCTGAACTCGCGTGCCTGCCGTACCCAGGGACCCGCCCAAGGTGACCCGCGGATAAAGGTCTGCGGTCTCTACGCCGATCATCGCCGTGGCCGCCGCAAGGCTGCGCTCGGCGGCACGTATGTCGGGGCGCCGCTGGAGCAGCTGCCAGCCATCACCGACCGGCAGCGCCTGCTCCAGCTCAGGGGGCTGGGGGCAGGCTTCGGCCTCCCTGGGATAGTCTGCCGGAACCCTGCCCATCAGTGCGGCCAGCTCGAATAGTGCGGCCTGCCGTTCCGCCAGCAGGTGCGGTATCGCCGCCGCGCTGCGGTTGACCGCGGCACCGGCACGGCTGACATCGAAGTCCGTTCCGCGCCCGCCTGCAGCCAGGCGACGGGTTGCCTCCAGCGTGTCGCGCTGTATCGCCAGCACCTGCCGGGTTGCAGCGAGCGTGTGATTGCGGGTGCACACCTGGAGATAGGCACGGGTGACGGCCGCAGCGACGACCACGCGGACCTGGTCGCGCACCGCAGCAACCGCCTCCGCGTCGGCGTTGGCGGCTTCGATGCCGCGGCGGATGCCACCTGCAAGATCCAGTGGATAGGAGAGGTGAAGGCCCAGCGCGTACGACTGCGGGGCGGCCGACGCCTGGGTGTAGCCACCGGCATGGGTGAGCGTGCCCGATGCATCCACGTCGGCCTGCACGGCACCGCGCGCGCGATACTCCAGCACGGTAGCGCTGGCGCGCCGAAGGTTGGCATCGGCGGCGCGCAGGTCGGTATTGGCCGCCAGTGCTTCGCGTACGTAGGCGTCAAGCTGAGGGTCGCCATACAGGTGCCACCATCGATCCGGTGGCGCGTCGTGGCTGAACGATGCGTCCTGGCCTGAGACGAACGCCCGCGCAGCCTGTTGTGAAGCTGCGACGGCGTTCGCAGGCAGGTGATAGTCGGGGCCGGATACGCAGGCCGTCAGGGGCAGCAACAGGGCAAGCAGCCCACCACGTACTGTCCGCACGCTCACTTGCAGGCTCCCGGTGCCGAGGGCGTGATGGTCACACTCGCAGTGCGACCCACGATCAGGCGCGTATCCGGCGGCGCATCATCGATACGGATGCGTACCGGGATGCGCTGTGCCAGCCTCACCCAGGTATAGGTCGGCGCCACGGCCGGCAGCAGGTTGTGCGTGCTTGAGCGCTGATCGTCGGCAATGCCGGCGGCGATGCTGTCAACGTGTCCGCGGACATCGCGGGTGTCGCCCATCAGCCGCGCCACGGCGGCATCGCCCTCGGTGATGCAGCCCAGTTTGGTTTCCTCGAAGTAGCCCTCGATACGCAGGCTGCCGGTGTCGATCAGCGCCAGCGCCTGCGCGCCCGGTTGCAGGTAATCGCCCGCATGCAGGTCCAGGTTGGTGACGATGCCGTCGGTGCTCGCGCGCACCTCGGTGCGTTGCACGTTGAGCTGGGCAACGCGCTGTTCGGCCCGTGCCTGCGCCAGGGCGGCCAGCTCGGTGTCGACCTTGGCCGCATTGCGTTCGCGTGTCTCCGAGGCGACCAGGTTGCCCAGTGCGTTGTCCCGCGTCGATTCGCGGCGGGCCAGCGCCAGCGTCGCGCGTGCGCTGCTGACCGCTGCGTCGGCCTTCTCAAGCGCGGCAGCCAGGCGTGGCTGATCCAGCACCAGCAGCAGTTGTCCGGCGCTGACCCGCTGGTTGTCGTGCACCAGCACCTGGGTGACCAGCCCCCCCATGTCCGACGCAACGCGCACCACATCGGCGCGGACCCGTCCATCCCGCGTCCACGGGCGTGTTTCGTAACGCTTCCAGATGGACAGCGCGGCGACGACAGCAATCGCGAATACAACCAGCGTAGCGCTCCAGCGCCCGATGACAGCAAGCAGGTGTTTCATTTCATTTCTCGAGCAGGGGCGAGAGCCGGATCATCAGCTCCGCCAGGATCACGAACAGGGACAGGCCCACCAGTGGTCGCGCGGCGAACAAGCGGTACAGACCGAGACTGGCGAGCAGGCGCGAGGTCAGCATCGACAGCGCCAGCGCGGCGGCGGCCACGGCGAGCAGGCCGGGGATCAGCACGCCATCAATGGAGAGATCAGAAAACATGAGGTCAGTGCCGAAGGGTGAGAGCAGGCGCCAGCAGGTCGCGGCGCAATCCGCAGAGCAGGTGCGACAGATGCTCACGATCACCCCCGCTGCTGGCCACTGCTGCCTCGCGCATGCGGTCGAGCAGTTCCAGAAGATGGGCGTCGACGCTGCGTGGCGCATGGCCGCGGATCCTGAAATGTGCGGCGACGCGTTCGATCAGCGCCGCATGAAGCACCCGGACCTGCGGGTTGTCCTGGCACTTGGCCAGTGCGCGGAGTTGGTTGGATGCACGTACCGCACGCACGTCCGCGAACAATGCCCGCACGTCGTGCGCGGCGCTGGAACGGCTCTGCAACCTGGGAGCGAGCAGTCCGATTCGATCCAGCATGCGGCTGAGCCAGGCGCGGGTCACGCCACCTTGTCCGGCGGCGTGTCGTGCGATATTCCGACGGATCGAACGCTCCAGCCGTGCGCGGTTGCGGCCCGCATCGGCGGTCTGGAACAGCTGCATGCTGCACAGTGCCACTGTCGTACCCACGAACAACGCTACGCTGTTGTTGAGTGCGCCGACGATGTTGACCGTATTGGTCGCGCCCAGTCCCGCGATGAGCGGAAACGTCAGCACCACGCCCAGGGCAGCCATGATGAAGGGAGGCCGGGCCAGGAACGATCCGCACAGCAGCAGCGCAGGCGCCAGCGCGGCAATCAGGCCGACGACATCGGACAGCGCGGGGAAGATCAGCAGACCGTAGAGCAGGCCGACGGCAACGCCGATCAATGACCCCACCAGATAGCGCATGACATGCGGCGCAGGCGCTTCGATCGTGCCGAACAGCACGCACGCCGTGCCGATGATGGACACCGCCGTCGCGCCCTCCGACCAGCCGGTAACGATCCACAACACGCAGCTCAGCAGGATGCCGACGAACGCGCCCAGCGCGCTGCGCAGGGCAAGCCGATGATCCCGGTGAAGTACCGCACCCTGCGTATGTCGCGCAAGGCGGGCAGGTACATGCCGGCGCCAATCGGGGCGGGCGGTGTGCAGTTGCGCCTGCAGCACGCGGCAGTCGGCGTGGGCCAGGTCGAGCTCGGCCTGTTGCGCGACCAGGCTGGCCCGCAGCAGATCGCGCCAGCCCCTTGCATCCATTGCGCTGGCCTGTGGTGAACGCAGCCGGGCGATGGAATCTTCCACCGCGCTGGACAGCATCAGGACGTCCAGCATCCGGTCATGCAGGGCACGCAGGATCTGCACCTGGGCCACGCCGTGGGCACTGTCGAAGGGCAGGTGGATCGACAGCACATGCAGTTCGAGCAGGTCAGCTGCCACTTTCGAGCGGTCCGTCGCCAGCACCGTGTCCGATGCACCGGCGCACATGTCGCGCGTCCATCGTTCCGCATCATCCAGCACGGCAGCAACCCGCGCGTGCACGCGCATCGAGACCCGGCGCGGCAGCACCAGCGTATGTACCAGCGTTGCGGCCAGGATGCCGATGGCGATTTCCTGCACCCGCGTGATGGCAATGGTGAACACGTCTCCCGGCACCATCACCGCAGGAAAGCCGATCAGGCTGGTGGTATAGCCGGCCAGCAGGAACGCATAGGCACGTGGCGTGCGGTCGAGCATCGCCAGATACAGGCACAGCGCCATCCAGGTCGCGAGCGCGGCGCTCAGCACCAGGGGTGCATTGGCGAAACGTGGCACCAGCACGACGGTGGCGACGGCTCCGCCCACGGTACCGAGCAGGCGGAACAGGCCGCGGCTGAGTGTCGCCCCGGACAGAGGCTGCGATACCAGATAGACCGTGCCGATCACCCAGAACGGGCGATTCAGGCCGATCCTTAGAGAGACATACAGCCCCAGCGACGCGGCGAGCAGGCATTTGAGCGAGAACAGCACCGCCTCCTGGTCGGTCCTGAGGGCAGGGCTTTTCAACCAGGCGAATGCCTGGAACACGTGGAGACGGGCAGGGGTGGGGGCGTGCATGCGGCTCATGCTAGTGATCGGCCGCACCGGCGAATTTCGCTACAATGACAATCAATCGCTAAAACCGGTCAATGTGAGAATGGCTCGCATTTCGCTCCCCGGCTTTGACCTGGACCCTGACGAGACCGATCGCCCGGCGGTTGCCAGCCGCCTGCAGGTGGCCGAGCACGACGCGGAAATTCCGGTGCATGAGCACCGCAAGGGTCAGCTCATTCTTGCGCTGCATGGCGCGGTGACCTGCGAAGTGGCCAATGCGCTGTGGATCGTGCCGCCCCAGTGTGGCGTCTGGATTCCGGGCGGCATGCCGCACAGCAACCGCGCCACCGCCAACGCGCGCCTGTGCTACCTGTTCGTCGAGCCCGGCATCGTCGACCTGCCGGCGCAGTGCGTGACGCTGGCCATCTCGCCGATGCTGCGCGAGATGATCCTGCATCTGGCCGACGCGCCGCTGGACTATCCGCATGGCAGCCACACCGACCGGCTGGCGCGGGTGTTGCTGGACGAGCTGGTACAGATGCCGGCCGAGCATCTGTCGCTGCCGGTCAGCCATCACCCGAAGGTGCGTGCGCTGGCGGCGGCGCTGTCGGCGGATCCGGCAGACCGCAGCACCATCGGCCAGTGGGCCGTGCGCCTGGCCCTCGGCGAGCGCACGTTGACCCGCCTCATCGAACGGGAAACGGGCTTGTCCTTCGGGCGCTGGCGGCAGCAGCTGCACCTGCTCATCGCCATTCGTGAACTCGCCGCCGGTGCACCCGTACAACGCGTTTCCGAGACGTTGGGCTATGAGTCGGTGACGGCCTTCATCACGATGTTCAAGAAAGCGCTTGGCCTTTCCCCGGCGCGGTACTTTGCGGTGCGCCTGCGTGGGCAGTAGCGGGGAACAACCCGGGAAGCCCCTGCCTGGAACAGCTACTTCGAGGTGCCGGAGACCGATTGAATCGCGGCCACCACCGCAGCAGGCTCCTCGCGCTGGAGGGTGTGGCCGGTTGCCAGGTAGCGGTACGAGCCGCGCGTGAATCCCGAAAAGAGCAGGGCGTGCTGTGCTTTCCAGAGTGCCTTGCCCTCTGCGGTTTCCTCGAAGAACAGCGGTTCGGCAGCCAGCTGGGTTGCAGTCAGCAGCGCTACCGGCACGTCCGGCATCGTGCGCGGGGTTTCCGCACCGGGTGCATCCAGCTGTTCGGTCAGGACGGCGTAGTCGGCGGCCATGGCCGGCGGCAGCATCGCCCGCAGCTGGGCATCATCTGCCTGCACGCGGGCACTGTCGGCCTGCTTGAACGCATGGCGCTGACCCATCGTGGCCGGGTCCACCAGCACCAGGCCCTGCAGGCGCTCCGGTTGGCGGCGTGCAAACTCCGTGGCCAGCAGGCCGCCATAGGAATGACCCACCAGCACCACGCGGCGACCGGGGGCGAGCGTATCGATCACGGCCGTGAGGTCGGCCAGATGCGCATCGCCGTCCGGCCAGGTGCAACAGATCACCGAGCCCGACGGCAGCAGCGTTTCCTATGTCTACGATGCGGCGCTGCGCTTGACCGATATCGAGGACAACGCGGGCAACACGATTCACTACACGCTGGACAATGCCGGCAATCGCCTCAAGGAAGACACGCTCGATGCAGGCGGTACCCTGCGCCGCACCCTGGCACGGACGTTCAACACGCTCGGCCAGCTGACCGCACTGAAGGACGCGAGCAATCACGCCACCGGCTTTGCCTACGATGCCAACGGCAACCCGCAGACGGTGACCGACGCACTGCAGCGCGTGACCAGCCAGCAGTACGACCCGTTGAACCGCTTGGCGCAGACCCTGCAGGACGTGGGCGGCGTGGCGGCGGAGATCCGCAGCCAGTACAACGCGCTGGATCAGGTCACCCAGGTCACCGACCCGAAGGGTCTGCACACCACTTATGCCTATAACGGTTTCGGTGATCTGACCGGGCAAGTCAGCCCGGACAGCGGTGCCAGCAGCTTCACCGTGGATGCCGCCGGCAATCGCAAGACGGCCGCCGATGCACGCGGCGTCACCGCCACCTATCACTACGATGGGCTCAACCGCCTGATCGGCATCGCCTATCCGGACCCCAATCTGGACGTGGGCTACAGCTATGACGTGGCGCCGGCCGCCTGTGCCGCCGACGAGCGCTTCGCCAAGGGACGGCTTGGGCAGGTGCTGCATGCCAATGGCAGCACCCAGTACTGCCATGACCGCTTCGGCCAGGTCACCCGCAAGGTACAGACCGTCAACGGCGTTGCCAGCACGCTGCGCTACGCCTATAGCAAGTCGGGCCGCCTGACCGCGTTGACCTACCCCGACGGCAGCGTGGCTGACTACGTGCGCGATACCCAGGGCCGCATCAGCCAGATCGGCCTGACCCGCCCCGGCCAGGCGCGCCAGATCGTGGTGAACAACGTGACCTATGCGGCCTTCGGCCCGGCGACCGGCTGGACCTACGGCAACGGCCGCCAGCTGCAGCGTCCGCTGGATCTGGATTACCGCCCGCAGGCGGTGCATGACCCGGCCGCCGGTGGCCTGTCGCTGGGCTATGGCTACGATCCCGTCGGTTCGATCACCGAGCTGAAGAACGGCACAGGCTCGACGGTGCTGGCCAAGTACGCCTATGACGCGCTGGGTCGCCTGACCCAGACCCAGGACGGCACGACCGGCACGCCGATCGAAACCTATGCCTATGACGCCACCGGCAATCGCACCGCGCTGACCACCTCGGCAGGCACGGCCAGCTACACCTATCCCGCAACCAGCCACCGGCTGACCGCCGTGGACGGCGAAGCGCGCGAC